>NZ_AP023179.1:1932335-2576446 GCF_013426915.1 Paraburkholderia sp. PGU19
CCGAAATCTGCTGCTCGTACTGGATGCTGCCTTCCAGATAGACCTTCGCTTCGTCGCTCGCGTTGATCGAGCCGCTCTTGCTCTGATACGCCGTCAACGCCGCTTCCGCGCGTTCGAGATCGGACTTCAGGCGCGGCTCTTCGCTTTTCAGGAAGTCGAGCATCCGGCTCGCATCGGCCTGCTTGGTGCGGATGTGCTCCAGCAGATACGACTGCGCAAGCGCATTGGCGACGGCGGCCGCGTGCTCGGGGCTCTGGTCTTCGAGCGAGATCGAGATCACGCCCGTCTGTTTGCCCTGCTCCTGCACGTTGATGGCGGACTGGAACGCGGCGATCGCGTCGAGGTCGTTCGCGCGCATCACCGTGAACTGCGTGCCGGGCCGCGCGACGAGCTTGTTGACCAGCATCGTGACGCCACCGCCCTGCTCCCGCTGGCCTGCCTGGCCGCGCAGCAGCAGTTGGCCGTCGGGCGTCATCAGCGTGTAGCGTTCGTTGTCGAGCGTGGTGAGGACCAGCTTCTGGCCTTCGAGCTCAGGTGTCACGTCGAGCGAATCGACGTCGGCCACTTCGCCGCCCCACGCATACGAGCCGAGGCCGAGCCACGGCTTCGCGGGCTGGCCCGGCGTCGCGAGGCGCGCAGCGAGGCTGCCGAGCACGGGAATCGTCTTCGGCGCGATCGAGAAGTTCAGCTTCATGTCGTGAACCACGGGCGCAACCACGCCGCGGCTCTTGATCATTTCGATCTCGGCGTCGGTGGGGATCGTCGACTGTCCCGTCGAGATCGTCGCGCCCGTTTGCGTCTGCGTGAGCGCTTGCGACGTGTTGTCCGACGTTTCCACGCGCACGTGCGCATCGGCCGAATACACGGGCTTCGCGACATAGCAGTAGAAGCCGGCAATCGCGATGATGGTCGCGGCGATGCCGATCAGCCACCAGATGTCGTCGATGATCACCTGTAGCAGTTGGCCGAGGACCACGTCCTCTTCTTCGGTTCTGGCCTGCATGGCCAGATGGGGATTGGCTTGAGTGCTCACTTGGATACTCGCTTGAGTGCTCAGGGTTGACCCGGGTCGGGTCGCCAGCGGCATCCGGTGCGTTGCATCCGTTCGTGTTCCAGATGCGAAGCGCCGGGATGCCGGCAGCGGTTGAGGCATTGCAACTGCAATGAGACGTCAGGACATCAGCGCGTCAGCTGCTTCAGGTAGAACAGCGTCTGCACCGTCGGCAGGACCTGTTGCAACACGCGGTTGAATGTCGTCGATGCGGCCGTGCCCACGTACACCACGTCCATCGGCTGCAACTGGAATTGCGACGACAGCATGATCGCGTCGGGCTGCGTCATGTCGAGGCGATACACGTCGGGCGTGGTCGGCTTGTCCTTCATGCCGCGCATCACGTAGATCTGGCGCGGGTTCGCGTCGGTGTCGAGAATGCCGCCCGCCTGCGTGAGCGCATCGGCAATCGTCAGTTCGCCCTTGTTCATCGGCACGGGGACGGGCGACTTCACTTCGCCCATCACGAAGATGCGCGTGTCGCTGCGGTCCGGCACGTTCACGATGTCGCCGGGTTCGAGCATCACGTTCTGCGTTGTATCGCCCTTGTCGAGCATGCGGTTCGCGTCGAGCACGTAGAGCTTGCCCTTGCGCGTGAGGCGCACGCGCTGCAGATCGGCGTTGTCGGACGAGCCACCCGAGCGGGTGATGGCGTCGACCAGCGTGAGCGGCACGTCGGACAGCGCGAGCGGTCCCGGCGTTTTCACGTCGCCCGTCACCTGCACCTTCTGGCTGCGGTACGACAGCACGCGCACGTCGACCTGCGGATCGCGGATGTACGGAATCAGCTTCTTGCCGAGTTCGTCGCGGATCTGCGCAGTGGTCCGGCCCGACGCCCGAATGCGGCCGACGAACGGGAAATAGATCGTGCCGTCGGGCGCGACCGTCTGTCCATACGGATCAGCCTGGCCCGGCAGCGCCTGCGTGTACGGCTGCTGCAACGCACCGCCGATCGACTGCGTGGTGTTGCCGCCCGAAGAGAGCGTGCTGCCGTTCGGCGTCGTCAGTTCCGGGTGGTCCCACACGGTGATGCCGAGAATGTCCTGCGGCGCGACGTGATAGATGTACTGCGTCGGATCGGCGAACGGGCCCGGCGGCGGCAGCACCTGCTTCGCAATGGCGTCCGCCGTTTGCGCCTGCTGCTTCTGGATCACCGAGGCATCGATCAGCGTGACCGGGTACGTCTCGGCCGGCTTGTTCTGCGAGTCTTCCTTCAGACGCGACGTGTCGAGGTAATTCCCCGGTGCGGTCGCGCACGCCGACAGAAAAGTCGTCAGCAGAATAGATAACGTGATATTTCGTTTCAGCATATTTTGTCCAGCCATCCCATGACGAGGTGTTCGATGTGCGCGAGGCTGTCGCGATACGCGCCTTCGTCGCGTCCATGCGGATCGACGACGTCGGCGCTTCCCCACTTGTTCCACTTGCCGAGCGCATAGACCTTGCCGCGCGACGTGGGATCGAGCGCTTCCACGTCCTTCACTTGCCGCTGTTCGGTGACGAGGATCAGGTCGGCATCGCGCACGAGCTTGCCGTCCAGGCGCCGTGCGCGATGCGCGCTGCTTTCCACGCCGCGTTCTTCGAGCAGACGCCGCATCACCGGGTCCATGCCGTAGCCGTCGATCGCACGCAGGCCCGCCGAGCGAAACGCAATGGGCTGCGCGCCGCGCGTGTCTTGACGCGACTTGAACAGTCGCTCGGCAGCGGGCGAGCGGCACACGTTGGCGTGGCAGACGATCAGAACGTTCGCGAACATGGGCGGCCTCTTTGCAGTCGATGACGCCTGGGGTTACAGCGCAGCAGCCGTAGCAAGCGAAGCGACAGCGGCTTCGGATTGCGCGGGCTGACGGCCAATCGCGTGATACTCGATGCCCAGCTCGCGCATCGTGTCCGGTTCATACAGATTGCGGCCGTCGAAGATCAGCGGCGTTTTCAGGAGCGTCTTGAGGCTGTCGAAATCCGGGCTCTTGAAGACCTTCCATTCGGTGAGGATCACCAGCGCGTCAGCCTGATGGGCCGCCTGCATTTCTTCGTCCGCGAACGTGAGGCGCGCGAGATGCTGCGGCTTGTCTTTCAGGTCGAGCGCGAACACGCGCTTCGATTCGTCGACGGCGACGGGGTCATAGGCCACGACCTTCGCGCCGCGTGCCAGCAGTTCGGCGATCAGCGCGCGGCTCGGCGCTTCGCGCATGTCGTCGGTATTGGGCTTGAACGCCAGACCCCAGACGGCGAACGTGCGGTCCGACAGGTCCTCGCCCAGACGCGCGACGATCTTGTGCGCGAGGATCTTCTTCTGCGTTTCGTTGACGGCTTCAACGGCTTCGAGAATGCGCAGGTTGTGGCCCATCTCGCTGCCCGTGCGGATCAACGCCTGGACGTCTTTCGGGAAGCACGAGCCGCCATAGCCGCAGCCGGCGTACAGGAAGTCGTAGCCGATGCGAGGGTCCGAGCCCATGCCGCGGCGCACCGCTTCGATATCGGCGCCGACGCGGTCGGCGAGATTCGCGAGGTCGTTCATGAACGAGATGCGCGTCGCGAGCATCGCGTTGGCCGCGTATTTCGTGAACTCGGCGGAACGCACGTCCATGTACAGCGTGCGTTCGTGATTGCGGTTGAACGGCGCGTACAGGCGCTTCATCAGTTCGCGCGCCTTTTCGCCGGGCACGTCTTCGTCGCAACCGAGGATGATGCGGTCCGGGCGCGTGAAGTCGTCGACGGCGGCGCCCTCTTTCAGGAACTCGGGGTTCGACACGACCGAGAACATCTGCTTCAGGCCGCGCTGGTTCAACTCTTCCTGCACGGCCTGCGCGACGCGGCGCGCAGTGCCGACGGGCACCGTCGATTTATCGACGATCACCTTGAAGCCCTTCATATGGCGGCCGATATTGCGCGCCGCTGCCAGCACGTATTGCAGGTCGGCCGAACCGTCCTCGTCGGGCGGCGTGCCGACGGCGATGAACTGGATGTCGCCATGCGCGACGGCCGCTTCGATATCCGTCGAAAACTTCAGGCGCCCCGCCTTGCGGTTGCGCGCGATGATCTCCAGCAGACCCGGCTCATGGATCGGCACGCCGCCGTCGTTCAGCACGTCGATCTTGCGCTGATCGACGTCGAGGCAGAATACGTCGTGCCCGATGTCTGCCAGACAGGCACCCGTCACGAGGCCCACGTATCCGGTTCCAACGATCGTCAGGTTCATGAATTACACCTCGGAGATTGAATGGTTCAGTGAATGAAGAACGCGCGGCGTTCTATCCGATGGACGCCACGCGCGTCAGTACGCGTTGCTGCCCACGAAGCCCTTCCAGAAGGTCAGGCCCACGATCTTGATGTCGAGCCAGAAGCTCCAGTGCTGCATGTAGTACAGATCGAGCTTCACGCGGCCCATCATCTTTTCGATGCGGTCGGTTTCGCCGCGATAGCCGTTGATCTGCGCCCAGCCGGTGATGCCGGGCTTGATCCGGTAGCGGTGCATGTAGCCCTTCACCAGATCCTTGTAGATGTCGTCGTGTTCGAGCGCATGCGGACGCGGCCCGACCACCGACATCTCGCCGCGCAGCACGTTGATGAACTGCGGCAGTTCGTCGAGGCTGGTGCGGCGCAGGAACGCGCCGACGGGCGTGATGCGCGGATCGCGGCGCGTGGCCTGGGTGATCTTGCCCGCCTGTTCCTGGTGGACCTTCATCGAGCGGAACTTGAAGATCTCGAACTCGCGTCCGTCGATGCCCTTGCGCCGTTGTCGGAAAAGCACCGGGCCCGGCGACGACAGCTTCACGGCCACGGCAATCGCGAGCAGCACCGGCGCGAGCGCCGTCAGCGCGGCGAGTGCGAATAGACGGTCGAAGATCCGCTTGGGCAGCACGCGCAGATCCGTGATCGGCGACGCGGCGAGATTGATCGCGGGTACGCCGAGCAGATCGACCATCGGCTGGTTCAGCAGCGTCAGGCTGCGTACATCCGGGATGAAGCGGATGTTCACGAAGTCGTTGCGGAACTCCATCACGAAGCGATGGATGATCTTCTCTTTCGACATCGGCAGCGCCATCCACAACTCGCGCACCGAACGGCGGCGCATCTCGTCGATCATCGCCGCGTAGTCGCGCTGCACGGGCACGCCTTCGATCGCTTCCGGCTCGTCGATGTCTTCGTAGTGGCTGCGGTTGTCGTTCTCGTCATAGACGAGCACGGGGCTGAAGCCGGCTTCGGGACGGCTGCGCATCTGCTCGATCAGAAACTTGCCGTACGGCGCGCCACCGACGATCGCCACCTTCTTCTGGTTGAAGCCCTCGCGGCGCAAGCCGCGCAGCACGGCATGCACGAGCGCCTTAGTGACGATCAGCAGCACCACGCTCGCGCCGGCCCAGTACGCGAGCCACAGACGCGACAGCATGTCCGAGCGGTGCAGGCTGAAACTCATCAGGATGCCCGTCACCTCGACCATCAGCCAGCCCATCGACACACGCCACAGCAGGTCGTACAGCGGCTTGCCCCGCCACGACTGATAGATGCCGAGTGCCGGAAAGAACAGGATCACGAGCAGGCAGTCGAACGCCAGCGACACGCTTTGCATGTCGTCGAGCCACACGAAATGCCCTGCGTGCAGCGCGGCCGCGATCAGCGCGCCAAGCGCGACCATGCCGATGTCGATGATTCTCGATAGAACGCTCAGCATCTGCTGCCCCTCGCCTTGTCTGTCAGTTCAATCAAGTTCTATCCACGGTCCGTTGAAAAGTGCGCTGCTTGATTCGCCAGCCGGCTTTGCGTCTTTGCGAATGAACAGGCAACGCGGAAAAGCAAAGCATTTCGCATTCGACGTATTGCGGTTTGCATCGACGGTCGAATACGAATGAATTGCGCCGGTGAGTGAATACCCTTGTACAAGCCTAGATAAAGCGGCATTAAAATTCCGGCCGCAAGGCGGCAAAAAATCTCAAAATGTATCGGCACGATTTACGATATTTTTTCCGATTTTATTCGGTAACTTTTGCCGGATTATGCGAATTCACGCCACACTTCGCGCCATTCGTCCCGCCTTTGCTGTGTTATTTTTTCCGTTGCACTGTCAGTCGATGCCGCTCGCGTGTCCGTCAGTCTCGGCATTCCTCGGCAGCGAATTGTGTCGTGTCAATTTTTACCTGATTTATTTTCTATTTTTCCAGCATTGCGAAATTATTCGTTAATGCATGACGATCATTTTGCATTGGAATTATTCGCCAGAAATTCAATGCCGATTTATTGACGCATTACGACGTGATAAAAACGAAGGCATTCATCCCGCTTCGAGGAGTTATCACCATGACTGCTACGGCGTCAGACGTCGACAATCGACAGGCGAATCAAACCCGGCTCAACGTCAAGCTCAAGGTTCATCCCGTGATACTGGCTGGCGGTTCGGGAACACGGCTGTGGCCGATGTCGCGCGAACAGCATCCGAAACAGCTGATCGGTCTGCTAGGCGCAGACTCGCTGCTGCAATCGACGACGCAACGGCTCGATGGGCTCGATGCCGGTTATCCCGTCGCCGAGCAACTGGTCGTTGTCTGCAACGAAGAACATCGCTTCACGACGGCCGAGCAATTGCGCGTAAGCGGCAAACAGAGCCGCCTGATTCTCGAGCCCTGCGCGCGCGACACGGCACCGGCGTTGACGATCGCGGCGCTTTCTGTGCTCGCGCAGGACCAGGACGGCATCATGGTCGTGATGCCCGCCGATCACGCCGTGACGGACACCGAAGGTTTTCACGCCGCCGTCGCGGCAGGCGTGCAGCACGCCTCGAACGGCCAGATCGTGACGATGGGTATCGTGCCGTCGCGCGCCGAAACAGGCTACGGCTATATTCGTATCGGTGCTTCCCTGCCCGCAGTCGAAACGGCCAGCGAGCGCGTGATCGACGCGCACCAGCTCGACCGCTTCGTCGAAAAGCCGCATATCGAACTCGCGCAACGCTACGTCGAGTCGAAAGAGTACTGGTGGAACAGCGGCATCTTCATTCTGCGCGCGTCGACGTGGATCAAGGCCGTGCGCCACTTTCATCCCGCCATTTACGAAGCCTGCGAAGCCGCGCATGCGCAAGGCACCACCGATGGCGACTTCTTCCGCGTGCAGCGCGACGCGTTCGGCGCGTGCCCGTCCAACTCGATCGACTACGCGGTGATGGAACGCCTTGGCGGCGACACGTCGGTGTGCACGGGCGTCGTCGTGCCGCTCGATGCCGGCTGGTCCGACGTCGGCTCGTGGGACGCGATCTGGGACATCCTGCCGAAGGACAGCAACGATAACGTCGGCCGCGGCAACGTGATGTTCGAAGGCGCCGGGTCGACGTTCGCGCATTCCGAAGGCCGCTTGATCGCGTGCGTCGGCACGCAGGATCTCGTCGTCGTCGAAACGGATGACGCGATTCTCGTCGCCGACAAGCGCCGCGTGCAGGACGTGAAGAAGGTCGTGGGCCGCATCCGCGAAGCACATGGCACGGAGGCCGTGAACCATCGCAAGGTGCATCGCCCGTGGGGCCACTACGATTCCGTCGACATGGGCGAGCGCTTCCAGGTGAAGCGCATCGTCGTGAAGCCGGGCGCGCAACTGTCGCTGCAGATGCACCATCATCGCGCCGAACACTGGATCGTCGTGCGTGGCACGGCGCTCGTTACGCGCGGCGAAGAGCGCTTCATTGTGTCGGAAAACGAATCGGCGTATATCCCGCTCGGCGTCACGCATCGTCTCGAGAATCCGGGCAAGATGCCGCTCGAAATCATCGAGGTCCAATCGGGCTCGTATCTCGGCGAAGACGACATCGTTCGCTTCGACGACACATACGGCCGGCGATAACGCACGTCGTTAACGAACGCAGCAGAGACGGACGCGGATTGATTGCGCCCTTCTCTGCCGCGACGTGTTTGCCGATGGTTCAGGTTGAAATTGCGGGTGAAGCGCGCGATGCAGTGAACCACTGCATCGAATCACGACAATGAACGACGAGACAGCAACGACGCGCCTGACCACTGCGCGTCTGCCTAGGTAACCGGTTCCAGTTCTGGCTCAAACGATGGCGTGCCTACGCCATCGTCATCATCCTGCGTGCCAAAGCAGATTCGACGGCATCGGGTAGCGTTCGCCCGTTTTGTTGTCCTTTGCGACTTCGGACGGATAGCGGCGCAACGGCATCAGACGAGGATTCAGATGCTGCGGCAGATGCGGATTGCCCGTTGCGGCGACAACGTTTGCGGCGGCGAGCGCAGGCGTCGGTGTGAGTTCGGGCATGGCGCGCGTGACCGGCCGCACGGCGACCTTCGGCATGTGCATCCCCACGCTCAACGGGTTCGCGTGCAGTCCTGCAGCGGCTTCAGCCGTCCTGCATTCGCGGTCGATCCACTGCCGCGCCCAGTCGAGCGCAAAACGGTGCGCTGCGTCGACATCGGCGAAACGCGGGCCGATCAGGCCGGAGCGCTCGACGCGCTTGCCGTCCTTCATGATCTCGGCCCACGCGCGGAATGCATCGTTGGGCACCTGCTCCGCCTCGACGTAAATCGTATAGCCCTGGCGGTCGGCGACCTGCAGGCCGCGCGGCGCCGTGAGGCTCATCCACAACGGCGTGCGCTGGCTATCCGATGCGCTATCCGCCAATGTATCCGCCGAAGCGCTCGCGCTGGACGCGTCTTCGCCATGCGCGTCGGCTTGCACCGACGCGGCATAAGAGTCTGCAGCGCGCGCCTGCATCGGCGCTTGCACAGCTTGTACCGCTTGCACATCGAAGCGCTGCACGTCGCTGAAGACGACGCCGGCATCGAGCGCGCTCGCAGCGGTCAAGGCGGCCACGTCGCTGGCGCGCGGCGCCTCGACGAAACCCGTCTCGACGGCAGCCGAGCCCGCCAGCTGACGCGTGATGTCGGCCATCGGCGCGAGCGCGCGCCAGCCCGTCGGTGCGCCATTCGGCACGCCCGACTCGGGAGACGACGCTTGCCACGTCTCCGGGCTCTTCCAGAACACGCCGCGCGCGAGATCGTCGCGCGGCTTCGGCGCTTCGACCACGGGCGCCGGCTTCGGCGCTGCGGGCGGCGTCGGCTCAGGAATGTACGCGAACGCGCGCCCATTCAGCGTCAACAGACGGATCACTTCAGCCAGCGTGCCGTTGGCTTGCCACTCCTCGAAGCGGCGACGGCACGTAGGGCCTGACGGATAGCGGCCGGGAAGCTTCGACCACGGCTCACCCGTAGTCAGGATCCACAGAACGGCATTGGCCACGATTCGGGGTTCGGCGCGGGGCCGTCCGCGTCGGTTCAGGCGGACGGCTGGCTCGTCGGAAACAAGCGCAGATACTTGCGCCCATTCGTCATTGCTTAGCTCATCGAAAAACATTGAGTTCTCCACGCAGCCTGGCCTGGCTGCGGCGTTGGGCTCGCACGAACTTCATTTTGGCGGTTCGTGTCGTGTCCGCGGTTGCACAATATGCTTATACGTTCGTGCGCCGGAATGGATAAAAGCACATCGTTAGTGCGCTTATTCACCGGGACGACGCACAAAACGTGGTCTCACTCGTGCATGGGAGAATTTGTGCACAAATCATACCATTGCCAGGGTTTGTCTGAATATGACTGAGACAAGTGTTACGGATAGAAACAATCTTGTCCTTTTTGCTGCGTCGTTTAGTTCATGGCTGTCACAGAAATGTCGTCGGCCGCAACGCTTCGCACATTGCGCGAACAGCGCGACGCAGCGTGTCCATGCTCGCGCCGCCGCCATGACAAACGCGTGTGCGCGTGGATTGCACACAACAGAATTGACGCAGTTACATTCGTTTTAATGTGCGGCGCATAAGGTGCGCGTGTGCGGCGGCGTTTCTATTTGTTATGCATCGTTGCCGCTGCGTGAAACGAATGTTGCGTACGGGTGGCGTGATTCGTGGCGTGGATGGGTGGCTCAACGCACGGGCATCGCCGCGTGCTCGCCGACGACCGTGGTCCACGGCCGCACCCGCCATTTCGTGACGAGTCCGTTGAGCACATACGGGTCGGCTTGCGCGAACGATTCAGCGACGGCGGGTGAATCGCCCTCGAAGAGCAGCACGGCCATATCGACGGGATCGGCGAGCGCGCCGCCGAGATGCAGTTCGCCGCGTTCGGCCGCCGCCCATGCGAGCTTCAGATGCGCACCGCGAAACTCCGCACGACGCTCAAGATAATCCGACGACACATCGTAGATCAGCAGATAGTGCATGGCGAAAACTCCTGGATGGCGATGACAGTAACGACTCAAGCATAACGGTTCACGCGTTCAGGGTAAGCGATCTTAGGGAAAGACCTGTGCAGTCTGAGTACAGCGTGCGTCAACCGTTTGCACTGTCCGCTCGTTCTGACAGCACCATGCATAGCAATGGTGACGGCGATCACAGCGAAAGCTATCTGCCCGAGGCTGTTCGCCCCGGCTCGATGCCCGTCTCACGATAACCAACAACATTCACAACCCGTGATGGAGTGTCCCATGAAGATCCAAGCCGCTCTCGCTGCCCTCGCCCTGACGGGTCTGCTCGCGTCGCCTGCGTTCGCCGCGAATAGCCAGCAATCGAAGATGACCGACTGCAACAAGCAGGCGGGCGACAAGAAGGGAGACGAACGCAAGGCGTTCATGCAAAGCTGTCTATCGGCAAAGCCGGCGGCGGCCGCAGCCGCGTCGGGACCGATGACGCAGCAGGACAAGATGAAGATGTGCAACAAGCAGGCGGCCGACAAGAAAGGCGACGATCGCAAGGCATTCATGAGCACCTGCCTGAGCAACAAGGGCTGAGATCCGGCTTGCGTGTCGCGTTGCGTGGGCTCGCGCGGCGCGATTGGCGATGCGGTATCGACGGGCGGCGTCCAGTGCGGACGCCGCTTTTCTTTTGGGCTTCGTCATCGTGCCGCAGCGGGATCACGCGAAACCTTAGGCGTCGCGCATGCGCTCCCCGCCCCCGCTTGCGACATCGCGCACACAAGCCGTGCATTCGCGTCATCACACCCTGCACTTCCCGGCCGTTTTCTTCTATGATGGCGGCACAGACGGCCCATGCCCCACACAAAACAAGTCCCACGGGCCGCCAGCTTGTCGTTGATGCCGCAAGCGCATCGCACGGAGGCAAGGATGGTTGGGAGACACAAGAATCGCTGGTTGCGTCGCTGGCTGGTGGTGATCGTATTCTGGGCTGTGCCCGTCGCGATCGTCGCCGTGCGCGAGATTCAGGAGGAAATGGCCTATAACCGGGTCGACCTGAACAACGCGCTCACGACCTGGCAGCTGACCGACGCGCAACGCGCCGCAGGCGCCGCCGCGCGCTGCCACGGCACGCCCGACGTTGCGCGCGAGGCCGGCTGCCCCGCCGAAGTGCTGAGCGCGAACGCGCCGCGCCAGCAGGACGCGATCAACGAGTACGCGGTCCGCAAGAGCACCCTGGCAGGCTATCTGTGGCATGCGTTCGTCGGCTACTGGGTCGTGCCCGCCGCAACCATCTTTGCGATCGGCTTCATCATCGGCATGGTGCGCCGTGCGCTGAGACGACCTCCCGTCAATAAAAGTCCAGCGAATCATTAGCTCTCAACCCGCGTGTTCGCGCTGCATAGCGTTCCGAACGAGAGTTTGCATACGGCATGCGGTGCGCTTCCGACGCGCTGCTGCGGTTTTCCCGCAACACTTTCCGTTCGCTTACAGTGAGATTCGACGCAGTGCAAAAACGGTAAATACGACTGCTTCCGGCGGACATTCTCGCGGCTCGAATCCGTGCCAACGACACGCATTGCCGTCTCCGCACGCGAGTGCCGGACAGCAGCCGGACAGGCTTCCCACCCGCGCAACCGACCGGCCAGAATTACCCAACAGATCGCTGACCATCGGCGGAGCGCCCGTCACACAAGGGTTTGCGCGGTGTCCCCAGAACCCTTGCATTACTGGTTGGTGTGATATAACTAAATAGGCAACCCGCGTGAACTGAGGCTGCACCCCGGAACCACGATGGAGAAAAACGATGCAAAGACGAAACTTCATGCTGAAGAGTACCGCCGCGCTCGCTTTCGGAACCCTTGCACTGGCCGGCTGCACCACCACCAAGAGCAGCGGGGAGTCTGCCGCTACGGACATGTCGAAGCGTCAGTCGATCGACGCCAGCGTCGACGGCACCATGTCCCGTCTCTACACGACGGTTCAAGGCTCGCGCGAGCTGGTTTCGAAGGCGCGCGGCATTCTCGTTTTCCCGTCCGTGCTGCAGGTCGGCTTCGTGGTCGGCGGCCAGTATGGAGAAGGCTCGCTGCGCGTGGGCGGCGGCACCGTCGGCTACTACAGCACGATTTCCGGCTCGTTCGGTTTGCAAGCCGGCGCGCAGTCGAAGGCGATCATCTTCCTGTTCATGACGCAGGACGCGCTCGACAAATTCCGCAGCTCGGACGGCTGGGCGGTCGGCGCCGATGCGTCCGTCGCGCTCGTCAAGATGGGCGCGAACGGCACCGTCGATACGACCACGGCCACCGCACCCGTCCAGGTGTTCATCCTGACGAACTCCGGCCTGATGGCCGATGTGTCGCTGGCGGGCACCAAGGTGTCGAAGCTCAAGATCTGACGGCACGGCGGCCTCGATGCGGGCCGCCGCAGCGCTACGGGACGCGGACGCGAGTCCGTTTTGCGGTTCCGGCAAGTCGTCGATGGCGGGCGCGCGGCAACGCCGCGCTCGCCCATTGGCGACGGATGTGATGAACGCGAGGGATGACGGGTGAATGACCAAGGGCGACGCAATCGTCAGATTGCGTCGCCCTTTCTTTATCCGGCTTTGACGTCTCGTTTCAGGTGCTCGACGACGCGTCGATCACCTTGAAGCGCGAGCGCTTCTGCGCGCGGATCACCGACTGATACGCGTCCACGTATTGCTGCGCCATCCGGTGCGACGTGAAGCGTTCTTCGAAGCGCTGGCGCACGCCCGCGCGCGGCAGCTTGTGCAGACGGTTGACGGCGGCCACCGCGCCGATCTCGTCCTCGACGATGAAGCCCGACACGCCGTCGTCGATCACTTCGGGCACCGAGCCGCGATTGAAGGCGATGACGGGCGTGCCGCATGCCATCGCTTCGATCATCACCAGGCCGAACGGCTCCGGCCAGTCGATCGGAAACAGCAGTGCATGCGCGCCGGACAGAAACTCGGCCTTCTGATGATCGGCGATCTCGCCGATGTACTCGACATACGGCAGATCCAGCAACGGCTTGATATCACGCTCGAAGTACTCTGCGTCGGCGGCATCGACCTTCGCGGCGATGCGGATCGGCATGCCACAGCGGCCCGCGATGCGGATCGCCGTATCGACGCGCTTCTCCGGCGAGATCCGGCCGAGAAACGCGAGGTACTTCTGCTCGACGGGCTGCGGCGTATAGAGCGTTTCGGGCAGGCCGTGATAAACGGTGCTGAGCCAGCGCGCCTGCGGCAACGGATGACGCTGCGAGTTCGAGATTGAGATCACGGGCGCGGTGTTGAAGGTGTCGAAAACCGGCTGCTGCTCGGGCAGATCAAGGCGCCCATGCAAGGTCGTGACGAACGGCGTGTCCTGCCGCTTGAACACCGAAAACGAGTAGTAGTCCATGTGAAAATGGAGCACGTCGAACTCTTCGGCCTGACGGCGCACCAGCTCCATCAGCAGCATGTGCGGCGCAATGCGGTCGCGAATGCCGGGGTCGAGCCGCAGCGCGCGCGGCCACACGGGTTCGAGCTTCGCGCGCGTGACGGAATCCCCGCTTGCGAACAGCGTCACGTCATGGCCCAGGTCGACGAGCGCCTCGGTGATGTACGACACGACGCGCTCAGTCCCGCCATAGAGCTTGGGCGGCACCGATTCGGTCAAAGGAGCGATCTGCGCAATTCTCATCTGTGTCTCCAGGGGCCGCATGGGAGCGGCGGCAGCGAGCGGTGGCGAACGAGTATGACAGCAGGCAGGCAGCCGATCAAACGCGGTTTGGCGATTTCATGCGCGCTGTGGCGCAATGTCGGGTTTATCCGTACGCGGCGTCTGGACCATATCGGAACGACGGCTGCGCAACGCTTCCGGGCTTTCTAAAAGACACGCGCGCCCGACCTTCGGGCCACTCGTGTCCTGTGCACTGATTATTGCCCGGTAGCTGCCGAAACATCGTAGGTATTTCAATTGCATTACGCTGTTACAGTCGGGAAACACTCGGTGCGGGCAATCCCTTCTTGCCCTTTCTCGCGATTTACTGCGGCGTGCGAAGCGCCTTGCCCTTGTCGCTTGCTCCACGTCGCGCGGCGTCACGCCACATCGCGCTAGCGGGCGGGCCACTTCCACGCCGGCAGATCGCGCGACTCGGCATCGGCGATGCGGGTCGCGCCCAACTGCTTTTCGAGCACGACGGATTCGCTGCCCTCCTCACGCTCCAGTGCCGCGATGAGCCGCGCCGCATGCGACACGACGATCACCTGCGAACGCAACGACGCCCGCGCGATCAGCCGCGCGAGCGCCGGCAGCAGATCGGGATGCAGACTGGTTTCCGGCTCGTTCAGCACGAGCAGCGCGGGCGGCCGGGGCGTGAGCAGCGCCGCGACGAGCAACAGGTAGCGCAGCGTACCGTCGGACAATTCGGCGCCCTTCAGCGCGCGCAGCAAGCCCTGCTGCTGCATCGTCACCTCGAAGCGCCCTTCGATATTGGTGATCGCCACGCGCGAACCGGGAAAGGCATCGTCGATGGCGGCATCGAGCGCGTTGGCGTCGCCGATCTCGCGGATCGTCTGCAGTGCGGCGGCCAGGTCCGCGCCGTCGTCGCCGAGCACGGGCGTGTGGGTGCCGATCTGCGGCAGGCGTACGGGGGACTCGGCATCCGTTCTGAAATGATCGTAGAAGCGCCAGGAACGGATCTGCTCGCGCACGGCGATCATCTCCGGTGCGCTACGTGGATCGGAAAACTCCGTCATCATGCTGTCGAAACTGGCGACGGTATGCGGAATGGTCTGCCATTCACCGTCGTCGTCACGCGTGCGGATCGAAGCACCATGCCGGTCGACCAGCAGCGCCGACGGACGCAACACGGGACCGCTCCAGATGCATTCGCGCTTGATGACGGGGTCGAGACCGAACTGCGTTTCGCCCGGAATGGGCAGGCCGAGATCGATGGCATAGCCGAACTCGTCGCCCGCAAAACCGAGCCGCAGATTGACGGGCTCCGTGCGTCGCGTGCCCTGCACGGGCGTGTCGCCCGCCAGCATCGCGCGGGAAAAGCGCTCTGGTCCCGCCCATAGCGTGGACTGCAGCCCGCCCTCGCGTGCCAGCGACGGAATGACGCCGCCGCGCGCCGTGACTGCCAGCAGCCGCAACGCGCGATACACACTCGACTTGCCGCTGCCGTTCGCGCCCGTAATCACGTTCAGACGCGCGAGCGGGACGATCAGATCTCGCAGCGAACGATAGTTGGCGATGGCGAGCGTCGTCAGCATGCGGGCTCCGCAAGGCCGGCGCCTCGGTTGGACAAATCGGACACGACAGGATTGTTCTGCACGTCGAATGAACGCCCGCGCTGCTCGCGCCGCATTAGCCGCGCCCCGCCTTCTTTGCCGGCGCCCGTCCTTCGCGGACGCTATCCGATATTGGCGCAGGCGTGGGGACACTGCGCAGATCGCGCAGGAACGAATCGCGCCACACGCCGAGATCGTTTTTGCGCAGTGCCTGCATATCCATCTCGTGACGCCGCTGGCGCTCGTCGAGCGGCATGGCGAGCGCGCGCTGCAACGCGTCGCACATGCCGAGCGAATCATGAGGATTCACGATCAACGCGCCTTCCAGTTCGGCCGCCGCGCCCGCGAACATCGACAGCACCAGCACGCCCGGGTCGTCCGGATTCTGGGCCGCGACATATTCCTTCGCGACGAGGTTCATCCCGTCGTGCAAAGGCGTGACGAACCCGACCTGCGATTCGCGGAACAGCGACATCAGTTTCCAGCGGTCGTACTGCTGGTTCAGATAGCGAATCGGCGTGTAGTCCAGACCTGAGTATTTCCCGTTGATACGTCCTGCTTCGTATTCAAGCTGCTGACGGATGTCCTGGTATGTGGTGACATCGGAGCGCGTGGGCGGCGCGATCTGCACGAGCGTGACATTGCCGCGCCACTCGGGCGAACGCTCCAGCAATGCTTCGAACGCGCGAAAACGCTCGACCAGCCCTTTCGAATAATCGAGCCGGTCGACGCTCATGATCAGCTTGCGCCCCTCAAGGCTCTGCTTCAGATCGAGCACATGCTGACGGCTCTCATAGCGCTTCGCCTGTTCGGCGATCTCGTCGGGAAACACGCCAATCCGATAGACGCCCGTGCGCAACTGCCGGCCGAACGCTTCAGCGTGGCCATCGCTCGACACGGTGCCACGCGCGTGCCGGCGCAGATAGTCGTGAAAAGCGAGCTCGTCGTTGTCGGTCTGAAAACCGAGCAGGTCATAGCAGCACAGCGACTTCACGAGCTCTTCGTGCGGCGGGATGTTCAGCAGAATCTGCGGCGACGGAAACGGAATGTGCAGGAAGAAGCCGATGCGGTTCTTGACACCCTCTGATCGCAACGCCTCGGCGAACGGAATCAGGTGATAGTCATGCACCCAGATGATGTCGTCCGGCTCCAGCAGTTTGATCAGCTTGTGCGCCAGCCACGCGTTGACGCGACGATAGCCCGCGTATTCTTCGCGCTCGTAGCGCGCGAGGTCGTTGCGATAGTGGAACACGGGCCACAGGGTCGCGTTCGAAAATCCGCGGTAGTACTGGTCGTAGTCCTTGCGGGTGAGGCCCGTGGTCGCGAAGGTCACGGTGCCGTCGACGTCGAGCGTCGGCCCGGCGTTGGCGACTGTTTCGCTGACGACGTCTCCGCTCCACCCGAACCACACGCCGCCCGCGTCCTTCAGCGCGCCGAATACGCCAACCGCGAGCCCGCCCGCGGAGCCTTTGGTCTCCGTTGGCGTTGCCACGCGATTCGACACGACGATCAGTCGGCCCATGTTGCTGTCCCTCCGCTCTGGTTTGACGCGGCCGGTCTGCCGTGGCCGGCGCGCATTGTTCAGTGCTGGTTCGACCGCGGTTGCGCCCGATCAGTTGCACATTTGTGCGGGTCCGGACGGCATAGGCCAAAAGACCGGCCTGGCACTGTGTCTAAAACGCGTCTAAAGCGGTGAAAAAAGCAGAAAACGCGCGCGGTGCAGCGAGCACGGCGCGCGTCGAGATGAATCGCGATGAACGAAGCGTAGCGCCAAAGCGAAGCGACGAAAGCGAAGCGCCGCTCAGCTGCCCGACTTGCAGGGGAATGCCTTGCCGAGCCCCAGCGAGATGGCCGTGCTGGCGTTGTAGCCCGCCACGTTCGGGTTGTCGGCGATGTACTTGCGCACGGCGTCCGTCAGTTGCTGCGAGCGCGCTTCGGGCGGCAGGCAGAAATACTGGCCAACGCGCGGCCCCGTCGTTCCGCCGATTGCGTCGATCGTGTTGAACACGCCGTCCGCGGCGCCTTCGATATAGGCTGCACACGCGCTACGCGACGCAACGTCCGTCTTCGTGCACAGCTTGTTGAGGTCGCCCCCGTAAACGCGGCAGCCGTCAGCGGCACGGCGAGCGCGCCGGCGCAAATCAAAACCCGCAGCATGTTTTTTTCCTTCCTGGTGTAAGCCCGGAACTTGACGGTGTCCGGCGGTCTTTGCCGCGCGGCTTTAGCCACCCGTCCCGGCTGCAGTTCAGGCGCGTGGTGACCCGCGCCCAAGCTGCTATTTTGCACTGTTTTGCGGCGTTACTGGGGCGCCTGCGGGGCCTGTTTCTGCATTTGCTGGAGGCGAGCCGTCAGCCCTTCGACGACATCGGGCTCCTTGTACTGTTTGGCGAAATCGAGCGCGGTCAGGCCGAGCTGGTTTTTCACGTTGAGGTCCGCGCCGCTGTCGAGCAGCAGCTTCACTGTCGACACATGGCCGCCGCGCGACGCCATCATCAGCGGCGTGGTGCCGTTCGGCGAGCCGGCGTCGATGTACGCGTCGTGATCGAGCAGCAGCTTGACGATGTCGTCATTGCCGTTCGCCGCCGCGTAGTGCAACGGCGCCCAACCCTTCTTGTTGACCTCCGCATCTTTGGCGATGAGCTGCTTCACGATGCCGATGTCGCCCGTCAGCGCGGCCATCATCATCGCGTTTTCGCCCGCCTTGTCGAGAATTTCGATATTCGTCTTCGGATTATCGAGGAGCGCGGCGACCACCTTGTCCGATTTCTCGCGCGCGGCGATCACGAGCAGCGGGATGCCCTGGTTGTCGGCCATGTTCGGGTCCATGCCGTTCGCCAGTTGCTTCTTCACTTCCTTCACGTCGTCGAACTTGACGGCCTTGATCATCGTGTCGGCGGGTGCGGCGTGCGCAGGCAGCGCGCCGAGCGTCGCGAGCGCGACACCCGCTGCCAGCGTCAGTTTCGCCAGGCTGCGGCGCAGGTCGGCTGCGCGTGTGGAAATGGCGCCGTGGTGGCTCTCAGTCAGATAATTTTTCATGTATTGCTTTAGGAAAATTTCCTATCCTATTGATACTACGCATTTTTTTCTTCAAACGCCTGCTGGCGCCGGAATCTTGAACAGCCGGAAGAAGTTCTCGCTGGTGGCTGCCGCGAGCGCTTCGTCCGGCATCTCGCGCTGCTGCGCGATGAAGCGTCCGACATAACTCACGTACGCAGGTTCATTCGGCTTGCCGCGATACGGCACGGGCGCGAGGTACGGCGAGTCGGTTTCGATCAGCAGACGCTCGAGCGGCACGCGACGCGCGACGTCCTGCACGTCCGTCGCGCTCTTGAACGTGACGATGCCCGAAAGCGAAATATAAAAATTCTGTGCGAGCGCCTGTTCGGCAACGGCCCACGGCTCCGTAAAGCAGTGCATCACGCCGCCCGGCACGCTGGCGCGTTCCTCGGCCATGATCCGCAGCGTATCCGCCGACGACGCGCGCGTATGCACGATCAACGGCTTGCCCGTCTGGTGCGCGGCGCGGATATGCACGCGAAAACGCTCGCGTTGCCATTCCATGTCGTCGATCGAGCGGCCTTCGAGGCGGTAATAGTCGAGCCCCGTCTCGCCGATCGCGACCACTTTCGGATGCTGCGCCAGTTCGACCAGTTCGGCGACCGTCGGCTCCCGCGCATCCTCGTGGTCTGGATGCACGCCCACCGACGCATACACGTTGTCATAGGAACGCGCGATGTCCAGCACGGACGGCAGCGTTTCGAAGTCGACGGAGACGCACAGCGCGTGCGTGACCGCATGCGAGCGCATGTTGTCCAGCACTTGCGGCAGACGGTCGCCGAGTCCTTCGAAGTTGATATGGCAGTGGGAATCGACAAACATGGTGAAGTCCTGCAAAAAATCCGATGACGTTTGAGGCGAGCCGTACCGCGACGCCTATTGCGCGCCGTCCAGACGCTTGCCGAGGATGACCAGATCGCGCTCGACGCCGTCCAGCACCGCGACGCGCGGCAACGTGCCCCATGCCGCGAAGCCGAACGCCTCGAAGAGTCGCACGCTAGGCTCATTGTGGCCGAATACAAAGCCCAGCACCGTATCGATACCGAGTTTCGGCGCAGCTTCCAGCGCGGCTGCCAGCAGTTTCTTGCCCAGACCCTTGCCGCGCGCGGCTTCATCCAGATAAATGCTGACTTCGGACGTGCGCTGATAGGCCGGGCGTCCGTAGAAATCGGAAAAACTCAGCCACGCGATCACCCGTCCCTCATCTTCGACGACCCACAGCGGACGCTTCTCAGGACCGTGCGCGTCGAACCACGCGCGGCGGCTGTCGATGCTCACCGGCTCCAGATCGGCCGTGACTTGCCGCGACGGTACGGTCGAGTTGTAGATGGCGACGATCGCGGGCAGATCGTCGAGCGTAGCGTCGCGGTATTGAAGAGTCATGTCGATGTCGTTGATGGGAGGAGCTAAAAACGGTTGTGCTTCACTCGCGCTGCGAACGGATCTGGCTACTGGACTGGCTACTGGACGAACAGGTCGCGATAGCCGAGAAACAGTTCTTCGAACACGAGCCGCGCGTTGAGCGGATGGTTTTCGACCGCGCGTTGCCGCGCGACCGTCCGCATGAAGCGCGCGAAACCGTTCGCGTCGGCCTGCGACGCGCACCGCGAGAGCGCCGCCGACGCCGCCGGGAAATAACGCGGCGTGCCCGTCGTGCCCACGGTGGACTGGGCGAGCAGATCGTACATCCAGCGCTGCAGCCAGCCGAGCACGAGCGGCACGGGCAACTTCTGCAACGTCTCGCCGCACGCGAACGCATCGCAGTTCGGGCCGGCCGCCAGTTGTTTCAGGGTCCAGTCGCGCAGCGGGCGGTTTTCGTCGCTCGCAAGGGCGAGCGCCGCAAGCGGCGCGCCGCCTGCTTCCGCGACCAGGCCCGGCGCATCATCGACGCCCTGTTGCGCGAGCCACGCAGTGGCGGCCTGCGGCGACGGCGTCGTCATCGGCCATTGACGGCAACGGCTGATGATGGTCGGCAGCAGCCGGTCGATCCGCGCCGACACCATCAGGAACACGACGCCAGCAGGTGGCTCCTCGAGCGTTTTCAGCAGCGCATTGGCGGCCGCGACGTTCAGCGCCTCGGCGGGATACAGCACGACGACGCGCACGCCCCCGCGATGCGAGCCGACGCCGCAAAAGTCCAGCAGCGCCCGCACCTGCTCGATCTTGATTTCCTTGCTGGGCGTGCGCGTTTTCTTGCCGCCTTCGTCGGCGTCTGCGTTCGCTTTTTCGGCCTTTTCATCGGCGGCGGCGCTGGTGAAGCCCGCTTCCGCAGCGAGCGCCTCCGGCAGCACGATCCGGTAGTCCGGGTGATTGCCCTGTTTGAACCATGTGCACGCCGCGCAGGTGTCGCATGGCTGGCCGTCCGGCAACGCCGATTCGCACAGCAGGCCCTGCGCCAGATGCTGGGCAAAGCGCAGCTTGCCGATGCCGGCCTGCCCGTGAAGCAGCAGCGCATGCGGCCAGTGGGCGCGCAATTGCTGCAGGCGGTTCCAGTCGTCGGTTTGCCACGGATAAATCATCGTTTCTCTTTTGATTCAATAAGTTGAAGAAATTTTTTGATGTATCGAATGAGACTTGTCGCAGATATAGGATGAATTTATATCGACGTAAAATCAAAGCGATACGATCAATTCCTCAAGGTTCTTCTGAATGTCAGCGATGCTGCGCGTCGAGTCGATGATATCGAATCGATAAGGTGCTTCCTCCGCACGGCGCAGATATTCGGTGCGCGTGCGCGTGAAAAACGCATCCGATTCGCTCTCGAACCGGTCCGGCGCGCGCGCCGCGCTGCGCCGTTCGCTAGCCGTCTCGGGCGGTACGTCGAACAGCACGGTCATGTCCGGCTGGAAACCGCCCTGTACCCAGCGCTCTAGCGTTTCCAGCTTGTCGCGCGGTAGCCCGCGTCCGCCGCCCTGATAGGCGAAGGTCGCGTCGGTGAAACGGTCGGACAGCACCCAGTCGCCCCGCGCGAGCGCCGGCTCGATCACTTGCGCGAGATGCTCGCGGCGCGCGGCAAACATCAGCAGCGCCTCGGTTTCGAGGTCCATCGACTGATGCAGCAGGATGTCGCGCAGCGACTCGCCGAGTTTCGTGCCGCCCGGCTCGCGCGTCATGACGACGGAACGGCCGGTGGGCGCGAGCTTCTGCTCCAGCCGGTCACGGAACCAGCCGAGATGCGTGGTCTTGCCCGCACCGTCGATGCCCTCGAACGTGATGAATTTTCCCCGAGCCATCATTGACCTCGAATGTATTTGTCGACGGCCTTGTTGTGATCGCCGAGCGTGTCAGAAAAGATGCTGCTGCCGTCGCCGCGCGACACGAAATACAGCGCGCTGGTCTGCGCCGGATTGAGCGCGGCCTGTAGCGACGCAACGCCCGGCAGCGCGATGGGCGAAGGCGGCAGGCCCATTCGCGTATAGGTATTGTAAGGAGTGTCCGTCTGCAGATCCTTCTTGCGCAGATGGCCAGAGTAGCTCTCGCCCATTCCATAGATGACGGTCGGATCGGTCTGCAGCGGCATGCCGACGCGCAGACGATTGGCGAACACACCCGCGACCATCGGGCGGTCGGACGCCTTGCCCGTTTCCTTTTCGATGATCGACGCCATGGTCAGCGCATCGTACGGCGTCTTGTACGGCAGGCCCGGCGCGCGTGCCGCCCAGGCTTCGTCGATGCGCAGCTTCATCAGCCGGTACGCGCGTCGATAGACGTCGAGGTCGCTCGTGTCCTTGTCGAACAGGTAGGTGTCCGGGAAGAACAGCCCTTCGCCGTTGCCCGTCGGCGTTTCAGGCGCGCCGATCGCCTTCAGGATATCCGCGTCGGACATGGCCGCCGTATCGTGCTTCAGCGCCGGGTTCGAATCCAGTTCGGCGCGCATGTGCCTGAAAGTCCAGCCTTCAATGATCGTCGCCACGTACTCGTTGACGTCGCCACGCGCGATCTTCTGCAGCACGTCGTACGGCGTGATGCCCTGCTTGAATTCGTAGTTGCCCGACTTCAGCGCGGACTGTAGTCCGAGCACGCGCGTCATCATCACGAACAGTTCAGGCTCGACGGGCACGCCGCCCCGGTTGAGCTGCGTCGTGACGCTGCGCAGGCTGCTGTGCGGCTTGATCGTGACATCGAGTTGCGGGGTGGCGAGCGGGACGGGCGTGGTGGCCCAGTGGTACGCGCCGTACGCCGCGGCGGCGAGCAGCATCGCGAGCACGACGCAGGCGATGAGGCATTTCTTCAGGAGGGACATGGAAACGTGGTTCGGGTGAAGCCAATATAATACTTGCTTGCCTCCGCCAAAGTCAGAATTGACTGTTCCCCGAATCCATGAACGCACCGCTTGCTTCTGCTCCTGGCACCGCCGTCCCCGCTTCTGTTCCTGTTTCCGTCGCGCTTCCTGTGTTCCCGCGCCCCACGCGCGAGGAGTTCGACGCCGTGCTCTCGGGCGGCGCCTTCATGCCGCTGCCGCAGTTCGGCGTGATCGACGCGACGGGCGACGACGCCGCTGCCTTCCTGCACTCGCAACTCACCAGCGACACGCAGCACCTCGACGCCGCGACGGCACGCCTTGCCGGCTACTGCTCGCCGAAAGGCCGGCTGCTGGCGTCGTTTCTCGTGTGGTGCAACGGTGAATCGATCCGGATGCTGGTGTCGAAGGACGTCCAGCCCGCCGTGCAAAAACGTCTGTCGATGTTCGTGCTGCGCGCGAAAGCGAAGCTCAGCGACGCATCGGCCGATACGCTCGCCATCGGCCTCGCCGGTGACGTGCGCGGCGCGCTGTCGGGCGTGTTCGACGCGATTCCCGACGGCGTGCACGTGAAGGTGGACGGACCGGCGGGGTCGCTGGTGCGCGTGCCGGATGCGGCGGGCCGCCTGCGCTACGTGTGGGTCGGGCCGAAAGCGGAAGTCGAAGCGCGCCTGTCCGTGCTCGAGGCCAAACTGCGGCGCGTGTCGCCCGCCGTGTGGGACTGGCTCGACATCCGCGCCGGAGAGCCGCGCATCACGCAGCGCGTGGTCGAGCAGTTCGTGCCGCAGATGATCAACTTCGACGTACTCGGCGGCGTCAATTTCCGGAAAGGCTGCTATCCGGGCCAGGAAGTGGTCGCGCGCAGCCAGTATCGCGGCACGATCAAGCGGCGCATGTCGCTCGCGAACGTCGCTGGCGAAACGGAGAGCGTCGTGCCGGGCACGGAGCTGTTTCATTCGGACGATCCGGGGCAGCCGTGCGGGATGCTCGTCAACACGGCGGCCGCGCCTGACGGCGGCGTCGATGCCCTCGTCGAGATCAAGCTGGCCGCGCTCGAAAACGGCAGCGTGCATCTGGGTGCCGCCGATGGCCCAGCGCTGACCTTCCTGCCGCTGCCTTACGCGCTGCCGACGGAAGTCTGACGCACTAGCTGGCAACATCCGCACGGCGCCGCGCCTTCCTTTCTGGATTCTGGCGCGGCGTGTTCCCGCCGTATCCACGCCTTCTCGTTACCAAGACTTCTGCCGATGTGTCTGATCGTGTTCGACTGGCGCCCCGAGGCGTCTGACGGTCCGCTGTTCACGCTCGCGGCCAATCGCGATGAATTCCTCAAGCGCACGGCCGAACCGATGCATTGGTGGGACGACGCGCCCGGTTTGCTCGCGGGCCGCGATCTGGTCGGCGGCGGCACGTGGCTGGGCATGACGCGCGACGGACGCTTTGCCGCGCTGACCAACTATCGCGCGCCACACGAAATGCGCGCCGATGCGCCAACGCGCGGCACGCTTGTCAGCAACTGGCTGTCGGGCGATCACGGTATAGAAAGCGGCGCGCCGCTCGATTATCTGTTGCGCGTCGCGCAGGACGGCGACATGTACAACGGCTTCAATCTGCTCGTCGGCGACTGGACGCGGCGCGAACTCGCCTGGTACTGCAACCGTTCGCCTGCCGCGCCGACGCTGCTCGCGCCGGGCACGCACGGCATTTCGAACGCTGTGCTCGACACGCCCTGGCCGAAACTCGTGCGCAAGCGCGCCGAGCTTGCCCAGGCGCTCACGGACGAAGCCCGTCCGCCGCTCGCGACGCTGATCGGCCTGATGCGCGATCCGCACGTCGCGCGCGACGACGAACTGCCGGCTACAGGCATTTCGCTCGAACGCGAACGCGCGCTGTCGGCGGCCTTTATCGATACGCCCGATTACGGAACGCGCGGCACGACGGCCGTGCAGGTGTTTACGCAGAATGGACGCCTGAGCGTCGCGGCGCTCGAACGCAGCGACGACAACGGCTCGCATCGCGTTATGCGTCCCGGCGATTACGAGCGCAGTTTTACGTTCGATATCGCCTGACGGCGAAGCGGCCGCCTATCTTCATTCGATGCCGAACGCGGCGCACAATGCCGCCGCCGCGTCCGCATGCGCGACGGCCACATCGGGCACGTAGCCGCCCATCTTGAAGAACTCGTGAATCATGCCCGCGTAGCACTTGAACGCGACGGTATTGCCCGCCTCGCGCAGCTTGTGCGCGTAGGCTTCACCTTCATCGCTCAACGGGTCGTATTCGGCCGTCGCGATCCATGCGGGCGTCACGCCGTGAAACCCCGGCGCGCCGCGCGTGCCGTCGAGCGGCGCGAAACGCCAGTCGTGACGGTCACCGGCATCGCGCACGTATTGCTCGAAGAACCATTGAATCGTGTCGCCGGACAGCAGATAACCATCCGTGAGGCGTTCGTGCGAATCCGTCTGTTGATGACCTGTGGTGCCCGGGTAGATCAACAGTTGCAGCACGAGCGGAATACCTGCATCACGCGCGAGCACGGCGCAGACCGTGGCGAGCGTGCCGCCCGCGCTGTCGCCGCCGACGGCGATCCGGCTCACGTCGATGCCGTAAAGCGGCGCGTTCTCGTGCAGCCACTGGAGCGCGTCGAACGCATCGTCGACGGCGGTGGGAAATTTGTGCTCCGGCGCGAGCCGGTAGTCGACCGACATCACGACGCATTGCGCGTCGCGCGCGAACATCCGGCAGAGCGCGTCGTGCGTGTTCACGCTGCCGACCGTGAAACCGCCGCCGTGATAGTAGACGAGCGCGGGCGCGGGATTCGCCCATTGCGGCTCGGCGGGATGATAGAGACGCACGCTAATGGACGCGCCGTCGCGCATCGGCACGTCGATGTCCTCGACGGAAAACATCGGCGCCGTAGGCACTTCGAGTATCGGCGCGCTTTTCTCGTACGATGCCCGCGCCGCTTGCGGCGTCAGATCGTGATACGCGGGGCGCTTTGCGCGCGCGATCATGTCGAGCGCCTGCTCGATCTTCGGATTCAACGGCATGGTCGGACGACGGCGCCCACGCGCCGCACGGTTGAGTGAGCGCGCCATGATGCCACGAACGCGCGCTGAAGCGCTCGCATCGGCGCTAGCGTGCTTCCTTGACTTCGGGTTTGAGCGACAGCGGATCGGTCGGATTGCGCTGCTGCTCGATGTCCTCGTGCCGCAGGCGCACCGTCGCGAGAATGGCGGGATGCGTGAGGATGTAGAAGCGCCGCGCGGCAATCGCGTCGAACGTCAACGCCGCAACGTCCGCCGCGTCCAGCTTGCCGGATCGCACCGCGCGCTGCAGTTGCTTGTCGGCGGCGAGTTGTGAGCGCGTGGGTTCGGCGCTGTTGCGCAGCGCCTCGGGACGCGCGCGCTCGGCATCGGCGATGCCCGTCGGCACGAACGCGGGACACAACAGCGAGCAACCGACCTCACCGCCCGCATTCTGCAGATCGTGATACAGCGTCTCCGTCAGCGACACGACCGCGTGTTTTGACGCGTTGTAGATGCCCATCGACGGCGGCGACAGGAGCCCCGCCACCGACGACGTATTGACGATATGCGCCGGCTCGTTCTGCTTCAGCATGATGGGCGTGAAGATACGCACGCCGTGGGCGACGCCCATCACGTTGACGCCGAACACCCACGCCCAGTCGTTCGCCGAGCTTTCCCACAGAAAGCCGCCCGAGCCGACGCCGGCGTTGTTGAAAAGCAGATGAACCTTGCCGAAGGCCGTGAGCGCGGCATCCGCGAGCGCCTGAACCTGCGCGCCATCGGACACATCCGTTGGCACGCCGATGGCTTCGGCGCCCGATGCGCGCAGTGCGTCGACGGTTTGCGCGAGCGCGTTCGCGTCGACATCCGCCAGCACGAGCTTCATGCCGAGCGACGCGCCCTTTTCCGCGAACGCGCGGCCGAAGCCGCTCGCCGCACCTGTAATCACGGCGACTTTGCCGTCGAACTCGAACATCCCGTTTCCCTCGTTCAGCGATTGCGCGTGGCGCGTTGCGATATGCGCCAACTCAGATCAGCTTGACGAGCTGCTTGCCGAAGTTGTGCCCCTTGAGCATGCCGAGAAACGCTTCGGGGGCGTTTTCCAGACCTTGCGCGACGGTCTCGCGATACTGCAGCTTTTTCTGCGCGACGAGCGTGCCGAGTTCTTTCAGCGCTTGCGGCCACACATCCATATGCTCGCTGACGATGAAGCCCTGAACGAGCAGACGCTGCGTGAGCAGCAACGCCGGGTGCTTGAGCGGCAAAGGCGCGCCGTCGTAACCCGCGATGAAGCCGCACAACGCGATGCGGCCATGCGCGTTCATCCGCGCGAGCGTCGCATCGAGCCCTTCGCCGCCGACGTTCTCGAAGCAGCCGTCCACGCCGTTCGGCGTCGCCGCCTTGAGGTCCTGATACAGGTTGCCCGCCTTATAGTCGACGCACGCGTCAAAGCCCAGCGTCTCGACCACATAGCGGCACTTGTCGGGGCCGCCCGCAATGCCCACGGCGCGCGCGCCCGCCTGTTTCGCCAGTTGCCCGACGACGCTGCCCACTGCCCCGCTCGCCGCGCTGACGACGACCGTCTCGCCCGCCTTCGGGGCGATGATCCGGTTCAGGCCGTACCACGCCGTCACGCCTGGCATGCCGACGGGGCCGAGATACGCGGAGAGCGGCACATGCGTGTCGTCGACCTTGCTCAGGGCCTTGCCGTCCGACGTGCCGAACTCCTGCCAGCCGAACATGCCGACTACCTTATCGCCCGGCTTGAATGCCGCGTTCTTCGACTCGACCACTTCGCCCGTCGTGCCGCCGATCATCACTTCGTTCAGCGGCTGGGGCGTCGCGTACGACTTCGCGTCGCTCATGCGGCCGCGCATGTACGGATCGAGCGAAAGGTAGTGATTGCGCACGCGCACCTCGCCATCGGCGAGCGGCGCGAGCGGCGTTTCGACGAGCTTGAAGTTGTCGGCGGATGCCGCGCCCTGCGGACGCGACACGAGCAGAATCTGACGATTGACCTGGCTCATGGCGAGTTTGTCTCCGGAAATATGGGGTGAAATAGGAAGCGGTGGCAGCACGCGGCGTTCAGCCGTCGCTTGGCCCCGGCTTCGCCGACGGATCGCTGCGCAGTCGTTGCTGCCGCACTTCGCGGCCAACTGCGAGACGCCGCATGTACTTGAACGTGCCGAGCGCCTTCGCGACGAAATGGCCTTCGCTGTCGCGGATCTCGCCTTCGCAATAGGCCATCGTGGTTGAGCGGTGCAGCACACGGCCCGTCGCGCGCAACTCGCCGCTGCCGGGCTGCATGAAGTTCACCTTCATCTCGACCGTGACGACGCCGACGCCGTCGGCAGCGAGGCTGCGCGCGGCCATCGCGAGCGCGACGTCGGCGAGCGTCATCGTGATGCCGCCGTGCGACACGGCCCACGTGTTCAGATGCTCGGGACGCAGCGCCAGCACGACTTCGCTGGCGCCGTCCCCTGCCGAAACGAGATGAACGCCGAGGTGATCGATGAACGGGCTTTCGATCACCCGCTGATTGCTGGAAGAATCGGTCATATGCATTCAGAGTTCGTAGTCGACGGCCTGACGCGCCTCGCGGATCGGCGCGAGAAACGCCTTCACGGCCTGATGCGCGGGGTGGACCTGATACGCGTCCAGCGCTGCCTTGTCGGTGAAATCAGATACCAGCACGACGTCATAAGTCGAGTCGAGCCCGGGTGTCGCGATACCCACTTCGAGACGCACGATGCCCGGCACGGCATCGCGGCAGGCTTCCAGTTTTTCTTTCAACACGAACGCATTCTGCTCGCGCGTCCGGCCTTCTCCCTCTCTCAACTTCCACATCACGATATGACGAATCAAGACGTTCACCTCTGCTGTTGATCCTGCGTCGCGGTCCGCACGGAATGCATGCAGGACACACATGAAACACGCTTCGCCAGATGATACCTGCACTGCGCGAGACGATGAATCGAGCTGCACGGCACGGGACAAACGCACAGGACGTGCATGCGATCAACCGCCTCACGGTGCGCGGCGTCGCCTATACTTTTCAGGCAATCAGCCCGACCATGCGCGCAAGCAGCCGTTATGCGCAACGCGAAACCGGGCGCCATCAACCTGCGGCCACGCCTTCTCCCGCGCGCGAGCTCGCCGCGCCCAGGCCGCCTTGTCTTCCTTCCTCTTTGCCGCTTTATGCACGCATGGAAAACGGCCCGCGCCGTGGATGCGTTCGCCTCTCTCGCCGGGAGCCGCCGCATCGTGTGCGGATCATCTGCATTCACTTCACGAGGACAACATGGCCACTTACCTCATGCTGGTCAACTGGACCGATCAAGGTGTGCGCACCGCCAAAGACACCGTCAACCGGGCGCGCGCATTTCGCGAAAGCAGCAAGGCGATGGGCGTGACAGTCGGTACGGTGAACTGGACACTCGGCGCGTACGACCTCGTGATCTCGTTTGACTCGCCTGACGACGAAACCACGACCCGTCTTGGTCTCGCGCTCGCCGCGCAAGGCAATGTCCGCACGGCGACGATGCGCGCGTTCAGCGAAGCGGAGATGGAGAAGATCGTCGGCGGGTTGAAGTAGCCTCGCGTCCCGCGCGCGGGTTGCTCGCAGCGTGCGCTCGCGCGCCGCAGTCAGAGTTGTGCGCGCGGCAGATGCCAGCCATGCGTCGCGGCAGCCACGCGCAATACGAAGCACGCGACGCCGCCCGCCATGCCCGCCGTCGCCGGCGACAGTCCGAAGCGCCGCGCGATCAGTACTACGGCTGCGCCGAAGAAGGCTGCCGTCGCGTAGATGTCGGTGACCAGCACGGACGGAATGCGTGCGAGCAGCACATCCTTGATGACGCCGCCGCCGACACCCGTCACCGTGCCCATCAGCGCCGCGACGAACGGGCGAATCCGGTACAGCATCGCCTTTTCGACGCCCGCGACGGCGAACAGCGAGAGGCCCGCCGCGTCGAGCACCATTAGCCAGAACTCGGGAAAGACTTGCGCATTGGTGTGGAAGAGGAACGTGAGCAGGCCCGCGGCGAACGTCAGTGCGGGATAGCGCCAGTCGCGGATCGCGTTGGGCGGCGTCGCGCCGATCAGCAGGTCGCGCGTCACGCCGCCGCCGAGCGCTGCGACGAACGCGATCACCATCACGCCGAGCAGGTCGAGGCCACTGTGCATCGCGGCCACCGCGCCCTCGATTGCGAAGATGAACGTGCCGGCGAGATCGGCGCCAAGAACGATAGTTTCGATTTTTGGTTTCATGCGGATGCTTGCGCGCTGGTTGAGCGCCTGTTTGCGACTGTTTGCGCCTGGGACGAGCCGAACGGTACAACGAAACGGCGCGCGCTGGCATGCGTCCGGACCGTCCTGTTTCGGCGCAAACGGCCGCGCACCGGGGGCGCCGCGATTGTCTCATCGCCGTGGCGACGGAAAAAGCCTGCCCGGCCTGGCCGACGATTGCGCCCGCTTCCGCGCCCTGCGCCGCTATAGTGCATAGGACGCGCGCCCATTCACGCGTTCCCTTGGAGAGGACTACGACCATGACCGCCGACCGCGCCGCGCGCTTCGCCCGTTTGTTGTTCCTCTTCGTCGCGCTGCTGTCGCTCGGAGGCTGCGCGGGCATGTTCGGCGGCGATCCGCTGCGCGTGACCGTCGCCGGGATCGAGCCGCTCGCGGGCCAGGGAATGGAGATGCGCTTCATCCTGAAGCTGCGCGTGCAGAACCCGAACGAAACACCGATCGACTACAACGGCGTTTCCATCGAACTCGATCTCAACGGCAAGCCGTTCGCGAGCGGCGTCAGCGATCAGAGCGGCAGCGTGCCGCGCTTCGGCGAAACCGTGATCGGCGTGCCGTTGTCGGTGCCCGCCTTCACTGTCGTCCGCCAGGCATTCGCATTCGCGGACAGCGCGCAGTCGGGCCAACTTCCTTATATGCTGCGCGGCCGGCTGGCTGGCGGCATCACGGGCGGCACGCGCTTCACCGACCAGGGCGCGCTATCGCTGCCGACGGGCAGCCTGAGCGGCCTGTAGTGCATCAACAGGCCACGCACCGCCTCGCAATCAGTGATTCGTGCCTTCGTTGACATGTTCTGAAGGCGCTGGCGGCCGGGCGTTGCCACCGCCCGGAGGCCCGGACGGATGTCCGCCGCCCTGGCCGGGCGGCGGTCCCGAAGGACGTGCAACGGGCGCCGCGGCAGGTGGCCCGGCGGGACGGCCTCCGCCTTGCGCGGGTGGCGGCCCGGGTGGGCGTCCTCCATCGTGCGCGGGCGGCGGTCCAGGAGGATTGCCGCCCTGACCCGGCGGACGACCGCCTTCCTGCGGGGGCGCTTGTGGCGGACGATCGCCTTGCGGCGGCCCAGGCCGATGTCCGTGCCCGGCGCCAGGCGGCCCAGGCGGAGGCGGCGATGCGGGCGACGTGGACGGCGGCCGGTTCCCACCGGGCGGCGGGCGGTTACCGCCAGGCGGCGGCGGCGGACGGTGCGGCGGCGGCGGATGATTCGCCCAGCGGCCACGCTCGCTGTACCAGGGGCGTCCGCGATAGTAATGGTCCCAGTAGGAGCCAATCGAAAACGTAATGAGCGGCAGGCCGATCGCCGTCCCGTACGTCATGATGGGCACATTGCTGCCTTGATACGGATAGGTCAGATAACCGCCATAGACCCACCCGCGCGCCTGCGCGATCGCCACGTCACACCATGTGTAGCCGCTCACGCAGCCGTAGACGGCCACCGGTTGCCCGGCGGGCAATTGCGCGACGACCGGGTAATCCTGCGCCGGTCCTGCGTACAGGTAGACAGGCTGATTCGTGTAGGCCTGTGATTGCGCCGACGCCGCACCCGATGCGATCGACAGCGCCACTGTCCCCATGACAGCTACGCAAGCAACCCGCATTCGCATGATTGTTCTCCTTATCGTCTGGCGGATATGTTCGTGAAACGACCAGCGAATTGTGTGCCTGACAGGCATCTGTTATCCATTGATGCCGCAGGAATGAGGCGGCTTCGGGAACAACGGATGCAGCATTCGCCTGCGTTCAACCTGCCGGGAGCACGACATGAAGCATGCTCTGAAACCGGGCGATCGCGTCGACTGGAACACGCCGCAGGGCATGACGACGGGCAAGATCGTCCGCGCGATCACCACGCGCACGGAACGGGACGGTCATACCGTGGCCGCTTCGAAGGACGACGTGCATTACGAAGTCGAAAGCGAGAAAAGCGGCAAACGTGCTGTCCATCGCGCGGAAGCTTTGCATAAAACCACGAAGCACTGAAGCATGGCAAAGCCCGCGTAAGGTAAAGCCGAACGAAAAAAGCCCGCGCGCTTTCGCACGCGGGCTGTCATATTCCCCAGATATTCGCTGCGCGCACGCGCGCTCAGACGACTTCGAACAAGCCCGCCGCGCCCTGCCCGCCGCCGATGCACATCGTCACCACGACGAACTTCGCGCCGCGCCGCTTGCCCTCGATCAACGCATGGCCCGTCAGACGCGCGCCCGACACGCCATACGGATGACCGACGGCAATTGCCCCGCCGTTGACGTTCAGGCGTTCGTTCGGAATCCCGAGCTTGTCGCGGCAGTACAGCACCTGCACGGCGAACGCCTCGTTCAGTTCCCACAGATCGATGTCGTCGACCTTGAGACCTGCCTGTTTCAACAGCTTCGGCACGGCGAACACGGGGCCGATGCCCATTTCGTCCGGCTCGCAGCCCGCCACCGCGAAGCCGCGGAAAATACCGAGCGGCTGCAGGCCTTCGCGCTCCGCGACCTTCGCGCTCATCACGACGCACGCCGACGCGCCATCCGAAAACTGGCTCGCGTTGCCCGCCGTGATCACGCCGCCCGGCAGCGCCGTGCGAATCTTCGATACGCCTTCGAGCGTCGTGTCGGCGCGGATGCCTTCGTCGGCAGCAATCGTCACTTCCTTCGTGAACAGACGGCCGCTTGCTTTATCGGCGATGCCGGCGAGCACCGTCATCGGCACGATCTCGTCATTGAAGCGCCCCGCTTCCTGTGCGGCCGCCGCGCGCTGCTGCGACTGCACGCCGTATTCGTCCTGACGTTCCTTCGAGATCGAATAGCGTTTCGCGACGGTCTCGGCCGTTTGCAGCATCGGCCAGTAGATTTCCGGCTTGTGCTCCATCAGCCAGCCTTCGCGCAGCATGTGCATGTTCATTTCGTTCTGCACACACGAGATCGACTCGACACCACCCGCGACGAACACATCGCCTTCGCCGACCATCACGCGTTGCGCGGCGAGCGCAATGGTCTGCAGGCCCGACGAGCAGAAGCGGTTCACCGTCATGCCCGGCACGGTCACGGGCAACCCGCCGCGCAGCGCGATCTGCCGCGCGATATTCGAGCCCGTCGCGCCTTCGGGGTTCGCGCAGCCCATGATTACGTCCTCGACGCGCGCCGGGTCGATCTTCGCGCGTTCGACGGCGGCCTGCGTCACATGGCCGCCGAGCGTCGCGCCGTGCGTCATGTTGAACGCGCCGCGCCACGATTTGGCGAGACCCGTGCGGGCAGTCGATACGATTACGGCGTCAGTCATGCATGTCTCCTGCAAATTTCAAAGAGTGTGTGGGGTTCGCGTTGCGTGGCTCAGACAAGCAAGTCCGCGGATTGCACGCGTTCGACGCCCGCGGCGCGCATCTCGCGCCATGCGTTGTCGAGCGAACCGTTCAGGTCGATTGCGCGGGTCGCGTCTTCGATGACAACGACCTCGAAGCCCGCCGCGCGTGCATCGAGCGCGGACCACGCGACGCAATAGTCGGTCGCGAGGCCGCAGCACCACACGCGCGTCACGCCCGTATCGCGCAGATAGCCGGCCAGTCCCGTCGGCGTCGTGCGATCGGCTTCGAGAAACGCCGAATAGCTGTCGACGCCCGCGTGATGCCCCTTGCGAATCACGGCGCGCGCATGCGGAATGTCGAGCCCCGCGTGCAGCGCAGCGCCGGGCGTGTTCTGCACACAGTGCGTCGGCCACAGCACCTGTTCGCCGTACGGCAGGGTCATCATCTCGAACGGCTGGCGGCCCGCGTGATTCGCGGCGAACGAAACATGCGACGGCGGATGCCAGTCCTGCGTCAGCACGACATGGCTGAAACGCCGCGCAAGCTGGTTCACGAGCGGCACGATTTCATCGCCGCGCGCGACGGCAAGCGCGCCGTCCGGCATGAAGTCGTTCTGCACGTCGACGACGAGCAGAACTTCACTGGCATCTTTCATCACTGTTCCTGTTGTCTCGCGACGGCGGTGCGTGTGCGCGTTCAGCTATTGAAGCCGCGTCCCTGCGCCGCGCGCTCGACGATGCCCGCTGCAATCTGCCAGGCGTCGCCGTTCGGTTGCGCCGCATAACGGCGGATCGCGTGCTCGACGTTGTAGAGCCCGACGGTATCCGCATACAGCATCGGGCCGCCGCGCCACAGCGGAAAGCCGTAGCCCGTCAGATAGACCATGTCGATATCCGACGCCTTCGACGCGATGCCCTCTTCGAGAATCTTCGCGCCCTCGTTGACGAGCGCGAACACCAGACGCTCGACGATTTCATCGTCGGAAAGCTTGCGCCGTTCGACGCCGAGTTCCTTCGAATACGCGACGATCATCTCGTCGATCTGCTTCGACGGATACGCGTTGCGGTCGCCCGCCTTGTAGTCGTACCAGCCGCCGCCCGTCTTTTGCCCGAAGCGCCCCGTCTCGCACAGACGGTCGGCGATCTTCGAGTAGTGCATGTCCGGGTGCTCCTGATAACGCCGCTTGCGGATCGCCCAGCCGATATCGTTGCCCGCGAGATCGCTCATGCGGAACGGGCCCATTGCAAAGCCGAACTTCTCGATCGCCTTGTCGACCTGCGCGGGCAGCGCGCCTTCTTCGAGCATGAAAAGCGCCTGGCGGATGTACTGCTCGATCATCCGGTTGCCAATGAAGCCGTCGCAGACGCCCGACACCACAGCCGTCTTCTTGATCTTCTTCGCGACCTTCATCACGGTGGCGAGCACGTCCTTCGCCGTGTCCTTGCCGCGCACCACTTCGAGCAGCTTCATCACGTTGGCCGGGCTGAAGAAGTGCATGCCGACCACGTCCTGCGGACGCTTGGTGAAGGCGGCGATCTTGTTCAGATCGAGCGTCGACGTGTTCGACGCGAGGATCGCGCCGGGCTTCGCCACTTCGTCGAGGCGCTTGAATACCTGCTCTTTCACGCCGAGTTCTTCGAACACCGCTTCGATGATGAGATCGGCGTCTTTGAGATCGTCATACGAGAGCGTCGGCGTGATCGACGCCATGCGCTGCTCGAGCGCTTCCATCGTCAGCTTGCCTTTCTTGACGGTCGCCTCGTAGTTCTTGCGGATCGTCGCGATGCCGCGATCAAGCGCGTCCTGCTTCGTTTCGAGCATCATGACGGGCAAGCCCGCGTTGATGAAGTTCATCGCGATGCCGCCGCCCATCGTGCCCGCGCCGATCACCGCGACCTTTTTGATGTCGCGCACGGGCGTATCGGACGGCACATCGGGAATCTTGCTCGCCGCGCGCTCACCGAAGAATGCATGGCGCAGCGCACGGCTTTCGGGCGTCTGCACAAGCGCGAGGAAGCATTCGCGCTCCACTTTCATGCCTTGCTCGAAGCCTTCGAGCACACCCGCTTCGACCGCGTCGATGCACTTGTGCGGCGCCGGATACTGCTTCGCGATGGCCGCGACGCTATTGCGCGCGAACTGGATGAAGCCCGCCGCGTTCGGATGCTCGATCTTGCGGTCGCGAATCTTCGGATGCGGGCCGCTCTGCGCGCCGACCTTGCGCGCGAACGCGAGCGCGCCTTCCATCAGATCGCCTTCGATCAGTTCATCGAAAATCGGCGTGCCCGCGAGCTTCTCGGACATCACGGGCGTGCCCGACACGATCATGTTGAGCGCGGCTTCCAGCCCGAGCGCGCGCGGCAGACGCTGCGTGCCGCCCGCGCCTGGCAGGATGCCGAGCTTCACTTCGGGCAGCGCGATCTGCGCGCCGGGCGCCGCCACGCGGTAATGCGCGCCGAGCGCGAGTTCCAGGCCGCCGCCCATCGCGACGCTGTGGATCGCCGCGACGACGGGCTTCGCGCTGCCTTCGACGGCCTTGATGACCGTCATCAGCGTCGGTTCCTGCAGCGCTTTCGGCGTGTTGAATTCGGTGATGTCGGCGCCGCCCGAGAAGGCCTTGCCCGCGCCCGTCAGCACGATCGCCTTGATGGCGGGATCGCCCTGCGCGCGCTCGACGCCTTCGATGATGCCCGTGCGCGTCGACAGGCCGAGGCCATTGACGGGGGGATTATTCAGCGTGATGACGGCGATGCCGTCGTGTGTCGTGTAGTCCACTGCCATCTGCCTGCCTCCATGCGATGCGGACGCGCCTGATATGCGCAGCCCGGATGGGAACACCCGAACCATTGTCCGCTGTTTCGCCGTTCGTTTGCGATAGCAGGCAGAATACACAAAAAAGCACGCTCGTTCAAATTCAAACGATGCGTGCCATGATGGGCGTAAACCCGAGGTTTACGACAGATCGGTTCTCGCGTGCCGCACGGCGTCCGCTTCTTCCTCGTCGAACGGGCAGTTTTCGATGTCGAGCGCCGACGGCAATACGTGGTCGCGGAAGCGCTCGCGCAGCTTGAGTTTTTGTAGCTTGCCCGTCGCCGTGTGCGGCAGTTCGTCGACGAATACGACGTCGTCGGGAATCCACCATTTCGCGACTTTGCCTTCGTAGAACGCGAGCATCTCGTCGCGCGTCAGGTCGGTGTCCGGACGCTTCACGACGACGAGCAGCGGCCGCTCGGTCCACTTCGGATGCGAGCACGCGATGCATGCCGCTTCCGCCACCGCGGGATGCGCAATCGCGACGTTCTCGACGTCGATCGAACTGATCCACTCGCCGCCCGACTTGATCACGTCCTTGCTGCGGTCGGTGATGTTCAGAAAGCTGTCCCTGTCGATCGTCGCGACATCGCCCGTCGGGAACCAGCCGTCGACGAGCGGCGACGCGTCGCTGCGGAAGTACCGGTCGATCACCCACGGACCGCGCACGTGCAGATCGCCGAACGCGACGCCATCCCACGGCAGGTCGCGCCCGTCGTCCCCGACGATCTTCATGTCGACGCCGTACATCACGTGGCCCTGCTTTTCGCGCAGCTTGCGCTGCTCGTCGGGAGAACGCTGCGACTGTTCCCATGTGAGCTTGGCGAGCGTGCCGAGCGGCGACATCTCCGTCATGCCCCACGCGTGAATCACCTCGACGCCGTAGACCTCCTGGAACATCTTGAGCATCGCGGGCGGACACGCGGAACCGCCGATGACCGTACGCTGCAGCGTCGAAAACTTCACGCCCGCTTCGCGCAAGTGGTTCAGCAAGCCGAGCCAGACGGTCGGGACGCCCGCCGAATACGTGACGCGCTCCGCTTCCATCAGTTCATACAGCGACTTGCCGTCGAGATCCTTGCCCGGAAACACGAGCTTGGCGCCCGTCAGCGGCGCGGCGTGCGGAATGCCCCATGCGTTCACATGGAACATCGGCACGACGGGCAGCACGGAATCGCGCGCGGACAGGCCCATCGCATCGGGCAGCGACGCGCCGAACGCATGCAGCACGGTCGAGCGATGCGAGTACAGCGCGCCCTTCGGATTGCCCGTCGTGCCCGACGTGTAGCAAAGGTTGGATGCGCAACGTTCGTCGATTTCCGGCCAGTCGAACTCGCCGTCGTGCTGCGCCAGCAGCGCTTCATAGCTCGATGCGGCCGTCGACATGCGCGGCATGTGCGTTTCGTCCGTCATCGCGATCCAGCCGCGCACGTTCGGGCACTGCGGCGCGAGCACATCGACGAGCGCGGCGAACGTGATGTCGAACAGCACGTAGCGGTCGTCGGCGTGATTGACGATGTAGGCAATCTGATCAGGAAAGAGGCGCGGGTTGATCGTGTGGCACACGGCGCCGAAGCCCGTCGTGCCGTAGTACGTTTCCAGATGCCGGTAGCCGTTCCAGGCGAGCGTGCCGATCCGGTCGCCCGCTTCGACGCCGAGCGCGATCAGCGTCTGTGCGAGTTGCTTCGCGCGCTTCTCGCAATCGCGGTACGTGTAACGATGCACGTCGCCCTCGATGCGCTTCGACACGATCTCCGTCGTGCCGAAGTGGCGTGACGCATGTGCCAGCAGCGATGAAACCGTCAGCGGCACGTCCATCATCTGTCCATAGAGCGGCGTCGTCATACGCGGGTGTCTCCCAGAGGTGTGATGTTGTGTTGTCGCGCGTTGTTATTCGCCATCGATCGCGCTTCGATACGCGCTTCTCTATACGCTTCGATATGCGCTTCGGATGCGCGCGCTGCAGCGCGGCAGGCGCGGAATTACAATATCGGTTAATAAAGAGGCGCTCAATATGTCGTTTTCCCCATGCAATGCAGGGTTATCGGGTTCCATGTCGACGGCCGCAGGCGCGATCGACAACCAGCGTGAAGGCAGCTTCGCCGCGCTCGGGAACGTCTTTCTGACACGCCTGCCAGCGGCGCCGTTACCGGCGCCGTATGTCGTCGGCTTCGCGCCCGATGTCGCGGCGATGCTCGGTTTCGACGCATCGCTGGCGAGCGCGCCGGGCTTCGCCGAGTTCTTTTCGGGCAATACGACACGCGACTGGCCGGCGGCTTCGTTGCCGTATGCGTCGGTGTATTCGGGGCATCAGTTCGGCGTGTGGGCAGGCCAACTGGGCGACGGACGCGCGCTCACGCTCGGCGAAGTCGAGCACGACGGCCAGCGCTTCGAGCTTCAACTGAAAGGCGCCGGGCGCACGCCCTATTCGCGCATGGGCGATGGACGCGCGGTGCTGCGCTCGTCGATCCGCGAATATCTGTGCTCGGAGGCGATGCATCACCTCGGCATTCCGACCACGCGCGCGCTCTGCGTGACGGGCTCCCATCAGCCCGTGCGCCGCGAAGAGATGGAAACGGCCGCCGTCGTCACGCGCGTGTCGCCGAGCTTCGTGCGCTTCGGTCACTTCGAGCATTTCTACTCGAACGATCGTGTCGATGCGTTGCGCGCGCTGGCCGATCAGGTGATCGACCGCTTCTATCCGTCGTGCCGCGACGCCGACGATCCGTATCTCGCGCTGCTGAATGAAGCCGTGCTGTCGACGGCCGATCTGATCGCGCAATGGCAGGCGGTCGGTTTTTGCCACGGCGTGATGAACACGGACAACATGTCGATTCTCGGCCTGACGATCGACTATGGTCCGTTCGGCTTCATGGATGGCTTCGACGCGAATCACATCTGCAATCACTCGGACTCGCAAGGCCGTTACGCGTACCGGATGCAGCCGCAGATCGCGTACTGGAACCTGTTCTGTCTCGCGCAAGGTTTGCTGCCGCTGTTCGGCGAACGTTACGACGATGCGCAGCGCAGCGAGCGCGCGGTGCAGGACGCGCAGCGCGTGCTCGAAGGCTTCAAGGCGCGCTTTGCACCCGCGCTCGAAGCGCGGATGCGCGCCAAGCTCGGCCTCGACACGCAACGCGAAGGCGACGACGCGCTCGCGAACAAACTGTTCGAGATCATGCACGCGAACCGCGCGGACTTCACGCTGACGTTCCGCAATCTGTCGAAACTGTCGAAGCACGATGCGAGCGGCGATACGAGCGTGCGCGACCTGTTCCTCGATCGCGCCGCGTTCGACGCCTGGGCGAGCGACTACCGCGGGCGGCTGGCTCACGAAACCCGCGACGACGCCGCTCGCGCCGAAGCGATGAACCGCGTGAATCCGAAATACGTGCTGCGCAATCACCTGGCGGAGGCGGCGATCCGCCAGGCGAAGGAAAAGGACTTCTCCGAAGTCGAGCGCCTCGCCGCCGTGCTGCGCCGTCCGTTCGACGAGCAACCTGACTATGAAGCGTATGCCGGACTGCCGCCCGACTGGGCGTCGTCGCTGGAAGTCAGCTGTTCGTCGTGAGCCGGCGGCCGTCGACGCTTGTTCGCGTCGACCGGCTTCCGCGACTGCATCAACCCGGCTGCGCTACAATTCGAGCCCAGATAGCGTCGCGTGCGGTCTGATCGTCATCGCGGCGTGGCCAGCACTTTTCGGACGGATCGGACTGGCTCTCGCCGCCATTGCGCCGATCTCATCCGAACCATCGCAGACAGCGCGCACGATGCGCCCAACACTCTCCGGATTCCCAACCCGACAATGAAATTCCTGTTCGATCTGTTTCCGATCATCCTGTTCTTCGTCGCGTACAAGGTGTGGGGCATTTTCACGGCGACGGCTGTCGCGATCGCCGCCACACTCGTCCAGATCGCGTGGGTCGCGTTCCGGCACCGCAAGGTCGACCCGATGCTGTGGGTGAGCCTCGGCGTCGTCACCGTGTTCGGCGGCGCGACGCTCGTGCTGCATAACGACACCTTCATCAAATGGAAGCCGACCGTGCTGTACTGGGCGTTCTCGGTGGCGCTGGTGGTGTCTGCGCTGGCGTTCAACAAGAATCTGATCGAAGCGATGATGGGCAAGCAGATCCAGTTGCCGCATCGCATCTGGGGCCAGCTGAACTACGTGTGGGCGATCTTTTTCGTGCTGCTCGGCATTCTCAATCTGTTCGTCGCGTTCAATTTTTCCACCGATGCGTGGGTGAACTTCAAGCTGTTCGGCGCGACGGGCTGCCTGGTCGTGTTTATCGTCGGGCAGAGCTTGTGGCTGTCGAAGTATATGAAGGAAGAATGACATGAGCGACGACGTTTTCCTCCAGGCCGGCCCTGCCGAGCGCCTCGCGCTGATCGAAGCGCGTATCACGGCGGCGCTCGCGCCCGTCGACTCGCTCACCGTACGCGACGACAGCGCGCTGCATGCGGGTCATGCGGGCGCGTCGGCGGGTGGTCACTACGCGGTGACGATCGTGGCCGCCGCCTTTGCCGGCAAGGCCCGCGTGGCGCGGCACCGCATGGTGTATGATGCGCTGGCCGATGCCATGCAGCGCGGCATTCACGCTCTCGCCATCACGGCTTACACGCCAGAAGAATTCAATTTGCTGTCCCGTTAGGAAACTTCCGATGACCTTGAAAAACACCCGCTACTGGGTCTTGCTGGCTGCATTTGCGGCCGCACCTGCATTCGCACAGAACATCGCCGTCGTGAACGGCACGCCGATTCCCAAGTCGCGCGCCGATGCGCTGGTCGCCCAACTCGTGCAGCAGGGTCAACAGGATTCGCCGAAGCTGCAACAGGCTGTTCGTGAAGAACTCGTGAACCGCGAAATCCTGATGCAGGAAGCGATCCGCGAAGGCATTCCGTCGAAGCCGGACGTCAAGGCGCAGGTCGCGGTTGCGCAGCAGACTGTGGTGCTGCGTGCGTTGATCGAAAACTTCGTGAAGCAGAACCAGCCGACGGATGCCGAAGTGAAGGCGAAGTACGACGAGCTGGTCAAGCAGATTGGCGGCAAGGAATATCACCTGCACCACATCCTCGTCGACAACGAGCAGCAGGCGAAGGATCTGATCGCGAAGATCAAGGCTGGGGCGAGCTTCGAGGATCTCGCGAAGCAGTTCTCGAAGGACCCGGGATCGGGCAAGAATGGTGGCGACCTGGACTGGTCGGATCCGAAGGCTTATGTGCCTGAGTTTGCCGCTGCCGCGGAGAAGCTGCAGAAAGGTCAGATGACGGATGCGCCGGTGCATACGCAGTTTGGGTGGCATATCATCCGCGTCGATGATGTGCGGCAGACGCCGCCGCCGCCGTTCGAACAAGTGAAGGCTCAGATCGCGCAGCAGATGCAGCAGGAAAAGCTGCAGGCGTTTGAGGAGGACCTTCGGTCCAAGGCTAAGGTTCAGTAAAGGTTTTTTTGCGTGCATTCGCACGGAGATGGCCGCCTGCGGGCGGCTTTTTCTTTTTGTGGGTCCAGGTTTGGGCTGCGCGGGTTGTTGGGTTTGCTAGTGGTTTTGCTCGCATCCGCGAGTCGGGGTTATTGGCGTCTGCGCTGGCATCCGCGTTTTGTTAGCGTGCTTCACGCGTCGCCCCTGTGCGGGGCGGCACCTACTTTTCTTTGCCGCCGCAAAGAAAAGTAGGCAAAAGAAAGCGGCTAACACCGCCAGCCCTTGTGTTTGCCTGAGGGACCCCAAAGGGTCTTACGCTTCACACGGCAACGTCCTTGTTCGCGTGTGTTGCCAACGCGATGAATGAGCGCCTCACCCGCTTCGAATACCCGTACTCGGGCAAGCGGCAGCGAATGGTATGTGCCGCCCAGGTGGCAAACTGTGTGCAGGTTGTCGCGTCGTATAGCTTGGCGCTCTTACAGGGTGGCACGCGTGCGCTATCGGTCCGAAGTGAGGCATGTGTGTCTCTACGGCCTACACACAGTTTGCCACCTGGGCGGCGGTGGACTATCTGGCACGGCGTGCTGTAGTGAGGGTGTATGAAGCGGGTGATGCGCGTCGCAAGAGCGCTGGCAACGAACGTAGGTCACGTGATTGCCGTGTGAAGCGTAAGGCCCTGTGGGGGCCCTCAGGCAGGAAGAAGGACTGGCGGTGTGAGCCGCTTTCTTTTGCCTACTTTTCTTTGCGGCGGCAAAGAAAAGTAGGTGCCGCCCCGCACAGGGGCGACGCGTGAAGCACGCTAACGAATCGCGGATGCCGGCGCAAAGGCCAAGAACACCGAACTGGTAACGCCTAAAGCACAAAGACAAATCGCGGAAGCCAGCCAAAAAAAGCAAAAACCGCAAACCGCGCCTGCCCGCGCAGGGCAAAAAATCACCCCAACCACTTCCGCGCATTCTGAAACACCCGCATCCACGGACTACCATCCGTAGCGCTGTTCTTCCAGGCGTCGGGATGCCAGCTCATCTGCACATTGCGATGAACACGTTCCGTGTGCGGCATCAGCACAGTAAACCGCCCATCCGGCGTAGTGACAGAAGTAATCCCGCCGGCGACCCATTCGGATTGAACGGATACTGTTCAGTCGACTGCCCACGATGATCGACATACTTCATCGCAACAGCCACACGCCCCATATCGCCCTGCTGCGAGAAGTCCGCATAACCCTCGCCGTGCGCAACGGCGACAGGAATCCGCGACCCTTCCATCCCGGCAAAGAAAATCGACGGCGACGACTGCACTTCGACCAGCGAGAAGCGCGCTTCAAATTTCTCCGACTTGTTGCGCGTGAACTTCGGCCATGCATCCGCGCCAGGAATCATCGAAGCGAGACTGCTCATCATCTGACAGCCATTGCAGATCCCAAGCGCAAACGTGTCGTCGCGACCAAAGAACGCCGCAAACATATCGGCAAGCTTAGCGTTGAAGCGAATCGTCTTCGCCCAGCCCTCACCCGCGCCCAGCACGTCACCATACGAGAAACCGCCACACGCGACAGCACCCGCAAAATCAGCAAGCGTCGCGCGGCCCGACAGCAGGTCGCTCATGTGAACGTCGTGCGCATCGAAGCCCGCGCGGTCGAATGCATACGCCGTTTCGAGATGCGAGTTCACGCCCTGCTCCCGCAAAATCGCCACGCGCGGACGCGCGCCCTTGCCGATGAACGGCGCCGCGACATCCTCGACGGGATCGAACGACAGATGCGGCTGGATGCCAGGGTCCGACGCATCGAGCAACGCGTCGAATTCCGCATCGGCGCACGCGGGGTTGTCGCGCAGACGCGAGATGCGCCAGCTCACTTCGCTCCACGTGCGATGCAACTCGGCGCGCGGCGCGTCGAAAATCTTCTTCGCGTCGCGGTAAATTTCGACCATGTCGCGCTCGTTCGGCTTGCCAACCACATGCGAGCACGCCGACAGACCATGTTCGCGCAGTACCGCAAGCACCGCGTCGCGATCGCCGGCACGCACCTGAACCACCGCGCCGAGTTCTTCGTTGAACAGCGCGCGGATCGTGCGGTCTTCGCGGCGGCCGCTGGTCTGCTTCGCCCAGTCCTTCGCGTCGCCGTAATCGAATTCGTGATTGGGTCGAGCGTCAGCATGTCGACGTTCAGCGACACACCCATGTGGCCCGCGAACGCCATTTCGCACACGGTCGCCCACAGCCCGCCGTCCGAGCGGTCGTGGTACGCGAGCAGCTTGCCGTCCGCGTTGAGCGCCTGGATCGCCGCGAAGAAACGCTTCAGGTCTTCCGGATCGTCGACGTCAGGCACCGTGTCGCCGACCTGCTGCGTCACCTGCGCGAGAATACTGCCGCCAAGGCGATGCTTGCCACGCCCCAGATCGATCGCGATCAGCACCGTTTCGCCCGCTTCCTTCAGGCTCAGCAGTTGAGGCGTCAGATGGCGGCGCACGTCTTCGACGGGCGCGAATGCCGAGATGATCAGCGACACAGGCGCGACCACTTCCTTCTCGACGTTGCCGTCCGCCCACTTCGTGCGCATCGACAGCGAATCCTTGCCAACAGGAATGCCGATACCGAGCGCCGGGCACAGCTCCATGCCGATCGCCTTCACCGTGTCATACAGCGCCGCGTCTTCGCCGGGGCTGCCGCAAGCCGCCATCCAGTTCGCCGACAGCTTCAGTTTGTCCAGCGACGCGATCGGCGCCGCCGCAATATTCGTCACCACTTCGCCGACGGCCATGCGTCCCGACGCGGGCGCGTCGATCACGGCGAGCGGCGTGCGTTCGGCCATCGTCATCGCTTCGCCGCGGAAGCCCGCGTAGTCGACCGTCGTGATCGCGCAGTCGGCGACGGGCACCTGCCACGGGCCGACCATCTGGTCGCGCGACGTCGTGCCGCCCACCGAGCGGTCGCCGATCGTGATCAGGAACGACTTGCTCGCCACGGTCGGATGACGCAGCACGTTCACGGCTGCCTCGTGCAGTGCGACGTGCGTGACGTCGACGGGCTGCAGCGGCGTCGATACGCGCGTCACGTCGCGGTGCATGCGCGGCGGCTTGCCGAGCAGGACTTCCATCGGCATGTCGACGGGCTGGTGCGCATCCGCTTGCGTCAGATCGGCGTCGATCAGCTTCAGCTGACGCGCTTCGGTCGCCGTGCCGACCACCGCGAACGGGCAACGCTCGCGCTCGCAGATCGCCGCAAATTCTTCGAGGCGCGACGGCGGAATGGCCAGCACATAACGCTCTTGCGCTTCGTTTGACCAGATTTCGCGCGGTGACAGCCCGCTTTCTTCCAGCTGGACCTTGCGCAGTTCGAACAGCGCACCCTTGTCCGCGCCGTCGACCAGTTCCGGGAACGCATTCGACAACCCGCCCGCGCCGACGTCATGGATGCTCAGGATCGGATTGCCCGCGCCCAGCTGCCAGCACGAGTTGATCACTTCCTGCGCGCGCCGCTCGATTTCCGGATTGCCGCGCTGGACGGAATCGAAGTCGAGTTCGGCCGTATTGGTGCCCGTCGCCATCGAGCTCGCCGCGCCGCCGCCCATGCCGATACGCATGCCGGGGCCGCCGATCTGGATCAGCAGCGAGCCGGCGGGCAGATCGTGCTTGTGCGTGTGCTGGTCGGAGATATTGCCGAGACCGCCCGCGATCATGATCGGCTTGTGGTAGCCGCGCACGCGGCCCGCGACGTTCTGCTCGTACGTGCGGAAGTAGCCGCCGAGGTTTGGACGGCCGAATTCGTTGTTGAACGCGGCGCCGCCGAGCGGCCCGTCGATCATGATCTGTAGCGGCGACGCAATGCGGTCCGGGCGGCCATATGTGTCGAACTGGTCGGCCGCGTTGCGGTGGCCGATGGGCTGCGTGGTGTCGCGGGCGTTTTCCCACGGTTCACGCGCGTCGGGCAGATCGAGATTCGACACGGTGAAGCCCGTGAGACCCGCCTTCGGACGCGCGCCGCGGCCCGTCGCGCCTTCGTCGCGGATTTCACCGCCCGCGCCCGTCGCGGCGCCCGGGAACGGCGAGATGGCCGTCGGGTGGTTGTGCGTCTCCACCTTCATCAACGTGTGCGTCAATTCGGTGTGGCGGCCATAGCGCTCGCCCGGCTCGCCTGCATTCGCCGGCTTGCGCGGGAACCAGCGCTCGGCCATGCCGCCCACCATGATCGACGAGTTGTCCGAGTACGCGACGATCGTGCCTTGCGGATTGAGCTTCTCGGTGTTGCGGATCATGTTGAACAGCGAGATGTCCTGCGCCTCGCCGTCGATCGTCCAGCTTGCGTTGAAGATCTTGTGACGGCAGTGCTCGCTGTTGGCCTGCGCGAACATCATCAGTTCGACGTCGGTCGGATTGCGGCCGAGCTTCGTGAAGGCGTCGACGAGATAGTCGATTTCGTCCTCGGCGAGCGCAAGGCCCAGTTCCGTGTTCGCCTGCTCCAGCGCCTTGCGGCCGTCCGTCAGCACCGCGACCGTTTGCAGCGCCTTGGCGGGCAGTTCGTCGAACAGGTGCATCGCGTGATCGCGCGACGGCGCGACGCTTTCCGTCATCCGGTCATGCAGCGCCGCGACGACGGCGGCGCGCGCCTCGTCCGACAGCGCCTTCTTGCCGCCGAGCAGCCCGCTTTTCAGCACGACCGTGTACTCGACGCCACGCTCGATACGCCGCACATGCGTCAAGCCGCAGTGAAGCGCGATGTCCGTGGCCTTGCTCGCCCACGGCGACACGGTGCCAAAGCGCGGCACGACGAGGAAGGTTTCGACGGCACCATACTCCTTGCCGGCGTCGAACGGATCGCCGTAATGCATCAGCGCTTCGATCTTCGCGCTGTCTTCCGCGGCAAGCGGCGTCTGCGAGTTCACGAAATGCAGATACTGGCCGCGCACGCCGACGATGTTGGCGTCGATGCGCGACAACGTGTCGAGCAGGCGGGTTTGACGGAAATCGGAGAGGGCCGAAGCGCCGGGGAAACACGAGAAGTGAGCCATGGACTTGACGTTGCGTCGATCGGTTGCGTCGCTGGGTGCCGCGCGCGATTGCTTTGGCAACCGCTCGGACAGTCGCGCGTGGAGGCGACGTGAGGCGTAAGGAAGTCCGGGATTATAACCCGGGAAGGCCCGGCAGACCTGCCCCACATGACGCCCCGCGCGCTTTGGCGCCGTGTCCCTGATGGCGGCATGCCTCGCCGGCAATACGCCGCGCCATTTTTGAGATTCGTTTCTGGCCGTTCGTGGTAGGCGAATTGCGCGTGCCATCTTGCCGCTTGTCCAGCGCGTGCGCCGCTGTCGAGCGATCCTTCCCGCGCCGAACGGCAGCGTGCCGAACGGGTCGTTTGACTGATATCATTCGGCCTTTCATCAGATCGGTGCAGCATCGGCTGTCGCGCTGCGCCGCATGTCACGTCATACGCCTGGCCCCACGCGTGCCGCCGGCAACACGAATTAACCATGGATGTCATTGTCATTGGCGGCGGGATCGTCGGCGTCGCCACCGCCTATCAGCTTCGCGCGGCCGGTCACCGGGTGTGCGTCGTCGAACGGCACGCCACCGTGGCGCAAGGCGCCACTTACGGTCACGGCGGCACTTTGCTGCCCACGCCGCTCGATGTGTGGTTCGGTCCAACCTTCATGCAGCACCGCCAGGCGGCCAAAAGCGGCGTGATCAAGAAGACGGGCTTCAACGGGCCGGTGCGCGATTTCGTCCGCGCGCTTGCGACGCTCGCCGAACCCGAGGCGTTCCAGAAGCAGTTTTCGTTGCTGCGTCCGCTGATCGAATCAGCGCGCCAGTCGCTCGCGGACATCGAACATCACTTCAATCTGGAATTCGAGCAGTCGAAGGGGCAGTTGTATCTGGTGCGCAGCCAGCAGGACTGGGACCACACACATCCCGCCCTCGACCTGCTGCGCAAGTTCGAAGTGCCGCATCACGTGCTGAGCCCGCAGGAATGCCAGACCATCGAGCATTCGATTCCGCTCGAGCCGCATTTCGCGGGCGGCGTGCTGTTCGACGACGAAGGCACGGCGAACTGTCCGCTGTTCGCGAAGTTGATCAAGCAGACGCTCGATTCGCAAGGCGGCGTGCAGTTTCAGTGCGGCCGCGAAGTGACGGCTATCCGCCTCGACAATCAGCGTGCGGCTGTCGAACTGGCGCCTGCCAATGGCGAATCGTCGCGTTCGCGCGAAGTCGATGTGATCAGCGCGGACGCGGTGGTCGTTGCTGCGGGCGTCGGCAGTCTCGCACTGCTGGAAAAGCTCGGGCTGAATCTGCCGCTGCATCCGCTGCGTCTGCACAACCTCGTCGCGCCGATCGCTCGCGAGGAATTCGCGCCCCATACGACGGTGATCGACGCCGTCAAACGCATCACGATCACGCGCAGCAACCACCGGCTGCGCATCGCCGGCGGCGCGGTGCTGCAAAGCGCGAGCCAGACCCGTTTGCCGCTGCCCGAGCCGCTGACGAAGGAAGCGCTGGCGCTGTTGAGCCAGGCGACGCACGACTGGGTGCCGGGTTCGGCGCGCATTTCCGCCGCGTTGCCGTGGGAAGGCGTGAAGTTGCTGTCGCCGGACGGCTTGCCTGTCACGGGCAATGCGCTGCATCCGCGGCTTTTCGTGAACGCGGCGCACGGTCCCGTCGGCTGGGGCCTCGCGTGCGGTTCGGGCAAACTGATCGCGAGCCTCGTGTCCGGCGCGCCGTCGGAACTGCCGCCTGACACGATCGCGGCGCTCCGCCCCGAACGCTTCAACGGATAACACCTTCCGGCGCGGGACGGTCATTCGTCCTATGCCATTGCGCGTGCTGGCGACGGCACGCGCATTGCCACTACCATGGGCGTACCCTGTTGCTCTCGTACGCTGCCATGACCGATACCTCCTTGCCTTTCCTTCACGACGTTCTCGTCAAGCCGTATGACCGGCCGTTTCCGCTTCTGAGCGTCGCCGAACTGCGCGCGCTCGAAAAAGACGCCGAGGCAAAGCTGCCCGCGCACGCGCTGATGGGCCGCGCAGGACGTGCGGGCGCGCGCTTTCTGCTCGAACGTATCGAACTCGACGGTACGACCAATCGGCACGAGCCGGTATGGCTCGTAGCCGGCCCTGGCAACAACGGCGGCGACGCGCTCGTCGTCGCGGCTGGGCTGCATCGCGCCGGTATCACCGTCGAAGTCTGCATGCCCGTCGAAGTGAAGCCCGACGACGCCCGTTGGGCGCTGGCCGAAGCGCGCGCGGCGGGCGTGCCGATCTCGAACGCCGTGCCGGACTCGTTCGACGATTACAGCTGGGTTGTCGACGGCATGTTCGGTATCGGGTTGGCACGGCCCCTGGAAGGCATTTTCGCGTCGATTGCCGGCCCGTTGTCCGCGCGCGCGAAGACACGCGGCCGCGTGCTCGCGCTTGACGTGCCGAGCGGACTGGACAGCGATACGGGCAATGTCGTCGGAGGCGGCGACGCCGTTCGCGCGACGCACACCGTCACGTTCATTGGTGCGAAGCCGGGTCTATACATGGCATCGGGACGCGACCTTGCGGGCGATGTGACGATCGCCCGCATCGGTCTCGAATGGCCTCCCGAACCGCAACTCCGGCTCAACGGGCCCGCCCTCTTCGTTCCGCATTTCCCGCCGCGCGATTACTCGACGCACAAAGGCACGTTCGGCAGCGTGGCCGTCGTGGGCGGCGACACGGGCATGTGCGGCGCGCCGATTCTCGCGGCGCGCGCGGCGCTGTACGCGGGCGCGGGCAAGGTCCATGTCGCGTTTCTCGGCGCGGGCAGCCCGCCCTACGACCCGCCCCATCCTGAACTGATGCTGCATCCGCTCGACGAACTGCCGCTCGCGGAGATGGATGCGTTGTCGATCGGCTGCGGAATGGGCATGCGCGAGCGCGCCGTGAGTGTGCTGCGCAACGTGCTGCCGCTCGACGTGCCGAAACTGCTCGACGCCGATGCGTTGAATCTCATCGCCGGTCACGCCGATCTCGCCGCAGCCGTGAAGCAGCGCGGCGAGTCCGCGAACGATCCGTGCGTGCTGACGCCTCATCCCCTCGAAGCAGCGCGCCTGCTCGGCAGCGACGCAAGGAGCGTGCAGCGCGACCGGCTGGCAGCGGCGCGTGCACTGGCCGCGCGTTACGCGAGCGTCATCGTGCTGAAAGGCACGGGCACGGTGATCGCGGCGCCGGACGGGCGCGTCGCCGTCAACCCGACGGGCAACGCGGCGCTTGCGACGGGCGGCACGGGCGACGTGCTCGGCGGCCTGATCGGCGCCTTGCTCGGACAAGGTCTTCCGCGCTATGAGGCAGCGCTGGCGGGCGTCTTTCTGCACGGTTTCGCCGCCGACGAGCTCACCGCACGCGGCAAAGGCCCGGCCGGCCTGACGGCGGGCGAACTCACGCCATGGTGCGCAAGTTGTTGAACCGGCTGGTTTATCCGTTGCAGGATTGACGGCCTGCGCGTACCGCCGGGAGCGTCCCGCTATCTGGCGGCGCGTCCCATCTATCCCGGCTGTCATCCTGGCCCGCTATACTGGTTGACTGCGTCATGCGGCCGTTCATCGGCCGCGACGCGAACCGCAGACGCCCGCTGACGGGGCACGAGACACGCCGCCGCGCATCCGGCGACCGTACCGCTCAGCCAACCGCGCGTCTGCGGATCACCCCCGGCACGCCCGATGCGCGGCCGGCCATTCGTTTTCCTTCGTTAGACGGACGGTTATGACTCTCAACTCGCTCCCCGCCTGGAACTCGCTGCAAACACACTACGAACAGATTCGCGATGCGCGCCTGCGCGACTGGTTTGCACCCGAGAACGATCCCGCGCCGACGCGCGCCGAACGGTTCACCCTTGCCGGCGGCGGTCTCGCGGCCGACTTCTCGAAGAACCGCATCACCGACGAAACGCTGAAGCTGCTCGTGCAACTCGCGCGCGAAGCCAACGTCGAAAAGCGCCGTGACGCGATGTTCGCGGGCGACGTCGTCAATCCCACGGAAGGCCGCGCGGTGCTGCATACGGCGCTGCGCGCCAGCAATCCGAATGCACCGTTCTACGGCAAGATACAGGCCGAGCGCGCGAAGATGGCCGCGTTCGCCGACAAGGTCCGCAGCGGCGAATGGAAGGGCTATACGGGCAAGCGCATTCGCTATGTCGTGAACATCGGCATTGGCGGTTCGGACCTCGGGCCGAAGATGGTCGTGCATGCGCTGCATCACCTCGCCACACCCGACATCACCACGCACTTCGTATCGAACGTCGACGGCGCGGACCTGTATCGCGTGCTGACCGAGATCGATCCGGAAGAAACGCTGGCCATCATCGTCTCGAAGACGTTCACGACGCTCGAAACGATGACCAACGCCAATTCGCTGCGCGACTGGTTCGTCGAGAAAGGCTGCCCTCAAAACGAACTGGCGAAGCACTTCGTCGGCGTCTCGGCGAATCCCGCCGAAGTCGTCAAGTTCGGCATCGCGCAGGAAAACGTGTTCGAGATGTGGGACTGGGTTGGCGGCCGCTATTCGCTGTGGTCGGCCGTGGGCCTGTCGATCATGATCGCCGTCGGTCCAAAACAGTTCGACGAACTGCTCGCCGGCGCAAACGAGATGGACGAGCATTTCCGCAGCGCGCCGCTCGATCGCAACCTGCCCGTGCTGATGGGCATGATCGGCATCTGGTATCGCAACTTCTTCAAGTCGCAAAGCTATCTGGTTGCGCCGTACTCGGAAGCACTGCATTTCCTGCCGTCGTACCTCCAGCAGCTCGAAATGGAAAGCAACGGCAAGCAGGCGTGTCTGGACGGCTCGTTCGTCACCTACGATACATCCGCTGTCACGTGGGGCGAGCCGGGCACGAACGGTCAGCACGCGTTCTTCCAGATGCTGCACCAGGGGCCGACCATCGTCCCGATCGACTTTGTCGCCGTGCTGACGCCTGAACATCCCCTCGTCTCGCATCATCCGAAGCTGCTGGCGAACTGCTTCGCGCAAAGCGAAGCGCTGATGCTCGGCCGCACGCGTGAAGAAGCCGAAAAGGTGGCCGGACCGAACAAGGCGGAACTCGTGCCGCACATCATGTTCCCGGGCAACCGTCCCACCACTACGCTGCTCGTCGACGCCCTCACCGCCCGTTCACTCGGCGCGCTGATCGCGCTGTATGAACACAAGGTGCTCGTGCAGGGCACGGTCTGGAACATCAACTCGTTCGACCAGTGGGGCGTCGAGCTGGGCAAGATCCTCGGCAAGGTCGTCGAGGCGGATATCACCAGCGCGAGCCTCGACGAGAAGAAGCACGACTCGTCGACGTCGGCACTGATCGCGCGGGCGCGTGCGGCATTGAAGCGCTGACCTCCGTCGTTCAGCAGCGTGAATGCAAACGGGCCTTCAACTTGAAGGCCCGTTTTTTACCTCGCACCGTGCAATCAGATCAGGCGCCCGGCTTCGATCGTCACTGTCGTATCGCAGCGGCGCGCAAGCTCCACGTCATGCGTGACCAGCACCAGCGTCGCGCCGTTCGCGCGGTTCATCTCGAACATCAGATCGATGACGGCATGGCCCGTCGCGGCATCGAGGCTGCCCGTCGGCTCGTCGGCGAACAGGATGGCGGGATGCGTGGCAAACGCGCGAGCAAGCGCCACGCGCTGCTGCTCACCGCCCGACAGCAGCTTCGGATAATGCCGCATGCGCTCGCCGAGACCAACCTGCGTCAGCAGCGTCCGTGCGCGCGCGTGAATGTCGCGCGCCGACAGCTCGCCTTGCAGTTCGAGCGGAAGCGTGACGTTCTCGAGCGCGGTCAGGTGCGGCATCAACTGGAAGGACTGAAACACAAAGCCGACGGAGCCATTGCGCAGCGCGGCGCGGCCGTCTTCATCGAGTTCCGTCAGCTCGCGGCCGAGCAAACGAACCGACCCCGAGGTCGCGCTGTCCAATCCGGCAAGCAGGCCGAGCAGCGTAGACTTGCCGGAGCCCGACGCGCCGACAATCGCCACGCGGCTGCTTGCCTCAATTGACAGGTCGATGTTGTCGAGGATCGTCAGCTCACCCGTCGCATCCTTAACCCTCTTGCATAAACCCCGCACTTCGATGACTGGATCGGTTTTCTTTTGCATGGTGAAGCGTAGGTTGAAAGTACGCGCCGTTGCGTCGTTCGCGGCGCTGACTGCGGCGTGTTTTCCCATCGTGTTCGCCGCGACTTTTTCTGCGTCCGCTCAGGCCGCCGGTAACACCACCGCGGCCGCTGCCATGGCGAACCCCGCAGGCAGCGATACGCAACAGGCGAAGCCGACGATCATCGTGCTCGGCGACAGCCTCTCCGCCGAATACGGCCTGCCTCGCGACACCGGCTGGGTTTCGCTGATGCGTCAGCGTTTGTCGAGTGAGCGGATCGATTATAACGTTGCAAATGCGAGCATCAGCGGCGACACGACCAGCGGCGGGCGCGCCCGCCTGCCTGCCTTGATGCAGCGGCTCAAGCCCGCCGTCGTGATCGTGGAACTCGGCGCCAATGACGCGCTGCGCGGCGTCCCGCTCGACATCACGGAAGACAACCTCCGCACGATCATCGAACAGGCGCAGCAAGGCAACGCGAAGGTCCTGCTCGTCGGCATGTACGTGCCGCCCAATTACGGCCTTGACTACACGCAAAAGTTCCACGGGGTCTACGACCAGCTAGCGAAACAGCTGCGCGTGCCGCTCGTCCCATTTCTCCTCGCTGGAATCGAAGACAAGCCGGACATGTTCCAGTCCGATCAGATTCATCCGACCCAACGGGCACAGCCCCTGCTACTGGACAACGTGTGGCCGGCGCTGAAGCCGCTGCTCCACACCTCGTCTCAGTGAAAGTGAAAGCGCCATTTAGTGTTACAGCGCGCTAACAACTTGTTTCCGAATGATGGGAACGTGATCACCCATGGTCGATCAGACAGGTTCGTCTGAATTCGACAACCGGCTCCATGTGAGCGATTTCTGGAAGGAGATAACGTGAAATACTTACCGATTATCGCTATGGCCGTCGCCATTTCCGCTTGTGCCGCGCAACCGCCCGCCGGTGTGCAATCGGTTGGCACCAGCCAGCAGCCGCCGAAGGTCGTCGGCCAGTGCATCGCCAAGAAATGGGCTGACAAGACCCAGCAGCAGGTCGTCGCACAAAATACATTGGCCAACGACGCAGCAATGGACGTCTACGTCCCCGGCCAGCAGCCGCCGAGCGGCGCGGCTGCCGTCGTGCGGCCGAACTATCAGGGCTCCGGCACCTGGGTCGGCTTCCGCTCCGCGGGCGGCGCCGGCAGCGACGCCACGGGCGATATCAGCGCCTGCCTGTAATCCTTCCCAACGCTTCTCGCAAAGCAAAAGCCCCGCAGTGTGCGGGGCTTTTTTGTGGCGTCTCGAGAAGCCGCATGCATGCGGCTCCGTGAACCGGCTTATTCGCCCGATTGCGGGTTATCGAGCGAACCGTACATCTTCACCTTCGACCGCGTCCGAATCGCATCCAGGTACGACTCGGCCTCAGCCTGCGCGTTCACCGAAGCGATCTGCTGCTGCGCCGACGCCAGACGCTGCGCATCCGTCGTTGCGGGTTGCACGACAGCGTTCACGCGATAGATCGCATAGCCGTCTGCGCCGAGGTCCACGCCGACGTATGCCGGCAGTTTTTGCGCATCGACCTTGTAAATTGCGCTCAATGCGGCGGGAGGCACACCTTGCGCGTCGTTGCGCGACACCTTCAGCGCGGACGAGAAGCCTTGCGTCGACTTCGACTTCCGCAGATCCGCCAGCTTCGCCTCGCCTTCCTTGCGCGCGAGATCGGCAGCCTGCTGCGCGACCACCTTCTGACGCACGGCATCCTTGACGGCAGCGAGCGCGGGCACGGCGGCCGGCTTGTAGTCGGTCACGTGTGCCGCGACCAGCGTGTTGTTGCCGACATCGATGGCCTGCGTGTTGTTGCGGTCCTTCGCCGAATCGTTCGCAAATACGGCCGCGAGGAATTTCGGGTTGTTGAGCGGGCTATCCGGCGGTAACGCGCTGTTCGGCTGCGGCGTAACCGTCGCCGTCTGGATCTGCAGCTTGTATTTGTCCGCGGCCGGTTGCAGGCTCTTCGCCTGTTCGTAGACGATCGACGTGAAGCCTTCCGAATCGTCGCTGAAGGCCTTCGTGGCGAGTTGCGCCTTGAGATCCTTCGCGATCGAATCTTTCACTTCGTCGAACGGCTTGGTCACCGACGGCTTCACGTCCGTCACCTTGACGATGTGATAGCCGAAGTCCGACTGGATCAGATCGCTGATCTCGTCCTTCTTCATCTTGAAGACGGCATCGTCGAATGCCTTGCCGCCCGCGATCATGCCCGGGCTGAAGTAGCCCAGATCGCCGCCCTTCGACGCCGAACCCGGGTCCTGCGAATCCTGCTGCGCAAGCTGCGCGAACTGGTCGGGATGCGCCTTGATCTGCGCGAGGATTTCCTGCGCCTTCTGCTTCGCCTTGTCCTTGTCGGCGGCGCTCGCGTCTTTCGGCGCCGAAATCAGGATGTGGCTCGCGCGCACCTCACCCGCCGTGCGGTAGTGGGCGATGTTGTCGTCGTAGTACTTCTTGAGATCCGCGTCACTCGGATTCGCCGACGCTGAGATCGTCGCGGGCGACATCACGAGATACTGGATCGTGGCCGTCGCGGGCGTCGCGAAATCGTCGCGATGCGCATCGTAGTACGCCTGAATTTGCGCATCAGTCGGCTGCACCTTCGACTCGTACTCCTTCGCGCGGAACGCGAGACCCTGCACTTCGCGCTGCTGCTCGGCGAGTTCGGTCAGATGCTGCGCGAGCGTTTTCGGCGTGAACGAGGTCTGCGTGATGGCCGCAGGCAACTGTTGCATCGCCATGCTGTAGCGCACCTGCTCCTGGTATTGATCGGGCGTGATTCCCTGCATCGCAAGGAGTTCTTTGTATTTGTTCAGGTCGATCGAGCCGTCGGGATTCTTCAGCGAACCGATGACGGGATCGGCCATCAGCGCGCGACGCAGCGCATCGTCAGAGACCGTCAGGTGCAGACGTTGCGTCTCATCGGCAAGCACGCGCTGCTGGATCAGCCCGTCGAGCATTTCCTTGCGGCGCTCCGGCGTATCGAACATCTTCGAGTCGAACTGTGCGCCGAGCATCTGACGCGCGCGGTCCATCTGCTGACGCCACGCGTTGTCATATTCGCCGCGCGTGATCTTGTGTCCGTTGACGCTCGCGACATTCGCGCTCTCGTCAAAGAAGCCACGGAAGCCCTGGATACCGACAAAACCCAAACCCGGCAAGATGACCAGGATGAGCATGAACATCATCAGACGTTGGTGATTGCGAAAGAAATCGAGCATGCTTGAGGAGGCAAAAGTCGGATGCCAAAAACGGAACGCCCGATAGTACATCAGCGGGCAATAAAAAAGGCGAACCGGAGTTCGCCTTTCTAGGATACTGGCGGAGTGGACGGGACTCGAACCCGCGACCCCCGGCGTGACAGGCCGGTATTCTAACCGACTGAACTACCACTCCTTATGCTGCATACACTGCACCGTGTCACTTCGATCTGGAACTGGTGGGTGCTGAGAGGCTCGAACTCCCGACCTACGCCTTGTAAGGGCGCCGCTCTACCAACTGAGCTAAGCACCCGCTCCGAGACCGCCGCTGCCTGACTCTTGATGCCAACTCACATCGACATATTCATCAAGCAGCGAGCCCATTAGTTTAACGCATCCTTTAGCGCTTTGCCAGGCCTAAATTTAGGAACCTTGGCTGCCTTGATCTTGATTGCTGCGCCCGTACGCGGATTGCGACCGGTGCGCGCCGTGCGCTTGCCGACGGCGAACGTGCCGAAGCCGACCAACGTCACAGAACCACCTTTTTTCAACGTGCCTTTGACGCCACCGATCACGGCATCCAACGCGCGACCTGCTGCCGCTTTCGAAATGTCGGCTTGCTGCGCGATGTGATCGATCAATTCCGTTTTATTCATTCCAAGCCCCCGAGAATGTAGTTGGGCAATCATGAAAGCGCTTATGCGCCCGGTTATATACGGCACGGCAGAATTTGCCGGCCACTCATTAGAATGGGCCGAAACCCTTGTGTCAAGCGGGATTGAGCCTGATTCGAGGGCTCGTCGAGGGTCTGTCGATGACAAGATCTTGCAAGGTGATCGATGCGGGTGCAACCAGTTTGCCGCGTGTCTCTGTGCGTCCTGGATAGCGGGTGAATTGCCTTATCGAAAGCAACTGATTAAACGTTTGCGGCCCTTGCGCGAGCAATAAAAAACCCGCGGACCAGGCCGCGGGTTTTTGTTCGCTGGTGACTGAGTGAGCCGTTACGGCGCTCAGTACTTTGCGTTTGGCTTAATGCTTCACGACATCGGTCGCGCCCGAGTCTTTCGACTCACTAACGGGCGCAGCCGCCTTCGGCTCTTCTTCCGGCAGCGGAGCCGGGCCATGTTCCAGCGCCAGTTCCAGTACCTTGTCGATCCAGCGGACCGGCACGATCTCGATCGCGTTCTTCACGTTGTCCGGAATCTCCGTCAGATCCTTGACGTTTTCTTCCGGAATCAGCACGAGCTTGATGCCGCCGCGATGCGCTGCCAGCAGCTTCTCTTTCAGCCCGCCGATCGGCAGTACTTCGCCGCGCAGCGTGATTTCGCCCGTCATCGCGACATCCGCGCGCACGGGATACCCGTGAGCACCGACACCAGCGCCGTCGTCATCGCGATACCGGCAGACGGACCGTCCTTCGGCGTCGCACCTTCCGGCACGTGGATGTGGATGTCCTGTTTCTCGAACGCTTCGTCCTTGACACCAAGACGGCGCGAACGCGAACGCACTACCGAGCGCGCGGCTTCGACGGATTCCTTCATCACGTCGCCGAGCGAACCCGTGCGGATCACGTTGCCCTTGCCCGGCATCACGGCCGCTTCGATCGTCAACAGATCGCCGCCCACTTCCGTCCACGCGAGACCCGTGACCTGGCCGGTCTGGTTTTCCTTCGCGGCCAGACCGAAGTCGTACTTGCGCACGCCGAGGAACGTGTCGATGTTCTTGCCGTCGACGGTGACTGCCTTGTCTGCCTTCTTCAGCAGAAGCATCTTCACCACCTTGCGGCAGATCTTCGAAATTTCACGCTCGAGCGAACGCACGCCCGCTTCACGCGTGTAGTAACGAATGATGTCGCGGATGGCGCTTTCCGTGACCTCGATCTCGCCAGGCTTCAGGCCGTTGTTCTTCTTCTGCTTCGGCAGCAGATAACGTTGCGCGATGCTGACCTTTTCGTCTTCCGTGTAGCCCGACAGACGGATCACTTCCATCCGGTCAAGCAGCGGCGGCGGAATGTTCAGCGAGTTCGACGTCGCGACGAACATCACGTCCGACAGGTCGAAGTCCACTTCGACGTAGTGGTCGGCGAACGTGTGGTTCTGTTCCGGGTCGAGCACTTCAAGCAGCGCCGACGAAGGATCGCCGCGGAAATCCATGCCCATCTTGTCGACTTCGTCGAGCAGGAAGAGCGGATTGCGCACGCCGACCTTGGTCAGGCTTTGCAGGATCTTGCCCGGCATCGAACCGATGTACGTACGACGGTGGCCGCGAATCTCGGCTTCGTCACGCACACCACCCAGCGCCATGCGCACGAACTTGCGGTTCGTTGCGCGCGCAATCGACTGGCCCAGCGACGTCTTGCCAACGCCCGGCGGCCCGACGAGGCACAGGATCGGCGCCTTCACTTTGTCCACGCGCTGTTGAACCGCGAGGTACTCGAGAATGCGTTCCTTCACCTTCTCGAGACCGAAGTGGTCTTCGTCCAGCACGCGTTCGGCATTCGAGAGGTCATTGTTGACCTTGCTCTTCTTGCGCCACGGCAGGCCGATCAGCGTGTCGATGTAGTTACGCACGACGGTCGCTTCCGCCGACATCGGCGACATCAGCTTGAGCTTCTTCAGCTCGGCGTCGGCCTTCTTCTTGGCTTCCTTCGGCATGCGCGCAGCGGTGATGCGCTTCTCGAGTTCTTCGAGATCCGCACCTTCTTCGCCTTCGCCCAGTTCCTTCTGGATGGCCTTGACCTGCTCGTTCAGGTAGTACTCGCGCTGGCTCTTCTCCATCTGACGCTTGACGCGTCCACGGATGCGCTTTTCGACCTGCAGAATGTCGATCTCGGCTTCGAGTTGCGCGAGCAGATGCTCGAGGCGCTCGATGACCGGGAACATTTCAAGAATCTGTTGCTTCTGGTCGAGCTTGAGCGGCAGATGCGCAGCGATCGTATCGGCAAGACGCCCGGCTTCATCGATACCCGACAGCGAGGTCAGAATCTCCGGCGGGATCTTCTTGTTCAGCTTCACGTACTGATCGAACTGCGACACGATCGCGCGACGCAGCGCTTCCGTCTCAGCGCTATCGGCGTGGTCGGGCTCGAGCGGCATCACTTCGCACGAGAATTGCGTTTCCTGCTCTTCGATCGACAGCGTCTTTGCGCGCTGCAGACCTTCGACCAGCACCTTCACGGTGCCGTCGGGCAGCTTGAGCATCTGCAGGATGTTGGCGATACAGCCAACTTCGTACATGTCCTTTTCGGTCGGCTCGTCTTTGGCCGCCGTTTTCTGGGCAACAAGCATGATGTGCTTGCCACCTTCCATTGCGGCTTCCAACGCCTTGATCGACTTCGGGCGACCCACGAAGAGCGGGATCACCATGTGTGGGAAAACGACTACGTCGCGCAGCGGGAGCAGCGGGAGTGTGACGCGTTCCGGCGGGAGGAGTTGGGTTCCTGACATTTCATTTCCCCATGAGTGGAATCAGTTTGTTCGATAGTTGAGGCCGCCAAAAAAGATTGCAAGCCTTCGCGTGTGGGAAAAGTTCAGTGACTCCAGAAAAACAGTCCATCCTGACGACACGATAAACGAAAAAAGCCGTTCACGTTGCCATGAACGGCTTTTTTTCAAAAATCGGGAAGCCGATCAATTCGAACCCGCCACCTTTGGCGCGTCTTCGTAGATCAGTAGCGGCTTTCCGTCACCATCAATAACATTGTCGTCAATAATGACTTTGCTGACGCCCTTCATTGCCGGCAAATCGTACATCACGTCGAGCAACGCCTGTTCCAGGATTGACCGAAGGCCGCGTGCGCCCGTCTTGCGGCGAATCGCCTTGCGGGCGATGGCTTGCAGCGCGGCGGGACGGATCTCCAGCTCGACGCGTTCCATGTTGAACAGCTTGTGATACTGCTTGATGAGCGCGTTCTTGGGTTCGACCAGAATCTTCATCAGCGCGACTTCGTCCAGCTTGCCGAGCGTCGCCACGACGGGCAGACGTCCGATCAGTTCTGGAATCAGGCCGAATTTGATGAGATCTTCCGGCTCGACTTCGCGCAGCACTTCGCCTGCATCACGATCCTGCTTGCTCTTGACGCTCGCACCGAAACCGATCCCCGTTTTCTCCGTACGGTCGACGATCACCTTTTCGAGGCCATCGAACGCGCCGCCACAGATAAACAGGATGTTGGTCGTATCGACCTGGATGAAATCCTGGTTCGGATGCTTACGGCCACCTTGCGGCGGCACCGACGCCATCGTACCTTCGACCAGCTTCAGCAGCGCCTGCTGCACGCCTTCACCCGACACGTCACGGGTAATCGACGGATTGTCCGACTTGCGGCTGATCTTGTCGATTTCGTCGATATAGACGATGCCACGCTGCGCCTTGTCGACTTCGTAATTGCAGTTTTGCAGCAGCTTCTGAATGATGTTTTCGACATCCTCGCCGACATAGCCGGCTTCCGTCAGCGTGGTCGCGTCGGCGATCACGAACGGCACGTTCAAAAGGCGTGCAAGGGTCTGCGCGAGCAGCGTCTTGCCCGAGCCAGTCGGCCCGATCAGCAGGATGTTGCTCTTCGACAGCTCGACGTCGTCTTTCTTGTCGAGATGTTTCAGGCGCTTGTAGTGGTTGTAGACCGCGACCGCGAGAATTTTCTTCGCGCGTTCTTGCCCGATCACGTATTGATCGAGAATGTCGCGAATTTCCTGCGGACTGGGCAGGTCGGACTTGGACAGGCCCGTTTCCAGACCCGCGCCCGCTGCTTCGTCGCGAATGATTTCGTTGCACAGGTCGATACATTCATCACAGATGAATACCGACGGGCCAGCAATCAGTTTTTTAACCTCGTGCTGGCTTTTGCCGCAGAACGAGCAATACAACAGCTTCTCGCTGTTAGAACCTTTCTTGTCCGCCATAGATGTGTGAGCCTCCGGACACTCGAATGACATGATACGCCGTTTGCCCGCCTCGTTCAGTTCGGGGCGGGACGGATGCGCAAAGCTGTGACGGCGTTTGCCGCAGGCGTTCAGACGGGTCTTATTATTTCACAAGGTTTCGCGCCGGCGCTCTTCCCCCAATTTGGAGAAAAAGCGCTCCGGATCAGCCATGTTTCAGCGATTGTTTACGGACGCTTGTGCAGCACCTGGTCGACGAGGCCGTAAGCCTGCGCATCGTCGCCCGACATGAAATTGTCGCGGTCCGTGTCGCGCTGGATGCGCTCGACGGGTTGACCCGTGTGGTGCGACAGCAACTGGTTCAGGCGCTCCTTCAGGTACAGGATTTCGCGTGCCTGAATTTCGATGTCCGACGCCTGGCCGCGCGCGCCGCCCAGCGGCTGGTGAATCATCACGCGTGCGTTCGGCAGCGCAAAACGCTTGCCCTTCGCACCCGCCGCCAGCAGGAATGCACCCATGCTGGCCGCGAGGCCCATGCACAGCGTCGAGACGTCCGGCTTGATGAACTGCATCGTGTCGTAGATCGCCATCCCTGCCGACACCGAGCCGCCCGGGCTGTTGATGTAGAAGCTGATGTCCTTGTCCGGATTCTCGCTTTCGAGGAATAGCAACTGTGCGATCACGAGGTTCGCAGTCTGATCGTTCACTTCGCCAACCAGGAACACCACGCGCTCCTTCAGCAGGCGCGAGTAGATGTCATAAGAACGTTCACCACGGCCGCTCGTTTCGACGACGATCGGCACGAGGCCGAGCGCTTGCGCTTCGAGATCCCGATCCCGCGACGACTGCGAGGTCAACGTGTCCAGCATTTGAGCGCGAAAGGTCATGCAATGGATCCTTGTCAGGAAATGTTCTGATAATCGGTTCTGGACAAGTAGGTGCGGCCGCGCGTTTCTTCAAGAGCCAAAACGGCCGACAAGCGTTCTTTTAGCATAATCGGCCGTGCTCATATGGAAAAACGGCGTGCGGGCCGTCGCTCGGACAGCCAGCACGCCGTTACAGCGATGCTATTACGCTTGCGCCGTTGCGCTTGCCAGCTCTTCGAAGCTCACTTCTTTGTCCGTCACCTTCGCCTTGCTCAGGACGAAATCGACGACGTTGGACTCAACGACATACGCTTCCATCTCGGCAAGACGCTGCTGGTTCGAATAATACCAGCGGACGACTTCCTTCGGGTCTTCGTAGCTCTTCGCGAATTCGTCGACTTCCGCGCGGATCTGTTCCGGCTTGGCCTGCAGTTCGTTGGCCTTGACCAGCTCGGCCAGCACGAGGCCCAGCTTGACGCGGCGCTCGGCCTGCTCGGCGAACATTTCTGCCGGAATGGGTGCGTCCTTTGCGTTCGGCACGCCGCGTTGCGTGAGATCCTGACGCGCCATTTCGACGAGGCGTTCCTGATCCTGCTCGATCAGCGCTTTCGGCACGTCGAGTTCGGAAATCTTCAGCAGCGCGTCCATCACCTGGTTCTTCACGACAGCCTGCGTACGGCGCTTCGCTTCGCGCTCGAGGTTGTCACGGATTTCGGCGCGCATCTTGGTCAGATCGCCGTCTTCGATGCCGAGCGACTTCGCGAACTCGCCGTCGATCTCGGGCAGATGCGGCCACTCGATCTTCTTCATCGTGATCGTGAACTGTGCCGTCTTGCCGGCGACTTCCTTGCCGTGATAGTCCTCGGGGAACGCCAGGTCGAATTCCTTCGACTCGCCGACCTTCAGGCCAAGCGCGGCTTTTTCGAATTCCGGCAGCATGCGGCCTTCACCCAGGACAAACGCGAAGTCGTCCGCGCTGCCGCCCTGGAATGCTTCACCGTCGATCTTGCCGATGAAGTCGACCGTCACGCGGTCGCCGTCCTTCGCAGCCGTGTCCGCGCCGCCGTCGCCGTGCTCGCCGGCTTCGCCACGAGCGTGGTAGTGCACGCGCTGCTTGCGCAGGATGTCCAGCGTGCGGTCGATTTCAGCGTCGCTGATGGTGGTCTTCGTGCGTTCGATCTCAGCCGTCGCGACGTCGCCCAGCTTCACTTCCGGGTAAACCTCGAAGGTCGCGTCGAATGCGTATGCGCCTTCCGTTGCATCCGTCTTCGGGCTGAAGCTCGGCTGGCCAGCAACGCGCAGGTTTTCCGCGCGGCTGATGTCGAAGAACTCCTTGCCAACCTTGTCGCTCAGCACTTCGGCTTCCACCTGACCCGCGTACTGCTGCGTCACCATCTTGAGCGGCACCTTGCCCGGGCGGAAACCCGGCATGCGCACGTTCTTCGCGAGTTGACGGATGCGCGAATCCACTTCCTTCTGCACGGTGTCTTTCGGCAGGGAAATCGTCACGCGGCGTTCGAGCTTGCCGAGGTTTTCAACAACGTTAGCCATGGCTTCAATCGTCCTAAAATTATTCGAGCGAATCAGTTATCTTGTGTGCGCCGCCTGTCGATGTCCGCTTTGCGTCGTGCGTTCGACACTGCGCGCTGCATTCGCTTTTGCGCGGGTCGCCGCTACGCTTCGCTCAGTCAAGTGTGACATCGATCGCGTGCCTCTCGCCGCGGGCTGTGAGGCCGCCGGCAGCACAGTTTGGGTCAGAGAGCCAAATATTTTAGCAAACTATTTGCGCGCCTAGCCGGATTCGCTGTTTCGCGATTTTTTGCGGGCTGCGAGGCCCGATTCCGACCGCCTTTCAAACGATTCCAGACATGCTCTTGATCCACCATGGTCCGCGCCAGCTGTGAATCAAAGTCAATTCTGCCTATACCTTCGGGTGTATTCAGTCGCGCGCCGCATGCTGATAAGCTTCACCACATCCTGATACGCCGCTGCCGTGCGCATAAGGCGGTCCGGGCGCTTCATCGCATCGCGGCGAACACAGCGATGCCCACTCACAGAAAATCATCAGAGACACCATGCCGAATACGTCGTCCGCGCCCATCGTCGTCATCGCCCCTGACTCGTTCAAAGGTTCGCTCTCTGCGGAGCAGGTCGCGCAATCCATCGCGACGGGCATTCTGCGCGCGCGGCCCGACGCGACGATCCGTGTCTGCGCAATGGCCGACGGCGGCGAAGGCACGCTCGACGCCATGCTCACCAGCGGCGGCGAACGGCGCATGCTCACGGTGCGGGGCGCGGCAGGCCCTGCGCGCGAAGGCGTGACGGGTCTGCTCGCCGACGGCAGCGCGATCATCGAAACAGCGGAGGTCGTCGGCATCACCGACCCCGTCGGCATGGGCGTTCCCGTGGAAAAGCGCAGCACGCGCGGTATGGGCGAAGCCATCCGCTCGCTGCTGGACGCCGGTGTACGGCGCTTCTTCGTCGCACTCGGCGGCAGCAGCACGAACGACGGCGGCGCGGGTTTGCTCGTCGGTCTCGGGCTCAAGCTGTTCGATGCGCAAGGACATGAACTGGACGCGACGCCCGAGCAACTTGCTCAACTGGCGCGCGTCGACGCATCGGGCCTCGACGCCCGTCTGCGCGAGGCAACGTTCGTCGGCATGTCGGATGTCGACAACCCGTTGACGGGCGATCACGGCGCAACGGCAGTCTTCGGTCCGCAAAAAGGCGTAAAGCCGGAGCAGGTCGCGACGATCGACGCCGCCCTCGCCCGCTTCGCCGACCTCGTCGAGCCGGCCATGAACCGCGTCGCGCGCAACCAGCCGGGTGCGGGCGCGGCGGGTGGACTCGGTTTCGCATTGCATATGCTGGGCGCCGAATTCGAGCCGGGCGCGGAAGTCGTCGCGCGACAGATCGGCCTCGACGCGGCGCTCGAAGGCGCCAACTGGCTCATCACGGGCGAAGGCCGCTCCGACGTGCAAACGCTGCATGGCAAGGCGCCCTTCATCGCTTGCCGGCATGCGCGCGCCGTGGGCGTGCCGGCCACGTTGCTCTCGGGCGCCGTCGACCCTGCAGCGCTGCCAAAACTCGCCGAGCATTTCAGCGGATGCTTCTCACCGGCCCCCGGCCCGATCACGCTCGAAGCAGCGATTCGCGACGCAGCCACTTTGCTTGCGAACGAAGCCGAACAGATGACGCGACTCAGGTTTGGCCCGCGTTGACCGCGCGAGCGGATGCAGCAACAATCACATCACCGGACTGCATCCACTCACAACGGGAAGACCATGAAGGCCTCCGATAAAGCCGGACTCGAACAGTTTCTGACGTATCGTCTGCACGTGCTGAATAAACTTTCCGAGCGGGGCATCAGCGAACGGTATATGGCCAAGCTGGACGTGACGCTGCCTGAGGCGCGCGTGATTGCATCGGTTGGATCGTTCGGACCATTCTCGATCATGGACCTCGCGCGCCACGCGAACCTCGACAAGAGTCAGGCGAGCCGTGCAGCCGAGGCCTTGATCAGACAAGGCCTCGTGCAACGCGAAGCGAGCGCGGACGATGGCCGCGTGGTGCTCGTATCGTTGACCACGGAAGGCCGTGCGCTCTACCGCAAGGTGATGCCCATCGCGCGCAAGTGGAACGTCGATCTCTTCGATTGCCTCGACGACCGCGAGAAGATCGCGCTCAGCGAAGCACTCGACAAGGTGATCGAAACCGCGATCGCGCGTAACGCAGCGTAGTCAGGTCAGACGAAGTCCGGGCCGACGCTCATCGATCGGCGCTTGCGTGGCGCCGTCGACTCCGTCGTTGCCTAATTCCTTAAACACTCATTCACAAGTCAGCCCGCATGCGCTTCTCGCACGGCGGCTTTTCACGTTTCTACTCGCGATACGACGGGTCGATCCGGTCGACCTGGCGCAGCAACGCATTCAGCACATTGGCTCCTGCGCCGTGCCGCGGATCGAACTGCAATGAATCACGCGTGCAGCGCGCGGCGATCTCGTCGCCGATCATGCGCGCGGGTCCGAGCATCGCCGTTGCCAGTTGAATTTCGCAAGCGCGGTTGAGCGTCCAGAGTCGCGCGAAGGCTTGCGCGATTGTCTCGCCAATCGACAGCAGGCCGTGATTGCGCAAGATCAACAAACGTTTATCGCCGAGATTCGCAACGAGGCGCGGCCCTTCGTCGGCGCGCACGGTAATGCCTTCGAAGTCGTGATACGCGACCATCCCATGCAGTTGTGCCGAATAGAAATTGTTGTTGACGAGACCCGTCTGCGAACATGCGACGGCAAGCCCTGCCGTCGTATGCGTATGCATTACGCAGTGCGCATCGGGCAACGCGCGATGAATCGCGGCATGCACGACGAAGCCCGCCGGATTCACGGGATGCGGCGAGCCGTCGAGCACCTTCCCATCGGCATCGATCTTCACCAGATTCGACGCCATCACTTCCGTGTAATGCAGGCCGAATGGGTTGATCAGAAAATGGCTGTGCGTGCCGGGCACACGCACGGTGATGTGGTTGTAGATCAACTCGGTCCAGCCGAGCATCGCGAACACGCGATACGTGCCTGCGAGTGTCACGCGCAGCTCGCGTTCCGTGTCGGCGTGCGCGCCGATGTCTGAGGGTAGCCGAACATCGGTCGATGCCATTTGCACGCTCCTCTTCTTGTGCTTGGATGGGCTAAGGGATCGCAGATCGTTTGAGCGCAGGATAGGAGAATCTGGTTGTGCGTGCAACAAGATGAGTCGATTGCCGTGCTTCGCGATATACGGCGTATTGGACGCACAAAACGACCGAGTCCAAGCCAATCGTAAACGGGACTTGCTACGATCGCCGCTCGCTTTATCTCTCTGATTTTAAGGATCGAAAATGAAGAAGGTTGTTCTGGCACTGGTCGCCGCTGCCGCTGGTTTCGTGAGCATGTCGTCGGCATTCGCAAACGACTACCATCACGAGTGCCATAAGGTGAAAGTGCATCATCACTGGGAAAAGCGCTGCCATTAAGCAGCCGCGGATCTTCCCTGTGATAAGCCAGCCCCGCCTTCGCGCGGGGTTTTTTGTGCGTGTCCATTGAACGGGCGCGAGTCTGCGCAATCACCGTGTCGGGGCGCAAAACAAAAAACCCCGCGCGTCGGATACGGGCAGGGTTTTATGTACGGCAATGAGAAAAAAGTGGTGCGAGGAAGGGGACTCGAACCCCTACACCCTTGCGGGCGTCAGGACCTAAACCTGGTGCGTCTACCAATTTCGCCATCCTCGCAGCCGGGCGATGCGTGAGGTGCAACACCCGATGTCTCGCCGGCGAATGGACGCTGCGATTCCATCGCGATCTCGTTCGCGTGAACAAATCCGAACCTGTAGGATCAGACCCGCCATCGCCGCGAACGAACGCGCTGAAAAAGCCACGGCCAAAAGCGTAAGCGCGAGATTCTAACCGATTGGTCTGCGCTTGTCTGCATCTGTCGAATACGGTCGATGCTACAATTTTCGGTCTCTCGTGCACAGCCGTGCGCGACCGCCTCCCCACAAGCCAATTCCAGTGAATTTCGACGAATACTGCCTGCAGAAAGCAGCGCCTCCCGGCTCGAGCACCTACTACGCACTGCGCCAGGCGCCCGTCGCGCGGCAGCCGTTGCTCACCGCGCTGTTCGCGCTGCGTCGCGAGTTCGAAGAAACCGTGAAGGAAACGACCGATCCGACGATCGGCCGCACGAAGCTCGCGTGGTGGCAAAAGGAAGCGGCAGCGCTCGCTGCGGGCGAACCGACGCACCCGGTGTCTCAGGCGCTCGCTGCGCATCTGCCAGACGTGCAGGCTGAATACCCCGCATTGCAGGCGTTGATCGCGGGCTTCGAGATGGACCTCGACCAGGCACGCTATCTCGACTATCCGAACCTGCGCCGCTATATGGCTGGGGTCGGCGGCAACTTTACGTCCGTGGTTGCGCGCGCGACGGCGCGCGATCCGTCGCAGGCGCAAGTGTGGGCGGCACCGCTTGGCGAGGCTCTGATGCTCGCGCAGATCGTCGTCGAACTCGGCAACGACGCGCGGCATGGCCGCATCTATATCCCCATCGACGAGATGCAGCGCTACAACGTGACGGCGGCGGACCTGATCAACCGCAAGTACACGGACGCGTTCACCGAGCTGATGCGCTTTCAGACAGCGCGCGCCCGCGACGCGATCCGCAAGGCGCTCGATGCGCTACCCGTCGGCGAGCGTCACTCGCAGCGCACGCTGCGCGCGCTGGCCGCACTGGCGCTGGCGTTGCTCGACGAGATCGAGCGCGACGGCTACCGCGTGCTTCATCAACGCATCGCGCTCACGCCGATCCGCAAGCTGTGGGTCGCGTGGCGAGCGGCGCGAAAGCACTGACGTTCAAGTGCGTAGCAACGGCAGCGGCGGAACGTCGTCCTGAAGGACCGCGTTCGCATCCAGTTTCAGGAACGGGCCGAGCGCGGTCGCGTAGAGCTGTCTGAAATCGATCTCGACAGGCAGATTGCCGGCGCTATCCAATCGCGCGAGATCGGGCGCGCGACCGTACAGGCCTCCACGTACCTGACCGCCCAGCACAAAATGCGCGGCGCCACCGCCATGCCCGGTGCCGCGATGCATGTTCTCTCGCGCGGAGCGGCCGAATTCCGAGTACGTCATGATGAGCGTGTCGCGCCAGCGGCCGCGTCGCGTGAGTTCCGCGCGAAGGGTCGCGCAGCCTTCGGCGAGTTGCTCGAGCAAAGCCGCGTGCCGCGCGGGCTGATTGCTGTGCGTGTCGAAGCCATCGAGCGTTAGCCGGATCGCGCCGCACGTATGCGGCTGCGCCCCGTCGACGACCGTGCGCAGCGCGGCATCGATCGAATCCCGCAGCGTCGGCGCGCTCACCTGAAGTGCTCGCGTGGCGCCGGGCACGGGAGCGCCCTCGCCTTCGTCCGCGTCGATCCCATCGACGTGCGGCGCGGCATCGGGGTCATCGACACGCGCCCACACCTCATCGGTCTCGGCACGATCCACGGAGCCGGCGAACGGCCCCGGTTCCACGCTGCCGAATGATGCCGCCGCAACGCCTCGCTGCATCGTGGCCCATTGTTCGACCGCACGCGTCAGCCAGCCGTCGCGCCGATACGCTTCGGCAGATGATGCCGTGTCCCAGATCTCCGTCGAGCGGAAATGCGATGCATGATCCTGTGCGCAACCGACTCCCTGCACGACAGCCAGTTGTCCATCGCGCCAGAAAGGCAGCAGCGCACGCATCGCGGGATGCAGCGCCGTGCGCTCATCGAGCGGCAACACACGGTCGCGCGGTATCGCGATGTGTTCACGCAGCGCATAGTAAGTGGAATCGGCGAAAGGAATGACAGTGTTCAAACCGTCGTTTCCGCCTTTGAGTTCGATCAGGATAAGCAGTTTGCCCGGCGCGCGACCCGTTGCGCCTGCATCCAGTTGCGTCGATATGCCGCTGCTTGCGCGCGGCGCGGCGAACACGCGCGGCATCGATAGGGAGGCGCTCGCTGCCGCCGCCATCGTCAGAAACTCGCGTCGCTTCATCGATGCCTCACTGGATGAATGACTTTGCCCGACACCAACGGCAAACGCACGGCCTCGCCGCCGAAGCGCCGACGGTCGGTCGCTGTGCGTGAAAACCGGGCGTCAGCGTTTGTACAGTTCGCGAACAGCGTCTTCGATATGCTGCCGCAACAAACGACGCTCTTCAGGCGTCATATGTCCGTCGCGCCGACGCTGATCCAGATCAGGCGGCACGGCGGTTGCTCGCATGATTGCGTCGGATGCGGGTCGATCCGCGTCGGGATTGTGCGGCTGGCGGCCCGAACGCATATGCGGGCGCTGGGGCGGGCGCGTGTCGGTGTTGCGTTCCGTCGAGGAATCGGAATAGGCGGGAACCGGGCTCAACGCGCTCGCGAACACGATCGCAACAGCTACAGCGATCACGCTCAGGCGCATGTTCGGCCAGACCCCTCCCTTCATCTTTTTCCCTTCGTGGCGCGGCAACCGGCAACCTCAGATACGTGTATTGACTCCGGCTTGAAACCGGGTGCGAGAGCTTTATTCGAGTGAAGTATCTACCGAACTGGCGCAAACAGTAAAGGAGTGTAAGCGCCAAGCCTTTACGTCGTGCCACAGGCCGGGTAAATTTTGTAACTGACTGTTACGTGATAATTGGTGCAAACGTGCACCTCTCTCTAATCGCGCTAAGATGCCGACCATGGAAACCAAAAACCCTTCGAAAATCCTCGTCGTCGATGACGACCCGCGTCTGCGCGATCTGCTGCGCCGCTACCTCGGCGAGCAGGGCTTCAACGTCTATGTCGCCGAGAACGCGCCCTCGATGAACAAGCTGTGGGTGCGTGAACGTTTCGACCTTCTGGTGCTCGACCTGATGCTGCCGGGCGAAGACGGTCTTTCCATCTGCCGGCGTTTGCGCGGCAGCAACGATCGCACGCCGATCATCATGCTCACCGCCAAGGGTGAGGATGTCGATCGCATCGTCGGCCTCGAAATGGGCGCCGACGACTATCTGCCCAAGCCATTCAATCCGCGCGAGCTGGTCGCGCGCATTCACGCGGTGCTGCGCCGCCAGTCGCCGTCCGAATTGCCGGGCGCGCCGTCGGAGACGTCGGAAGTCTTCGAGTTCGGCGAGTTCGCGCTGAACCTCGCCACGCGCACGCTCACCAAGGCCGGCCAGGAAATCCCGCTGACCACGGGCGAGTTCTCGGTGCTCAAGGTGTTCGCGCGTCATCCGCGCCAGCCGCTGTCGCGCGAAAAGCTGATGGAACTGGCGCGCGGCCGTGAATACGAAGTGTTCGACCGCAGCCTCGACGTGCAGATTTCGCGTCTGCGCAAGCTGATCGAGCCGGACCCGGGCAGCCCGCGTTTCATCCAGACGGTTTGGGGTCTCGGATACGTGTTCATCCCCGACGGCGCAGCCTGAATTTGCCGTTCCAGTTGTCTCTCTTCTTCCATAAGAAGGCCGCATGCGGATCGACCGGCGCCTCCTGACGCTCGCGTTCGGCGGCCTGTTCTGGCGAACGTTCCTGCTGATCGCGCTGTTGATCGCGGTCAGCCTCGCCGCCTGGTTCCAGAGCTTCCGTGTGATCGAGCGCGAGCCGCGCGCGCAACGCGTGGCGCTGCAGCTCGTCGCGATCGTCAAGCTCACGCGCACCGCACTCCTCTATTCCGATCCCGATCTGCGGCGCGCACTGCTGCAGGATCTGGAGAGCAATGAAGGCGTGCGCGTATATCCGCGCGAAACCACCGACAAGTACAAGCTCCAGCCCGACGAATCGCTCAACCGTCTGATCGAGCATGACATTCGCGGGCGGCTGGGCGACGACACGATCATCGCGCAGTCGGTGAACGACATTCCCGGCGTGTGGATCAGCTTCAAGATCGACGACGACGATTACTGGGTAGCGCTCGACCGCGATCAGCTCGACAGTGTGACGGGCCTGCAATGGGCCGGCTGGGGTATTTTCGCGCTCGCGCTGTCGCTGTTCGGCGCGGCGTTCATCACCAGTCTCGTGAACCGGCCATTCGCGCGGCTCGCGATGGCCGCGCGCAAGGTCGGTTCGGGCCAGGCGCCAGAGAAACTGCCCGAGCGCGGCATGGGCGTCGCGGCCGAAACCAACCGAAGCTTCAACCAGATGGTGCAGGACCTGGAGCAGCTCGAAGCGGACCGCGCGCTGATGCTCGCGGGCATTTCACACGACCTGCGCACGCCGCTAGCGCGTCTGCGTCTGGAAACGGAAATGAGTCCGTCCGACCAGGCGACCAAGGACGCGATGATCGACGACATCGAACAGATGGACATGATCATCGGGCGCTTCCTCGATTACGCGCGCCCTGTGCAGCGGATGCCGGAACCTGTCGACCTTTCCGTGATCGCAGGAGAACTGGCTGCGCGCATGTCGAGCGAAGACGGCATGCGTCTGGTTACGCGGCTGGCGCCGTCCGCCGTTATCGAGGCTGATGAGACGGATATCCGCCGAGTCGTCGGCAATCTGATCGAGAACGCGCGCAAGTACGGACTGTCCGAGTCCGATGGCATCCCGCATGTGATTCTTGAGACGCGGGTGTCACATTCGCGAGTCGAGTTGTCAGTGGTCGACGAAGGCCCGGGCATCCCCGAAGACCAGCTCGCGCTCGTCACGCGCCCGTTCTACCGCGTGAACTCGGCGCGCACGCAAGCCAACGGCACAGGGCTTGGGATGGCGATCGTGCAGCGGCTCGTCGGACGCTATCGGGGCGCGTTGCGGCTGCGCAATCGCACGCCGCTGCCGGGGCTTGAAGTGACGATCGAGTTCCCGCTCGCCAAAAGCGTCTGAAACGGACAGAAATCCGGCTGAAGTAGCCGGCTTCCATTTCAAACTGCCGCTTTTTTGTGCAATATTTTCCCCGATTTCGGGCGAAAGCCATTATTTCCAAACTGCATTATCGCCACATTCGAGAAAATTTATCTATTTTGTTAGACAAAAACTATTGATCCGATTGCTTAATAGAGTTATAGTCTTAAGCGTGTAACGTGTTCGTTACAGCCAGCAGGTAGTTTGAGCGGGTTGTTGTGAATCTCATTTGCCAATTCTCAAGGAGTCAACGCATGAAAACTGTCGGCGATAAAGTCGAAGCCTTTACCGTGACGGCCGCGAAGCCGGGTTTCAACAACCACGAAGAGAACGGCGTATCGGCGTTCGAAGAAATCACCGAATCGTCGTTCCCGGGCAAGTGGAAGATCATCTATTTCTACCCGAAGGACTTCACGTTCGTTTGCCCGACGGAAATCGTCGAGTTCGGCAAGCTGGCCAAGGACTTCGAAGAGCGCGATGCCGTCCTGCTCGGCGGCAGCGTCGACAACGAATTCGTCAAGCTCGCATGGCGCCGTGAACACAAGGACCTGAACAAGCTGAACCACTACGCGTTCGGCGACGTCAAGGGCGAACTCATCGACCAGCTCGGCGTGCGCGACAAGGAAGCGGGCGTCGCACTGCGCGCTACGTTCATCGTCGACCCGGACAACACGATCCAGCACGTTTCGGTGAACAACCTGAACGTCGGCCGTAACCCGGAAGAAGTTCTGCGTATTCTGGACGGTCTGCAAACGGACGAACTGTGCCCGTGCAACCGCGCTGTCGGCGGCGCGACGCTGTAAGGACTCGCAGTTGAAAGCCCGCTAAGCTTGAAAAGGCCAGCGGGCTTTTTTATCGGCAATTTGATAGGAGATATCAATGGGATTCATCGCAGCGATTAAAGAGCTTATTCCTGATTACGCCAAAGACATTCGCCTGAATCTGGACGGCACGATTGCGCGCTCGTCGCTGCAAGGCAACGACGCCGTTGGCGTCGCCCTGGCCGCCGCGTTCGCTGCGAAGAGCCCGAAGATCATCGCCGCGATCCGTGAAGCGGGCGTACTGTCGCCGGAAGAAGTCAACGGCGCGCTGACGGCGGCCGCGCTGATGGGCATGAACAACGTCTGGTATCCGTACGTCGAAATGACGGAAAACGCCGATCTGAAATCGCAGCCGGCCGGTTTGCGGATGAACGCTTACGCGTCGCATGGCGGCGTCGACAAGCGCCGCTTCGAAATGTACGCACTGGCCGCGTCGATCATCGGCAAGTGCCATTTCTGCGTGAAATCGCACTTCGATACGCTGATCAACGAAGGCATGAGTTCGACGCAACTGCGCGACGTCGGCCGTATTGCCGCTGTCGTCAATGCGGCTGCGCAAGTGATCGTGGCTGAAGGCAAGTAAGCCTTGCGCACTTCGCGCCTGAAGAGAAACGCCACGCCGAATGCGTGGCGTTTTTGCTTTCGCGATTCCCAAATCAGCGCGGTTGCGTTTGGGTGCGCAGACGGGGCGCCGGCAATCTGCGCCCTATCGCCGCCTCGAAAGGCTTCTTCAGTTCGAGCAACCGCTTCTCGATCAGATGCCACGACAGATGCGCAAGCAGCACGGCAAGCGCGAATTGCAGCGTTAGCGCGCACAGTATGTGAACCCATGTCGGCGCGGCGAACCAGGCCGGAGCGAAGCCGAGCTTCGACGGAATCAGGTTGTGAAACAGATAGAAGCCGTAGCTGATCGTGCCGAGATAGTCGAGCGGCTTCAGTTCGAGCGCCGACACCACGATGCTGCGAGGGCGATTCACGATCCACGCGAACAGCACGCACAGCGAGAGCGCGAGGCCGATGTCGATCCACGCGGAATCGACGGGTGAAAACGGTAATGCCCAATGACTCCACACCGGCTGCGTTGCGAACACCAGCACGCCGAGCGCGCCAACCATGCCCGTAGAAAATCGCCCCGCCGCGCGCATGAGACCACTGTCCTGCTCCAACATCCCGCACAGCCCACCTAGCGCGAGCAGCGCGAAGTTCAATGGCGAGAATGCGTAGATCAGCGGTTCGCTGGCGCCTGCAGCATGCATCGCGAGATGGCCCGCGACGCCCGCCAGCACCACGAGCGCGCACACCATCCGATGCCGCGACGCCGGCGTCAGCACGAACAGAAACGGCGCGACGAGATAGAACTGTTGCTCGACGGCGAGACTCCAGAAGTGCGACACCGTCCCCGGCCAGCCGTCCTTCACCACGCCGACCCAGTAGTCGGACAGAAAAAAGTAATGCCACGCGAGACCGAGATCGACATCGCGCTGATAGAACAGCGCATGCGCGATCGTCACGGCGATCAGCAGCAAGTAGTAGATCGGAAAGATGCGCAACGCGCGCTTCATGAAGAACACGCACATCACGGCTTCGCAGCGCGCGTTGCCCGCTTCGATACGCACGCGATTGCGATGCAGTTCCCCGATGATCAGAAAACCGCTGATGAGAAAGAAGATCCAGACGCCGAGCTTGCCGACGTCGACGGTCTTGACGTGCGCCTTGTGCGACAGGAACACCAGCACGACGGCAAGCGCTCTCAGCCCGTTGAGCCCGCGCACATGTCCCTTCGCGTGCCCCGCATGTTTGACGTGCGTGTCGACCGCCGTCGTTGTCCGTCCGCTTGACTTCATGCGGACCACTTTAAGCGGACAAATATAGACAAAAATCCGCGACGGCGACTATCGATTTTTTTAATGCACGTTAGCGCGTGAAACCGGCAAATGATGCACGTTCACGCAATCGCCCATGCGCGGATCAGGCAAATCTGACCCGCTCTACACAACGACTCAGCAGCGTTCAGGCGCGCAGCAACAGCGCAGCCGCCTGCGCTTCGATACCCTCGCCACGACCCAGATAGCCGAGCTTTTCGTTGGTCTTTGCCTTCACGTTGACGCGCTCGATGGGCAGATTCAGATCTTCGGCGATATTCGCGCGCATCCCGTCGATATGCGGCGCGAGCTTCGGCGCCTGCGCAATCACAGTGCTGTCGATGTTCTGAATCGTGAAGCCCGCCTTCGCGATGCGCGCCGCACATTCGCGCAGCAGCACGCGGCTGTTCGCGCCTTTGAACTCGGTCGCGGTATCCGGGAAATGACGGCCGATATCGCCGAGCGCGGCCGCGCCGAACAGCGCGTCGGTGATCGCATGCAGCAGCACGTCGGCATCCGAGTGGCCGAGCAGCCCGCGCTCGTACGGAATCGTCACGCCGCCGATGATGAGCGGGCGTCCCGGCACCAGTGCGTGAACGTCGTAGCCTTGTCCGATTCTCAAATCCATATGCGTGGGGTTCCGTTGTTTCGTGAAAGCGTTGTGATGATTCTTAAGCCATGACGGCCAGGCGCCCGTCAGCCCGCCGTGCCGCGCCCGAGTATCGCTTCGGCCAGATCGAAGTCTTCCGGATACGTGACCTTGAAATTGCGCAAGCTGCCCTGAACCAGCTTGGGCGCGTGACCCGACCATTCGATCGCGCTCGCTTCGTCGGTGAGATCGTGGCCGTCGCTTTGCGCGCGCAGAATCGCTTCGCGCAACATGCCGATGCGGAACATTTGCGGCGTCTGCGCCTGCCACAGGCCGTCGCGCGGCTCCGTGTGATCGATGCGGTGGTCAGTATTGGGTGTCACGCGCTTGAGCGTATCCGCGACGGGCAGCGCCATGATGCCGCCCACAGCGTCGTCCTTCAGCGTGCCGACCAGCGCGCGGATCAGCGCGGGCGTGATGCCGGGGCGCGCCGCGTCATGCACCAGCACCCAGTCGTCGTCATGTGCGCCGAACTCGGCCAGCGCATGCAGCCCGTTGAGCACGGAAGCCTGCCGCGACGCCCCGCCGCAACGCCGCACGGCGAAGCGCAGGCCCGCGAAGCGGCGCGCGTCGAAGTGCTGGTCGTCGGGCGCGATCACGACGAGTGTCTGCGCGAACTCGCTGCATGCGTCGAACGCGGCAAGCGAGTAATACAGCATGTCGCGTCCCGCGACGGTTCGATATTGCTTGGGCATCGACGCGCCCGAACGGCTGCCGGTGCCGGCGCAAGGAATCAGTGCAAAGAGGCGGGAAGTCACGGAGCGGACGCATTGCAGGTGAAAGTGAAGGACGGATTTTATAATAGGTCTTCGGCACGCATGCCCCGGCACGCGTAAACTTGCCGCTCACGCGCCGCCAGCGACGCGCCCACGAGGCGTCCGCTGGAGGGTTCCATTGGTTCGCGTCTTGCGGGCTGGTGGTGTTTTTCGCCGTGTTTAGCCGCGTTTAGCCGTTAGCAGCCCAGTTTGCGGTTCCGTTTGCCGTCATCCGTTTGCAGTCATCCGTTTGCAGTCGATCGTTGAACCGTTGTTCATTGGCGTCACCCAAAGGCCGTTTCCCTTTTATGCCCGACATCGCCGCATCCACGCAGTCTTCCTCAACGCCCGTCGCGCTGGTCAAGGCCGGCCAGCGTTTCGTGTTCGACGGCACGCACGGCTCGTCCGACGCGCTGCTGATAGCGCGCTACCACCTCGCGTACAAGGCGCAGATGCCGCTGCTGGCCGTCGTCTGCGCGAGCGCCGTCGATGCGCAGCGGCTGACGCAGGAACTCGCGTTCTTCGCGCCGGAAGCGCGCGTGCGCCTGCTGCCTGACTGGGAAACACTGCCGTACGACTCGTTCTCGCCGCACCAGGATCTCGTCTCCGAGCGTCTCGCGACGCTGCACGACCTGGGCGAAGCGCGCTGCGACATCCTGCTCGTACCGGCAACGACTGCGCTGTACCGGATGCCGCCCGCCTCCTTCATGGCGGCCTACACGTTCTCGTTCTCGCAGGGCGAGCGTCTCGACGAAGCGAAGCTGAAAGCGCAGCTGACGCTGGCCGGTTACGAGCACGTGAGCCAGGTCGTGCGGCCCGGCGAATACTGCGTGCGCGGCTCGCTGATCGACCTCTTTCCAATGGGCTCGCCGCTGCCGTACCGGATCGACCTGTTCGACGACCAGGTCGATTCGATCCGCGCGTTCGATCCCGATTCGCAGCGCAGCCTGTATCCCGTGAAGGACGTGCGGCTGTTGCCCGGCCGCGAGTTTCCGTTCGACGAAGCCGCGCGCACCGCGTTTCGCAGCCGCTGGCGCGAGGTCTTCGAGGGTGACCCGAGCCGCGCGTCGATCTACAAGGACATCGGCAACGGCGTGCCGTCGGCGGGTATCGAATACTATCTGCCGCTGTTCTTCGAAGAGACGGCGACGCTCTTCCACTACCTGCCGGACGGCGCGCAGCTCGCGTTCGTCGGCGATCTGGACGCCGCCATCCGGCGCTTCACCGCGGATACGAAGCAGCGCTACAACTTCCTGTCGCACGACCGCGACCGCCCGATCCTCGAACCGCAGCGCCTGTTCCTGTCGGACGAAGATTTCTTCACATTCGCCAAGCCGTTTGCGCGGCTGTCGCTGCCCGGCAACGCGGGCGGCGGCTGGGCCGTGCCGCTGCCCAATCTCGCGATCGACCGCCATGCCGACGATCCCGTCGCCGCCTTGCGCGCGTGGCTCGCCACCACGCCGAACCGCGTGCTGTTCGCCGCGGAATCGGCGGGCCGCCGCGAGACGATCGCGCAACTGCTCGCGGACAACGCGCTGCGCCCCGCTTCCGCCGACAGCTACGGCGACTGGCTGACCTCCGACGCGCGCTTCGCGCTCGGCGTCGCGCCGCTCGCCAACGGCTTCGCGATCCCGGGCGAAGGCGTCGCGATTCTCACCGAGACGGAACTGTACGGGCCGCTCGCACGACGCGCGGGACGCCGCCGCCAGGAACAGGCGAGCAACGTCGATTCGATGGTGCGCGACCTGTCGGAGCTAAAGGTCGGTGATCCTGTAGTGCATTCGCAGCACGGCATCGGCCGCTATATGGGCCTCGTGACGATGGATCTCGGCGAAGGCGAAACCGAGTTTCTGCACCTCGAATACCAGGGCGACAGCAAGCTCTACGTGCCCGTCGCGCAACTGCACGTGATCTCGCGCTACAGCGGTGCCGATCCCGAAAGCGCACCGCTGCACGCGCTCGGCTCGGGCCAGTGGGAAAAGGCGAAGCGCAAAGCCGCGCAGCAGATCCGCGACACGGCGGCCGAACTGCTGAACCTCTATGCACGCCGTGCCGCGCGCGAAGGCCACGCGTTCGCGCTCGAACCGCGCGATTACGTGAAGTTCGCCGAGAGCTTCGGCTTCGAAGAAACACCGGACCAGGCGGCCGCCATTGCCGCTGTGATCGGCGACATGACGAGCGGCAAGCCGATGGACCGCCTCGTGTGTGGCGACGTCGGCTTCGGCAAGACGGAAGTCGCGTTGCGCGCGGCGTTCATCGCGGTGATGGGCGGCAAGCAGGTTGCACTGCTCTCGCCCACCACGCTGCTTGCCGAACAGCACACGCAGACCTTCACCGACCGCTTCTCCGACTGGCCCGTGCGCATCGCGGAACTGTCGCGTTTCAAGAGCACGAAGGAAGTCAGCGCGTCGATCCAGCAGATCAACGAAGGCACAGTCGATATCGTGATCGGCACGCACAAGCTGTTGTCGTCGGATGTGCAGTTCAAGCGGCTGGGGCTCGTCATCATCGACGAGGAACACCGTTTTGGCGTGCGTCAGAAGGAAGCGCTCAAAGCGCTGCGCGCCGAAGTCGACGTGCTCACGCTCACCGCGACGCCGATTCCGCGCACGCTCGGCATGGCGCTGGAAGGCTTGCGCGATTTCTCGGTGATCGCGACGGCGCCGCAAAAGCGCCTCGCGATCAAGACCTTCGTGCGCCGGGAGGAAGACGGCGTGATCCGCGAAGCGATGCTGCGCGAACTGAAACGCGGCGGCCAGGTGTACTTCCTGCACAACGAAGTCGAGACGATTGAAAACCGCCGGCAGATGCTCGAAGCGCTCGTGCCCGAAGCGCGTATCGCGGTGGCGCACGGCCAGATGCACGAGCGCGAACTCGAACGCGTGATGCGCGATTTCGTCGCGCAGCGCGCGAACGTGCTGCTGTGCACGACGATCATCGAAACGGGCATCGACGTGCCGAGCGCGAATACGATCCTGATTCATCGCTCGGACAAATTCGGTCTCGCGCAGTTGCATCAGTTGCGCGGGCGCGTCGGCCGTTCGCATCACCAGGCGTATTCATATCTGCTCGTGCACGATCCGCAAGGCCTGACAAAGCAGGCGCAACGGCGTCTGGAAGCGATTCAGCAGATGGAAGAACTCGGCGCGGGCTTCTATCTGGCGATGCACGACCTCGAAATTCGCGGTACGGGCGAAGTACTCGGCGACAAGCAGTCGGGCGAGATTCACGAGATCGGCTTCCAACTCTACACCGACATGCTGAACGACGCCGTCAAGGCGCTGAAGAACGGCAAGGAGCCGGACCTCACTGCACCGCTGGCGGCGACGACCGAGATCAATCTGCACACGCCCGCCATCCTGCCCGCCGACTATTGCGGCGACGTGCAGGAGCGTCTGTCGCTGTACAAGCGGCTGGCGAACTGCGAGCACAACGATTCCATCGACGGCATTCAGGAAGAGCTGATCGACCGCTTCGGCAAGATGCCGCCGCAAGCGCATGCACTCGTCGAGACGCATCGCTTGCGACTCGCCGCGAAGCCGCTCGGCATTTCGAAGATCGATGCGGGCGAAGCGGTGATCGGCCTGCAGTTCATTCCGAATCCGCCCATCGACGCCATGCGGATCATCGAGATGGTGCAGAAGCACAAGCACATCAAGCTCGCGGGTCAGGACAAGCTGCGTATCGAGAGCCGGAGTCCCGATTTCACCGTGCGCGTCGCGACTGTGAAGGAAACGTTGCGCGCGCTCGGTACGCCGACGAAGGGCGCGGCGGACCGGCGTGTCGCTTCGTAACGCCGGCAGATGACGGGCGCTGTCGACACGGCATCGATCGTCGAACTGCTGACGGCGCTCGTGCGCGTGCCGAGCCGCGGCGGCATCGATGCGCGCGCACCCGTGCTCGAATGCATCGAAGCGTGGTTTGAGGCGCATGGTGTACGCACGCGCCGCCTCGTTTCCGCCGATGGACAGCCGCTCGCGCTTCACGTGGAAATACGCGGCGCGTATGTTGGTCCGCACTACCTGCTGAACGCCACACTCGACACCGCAAGCTTCGGCGACGAATCCACGTGGACGTATCCGCCGCTCGCCGCGCACGTTGAAAACGGCTGGCTCTATGGACGTGGCAGCGCCGACAGCAAAGCCGCAGTCGCGATCTTCGCGCACCTCGCCGCCGCGTTCGCGCAACGCACCGACGCGCTCGCCGGCACGCTCGGCGTGCTGTTCGATCTCGACGAGCATACGGGCCGTTTCGGCGGCGCCCGCGCCTTCTTCGACGCGCCTGATGCGCCCAGACCGAACGGCGTGTTGATCGGCTATCCGGGCATCGACCGCATCATCGTTGGCGCGCGCGGGTTCATTCGCGCGAAGCTCGTCGTGCGCGGCGTCGCTGCGCACTCCGGCGCGAGCAGCACGCGCGGACTCAATGCGGCGATACGCGGCGCGCACCTCGCTGCTGCGTTGAATGAAACCGCGCTGCCCGTAGACCGCGCATTCGATCGCCCCGCGCAGTTGACCGTCACCGGCATCCGCGCGGGCGACGGCACATTCACCAGCGTGCCGGATCGTTGCGAACTCACCGTCGATTGCCGGCTCACGCCGGGCTTCGATGCCGCTGAAGCGCAGCGCGTGATCGAAGGCATCGTTCGCGATCAGGACTCACAACACGATCCGTCGCTCGTGACGTCGATCGAATGGATCGCGGGCTGGCCCGCCTGCCGCGTACCAGATTCACATCCGATGACGCACGCGCTGTATCACGCGGCACGCAACGAGCTTGGCGCCGGTGTCACGCTGTCCGTCGCGGGACCGTCGAACATCGGCAATTACCTCGCGTCGCTCGGCGTGCCTGCGTTGTGCGGCTTTGGCGTGAAATCCGAAGGCATTCATGCGGCGAACGAGCGCATCGAACTCGCCAGCATCGCGCCCGTCTATCGTGCGTACGAACACGTGCTGCTCACGCTGCTGGCGCCAGACAAGCCCCGAGCCTGACCCGTCGCCGGGAACGATTTCGACGCGCGCCATCAAATGCTGCATCGCGCAAAGCCCCGTCCCGCAAGCAACTGAGCTTTATGAGCTTTGGCTAATTAAGCGTTTTTTGGGTATCATCAAAACACACCCAAGCTGGAGCCCAAGTCATGTCACAGGTCGCTGACAAAGCGCTGTCCGCCCAAACGTCGTCCTCTTCCGCTGCTTCCGCCGAGTCCCCTTCCCCCGCTTCGCTTCCCTGGGTCACACGCCTCGTGTCGATGGACACGGTCAGCCGCAATCCCAATCTCGGCCTGATCGAAACGGTGCGCGACGCGCTGCGCGAACGCGGTGTCGAAGCCACCCTCACGCACGACGAAAGCGGCAAATGGGCCAACCTGTTCGCGACGATTCCGGCGCATGACGGCGAGACCAATGGCGGGATCGTGCTATCGGGACACACGGACGTGGTGCCCGTCGACGGCCAGAAGTGGGACAGCGATCCGTTCAAGCCAGAAGTGCGCGGCGACAAGCTCTATGGGCGCGGCACTTGTGACATGAAAGGCTTTATCGGCGCGGCGCTGACGCTCGTGCCGCAAATGCTGCAGACCAGACTGGCCAGGCCGATCCATCTGGCGTTCTCGTTCGACGAAGAAGTGGGCTGCGTCGGCGCACCGCTGATGATCGCCGACCTGATGAAGCGCGGCGTCAAGCCGGACGGCTGTATCGTCGGTGAGCCGACCAGCATGCGGCCCATCATCGCGCACAAGGGCATCAACGCCTATCAGTGCTGCGTGCGCGGCTTCGCGGCCCATTCGTCGCTCACGCCCAAAGGCCTGAACGCAATCGAATACGCGGCGCGGCTAATCTGCTACATCCGCGACATGGCCGACCAGTTCCGCGAGCAAGGCCCGTTCGATCAGCTCTACGACGTGCCGTTCACGACGGCGCAGACCAGCACGATCAAAGGCGGCAACGCGATCAACACCGTGCCCGCCGAATGCAGCTTCGAGTTCGAGTTCCGCAATCTGCCAACGCTCGATCCCGAACCTATCTTCGCGCGCATCGATCAATACGCGCGTGAAACGCTGCTGCCGAAAATGCAGCGCGAGCACGAAGCGGCCGCGATCGAGTTCACGAAAATCGCCGCAGCACCCGGGCTCGACTCGACGGAACAGGCGGCCATCACGCAACTCGTGCGCGCGCTCACGGGCGACCAGGACAAGCGCAAGGTCGCGTACGGTACGGAAGCGGGGCTGTTCTCGCTGGCGGGTATTCCGAGCATCGTGTGCGGCCCCGGCGACATCGTGCAGGCGCACAAGGCAAACGAATTCGTCACGCTCGATCAACTGGCGCAATGCGAGCGTTTCCTCGGCAAGTTCATTCACAGCATGTCGGTCGATGCGCACGCGCACTGACGCAAGCAGCAGATAACAACAAGCACAACAACAAGGCATAAAACGCGGACCTCACCCACAAGACGACGCACGCCATGTCCACCGCCACGCCGCAGCACACCGACCGCACGATCGACGGCGAACCGATACCGACGCTCGACGACATCGCTTCGCAGCACTTCGCGCTGACACCGTGGGTCGTGCGAACGCCCGTGTTCGACCGGATGGATTTTCCGACGCTCGAAGGCACGCTCGTCAACTTCAAGTTCGAGCTGTTGCAGGCGGGCGGCAGCTTCAAGGCGCGCGGCGCGTTCTCGAACCTGCTCGCGCTCGACGAAGCGCAGCGCATCGCGGGCGTGACCTGCGTGTCGGGCGGCAATCACGCGGTGGCCGTCGCTTATGCGGCGATGCGCATGGGCATCAGCGCGAAGGTCGTCGTGATGCACGCGGCGAACCCCGCGCGCATCGCGCTTTGCCGGCAATATCGCGCGGAAGTCGTGATGGCCGACAACGTGAATGAAGCGTTCGAAATCGTGCGGCGGATCGAGGCCGAAGAAGGCCGCTATTTCGTGCATCCGTTCAACGGTTACCGGACGGTGCTCGGCACCGCGACGCTCGGCTACGAATGGGCGACGCAGACACCCGATCTCGATGCCGTGATCGTGCCCATCGGCGGCGGCGGGCTCGCGGCGGGTATTTCGACGGCGCTGCGCCTGGCCAATCCGCGCGTGCATGTGTACGGCGTCGAGCCGGAAGGCGCGGACGTGATGAACCGCAGCTTCGCCGCGAATCACACGGTTAAGATGACCCACATGCATTCGATCGCCGATTCGCTGATGGCGCCGCACACCGAGCAATACAGCTACGAACTGTGCCGCCGGCATGTCGACCGTCTCGTCACCGTCACCGACGATGCATTGCGTGCCGCGATGCTCACACTGTTCACGCAATTGAAGCTGGCCGTCGAGCCTGCATGCGCAGCCGCCACGGCCGCCCTGCTCGGCCCGTTGCGCGAGCAACTGCAAGGCAAGCGCGTCGGCGTGCTGCTATGCGGGACGAATACCGATCCTGTCACGTTCGCCGCGCATATCGAACAGGCGCGGGCGGCAGAAATTTAAGCGGTTCACTTCACGTTGTTTGGGTGATTGCAGGCGCACCGTTTGCAGGCATTGACAGTTCCTCGTCACTTCTGCGACATATCGGCTGAACGAGCCTCGCGTGTCGAAGGTTCGTTGCGATCGGGCGCTAAATCATTTCACGCTGCGCCGATCGTTGGCTATCATGTCGCCATCGACTTCAAGGAGAACTGCCCGATGAGCATGATTACTGAATTCAAGGAATTTGCCCTCAAAGGCAACGTAATGGACCTCGCGGTAGGTGTGATCATCGGCGGAGCGTTCTCGACTATCGTCAACTCCGTCGTGAAGGATCTGATCATGCCTGTCGTCGGTGTCGCGACGGGCGGCCTCGATTTCTCCAACAAGTTCGTCCTGCTCGGACACATCCCCGCGAATTTCAAGGGCAATCCCGAGTCTTACAAGGACTTGCAGACGGCGGGCGTCGCCGCATTCGGTTATGGCTCGTTCATCACGGTAGCGATCAACTTCGTGATTCTCGCGTTCATCATCTTCATGATGGTGAAGTTCATCAACAAGCTGCGTGCGCCCGCCCCAGCCGCGCCCGAAGCGCCGCCGCCCACGCCTGAAGACGTGCTGCTGCTGCGTGAGATCCGCGATTCGTTGAAGAATTCGCCGCGTATCTGACGACGGCTCACCGAAGCGGCACCTGCATAAACTCAAGGGCGTGTTGCGCTTCGCGTGCAACACGCCCTTCTCTTTTCGCCACACTCACGAGCGGCACGCGGGCTTAACCCGCTCTGGCCTCGCCCCCGTTTTTTTGCGTCTTCACGGCTGCCGCGCTCTCGATCACCTGTTCGAGCTGCGAGAAATTGACGGGCTTGGTCAGATGCGACGTGAAGCCCGCTTCGAGGCAGCGCCGGATATCCTCGTCACTGCCAAAGCCCGTCAATGCAACGGCAGGCGCATCGTCGCGCTCGCGGAACGCCTTGACGAAGTCGAGGCCCGTGCCGTCGGGCAGGCCCACGTCGCTGACGATCAGATCGAAGGTGGCGCTTTGCGTCGCCGCGAGTGCATCGGCCACGCGCCCAACCACGGTCACTTCATGGCCGAGCGTGCGCATCAGTTGCGCCATCACTTCGGCCGTGTCCGCGTGGTCCTCGATCAGCAGAATCCCCAGTCCGCCTGCCGGCTGCACGGTCGCCGCCTCAGGCGCGACAGGCTCGGCGTGCGGCTCCGCGGCCGTGGGCAGCGTGATCGTGAACGTTGCGCCGCAGTGCGCGCCGGGGCTTTGCGCTGTCACCGTGCCGCCGTGGGCATCCGTCAGCGCCTTGGTGATCGCGAGTCCCAGCCCCAGCCCGCCGAACTGCCGCGACATGTTCTGGCTGCCCTGCTCGAACGCGTTGAAGAGCTTGCCGATCTGCTCGGGCTCGATGCCCACGCCCGTGTCTTCCACGGATATTTGCACGTGCATCCGCTCGTCGCGCGTGCGCACGTAGATATGGCCGCCGTCCGGCGTGAACTTCGCGGCATTGCGGATCAGGTTCCACAGCATCTGCTGTAGCCGCGCGCGGTCGGCGAGCACGAAATGATGGTGCGCATCCGTGCTGATGTGCACGTCCTGCTGCTTGGTCTGGATCTCGCTACGGAACAGTTCGAGCACGCTGTCGATGACTTCATGCACGTCGACCGTTTCCAGCGACAGCCGCAGCTTGCCGTTCGCGACCCGCGTCAGATCGAGCAGATCGTCGATCAGGCGCGCTTCCAGCTCGACGTTGCGGCGAATCATCACGACGCCCGCGCGCACGGCATCCGGCAGGTCCTGCATCATTTCGAGCATGCGCGCGCCTGCCAGCACGGGCGTGAGCGGCGTGCGCAATTCGTGCGACAGCATCGCCAGAAAACGGTCCTTCGCGCGATTCGCTTCTTCCGCCGCCTGGCGCGCGGCCTGCTCGGATGCGAGCAGCCGCTCGCGCTCCTCGATGGCTTCGCGTTGCGAATGGATGTCGGTGCAACTGCCGAACCATTTGCTGACGACGCCGCCCGCATCGCGCATCGCGGCAATGCGCGCGTCGAACCAGCGATACGCGCCGTCGCGGCGGCGGATGCGGAATTCGCTGCGATAGTCGGCGCCGTCGCCGCGCACTGTTCTGAGCCAGCTGCGGCGCGTCTCTTCGCGGTCGTCGGGATGCACGGCGTCGATCCACGCGAGCCCCAGCGCTTGCGCGCCGTCCAGACCGGTATATTCGACCCATTGCTTCGACACGAAATCGCAGTCGCCATTTGCATCGCACGTGAACACGAGGTGCGGCAGCGCCTCCGACAGCATCCGGTAATGCGCCTCGCGCTCGCGCAGCAGCAGCGCTTCCGCCGAAGCGCGCTGCATCCGCATCTGCGATAGCACGCGTTCGACGGCTTCGGGCAGATAGTCGAGATAGTCGCCCGCTTTCGGCACGACGTCGGAGACGCCCGAACGCAGCGCTTCGATCACGCGGGATTCATCCGTGAAGCCCGTGACGAGAATGGCGGGTATGCGCACGCCTTCGTTGCGCAGGCGCCGGAAAAAGTCGAGCCCCGTCTCCGCGCTGTCGAGCTGATAGTCGAGCACGATCAGATCGGGCGGATTCGCAACGATCGCGCGATGCGCAACCTCGACGCTGCTGCTCAGTTCGACCCGGCAGCCGGCGCGCTCCAGCGACTTGCGCGCGAGGCGCAAGATGCCTTCGTCGTCGTCGACGACGAGCACGAGGGCTGCGGGTAGCGTGGTGACGTCTTCTGTCATGCCGGATGATTCAGTTCAAGGAACGAACGAGGCCACGATGGTGCGGCGTGAATGTTGCGTGAATACTTCGTGAATGCTTCAAGCCATCGGCAATCAGGCCGCGGGCGCATAGCGCCGTCCCGGCGGCAGCTTCACGACCTGCAGGAAAAAGCCCAGCCGCCGCACGGCTTCGATGAACGCATCGTATTCGACCGGTTTCGTGATGTAGACGTTGCAGCCCAGTTCGTAACAGCGTTCGATTTCGCGTGGATCGTCGGTGGTCGTGAGCACGATGACGGGCATCGACGACGTTGACGGCGATTCCTTCAGCCGCCGCAACACCTCGAAGCCATCGACGCGCGGCATCTTCAGGTCCAGCAGCACCACGTAATTCGCGAGTTCGTCGCGCCCCGGGCGGCCATCGGCGCGGTCGCCGGCGCGCGGCTCGCCGAAGAAATAATCGAGCGCCTCCTGGCCATCGCCGAAGCGGACAAAACCGTTCGAAATCCCCGCGCGCCGCAGATTGCGCTCGACGAGCGTGGCATGCCCGTCATCGTCCTCGACCAGCACGATGCCGACCGACTTACCGACCGCTTCCCCGTTTGACATGTTCCCTCCGAAGCCCTTGCGCCGCATCTGTCTGATACGTTGCGCGTGAGCTGCGACTGCGTGAATGGTATGACGCACCGCCGCTATTATGCGACCGTTGGCTTACGGCTTGCTGCGCGGTTGCGAATGAGCGCCGCTGGTGTTCATGCGCATCGATTGCGTATCGATTGCGTATCAATAGCGCATCGGCTGATCGGGCAGCGTGACGAAGAATGTCGACCCCGCCCCTTCCGCCGATTCGACCCACACACGCCCGCCATGCCGCTCGACGGTGCGCCGCACGAGTGCAAGGCCAATGCCGTCGCCTTGCGCGACATCGCCATGCAGCCGCTGGAACGCGCGAAATACTTTCGACATGTAGGCGGCGGGAATGCCCATTCCATTGTCGCGCACAAAGTAAGTGCGCGTCCTTGCCGCCGACGCGAGCGCGCTCTCCGCAAGCTCGCCATCCAGCGCCCCGACTTCGATGCGCCCCGGCCGCGACGAATCGAGAAAATTGATTGCGTTCGAAAGCAACTGGCTGAACACCTGTTCGATCGCGGACGGATCGCCCCATGCCGTGGGCAGATCGCGCACGACCACCACGACGCGGCGCTCGTCGATCCGCTTTTGCAGCGCGTCGACAGCGCGCGCGACCGCGCGGCCGACGCTCACACGCTGCCATTGATATTCGAGCCGCCCCGCGCGCGAAATTCGCAACAGCGCTTCGATAATGGCCGCGGCGCGCGTCACCGACGAGCGCACATAGCGCAGCGATTCCTGCACGTCGCCATCGAGCACGTGCGCGAGGCGCTTGTGTTCGAGGTCGGGCAGATGCGCATCGTCGATGGTCACGCGCAGTTCGTCGCACGAAACCTGCAGTTCCTTCGAGAAACCCTGCATGTTCACGAGCGGCGAACGCAGATCGTGCGACACGCTGTAGATGAACATCTCGTTGTCCTGCGTCTCCTGACGCAGGGTCTCGTTGACGCTCGCCAGTTCCGCGGCGCGCACTTGCAGCGATGTCTTGAGCGCGGCCTGTTTCTCGTCGGCCTCACGCAGCAGCGCGCTCGTGCGATTCAGCGCGGAATCGAGCGCGGCGATTTCGTCGTTGCCCGATAGCGGCGTGGGCAGCGGCTGCCCGCTGGCGAGCCGCTGCGCGTTTTCCGCGAGCACGTCGAGCCGCCGGCCGATGCTGCGCGCGAATCCAAATGCTGTGCCCGCCCACAGCAGCATCGAGCCGATCACGGCGCCTACCAACGTCCATTGCTGCCGCTGGCGCGTTTTCGCGAGTGTCGCGTTGCGCTCGACTTCGAGCCGCGATGCTTCGTCGATGAATTCTTTCAACTGCGCGCGAAAGCGCATCACCTGAGCAGGCAACTCGCCGCCTTCGAGCGTGACGAATGGTTTCATCGTTGCGCCCGTACGCATCGACTGCGCGACGGACAGCGCCTGCTGGCGGTAGCTGTCCACTTCGTCGCGCATGCGTTGCACGCGCGCGGCCTGCGCGGGCGTATCGGCGACGGCCGTTTCGAGCCGCGCGAGCCGGTCTCCGATATCGACCCACGCCGCATGGCGGTCCATGAACGAAGCGTCGCCCGCGACGATGCCCGTGCGCACGCGCGCGACTTGCCGGAGCACGGGGTTTTCGAGCGCGGTCGCCTGATAGAGGATCTGCTTGCTGTCCGACGAGCGCTCGACAGCGCGTGTGGTTTGCGCCTGCATGTCGAAGACGACGCCGAGCAGCGCCAGTTCGATGGCGCTCGGCAACGCGATCAGCAATAAACCTTTGGTGAACAGTTTCATCGATGGCTGGCGCAATGCGGCGTGAACGTGCGAGGCAACCGTTTCCCGACATGTGGAACTGACGCGCGCAATCATGAGCGGCGCGCATGCATCATGATTGTGCGCCGCGCCTTTAACGTCGCTGCGCGACGAACGCTATCGATATTTTCACTCATGCGCCGCGCCCGTCGACTCGCCGGACCGGCGCAATGTGCGTGAAAGCCGCGCCGCAACTGGGACGCGGCCATTATCGGCGGGCACAACGGATATTTCAATGCACGCCGAGGAGGGCTTGGCGCACATAAAAATGTCTTTTTTTACGGTGCCGGAAACACGCGCAGCGCGGGTGAGTCTATTATTGAGACCAGATGCACAGGGGATGCGAAAGCGCACGGCGACGCGATTCGGCCTGGTTCGCACGGAACGATGGAGTGAGACAGACGAATCACCGTGTATCCGGCATTTTCGTATGCTATAAAAGATCGACGTGCGGCGCGCGAAGCCGGGAGTGGTCGCATGAGGACGCTGCGTTTCTTGCAATTCTTTTTCAGGCGAGTTTTTATGTCCTTCCCGAAAAAGCGCAGGCGCGCGAAGGTGGACGGCGACGAGTCGTTCCTCGCTGTGCTGCGACACTTCAAGCCCTTCGGTCAGCTCGACACCAAGATTGCGCGCGCCCGCGCGCAAGATGAACCGGTGCTCTACGCGCATGTATTGCCGGGACTCGATGTCCTGCTATGCAGCGTGCGCGGCGCGCATCCACCGTATCCCGCCGTCGCCGAGTTGCGCCGGCGCTGCATCGAATCCATTGCGAATGCGCTCGAACAGCCGCTCGACGGACTGGAGAACGGCGGCTACTGGTACGAGGCCGACGGTTTCGGCTTCCTCGTGTTCGCGAGTCGCGCAAGAGCGCGCATCCTGCCCGAGTTCGGCGCGACGCGCACGGCTGCCAGCACGCGGCGCGGCGTGCGTCGCCAGGATGCGGCGGGCGACGCGACACCGCGCTCGCTGCGTTGAATCCCACAGATTACGCGTAGCAATTCACACGAAACACGGCCGCGAGATTCGCGGCCGTGGTGTTTTTGCGGGTCAATCATTGCGGGTGATGCATCCGCGCCCGCGCGCTCAACTTCCCTTGTATTCCGCCGCGTTCGACGGTCCCGGCAGTGCTGCGCCGTTGTTCGGCTTGGCAGGCTGCTTCGACGGCGCTGTCGACGGCGAGACGGCCGATGCGCCCGGCGTCCCGGGCGGCAGCGCCAGCGCCTTGGCCTTTTCGCGCTGTCCCGGCGGCGGCGCCGTCGGATGCTGCGCCTCCATGGCCGCCATCAGTTGCTGACACGGCAAAGGCTTGTTGTTGCTCGGCGCAATTAAAGGGATCAGCGCGGCGAACGGATTGATCAGACCGAGCCCGACCATCGCGCCGCCGCGCACTGCGAGCGCCGCTGCATTCACGCCGACGTGCGGGTCCTTGAACGTGCCCTTCACGTAGAGCGGCGAACGTAGCGAGAAGATGCGGAAACCCTTCGTGTGCGGATGCACGCCGAGGTCCATCGACTCGTTCTTCAGGTTCACCGTGCCGTCCACGTTGATCACGGCGTCCTGCGTGTCGAGCGCGAACACACGTGAATCGAGCACGCCGTCCGTCACGACGAAGTCGCCCGCCGCGCAATTGATCTGCACATCGCGATTGCCGAACAGCTTTTCATAGACGACGTTCGCCACGTTCAGCCCGGCCGCTTCCATCAGCAAACGGCTCACCGCGCCATCGGTGACGAGCAGTTTCACTTCGCCGTTCGACGAAGCCGCGAGCGCCGCGGGCGAATTGCCCGTCGCCGACAGCGCGGCGTCGCCGTTGACCTCGCCTAGCGCGTTCTGCATCGTCTTCGCGGTCGGCAGCAACTGCTTGAGCTTCAGATGCCGCGCTTCCGTCGAAACACGCCCCTTGAGCGGCGTGGCGCTGCCGTCGAGATGAATGTTCGACGCCAGCGACCCGCCCGCGACGCCGAACTTCAGCGGCTCGAACGACAGCACGCCGTCCGTCATCACGACATGCGTGTAGAGATCGGTGATGGGTAGCGCCGGGTCCTTGATGATGCGGCGGCCCGTGAACTTCACGTCGGCGTCGATCGCCTTCCAGCGGTCAGTCTTGAACTCTTCGGTCGGCAGCGCCTTGTCGGACGGCTGGCGTGCGGTGTCGCCGCGTTTCGCCTTGCTCGCGTTGCTGTCCGCGCCGATGACCGGCGCGAGGTCCTTGAACTGCAACAGATTCGAGACAAGCGTGCCTTCGAGCAGCGGACGTGTCGCGCGTTGCGTATAGACGACCGTGCCGTTCACATCGCTGCCGCCCACGCGGCCTGTAAAATTTTCATACCTGAATACGCTGCCGCCCTGCTTGAAGTTGCCGATCAGATGGCCTTCCGTCGCATAGGGCGGCGTCTCGGGCAGGGTAATGCCCGTCAGGTCATACAGATGATCGAGGCTCGTGCCTTGTAGCCACAGACGCAGATCGACGGCAGCCAGATGCGCGGGATCGGTGACGGTGCCGACCAGCGCGATGCGCAGATCACCCGCCTTCACATCGGCCTGCACCGGGAATGGACGGGATGTGTCCTGCAACGCAAGCACACCGCCGAGCTTGCCGCTGCCCGATATGGGCGAACGGTTGTAGGTGCCCTTCACCGTCCAGCCGATTCCGTATTGCGGTGAGTTCGTGCTCTGCGCGACGGCCGTTCCCGTTGCGCTCGCGGGCACGCCGGAGGCGGCCACTACGCTCGATGCGCCCACGCCGGCCGTCGTCGCGGGCGCAGACGCGCCCGACGCAACAGGCACGCCAGGCGCAACCGTGGATGCACCCGACGCCTCGGACGCGGCGGCCGCCTTCGCCTGCGCGGTCAGTTGCTTCGCGCCCTGCTTGCCGACGACTTCCGCCGACGACCTGCGCGACGCCTCTTCCTGTTGCTTCATCGCTTCGCCGATCGGAATCGGCTGGCCGAGCGTATCGACGACGGCCTGCATGTCGATCTTTTTCTGCTGGTCCGACAGCGCGATATTGCCTTTATTCAGCTGGATATCGTGCAGATCGAGCTTCCATTCCGACGGTCCCGCCGACGATTTCAGCTTGAACGTCCAGTTGTTGCGCCCGTCGAGGAGCCGTTCGAGATCGACGGATGGATTCACGACGTTGATTACCGGGATCACGATGTCGTGGGCGAGCAGCGGCAACACTTTCACCTGAAAGTCGATTTCATCGAGCGTCGCGAAGTGCTGCTGTTTAGTCCAGTCGGGATTGGCGATCGTGATGTTCTGCGCCGAGAAGCGCGGCCACGGCACCCACGAACGCCAGCCCGTCTCGCCGACGGGGTGGCGCCAACCCACCTTCAGATCGCCTTCGATCGCAAAAGGCCGGCCGATTGCTTCACTGACCTTGTCGTTCACATAGGGCCGCGCGCGGTTCCAGTCGAACGTCAGAATGAAAACCGCCAACGCAACTATGAGGATCACCAGCACCGCGAACAGCCACGCGAGGGCCTTGCCGATTGTCTTGCCGACGGATATGCCGGTCGAGTGCAGCACAGCCATGAGCGCTCCGAGAAAATACCTGCGTCATTTGTCTGCGCAGCACGTGCTGTGCCCGCGTGCGCGCTTCGTTATGATGATGCGCTGCGACAGATTCCAACATGCCATGTCCCACGACACGAATATAACGGACGCGCCCCTCGTCCACGCGCAAGACCTTGTGCGGCGCGACGCGACGCGCGGCCAGACGCTGCTGCATGCCACCAGCATCGCGATTCATGCGGGCGAGCGGATTGCGATCACCGGCCCGTCCGGGTCCGGCAAAAGCGTGTTCATGCGCGCGCTCGCGCTGCTCGATCCACTCGATAGCGGCGAGGTGCTGTGGCGCGGCAAGCGCATTGCACGGGCGACGATCCCGCGTTACCGGCGGCAGGTCGCCTACATTCGTCAGCGGCCCGCGTTGCTCGACGGCACCGTCGAAGACAATCTGCGTTATCCGTACACGCTGCGCGCGTATCGCGACGTCCGCTTCGACCGCGCGCGAGCGGCCGAGCTCGCGTCGCAGGCGGGACGTGCGAGCGATTTTCTCGACCGTTTCGCGAGCGAGCTGTCGGGCGGCGAAGCGCAGATCGCCGCGCTGATCCGCGTCCTGCAACTCGCACCGGACGTGTTGCTGCTCGACGAACCGACGGCATCACTCGATCCCGAATCGGCTCGTGCGATCGAAGGTCTGGTGCGCGCGTGGTTCGACGCCGCGCCGCAGGTGCGCGCATGGCTGTGGGTATCGCACGATCCGGCGCAAGCGGCACGCGTGAGCAACCGTCATTTGACGATGCGCGCCGGCGTGCTCGACGACGCGCAGCCCAATATGCCCGATACGTCCGATATGTCCGCGCACACCGGGGAGAAGCCGCGATGACCTTGCAGAACCTGAGCCTCTGGGACGTCGCGCTCGCGGCGCTGCTGATCGTGGTGAACGGCGCGGTATCCGTCCTGCTCAAGCTCGATCTCGAACGCAAGCTCGCGTGGGCAGCCGTGCGCACCGTCGTCCAGTTGCTTGCGATCGGCTATGTGCTTGCGTGGGTGTTCGCGTACGCCTGCTGGTACGTGGTGCTGCCATTGATGATCGCGATGACGCTGATCGCGGGCTTCGCGGGCGCGGGACGCGGCTCGCGCACGTATGCCGGGCAGCGCGTCGACAGCATCCTGTCGATCTGGGCGAGCGCGTGGCTCGTCGCGGCCGTTGGACTGTTTGCCGTGATCCGCATTCGACCGTGGTACGAGCCGCAATATGCGATTCCGATTCTCGGGATGATTCTCGGCAATACGCTGACGGGCGTGTCGCTGGGCATCGAACGGATGACGGAGGAACTGACGGCGCGCCGCGACCGCGTCGACATGGCGCTCGCGCTCGGCGCGACGCGCTGGGAAGCGGCGCAGGGACCGGCGCGCCAGGCGGTGCGCGCCGGCATGATTCCGACGCTCAACCAGATGGCCGTGGTCGGCGTCGTGAGTCTGCCGGGGATGATGACGGGCCAGGTGCTCGCCGGGCAATCGCCGCTGCAGGCGGTGCGCTATCAAATCGTAATCATGTTCCTGATCGCGGCATCGTCGGCGCTGGGGACGGTGGGCGCCGTGCTGCTTACGTATCGGCGGCTGTTTTCGCCGGAGCACCGGTTTCTGGCGTCGCGGCTCGTCGAGCGTCGCTCGAAACCCTGAAGTGCGGCGCCAGGCGCGCGCCGCAATCAATGCATGCACACCGCATGCAATTCAGTCGATGTGCATGGTTCGTATACGGACTCAGACGCGTCACCGTTTGGCCGACACGGCCACCTGTGAGCCGTCGCTGAGTGTCAGCGTCTTTGTGCTGCCGTTGGTCGGCATGGTGAAGCGCAGCACCTGACTGACGCTCGTGTAGTTCGGGCACTTGAGCGACTTGCCATTGTTCGACACGGCCTTCGTGCCCTTCGGCGTTTGCGCCTGGAAGCTCATCTGCACGGTCGCGGTGCCGTCTTTGGCGACGACGGGTGCGAAGCGGATCTGCGTCTGACGGATCATTGCGCCGTTCGTGTCGAGCGGTAGCGACGACAGGTCGGGGCAATCGCCATCGGCCGCGACGGGGCCGCCGGGCGGCACGGTTTTCCAGGTGAAATCGTCCGATTCGCCGGAACGGATGGTGCGCGTTTCCTGCGAGTTGCCGAATTGTTTCGACGTGACCTTGACCGTATAGCGGATGGGGCCGTCCGTGGCCGCCTGCGAGGTCACGGTGATGGGCGTGGCCGCGTGCGCGGGTGCGGGTAATGCGGCGAGCGCTAGCGTTGCGCATGCGATAGAAGCGACAACAGAAACGGCGGGAAGTTTGACGCTGATGCTCATACTGTCACCTCGTTGTTGTGCTGCTGCGCGGTGCCATGCAGGTGCCATGCAGGTGCGATAGCGCTGGCCGCGCGCGGCGGTTTTTTTGCATGTTGCACGGAAAGTCTAACGCCAAGTGGTTGGCGTGGAGTTGGGTTTGGGCTGGGATTAACCCGGGGTTGGGGTGGATTTTTTTTGCGCTGCGCGCCGTAGGTTGTGGCTGCGCATGCCTTGTCGGTGTGGTTTAGCTTTTGCGCTGGCATTTTTTGCGTTGGCGCCTGCGCGGCGCGGGCGGATTGGTTTTTGTGGGTTTTCGCTGGCATCCGCAGGGCGGTGTTTATTGCGCACGCGGTTTGGGTTATTTGCCTTTGCGCTGGCATCCGCGTTATGTCTTTGTGCTTCAAGCGTTGCCCCTGTGCGGGGCGGCACCTACTTTTCTTTGCCGCCGCAAAGAAAAGTAGGCAAAAGAAAGCGGCGAACACCGCCAACATTTCTTCTTGCCTGAGGGCCCCCAACCGGTCTTACGCCTCACACGGCAGCGCACTTGTTCGCGCGTGTTGCCAACGCGCTGAATGAGCGCCTCACCCGCTTCGAATACCCGTGCACGGGCCAGCGGCGGCGAATGGTTTGCGCCGCCCAGGTGGCAAACTGTGTGTAGGTTGTCGCGTCGTATAGCTTGGCGCTCTTACAGAGTGGAACGCGTGCGCTATCGGGTCCGAAGTGAGGCGTGTGGAGTACTACGGCCTACACACAGTTTGCCACCTGGGCGGCCGTGGAATGTCTGGCACGGCGTGCTGCAACGCGGGTGCGTGAAGCGGGTGAGGCGCTCATTCAGAGCGTTGGCAACGAACATGAGTCACGTGGTTGCCGTGTGAAGCGTAAGACCGGTTGGGGGCCCTCAGGCAAAAACTAGCACTGGCGGTGTTAGCCGCTTTCTTTTGCCTACTTTTCTTTGCGGCGGCAAAGAAAAGTAGGTGCCGCCCCACACAGGGGCAACGCTTGAAGCACGAAGGCAAAGCGCGAATGCCAGCGAAAAAAACCGCCCGCGCCGCGCAGGCGCCATCACCCCCGCGTCGCAGACAAAAAACCAAAAATCCAAAAAATCAAAACCCACTCAGCACGAGTTTCCCAATCGCCCGCCCCTCCTCCAGCATCTGATGCGCGCGCCGCAAATTCGCGGCATTGATCTTGCCAAGATCCTCACCAACCGTCGTCCGCAACGTCCCAGCATCGATCAACCGCGCAACCTCAGTCAGCAGCTTATGCTGCTCAATCATATCGGGCGTCCCAAACATCGACCGCGTGAACATGAACTCCCAATGAAACGCGGCGCTCTTCGCCTTCAGCAGCTCAACAGGAACAGGCCTCGCATTCTCGACAATCGTCGCAATCCCGCCCTGCGGCTTGATCACTGCAGCAGCAGCCGGAAAATGCCGATCAGTGTCGTTGAACATCAACACATAATCGACCTGCTCAAAACCGATCTGCTTCAACTGCGCAGGCATATCGCCAAAGTGATCAACGATATGATCCGCGCCCAGTTCCTTCGCCCATTTCGCCGATTCCGGCCGCGACGCCGTCGCGATCACAGTCAGCTTCGCCAGTTGCTTCGCTAGCTGAATGCCAATCGAGCCAACCCCGCCCGCGCCACCAATAATCAACACCGACTTGCCCGCATCCGCGCCCTGCGGCGATACGCCAAGCCGGTCGAACAACGCTTCCCACGCGGTGATCGCCGTCAGCGGCAAGGCGGCCGCATGCGTGAAATCGAGCGTCGCCGGCTTGCGACCGACAATGCGCTCATCAACCAGATGAAACTCGCTATTCGCGCCCGGCCGCGTGATGCTGCCCGCGTAGAACACCGGGTCGCCCACCTTGAACAAGGTCACGTCCGGCCCGACGGCTTCGACCGTGCCCGCCGCGTCCCAGCCGAGCACGCGCGGCGCCTTCTCGACCGTCTCCTTCGGCGCGCGAACCTTGGTGTCCACCGGGTTCACGGAAATCGCCTCCACCTTCACGAGCAGGTCGTGACCGGCGGGCTGCGGTTTGTCGAGTTCAATGTCGACAAGCGACTCGGGATTCTCGATGGGGAGATAACGGGTCAGGCCAATGGCTTTCATGACTGCTCCTTGATTCGTGTGACGTTTTTCCAGAGATTTCGAAGAGATCGGCGGGTAACGCATCCGAAGCGCCGCGCCAATCGCGTTGACTGAACTGTAGAAAATTCTTTACGCTGCGAAAACCAACGTAATGACTGAAACATCTTCTGGAATTTCCGAATAATCAATGGACCCGACTCCCCAGGCCTCAACCGATGAACGCGAGCGCCTCGATCTGCTCGACGTCGCGCTGTTCGTGCGCGCCGCGTTGCTCGCGAATGTGTCCGCGGCGGGACGCGAGTTCGGGCTGTCGCCCGCCGTCGCCAGCGCACGCATCGCCAGTCTCGAACGGCTGCTGGGCGCGCGCCTGCTGCACCGGACCACGCGCCGCGTCAGCCTCACGCAGGAAGGCGAAGTCTTCATGACACGCGCCGAGACGCTGCTCGACGCAGCCGCCGCCGCGCGCGCATCGGTTGGACGCGGCCAGGCCGAGCCGCAGGGACGGCTGCGCGTGTCGATGCCGTCGTCGTTTGGACGGCAGCATGTGTCGCCGGTGATTACGCAGTTTCTGCGCCGCTATCCGGGCGTGAGCGTCGATCTGCGGCTCACCGACAAGATCATCGATCTCGTCGATGCCGGCGTCGATGTCGGCATCCGGCTCGGCGCGCTGAAGGATTCGACGCTCATCGCGCGGCGGCTCGCGGCGAACCGGCGCGTGATCTGCTGCGCGCCGTCGTATCTGAAAGAGCACGGCACGCCGCATCATCCGTCCGATCTCGCGCAGCACGAATGCGTGATCCTCTCCGATCAGCGCGACTGGTCGTTCGTCACGCCAGCGGGACCGTTGACCGTGCGCGTCGGCGGGCGCCTGGCGACGGATAACGGCGAAGTGATCCGCGATGCGTTGCTGGCGGGATTCGGCATCGCGTTGAAATCGACATGGGATGTCGCGCCGTATCTGCGCAGCGGCGAACTGGTGACGGTGCTCGACGCGTATCCGCTCGGGGAAACGGTCGCGATCTGGGCTGTCTATCCGTCGCGCGCGTTCGTGCCGCCGAAAACGGTCGCGTTCATCGACTTCCTCGCCGCGCATTTCGGCGATCCGCCCTACTGGGACATCGAACTGGACCGCGAAGCGAGCCAAGGCGCGCGATCGTGATCTTGTTGCCGTGCTCGCTGCGCGCGTATCGGTTTGTGGATCAGCGACGCTTGCCTGTTTCGGCGGAATTCTCGTTGGCCTGCGCGTCATTCTGTGTGCGTTCCTGATAGTCGTCACCACCGCGCCGGTCGGTATCTTCCAGCCCGCGTTCGAGATCGCGATGCGCCTGCTTACCGACGCCGCGCGGCTCGTGCTCGTGTTGCGAATCCATGCTCTGATCCGCTTCATGGGGCAACGGCGCGGCCTGCTCGTTGAACGGACGCTTCGGCACGTTGGACTGGTCGTTGCCTTCGGGACGCGCGTTCTGCGCTTCGTGCTCGTCGCCCGTCGCATGTTGTTGCGATGTCTTCATGATCCTCTCCCTGATGTGCTCACGATGACGCTGATGCGTCTCGTGCGTGGCCGCTCCATGGAAGCAGCGGTCAATCGTGTTCCGCCATATCCAGCCTGCGCCGCATGGCGGCCGTGATGCGCTGCTTCGTCTTCGCGTAGTCGGCCCACGGGTCGCTTTTCAGCGTGTCGAGACGCTCGTGCAGATTCGCGATGTTCCATTGATCGCCCGCCGTCGTACCGGGCACTTCATCCCATGCGAGCGGCACCGACACGCCCAGCCCCGGCCGCGCGCGCAGCGAATACGCGCAGACGGTGCTCGAACCACGGTTGTTGCGCAGATAGTCGACAAAGATCTTGCCCTTGCGATTCTGTGCGCCCATCTTCGCGGCAAAGTGCTTCGGCAGCGCCGTCGCCATGTGTTGCGCGACGGCTTGCGTGAACACCTTCACCTCGTCCCAGCCGAGCTGCTTCACGATCGGCACAACGACGTGCAGTCCCTTGCCGCCGCTCGTCTTGCAAAACGACGCGAGGCCGAGTTCTTCAAGCAGTTCGCGCGTAAGCTGCGCCGCTTCGATCATCCGCTTCCAGCCGAGCGCCGGGTCCGGGTCGAGATCGAACACCATGCGGTCGGGTTTTTCGATGTTCGCGGCCACCGCGTTCCATGTATGCAGTTCGATCGTGCCCATCTGCGCGGCGCCGACCAGCGCCGCTTCGCTTTCGATGGTCAGCAGCGGCGGATGATCCGGGTCCAGCCCAGGATGCTGCGTGATGTTCGGAATCGCGAGTTTCTGGCTGTGTTTCTGGAAGAACAGCTCGCCGCCGATATCCTCCGGCGCGCGCACGAGCGCGACCGGGCGGTCCTTCAGAAACGGCAGCATCCACGACGCAACCGACGCGTAGTATTCGACAAGCTCGATCTTGCGCGCGCCAGTGCTCTTGTCGATCACGCGGTCTGGGTGCGAAATGCGCACGCCGGAAATCGTTGCCGTGGCGGCCTTGCTGGTCGATTTCGTCGCCGCCTTGCCTCGCGATTCCACGCCACTTGTCTTCGCACGCTTCGTCGCGGGCGTTGGCTCGGTATCCGCTGTTTTCGACGCGCGCTTTTTCGCCGTCGATGTCTTCGCCTGACCGGCGTTCATCTCTTCCGTCATCTGTTGCACGTCGGCTCCTTTGCCTGGCGCTTCGTGGACGATCTGCTTCGCGGGCTTGTCGCTGCGCAAGCTGACGAACGACGCCTGCCGCACGACGCCGTCACTCGTCCATTCCGCGAAGTTGCATTCGGCGACGAGTTCCGGCTTCACCCAATGCACGGGCGTGCGGCTTCGTTCGCGCGGCTCGCTTGCGAACGGCATCTTCTGCGTTTCGCGCGCGTCGAGTTCCTTCCTGATCGAACGCAGTCTGGCCGCGTCGAAGCCCGTGCCGACGCGCCCCGCGTATTGCAGCTTGCCCTTCGTGTCGTAGACGCCGAGCAGCAACGCGCCGAATGCCTCGCGGCTGCCCGCCGGTTCCGAATAACCGCCGATCACGAATTCCTGGCGGCGCCGGCACTTGAGTTTGATCCACGCGGGCGAGCGCCCCGACACGTAATAGCTGTCGCGCCGCTTGCCGATGATGCCTTCGAGCTGCATGTCGCATGCGCTCTTCAGCAACGGGTCCGCGTCGAAACCGAAGTCCTCGGAAAAGCGCAGCGTGTCGTCGTCGACGGTTTCGAGCAGCGCGTGCAGGATCGCGCGACGCTGTTCGAGCGGCACGCCGCGCAGGTCGTAGCCGTTCAGATACGGCAGATCGAACAGATACAACGTAATGTCCTGCGGACGATGCGCGTCGAATGCATTTTGCAGCGCCTGAAAGCTCGGCACGCCGTTGCTGTCGAGCACGACCGCCTCGCCGTCGAGCCACGCGTTGTCCAGTCCGATGCGCGCGATCGCCTTCACCTGCTTGCTGAACTTCGCGGTCCAGTCGTTGCCTGCGCGCGTGAAGATCTTCACGCAATCTTTCGACGCGTGATCGATGCGCGCCAGCGCGCGATAGCCGTCGAACTTGATCTCGTAGACCCAATCGTCGCCAGCAGGCGCGCTGTCGACGAGCATCGCCAGTTGCGGCTTGAGCGCGGCGGGGAGCTTCGCCTCGACTGCCCCTTCTATCGACGGATGACTGGCCAGTTCGCGAAGCGATTCCGGATTGCGCGTCGCAACGATGTCGGGGCGGTCGGCGGGCGTGCCTTTGGATCTGCGCGATGCGGCCGCCTTCGTCGCCTTGATCGACGCGTTGGCGCGTTCCTCTTTGCTCTTCGATTTGCCTGCGGCGGCTTTGCCGGAGCCGCTTTTACCATCCGTGCCACCGCGCGCGCCTGGCGCATCCGACAGCACGCTGCCTTGCCGCTCTTCGAGTACGTCAAAATCGGCTTCGCTGCGCGCGTCGTCGTCGCGTTCCTTGATGAGCAGCCACTGCTCCTTGTCGCCGCTGCCGGGCATGTGGCTGCGCACCAGTGTCCAGCCGCCGTGCAGCTTCTCGCCGTTCAGGTGGAACTTGAGCTTGCCTGCCTTATACGCGTCGCGCGCGCCCGCTTCGCCGCCTGTCGGCTCCCATGTGCCGCGATCCCAGACGATCACCGAGCCCGCGCCATAGTTGCCTTCGGGTATGTTGCCTTCGAACGAACCGTATTCGAGCGGATGATCCTCGACATGCACGGCGAGCCGCTTGACGGACGGATCGAGGCTCGGGCCTTTCGGCACGGCCCAGGATTTCAGCGTGCCGTCGAGTTCGAGACGGAAGTCGTAGTGCAGGCGTCGCGCGTCATGTTCCTGAATCACGAACGACAAGCTGTGATGCTTCGCGGTCTTTCGCGCGACTGTCCTGGCACCCTTCGCACCCTTCGCGCGCGCAGCGGTCCCCGACGGCTCCGGCGTTGCATCGAAGCGGCGCTTGCGCTGATAGGTATCGAGCTTGTCGGCCATGATCGGTGTGTGCTTTGCACTACGTGGACTTCTTCAGCGACGCGATCCGTGTTCAGGCAGCGCGGCGCTTGCGCGCAGCCGTGCTCGTGGTTTTGCGCGCGGTTGTGCCCGAACTTGTCTTCGCGGTTGCCCCCGTCGCGCGGCGTGCCGCTTTCTTCGCGGGCGCGCGTCGTTTCGCGGGTGCCTCTTCCTCGTCGTCCGTGTCATCGCTGGCCGCTGCGCGCGTGGCGGCTTTGCCCTTGCCGCCGCGTCCGAGGCTGCGCTTCAGCAGATCCGACAAGTCGAGAATATCCGCCGACCGACGCGCTTCGCGCGGCGTTTCGATATCCACCACTTCTTCCGTCTTGCCGGCCTGCACCTTCTTGTCGACCAGCGCGAGGATGTCGTCGCGGAACGTGTCCTTGTATTCGGAAGGGTCCCATGTGTCGCTCATGTCGGCGATCAGCTTTTTCGCCATGTCCAACTCGCGAGACGTCACGCCGGATTTCTTCGCGCTTTCGTCAGGCACCTTGAACTCGTCGAATGGGCGCACTTCCGAGGCCCAGCGCAGCGTGTTGAGCGCGAGCATCGGCCCGACAGGAATCAGCGCGGCCAGATGCTGCTTGTTGTGCATCACGACATTCGCGACGCCGATCTTGCCCGTGGCCTTCATCGCATCGCGCAACAGCGCGTACACCTTCTCGCCCTTACGGTCGGGCGTGAGGTAGTACGGCGTGTCGAGATAGAGAAACGGGATATCGGGCGCATCGACGAACGCGAGAATGTCGACGGTCTGCGTCGACTCGGGGTTGGCCGCGCGAATTTCCTCGTCGGTCAGCACGACGTATCGGTCTTTCTCGTACTCGTAGCCCCGCACGATGTTCTCGCGCGTCACTTCCTTGCCCGTGCGCTTGTTGATCTGCCGATAACCGATGGGATCGATCGTGCGCTTGTCGAGCAGATTGAAGCCGACTTTTTCGGACTTGGTCGCCGGATACAGTTGCACCGGCACATGGACGAGACCGAAGCTGATCGCGCCTTTCCAGATCATATGAGCCATCGCGCGCTCCCGGAAGTTGAACTCCGTAAGAAGCAGCAAGCGTGCCCAGCGCCGACGCGAGCCGCTATGCACGCCGCGCTATGCCGCCAAGGGACGGTCGCAGCTACGCGACGCAATCCCGCTGTAAGTCTTGCCTCAGCGGCGGAAAAAGCTACGGATGCCGGAACACCGCTTCGAGTCTGCGCTTATGGTGCGCAGATTTCACTCGACCGCGCACGGCACGGCCGCATAGCCACGAAAGCGCACGCGTCCGCCGCGTGTCGGCTCGCCGCTGATTCGATATGAAGGAAAGCGCCGCACGAAGTGTCCAATGGCGATGCGCGCTTCGAGGCGCGCAAGCGACAGTCCCGCGCATTGATGAATGCCGAAGCCGAACGCGAGATGCCGGTTCGGCGTGCGCCGGATGTCGAAGCGGTCCGGCTGCGCAAACTGCTCGGGATCACGGTTCGCCCCGCCGATGCACAGCGTGACGGGTGTGCCCGCCGCCACCGGCACGCCGCCGATTTCCGTATCGAGCATCGTCATCCGGTTGCCGAGCTGGTTCGAACTCTCGAAGCGCAAGCATTCCTCGACGGCGCTGTCGATCAGCGTTGGCTCGCGCAGCAACGCATCGCGTTCGTCCGGCCATGCGCTCAACGTGACGAGGCCATTGCCGATCAGATTGGTCGTCGTTTCGTGGCCAGCGTTCAGGATGAAGATGCAGTTCTGCAGCAGTTCGACTTCGGACAACTGCTCGCCATCGGCTTCACCCTGGATCAGGCGCGTGAGCACGTCGTGCTGCGGGTCGCCGGGCGCGGCACGGCGTCGCGCGACGAGACCCTTCAGATACGCGACGAATTCCGTCACCGCGCGATTGCCGCGCTCGTGTTGCGCCGGCGTGAGCGAAGGTTCGAGCGCACCGAGAATTGCAAGCGACCAGTCGCGCAGCGGCTCGCGTTCGTCGTGCGGTACGTCGAGCAGATTGCCGATCACTTCGACGGGAATCGCCGCCGCGAAGTCGCCGATCAGATCGATCTCGCCGCGCTCGGCAGCACGGTCGAGCAAGCCATCGACGAGATCCACCAGCCCGTCCTCCATCGCGGCAATCGCACGCGCCGTCAATGCGCCTGCGATCAGCTTGCGCACGCGTGTATGCAGCGGCGGATCGTTGAACACGAGGCTCGTCGTGTGATGCTCGAAGAGCGGCGTCGCGCCGTATTTCGGCGCGAACTCGACTTTCTTGTCGGAGCTGAACGTCTTCGGATCGCGATAGACAGCCTGCACGTCGCGATAGCGCGTGAGGAAGAGCGAGCCGTCCGGCAGGCGCTTGACGGGCTCGTGCGTGCGCAGCGCGTGATAGACGGGATACGGGTCCGCGTGAAACGACGCGTCGAGGTGTCGCAAGTCGAACTGGCGAGCGATGTCGGCATCGTTCGACGTCGCGTTGGACGGGTGCATGGGCGTCTCCTTTTTGATCTTCGCCGCGAGCGCGGCTGAACGTTTCGAGCCGTCAGTATGAACCATGCCGACGCCGTCTTGCTTGCGGGCCGTGGCGTCGATGCGAGTCACGCCCGCCTCGTTATGTCACGACTTCGCCGGGAACGGCACGAAGGCCTTGCTGCAATCGACCGGCGACACCTGCGCGCCCGCCGCCCGCGTCAATGTCACGCCGCTGCCGGCTTGCAACGGCAACGTCGTGCCGCCTTCGCCAATCGAAAACTGCGCGTCCGCAACGGTCGTGCTGAGCGGCGGCATATCTGCGACGACGTTGTTCAGCGAAATCAGCAACGGACTGACCACGGGCGGATTCGGAAACCCAATCGTTCCCGCCGACCAGCCCGAGCCAAGCAGAACCGGACTGGCCGAATTAAAGCCCTGGAACGTGGTGTTCGATGCGTTGACGATGCGGATGCCGTCGAGCACGATACCTTGCAGATTCGGATACAGCCCGAGGCTTTTCGTGGGACTGTAGTACGGCGAGAAAATCAGCGCCTGCGGGTTCGACGTCTGGTTGCCCGTGCGAATGCAAACGTTCGAATAGTGGATGTTCGACACGAGGCCGCCGCGGCTCCAGTCGGACTTGATGCGCAAGCCGTTGTCCGCGCCGTCGATAGTCAGGTCGTACACATTCACATTGCTCACGCTCGGGTACACGCCACCCACGGGCGTCACGTCCACGTTGGCCACGCCGTTGTCCGATCCCGCCGACTCGCTGCCGATCGACATCCCATGCCCTTCGTAAAAGTGGCTGTGCGCGACGGTGATGTTGTACGTGCGGCCGTTGACGGGCGCGGTGCCGCCCTTGATCGCCATGTTGTCGTCGCCCGTGCGGATCGACGTGTAGGCGATGAGCATGTTGCTCGCGTCGCCCGTGAGCTTGCCAGGGTTGATATGACTTCTGGTGTCAACATGATCGGTTCTGTGTTTTCAATGTTTGAATTTCCTGAGGGCGACGTAGCAGTAAATCTCGACGGTGGATCAAGCTGATATCCGCGGATTGGCTACCGCATTACAGATGTCCGCCCAATGAGCCTTCCGCTACCTACCACCGCAAGTCGGATGAGATCCGTTGCCTACCCTGGTCGCGGGTTACTCGTGTGCCGGGCTACGCCGCCTTCAGGAAACTCCTGCACGTGTCGTTACGGTGGATGCAGACGCAGGGCATTGCTGTGCATCACGGCATCTGTGTCTCGCGCGGTATGGCCAGCGACAAGGAGAGCCGGCAGATGTCCCAGATGAATCCGCTGAGTTCACGGGCAACTGCGACTACGGCGATATTCTTCTGCTTGCCGCGCGCAACGAGTTTGCGATAGCGTCGGCATAAGCGCACCTGTGCGTCCCAGGCTCGATCTACAATCGGTTTAGGCAAACCTTCGTGACGACGCTGAATATCGGGGCTCACACGCGCAGGGTGGCGATAGCTCCATGCAGCTTCAACTAACAGCTTTCTTGCATAACTGTTGCCGCTTTTAGTGATGCTGCCCTGACGACGCTTGCCGCCCGATGAGTGCTCGGAGGGCGTCACCCCGAGCCACGCCATCAACTGGCGTGGGTGCACGAAGCGTGAGAGATCGCCCAGCTCGGCGAGCATGCCCACTGCCGTGGTGAACTGGACACCGCGCATCGCCTGCAGGCCCAGGGCGGCGGGATAGAAGCGCCAGTTAACGACTGCCTCACGCAGCGCAGACTCCAGCCGGTCACATTGTGCGAGCCGGTCTTCGATCGCGCGACGTAGCTCTTCAAACGCAAACTGCTGCCACGCACTGTCGAAGCTGTATGCGCTCAGCCAGCGTCGGTGCGCCGGCCCCCAGTCGGCAGAGCCGGTGTAGCGCACGCCGTGCGAAAGCAGAAAGGCTTTTACCCGTTGCCGTGCGCGCTTGAGGTCGTCCTTGGCAATCACCCATGCGCGAGCCAGATCCCGGAATGCTTCATCGTCGACGCTGGGGACGTATACGGCCGACAGGTCGCCGGCACGCAGCGATCGGACGAGCTTGACGGCATCACGTCGGTCAGTCTTGATGTGCTCACCTGGCTTGCGGGGAATCAGCGACGGTGCGCACACCATGCACTCGAATCCCTTCTGGATGAGCTTCCTGTAAAGCCCGTACCCGCAGGGGCCTGCCTCATAGACGACGCGTATGTGGCGCGCCTTGGACTGCAGTCGTTTGCACAACCGCTCCACGTCGGCCTGCGTAGTACCGATCTTGCCGAGCAGTTCAACCTCGCCCGCTCCAAGGGCATAGGCGACCGTGATCGAATCCTTATGAACATCAAGACCCACGTAAAGGGTGCTATCGTCTTCCATGCTGGCTATATGAACGCCCCCGTTTGCAAGGACTTTCGTGTGTTCTGACGGAACAGGATGGGCTTGCAGCTCTATATCCGGCCTGATGCAGCTGTATGGGCTGCTGGCCACGATGAAATTCGCTGACTCGCACCTCATTCCTCCGACGAGCTTGGAGCTCTTGCCAGCATTCAGGTTTGGCGAGTCCTGGTCCGACCTGTGTTGTCATCCACTCGATTGCCATCGCAACCTTTTAACGAGTCATTCGCGTGCCGTGGTGGTCAATTTTCAGTGTTAAGGCCCCGTGATTACGCCAGTTTTGTGCTCACGTGATCGCTCCGGTACGGCTGACCGTGAGCCAGAATCGCCCAGATTGTCCTTGCGATCTTGTTGGCGAGCGCAACGGTCACGACGTTTGATGGTCTGCGTTTGCGGATGTCCTGCAGCCAGGCGCTTGCAGCTCTATATCCGGCCTGATGCAGCTGTATGGGCTGCTGGCCACGATGAAATTCGCTGACTCGCACCTCATTCCTCCGACGAGCTTGGAGCTCTTGCCAGCATTCAGGTTTGGCGAGTCCTGGTCCGACCTGTGTTGTCATCCACTCGATTGCCATCGCAACCTTTTAACGAGTCATTCGCGTGCCGTGGTGGTCAATTTTCAGTGTTAAGGCCCCGTGATTACGCCAGTTTTGTGCTCACGTGATCGCTCCGGTACGGCTGACCGTGAGCCAGAATCGCCCAGATTGTCCTTGCGATCTTGTTGGCGAGCGCAACGGTCACGACGTTTGATGGTCTGCGTTTGCGGATGTCCTGCAGCCAGGCGCTGGGGGATTTTGCGTGACGTAACACGGAGCGCGCACCATGGATGAGCAGCGTGCGCAGATAGGTGTCACCGCGCTTGCTGATGCCTAGCAGGATGACCTTGCCGCCCGATCCCGTTTGCTTGGGTACAAGGCCGACCCATGCCGCGAACTCGCGCCCCGATCTGAATGCGTTCGGATCGCCCATTGTCGCCACGGCTGCTGAGGCTGTCAGCGCTCCCACGCCGGGAATGTCGGTAAGTGCCTTGACGGCGCTGTCTTGCTGAGTCCACCGACGCAGCCGCCGCTCAATCTCATCGATCTGCTGGTCCAGCTTTGTCAGCCCGTCCCACTGTTCACGCAGCGTGTCGATCAGGACGGCCGGCAGGCGCTCGGCAACCCGTTCCAGTACACCCGGCATGGCGTTGTCGAGCGCGGCACGGCCCTGGCCCATTACTTCGCCATACTCGGTGAGCAGACCGCGCAGATTGTTGATCTGCATCGTGCGGAACTTCACCAGTTGCTGGCGCATGCGGTGAAGCGCCAGTACGGCCTGTTGTGCTTCAGTCTTTACCGCGACGGCCTTGCTGGGTTGCTGAACTGCCAGCCAAAGTGCACGTGCATCCGCGGCATCGCTCTTGTTGCGGATATTGAACGCCTTGGCAAACTTGGCCGGCATCAGCTTGACCTGATGCCCCATCCTGATCAATTGGCGAGCCCAGTGATGTGCACCGCCACACGCCTCCATACCGATCCGACAAGGCTGGCGATTGGCGAAATACTCAAGGAACCTGGCTCGCTTGATCCGCTTGTTCACGATTTCTCCGGACTCCGGATCGACGTAGTGCACCTGAAACACCGATTTTGCGATGTCGACGCCAACTGGGGTGGGATTCATGGCGGACGCTCCTTGTTGTCTGGGGAGATCGTCATGATCCCCCCATTTGGGACATTCCGGTACCGGCGGTCTGGTGAGGGCCCACGACTCTCGTCTCTTGCCGCTACGAGTGGGGGGCGTTCATTTCAATTCCTCCGCGTCGGAAATCGCCGGGTGCGGTACGTCCGCACCGTGCGGCTCTGGCAGTCATGCTAACCCGCGATTGATTCCTTCGCGGCGGGCCAGCCTCTGTCCCGCAGGAAGTCATACTGCCTTCCGGATTGCTCGTGACCGGCCCTGAACTCGCGGGGTCGATGCCGTCGGTGTTCTTTGCATTGACGGTGCTGTACGGCACGCCTTTGTAGTTGTTCATCGCCTCGTAGGCGGCCGTCGGTGTGTAAATCTTGACGCCCCACGCAGTGAAGCCCTGCACGCCGCTCGGCACGACATGAAACTTCGGCGCGTTCTGCAACGTCACGCGATACAGCGTGAAGTTGCTGCCGTTGTTGATGGATGAGACGCGGGTTGTTCTGCGACTTGTTCTGCACGACGTTCGCTTCATAGCCGATATCCCACCAGCTCATCGCGGAGCCATCGGCGCGCGTGAGCAGATTGGGATCGTCGCGCACGCTGCTGACCAGTTGGCTGCCGCCGCGCCCGTCGATCGTGCCGTCGCCGACGACCGCGCTGTTGCTCGTCTTCGCGGCTGTGATCAGCGCGTTGCAGCCGTTGTCGCTGGCAGTGATCAGGCCGCAGCTCGCCGTGCCTTGGGTCTTGTCGAACTGGCGTGGATCGCGCGATGCGAACAAGGTCACGCGCCTGTCGATCCACAGCGTGACGCCGCTTGGCAGATTCAGCGGGCCGGACAGGAACGCGTTCGCCCCATTCGCGCCGGACGTCAGACGCACGACCTTGTTCGTCGAAAGGCCTGTGCTCGCGGCGTTCGTGCATGCCGTCAGCGCGGCCTGGATGCGCGTGGTGTCAGGGGCTGTGTTGGCAGCGTCGGCGCTTTCGGGGAGCAGGTCGTACGCTTGCGCTGTCAGTGTGGCGGGCAGCGTCTGACAGATTTGTGTGGGTGTCGGCAAGGTCGGTCCAGGCGGCAGTGCCGGGTCCACGGTCGTCGTGCCGACCTGGAAGCCTGGCGCGGGCGTGGCGCTTGCGTCGCTGGCGGGCGTAGCGTCGGACGCGGTAGTGGCGTCCGAGGCGGCCTGATCGGGTGTCGTGGCGCTGGCGTCGCTTGCGCTGGAAGCAGCAACGGGCGCAACGGCGCCGTTGTTGTCTACGTTGCCGCCCGATACGTCCGGCGAGACTTGCCCTGCCCCGCCTCCGCAGGCCGTGAGAATCAGCGCCGTCGAAAGCGACGCGATCCACACCGAGGCCGCGCGCGCGGACCATGTCGGCGTCGATACAAGATGTTCGATGATGCGAGTGTCCATAATCGCCCTGTTGTTCCCTGGAGTTTTCTTAGTCCTACAGTCGAGCAAGCAGACTTCCGACAGGCGCATAACAACCGCCTGTCATCTGACAAGCGGCGACATCTGCCGATATGCTGTCAAACAACGCAGAGAATATTAGCGATCCGAATCAATAAAAAGCCACGTGGTAAACCCCGCTTGGCTCGTCCATTCATTCCGTAGTACCAAGTATTAATAGCGGGATATTTATGAGATAGCGTCGATCACTACGATCGCGTTCCGTGAAACGAAAACGCACGACGCGTCGATGCCATCCGCAAGACGCGCCACCCTCGCCTGCGCAGCCGCGTCGCACGGAACCGTTACAATGAGCGTTTTCCGTAACTTCCTGCTGCTGCCCATTGCCCGCGTCGACATGAATCTCGTCATCCAAAGCCTCACGCCGCTTGCCGTCGAACACCACAAGCCGCTCGTCGCGCTGTCGCGCGGCTCGAATCTCACCGTGATCGATCCGTGCGCGGTGCGCATCGAGAACGCAGACCTCGGGCAGCGGGCCGACCTCGACGTCTACTGCGGGACCCATGCGCTCGACTATGCGTTCGTCGAAGCGGGCCGACGTTTGACCGACTTCGGCCTCGTCGCCATGGACATGGATTCGACGCTGATCACGATCGAATGCATCGATGAAATCGCGGATTTTTGCGGCCTGAAGGCGGAAGTGTCGGCGATCACGGAAGCGTCGATGCGCGGCGAGATCAAGGACTTCAACGAGAGCCTGACGCGCCGCGTCGCGCTGCTGAAAGGCCTCGATGCGAGCGCGCTCGAAAAGGTCTACGAACAACGTCTGCAACTATCGCCCGGCGCGGAAAAGATGCTGGCGGGCGCGAAGGCGGCGGGCATGAAGACGCTGCTGGTATCGGGTGGCTTTACGTTCTTCACCGACAAGCTGCAAGCGCGTCTCGGTCTCGATTTCACGCGTGCCAACACGCTGGAAATCGTCGACGGCAAGCTGACGGGCCGTGTGCTCGGCGAGATCGTCAACGCCGACGTCAAGGCGCGCACGCTGCGCGAAGCGTGCGACAAGCTCGGCATCGAGCCGACCCGCGCGATTGCGATGGGCGACGGCTCGAACGATCTGAAAATGATGGCGACGGCGGGTCTATCGGTCGCGTTTCGCGCGAAGCCGGTTGTGCGCCAAGCGGCGAGCGTCGCATTCAATCACGTCGGACTGGACGGACTGTTGCGGCTTTTCTGAGCCAGCGTGTTTGATTCACGCTGGACAAAAATCAAAAGGCCCGCTCGAAACCGAGCGGGCCTTTTTGCTTCTGGCGCGATGAAGCGCTACGCGCGCTTCACACGCGACAGGTTCAACCCAACGCGACGAGGCAACGCTCGATGTCCGCGCGCAGATCCGCTTCTTCTTCAAGACCGACGTAGAAGCGCACCAGCGTGCCGTGATGCGGCCATTGCGATTCGGTGCGCATCGACGCGACGTTGTACGGCATCGCCAGACTTTGCGCCCCGCCCCAGCTCCAGCCGAGCGAGAACAGTTCCAGCGATTCGCAGAACCTGTCGATCTGTTCCGGCGTATAGCGCGCGTCGAACACGACCGAGAACAGCCCGCCTGCGCCCGTGAAGTCGCGTTCGTAGAATTCATGGCCCGGGCAATCGGGCAACGCAGGATGCAGCACCACGGCGATTTCCGGACGCGTCTTCAGCCACATCGCGAGTTCGAGCGCGCTTTTATCGTGCTGCTCGAAACGCACTTTCATCGACGGCAGGCTGCGCAGGATCAGCGAGCAATCGTCCGCCGACACGCCGATGCCCATGCGCATGCGCGCCAGTTTCAGCTTCAGATGCAGATCGCGGTCGACCGTGATCGTCGCGCCCATCAGCACGTCGCTGCCGCCCGACTGGTACTTCGTGAGCGCCTGCATCGAAATGTCGACGCCGTGCTCGAACGGACGGAACGACAGACCTGCCGACCACGTGTTGTCGATCGCCGTGACGACACCACGCGCGCGGGCGACGGCCGTGATCGCGGGAATGTCGGGCACTTCCATCGTCACCGAGCCGGGCGCTTCGAGCCAGATGAGCTTCGTGTTCGGCTGGATCAGGTCGGCGATGCCCGCGCCGATCATCGGATCGTAGTAGCGCGCGGTGATGCCGAAGTCCTTCGCGAGCCACTCGGCGTGATCGCGGTTCGGCGAATAGACGTTGTCGGGGATCAGCACGTCGTCGCCCGATTTCACGAGGCCGAAGTACACGTTCGAAATCGACGACAGCCCCGACGGCTGCAACAGCGCATGATTGCCGCCTTCGAGGGCAGCAAGGCGCTGTGCGAGCGCGATCGAAGTCGGCGTTGCGTGCAGGCCGTAGCGCCATTGCGCGTCGTTGCGCCAGTCGAGCGCGCGCATCGCTGCGAGGTCCGGAAAAACGACCGTCGAGGCGCGCGCAACGGGCACCGAAAACGATTCCCAACCGGGCGTCATCTGATCGTTCGGCTGGACGATGCGGGTCTGCAAGCCGTGCTTCGGAGTCTTTTGAGTCATGGTCAAAGAAAGTTGGATTCGTCAGTGACGCGCGCGGCGCCTATTCGCCGATCGTCAGATTGTTCACGCCGTTGACGGGCTGGCCGCCGGTGCGCGGCTGCGCGGGTTGCTGCGTTGGCGTTTGCGTTGGCTGTTGTGCCGGCTTCTGAGCCTGCACGGGCGCAGCCGGCGGCGCTTTCTGCCCCGCTGCGAGCGGCCGCAACGAAAATTCCAGCGGATTGGAATCGTCGACGTTCATCCGTTCGCCTTCGATCGAGCCATCGGCGGCGAATTTGCCGACCCAGTTGCCCGTGATATGCGTGCCGTCGTTCGACTCTTCGACTTCGAGCGTATCGCCGTCGCGGTCGCCCGCGATCAGGATCACTTCGCCCGTGTCGGCGAACTGATATTCGCCATGTACGCCGGAGGGATCGTCGGTTTTCGCGCCCAGCCGCAGCACGATCTGACGCTTGCCGAGCGTGCCCGCGTACTGCGGAAACTTCGCGAACTCGGGGCTGGGCTTGAGCGGCAGCTGGATCGGCGGCGGCGCCGCGAGCTCCTTGACGGCGTCGCTTTCCGCGTGAGTCGCGACAGGCATCGCCGCCGCGACAGCCAATGCCGCAGCCGCGATCATCGCGGGCCACGACGCCCTGTGTTTCGACCTGGTTTCCTGCATCCGTTATTTCCTTTCAACCGGCTTGATGGCGTCCTGTTTGGCGTCCTGTTTGGCGTCCTGTTTGGCGTCCTGTTTGGTGTCCTGTTTGGCGTCCTGTTAACGCCTGACACCGCGAGAACCCGCTTCGACCGGTTATACCGCAAGTTCGTTCAGAGACGGAGCGGCGAAACACCACGTCGCCGCCGCGCCGTCCCGTCTCTCGAACGGATCAGATCCGCTCGAAGATCGCTGCAATGCCCTGCCCGCCGCCGATGCACATCGTCACGAGCGCATAACGGCCGCCGATACGCTGCAGTTCGTACAGCGCCTTGACGGTGATCAGTGCGCCCGTCGCGCCGATCGGATGGCCGAGCGAAATGCCCGAGCCGTTCGGGTTCACCTTCGCGGGATCGAGGCCTAGTTCCTTGCTGACGGCACAGGCTTGCGCGGCAAACGCTTCGTTCGCTTCGATCACGTCGAGATCGCCGACTTTCAGGCCGGCGCGCTCCAGCGCCTTCTGCGTCGCGGGCACGGGGCCGATGCCCATGTAGTTCGGATCGACGCCCGCATGCGCGTACGCAACCAGCCGGCCGAGCGGCTTCGCGCCGCGCTTCTCGGCGACGCTGCGCTCCATCAGCACGACAGCCGCCGCCGCGTCGTTGATGCCCGACGCATTGCCCGCCGTGACCGTGCCGTTTTCCTTCGCGAACACGGCCTTCAGTTTCGCGAAGTCGTCGGCCGTCGCGTTCATGCGGACGTGCTCGTCCGTGTCGAAAACGGTGTCGCCCTTCTTCGACGCGATCGTGATGGGGAGAATCTGTTCCTTGAAGTAGCCGCTTTCGATCGCCTTCGCCGCGCGGCGGTGTGATTCGAGCGCGAGCGCGTCCTGTGTGTCGCGGGAGATGTCGTATTTCTTTGCGACGTTCTCGGCGGTTACGCCCATGTGGATCGTCTGAAACGGGTCGTGCAGCGCGCCGAGCATCATGTCGACGATGCTCGCGTTGCCCATCCGCTGGCCGAAGCGCGCCGACGGCATGATGTACGGCGCGCGGCTCATGCTTTCCGCGCCGCCGCCGATCGCGATATCCGTGTCCCCGAGCAACACGGATTGCGCCGCCGATACGATTGCCTGCAGGCCCGAGCCGCACAACCGGTTCACAGTTAGCGCGGGCGCATGCTGCGCGACGCCGCCGTTGAGCGCCGCGACGCGCGCAAGGTACATGTCCTTCGGCTCGGTATGGATCACATTGCCGAACACGACATGACCGACTTCGTCGCCGGAGACGCTCGCCCGCGACAACGCCTCGCGCACCACGCGGGCGCCGAGATCCGTCGGCGCGAAGTCCTTGAGGCTACCGCCGAAGTCGCCGATTGCCGTGCGCACGCCGCTCACTACCACCACTTCACGTTGCATCGCTTGCTCCTCTCTTTTGTCTCAGATGAATGTCATGTGCTTCGTTGAAGATGCGCATGACCTTGCCCTACTGAACATACCCGAGTTGCCGGATCTCCGCGCTGAATCTGACGCCAGTGTGCTGCCGTGCTGGCGAACTGCGCGCGCTTCAGTGTGCGCTCAGGCGCCGAGAAGCTTTTCGACCGTCGCGCGATCGGGGATCGGCGCGACGGCGCCGAAGCCTTGCGTCGACAGCGCGGCCGCGACGTTCGCGTAGCGCGCGGCCTGGAACGGATCGTCCCCGGCAGCAATGCGCGCGATGAACGCGCCACCGAAGCAGTCGCCCGCGCCCGTCGCATCGACGGCGTTGACGACGTGACCGGGCACGACGCGGCGCTCGTCAGGCGTCGCGATATACGAGCCTTCCTTGCCGAGTTTCAGCGCGACGACGCGCGGGCCTTGCGCGAGCAGAAAATCGACGATGTCGTCGCGCTCCGTCAAACCCGTCAGTTCGGTGACGTCGTCCCAGCTGGGCAGGCAGATGTCCGTCTGACGGATCGCTTCGAGCATCACGGCGCGCGCCCGCGCGAGCGGCCACAGCTTGAGGCGCAAGTTCGTGTCGAAGCTCACGAGCACCTTGTTCGCGCGCGCGTGCGTGATCGCGGCGAGCGCGGCATCGCAGGCGCTCACGCTGATCGCGAGACTGATACCGGACAGATGGATGACCTTCGCGGCGGCGATCGCGTCGAGCGGCAGATCGCGCGGCGCGTAGCGGCTCGCCGCCGAACCCGCGCGCAGATAGTCGAACTGATGGCCGGACGGTCCGTGCGACACAAAATACACGCCTGTCGGCGCCTGATCGTCGACGCGCACGAACGAGGTATCGACCTGCTCGCGCTGCCACAGATCGAGCAGCAAACGCCCGAACGGGTCACTACCGACAGCCGATACGAAACCCGTCGACGCGCCCTGCCGCGCAGCCGCGATGCAGAAGTTCGACGTGTCGCCGCCGAAGCCCTGCAGGTACGTGGGCTGGTCTTTGCCGGACTGGTTGAATTCGACCATTGCCTCGCCGAGCGCGAGGATGGACGGTGTGTTCGAGAGCATTGCTTAGACCTCGCCCCACAGATCGTGGCCGTCGGCACCCGTGATCTTCACCGACACGAAATCGCCGACCTTGTAGCGCTTCGACGCCTTGGTCGCGGGCGCGATATAGACGACACCGTCGATCTCCGGCGCATCCGCCGCCGTACGGCCGATGCCGCCGTCGGGATTGATCTCGTCGACGAGCACCTTCAGCGTCTTGCCGATCTTGCGCGCGATGCGCTTCGCCGATACTTCTTCCGCGACTTCCATGAAGCGCGCGCGGCGTGCCTCGCGGACTTCATCGGGCAGCGCGCCGTCGAGTTCGTTCGCACCCGCGCCTTCGACAGGCGAATACGCGAAGCAACCGACGCGATCGAGTTCCGCCTCGCGGATGAAGTCGAGCAGCGTTTCGAACTGCTCTTCCGTCTCACCAGGGAAACCCGCGATAAACGTGCTGCGAATGGTCAGGTCCGGACAGATTTCGCGCCATGCGCGCACGCGCTCGAGCACTTTCTCGGCGTTCGCGGGACGCTTCATGCGCTTGAGCACTTCGGGATGCGCATGCTGGAACGGCACGTCGAGATACGGCAGCACGTGTCCCTTCAGCGCGCCTTCCGCCATCATCGGAATCACTTCGTCAACGCTCGGATACGGATACACGTAGTGCAGACGCACCCACGCGCCGTACTGCGCAGCGAGTTCGCCGAGCGCGCCGACGAGGTCCGTCATGCGCGTCTTGATCGGCTTGCCGTTCCAGAAACCGGTGCGATATTTGACGTCGACACCATAGGCGCTCGTGTCCTGCGAAATGACGAGCAGTTCCTTCACGCCCGACTTGAACAGGTTCTCCGCTTCGAGCATGACTTCCGCGACAGGACGCGACACCAGGTCGCCGCGCATCGACGGGATGATGCAGAACGTGCAGCGGTGGTTGCAGCCTTCGGAAATCTTCAGATACGCATAGTGACGCGGCGTGAGCTTGACGCCGGCAGCGGGCACGAGATCGACGAACGGATCGTGCGGTTTCGGCAGGTGGCTGTGTACGGCCTGCATCACTTCGCCGAGCGCATGCGGGCCTGTCACGGCGAGCACCTTCGGATGCACTTCCTCGATCAGGTTCGAGCCGCTCGCGCTCTGCTTCGCGCCGAGGCAGCCGGTGACGATCACCTTGCCGTTCTCCGTGAGCGCTTCGCCGATGGCATCGAGACTTTCCTGGACGGCTTCGTCGATAAAGCCGCAGGTGTTGACGACGACGAGGTCCGCGCCGTCATAGGTGCCGGAGATTTCGTAGCCCTCGGCGCGCAGTTGCGTGATGATCTGTTCGGAATCGACGAGGGCTTTCGGGCATCCGAGGGAAACGAACCCGACCTTAGGAGTCGAAGCGGTCGGCGCGGCGGGGGTGGAAGTCTGCGACATAGAGAATGGTCCGGCGAGAGCGATGAGTGACGCGATATAGGAGGGCTTGGGCGTGCAGCCCGGGCGCCGGAATCGCGGCAAACGTGGGTGCACCGTGCGACGGTGCCCTCGTGGCGAGGACCGTCGCGAAATGGGGCCATGTGGATCTTGTGGGAAGTCGGCTGGGCCCGCGCAAGCAACCTCGAATTATACCGTGAGAGGAGTTGAGCGGCGTGCGGTGCGGCGGTTAGTGGGCATCACGCCCGAAACGCGCGCGTGGAAAGTCACGTCGACATCCGGCACTGGGTCTTACGAAGCAAGTTCGAATCTGAACTTCTTTCCGAGCGCATTCGCGGCGCTTGCCAGCGTTGTCAGCGTGAGGCTCGTGTCGCTCTGATCCAACAACCGGTTCAACGCCGCACGACTCGTATTCATCTTTGCAGCCATTCGGGTCTTGGTCAGATTCTGCGCCTTCATTTCCTGCTCGATCTGCCAGGCGATAACGCGCTTCATGGCCGTAGCCGTGACTTCCTCAAGCAGCGATTCCTCGGCAAGGAAATCGTCGAAATTCGCACCTACGTGCTTGCTTGCCATCACACACCTCGTTCGTGCTTAACTGCTTTGCAACTGCCGTAATCTGTCTTTTGCAAGATCCAGATCTGCTTGCGGCGTAGCCCGCGATTTTTTGATGAAACCGTGTAGCAAAATCATCTTCGCGTCCGCCACGGTGAACAGCACACGCGCGATCCGCTGCGGCAGCGTAATGCGAATCTCCCACAAATCACGCCCCATCTTGCGGACCAGCGGCATCCCAAGCGGGCAGCCGAACTGCACGGTCTTCACATCCTCACCGATCATTTTCCTGTCTTGGGCTTCGAGATCCCGAAGCCATTGACGCACAGGTTCATCGCCCGTGTCAGTCTGAAAAAAGCAAACGGAAAGGACAATGACAATCGATCGGGTGCGCGGAATCAGCCGCGCCTGTGACTTATCAATCGTACCAACTTTGGTACGCTCCGTAAACTGCCTTCCTATTCCGGAGCACAGCACGATCGAAGGCGGACACGCTCCAGGAGAAATACCGAGACGCGGATTATCCGTTAGCGACGAAGCCACTGAGGAATTGAATTTGACCATTCGCCGGATAAACCCGGCATTTCGTTTTGCTGATATTCGAGTTCCACGACAAACGTTTGATCTCCGTAAAATAGAAAACAGCCGCTTATGCGGCCGCTTCTTGATGGGGACTCAGGCTTGTCGGGCTAATCAGCGATATTCGATGAGAGACTCGAGCCACGGTTGATGTCCAGGCTAATACTATTTTTTTGATCGGTCACCCATGTCAACACCAGCGACTCTGATTTTATATAGCTAAAAATCAGGAAACTCAAAATATCAAGAATTAATCTCAATCAGGCATCTCATGCGGATAAACCGTTTGAGACTGCATGCCGCAACATGCCGAAAACGACCCTCTGCCCGGCGCGCACCGCCGGGCAGATTCGAGTATGCAGCCCGCTCGCGCAGCCCTACTTCTTCTCCGGCTCCGGATTCCCTTGCGGCGTCGGCTGCGTAAACGGGAACGTGCTGAACATCGTCTTCGCCTGGTTCTGCATCTGCTCCTGCATCTGCACGAACATGTTCTTCGACTGCTCGATATAGCTCGTCATCATCCCCTGCATCATCGGGGCTTGCATGTTCATGAACTGCGACCAGACCTCCGGATTCATCGTCTTGCCCTCGTACAGGCCCTTCGACTGATCCGCGAGTTTGCTCTGAATGTCGATGAACGCCTGGATGTTCTTTTCCAGGTACGTGCCCATCATGCCCTGCATCGCGTGCCCGTAAAAACGGATGATCTGCGACAGCATGATCGATGAGAACATCGGCAGGCCGCCGCTCTCCTCCTCGAGAATGATCTGAAGCAGGATGCTGCGCGTCAGGTCTTCGTTGCTCTTGGCATCGATGACCTTGAAATCCTCCTGATCCAGCACGAGCTGCTTCACATCGGTCAACGTGATGTAAGTGCTGGTCTCTGTATCGTACAGTCGACGGTTCGGATATTTCTTAATGAGTCGTTCGGCTGTTTTCTTTGTAGTAGTGGTCATGTAACGCCTTTGAGCGCGAATGAAGCGCAGAAACGGCGTCCTGTCGCACGCACAGCGAAACGCTGCGCGTACGAGACGCCGCCAGAAACATCTGAACCATGTAGCATCCCGCTTCGTCCTTGCTGCGACAAAACAGGACGCTCACGGATCAGCCCATATGCAGGCCGCCGTTCAGCGAGAAGTCGGCCCCCGTCGAGAAGCCCGACTCGTCCGACGCCAGCCATGCAACGATCGACCCGATTTCATCCGGCGTGCCCAGACGGCGCACCGGAATCGTCGCGACGATCTTTTCCAGCACATCGGCGCGAATCGATTTCACCATGTCCGTGCCGATGTAGCCCGGCGAAACGGTGTTGACCGTCACGCCCTTGGTGGCCACTTCCTGCGCGAGCGCCATCGTGAAACCGTGAATCCCCGCCTTCGCGGTCGAATAGTTCGTTTGACCGAACTGGCCTTTCTGGCCGTTCACCGACGAAATGTTGATCACGCGGCCCCAGCCACGCTCGACCATGCCGTCGATCACCTGCTTCGTCACGTTGAAAAGGCTGGTCAGGTTCGTGTCGATCACGGCCGTCCAGTCTTCATGCGTCATCTTGCGGAACACGACGTCGCGCGTGATGCCCGCGTTATTCACCAGTATGTCGATTTCACCGACCTCGGCCTTCACCTTGTCGAACGCGAGCTTGGTCGACTCCCAGTCGCCCACGTTGCCTTCCGACGCAACGAAGTCGAAGCCCAGAGCCTTCTGATCTTCGAGCCATTTCACGCGACGCGGGGAATTCGGGCCGCAGCCTGCGATCACCTTGTAGCCGTCCTTCAAAAGACGCTGGCAAATGCTCGTGCCGATGCCACCCATGCCGCCCGTTACGTACGCAATTCGTTGTGACATAACACACACTCCATTATCGTTTTACGAGACGCCAGCCGCCTCGTGCTTCGCCTTCCAATATCCGATGCGTTCGGCGCGTTCGATGCAGCCAACGGCGCGTAAGCATCGGACCGCGCCGCGCTGCCAGTCGCCGTCAGGCGACACCGGCACGCGCGGCGGCCTCCTTGTGAAACGACCGCTTACGGACGCTCGAGCGCGAGCGCCACGCCCATGCCGCCGCCGATGCACAGCGACGCCAGGCCTTTCTTCGCATCGCGCTTCTGCATTTCGTGCAGCAGCGTGACGAGAATCCGGGCGCCGGACGCGCCGATCGGGTGGCCGATCGCGATCGCGCCGCCGTTCACGTTGACCTTCGACGTGTCCCAGCCCATCTGCTTGTGCACGGCCAGCGCCTGCGCCGCGAATGCCTCGTTGATTTCCATCAGGTCGAGGTCGTTCACGCCCCAGCCCGCGCGCTCCAGACAGCGGCGCGATGCCGGCACCGGGCCCATGCCCATCACCTTCGGATCTACGCCCGCGTTCGCGTACGCCTTGATGCGCGCGAGCGGCGTGAGACCGAGCGCCTCAGCCTTCTTCGCCGACATCACGACAACCGCTGCCGCGCCGTCGTTCAGACCCGATGCGTTCGCGGCCGTCACCGTGCCTTCCTTCGAGAAGGCCGGCTTCAGGCTCGCCAGCGATTCGGCCGTGACGCCGTGGCGCACGAATTCATCCGTTGCGAACGACAGCGGATCGCCTTTACGCTGCGGAATCTGGATCGGCACGATTTCATCATCGAAACGACCGGCCTTCTGTGCGGCTTCCGCCTTATTCTGCGAAAGCGCCGCGAACTTGTCCTGGTCTTCGCGCGAAATGCCGTATTCCTTCGCGACGTTCTCAGCCGTCACGCCCATGTGGTACTGGTTGTACACGTCCCACAGGCCGTCGACGATCATGCTGTCGATCAGCTTCGCGTCGCCCATGCGGAAGCCGTCACGCGAGCCCGGCAGCACATGCGGCGCCGCGCTCATGTTTTCCTGGCCGCCCGCGATGACGATGTCCGCGTCACCCGCGATGATCGCGTTGGCGGCCAGCATCACGGCCTTCAGGCCCGAGCCGCACACCTTGTTGATGGTCATGCCGGGCACTGCCATCGGCAGACCGGCCTTGATCAGCGACTGACGCGCCGGGTTCTGTCCCGAACCCGCCGTCAGCACCTGACCCAAGATCACTTCGCTTATCTGCTCGGGCTTGAGGCCCGAACGCTCCAGCACGGCGCGGATCACCGTGGCGCCCAATTCCGGCGCCGCAATCTTCGCCAGCGACCCACCGAATTTGCCGACAGCCGTGCGGGCCGCCGATACGATCACTACGTCAGTCATTTTCGTTTCCTCCGGGGCTGCGGCGACATGCTCCACAGTACCCCGTCAAAAGTTGTTAATCCGGTCAAGTCAGCATTACTGCGATACAGCGTCTGTCTCACTCCATCCGTCGTCACTCGTTATCCGTCAGGCGGAGGTCGCTCTTTTCACTTCGACGGCGACCGTATGCGAATGATTCGGCACCCGAACGATTATTCGCGCTGCTGCACATAGCGGCCAGGCGCGGGCTCAATCACCGGGAACTCCGCCGAGCCCGCTTGCGCCGCGGGCTTCACCTTCTTGCCGCCAAACTGGTCGAGCCAGCTCGTCCATTCGGGCCACCAGCTGCCGGGCGTTTCCGTCGCGCTTTCGAACCAGTCGGCGGGATTCTCGGGCAGCGTTTTATCGTCGCCCGCTACCGACCAGAAGCTGCGCTTCTTCTTCGACGGCGGATTGATCACGCCGGCGATATGGCCCGACGCGCCAAGCACGAACTTGCGCGGCCCCGCCAGCAGCGGCACCGACGCATACGCCGTTTCCCACGGCACGATGTGGTCTTCGCGCGAGCCGTAGATGAACGTCGGCACGTCGATGCGCGACAGGTCGACCTTCTCGCCGCACGTGGTCAGCGCGCCCGGTTCGCGCAGCCTGTTTTCCAGATACGTGTTGCGCAGATACCAGCAGTACATCGGACCCGGCAGGCTCGTCGAATCGCTGTTCCAGTACAGCAGATCGAACGGCATCGGCGTGCGGCCCTTCAGGTAGTTGTCGACCACGTAGTTCCACACGAGATCGTTCGGACGCAGGAACGAGAACGTGTTCGCGAACTCCAGGCCGCGCATCAAACCAGGCGGCGTGCCGTTCTTGCCACCGATGGTCTGCTCGCGCATCTGCACATGCGCTTCGTCGACGAAGATGTCGAGGATGCCCGTGTCGGCGAAGTCGAGCATCGCCGTGAGCAGCGTCATCGATGCCGCGGGATGCTCGCCACGCGCCGACGCCACGGCCAGTGCCGTGGCGAGCAGCGTGCCGCCAATACAGAAGCCTAGCGTGTTGATCTGCTCGCGGCCGCTGATCTGGCGCGTGGTTTCGATCGCGGCCAGCACGCCGTCACCGATGTAGTCGTCCCATCCCTTCTCGGCGATCGACTGGTCCGCGTTGCGCCACGAAATCAGAAACACCTGATGGCCCGACTCGACCGCGTGCGCGACGAGCGAGTTCTCAGGCTGGAGATCGAGGATGTAGTACTTGTTGATGCAAGGCGGCACGATCAGCAGCGGCCGCTCGTACACGGTCGCCGTGCGCGGCTTGTACTGGATCAGCTGCATCAGTTCGTTCTCGAACACGACGGAGCCTTCCGACATCGCGAGATTCTTGCCGACGACGAAACGCGATTCGTCCGTCTGCGAGATCTTGCCGCGCTGCATGTCGTTGAGCAGGTTCATCACGCCCTGGCGCAGGCTTTCGCCGTTGCTTTCGAGCAGCGTCTTTTGCGCTTCGGGATTCAGCGCGAAGAAGTTGCTCGGCGAGGCGGCCGCCGTCCATTGCTGCACGGCGAAGCGGATGCGCTCGCGGGTTTTCTGGTCGGTTTCGAGCGCATCGACCAGTTCCTGCAGATAACGCGCGTTCAGCAGATACCACGCCGCCGTGTACGCGTAGACGGGCGTCGTCTTCCACGCATCGGAACTGAAGCGCCGGTCCTTGAGCTCGATGCCCGATGAGCTTGTCTGCGTCGACTGCTGCAGCAACTGCATCGCTTCGCGCGAATAGTCTGACTGCAACTGCTGAAGACGCGTGGACGGGATCGATGCGCTCGGCACCTTCAACCCGGCGAGCTGCTGCGTGAACTGTTGCGCGAACTGAGGATTGAACGCCTGTCCGAAGAATGCGTTGAACGGCTGGCCTTCGGCCGGACCGTTCGGTTGAGCTTGCGTTTGCGCAAACTGTTTGGCTAGTTGCTCGAAGAAGGGATTCGCAAACGGCAGCGAACCGGCCTGCGCCGTCGCCGCTTTCGCGAGGTCGGGCATAGCAGGGACACTAAAAGGATTGCCGTTCGCTGCAGCCTGTGCGCCTATCGAACGCCATGCGTTCATCCAGGCATCGAACCATTGATGCACCCCTGCCGCATCCGCTTGCTGCTGCGTGCGGTCCGACGAGGTGTCCGTGCGAGAAGAAGTCGAGGAAGTTTGAGATGCAGCCATGCCTGCTTTTAACCGAAAGGTCCTCGCGGACGGGTTGAGAGGCAGGTACTCGCGCGGCAGGCGCGAATGGATCGCGACCGCGTTACGCCCTTGCCCGGTGGAGAACATTCTTGCGCCCCATCGCAAGGCATGTCAATGCTTGTTCCCGATTTTGCCGCACTGCGATAATTTTTTCATCATCGTTTTCCCGATGTATATGAAAGCGAATTGCCGATGGAAGAAACGATCGTGCTGTGCAATGCAAAACGAGCCCGTTACTACGGGCTCGTCTGGCTGATGGGGGAATGCGCGGAACGCTTATGCACTGCGCAACCGCGTAGGTCTTCTCATTTTCGCGCAGTGCAGCATAAGACTGCATAAGACCCCTCTCGACGTCGGGCCGCGTGCAGCAAAATTGTCTTTGCCCAGCGGCAGTTAGCCGCGCCTCTCATTGATCCGCGAGCCAGATCAGCGCGGCCATCCGGCCCGTCTCGCGATCGCGTCGATAGGAGTAAAAACGCTCGCGTTCGGTGACCGTGCAGTGATCGCCGCCTGTCACGTTCGTGATGCCGATCTGCGCGAGACGCCAACGCGCGAGCCGCGGCAGATCCGCGAGGAACTTGCCGGCGTTCAGCGGGTGCTCGACGAAGGCGCTGGCGACGATATCGCGTTGTGCGCCGCCGACACCCTTCATGAAGGCGTCACGCACGTCTGGTCCAACCTCGAAGGCCTGCGGGCCGATGCATGGGCCGAGATAAGCATGCAGCACTGACATGTCAGTGCCCGCGAGCGACGCGACACGCTGCGCCGTATTCTCCACGACACCCGACGCGAGACCGCGCCAGCCCGCGTGCGCGGCGCCCACCGCGCGGCCTTGCGGATCGCACAGCAGAACGGGCATGCAATCGGCGATCATCACCACGCATACCGTGCCCGTCCGGTCGGTCACGCTGGCGTCGGCTTGCATCAGCGGCTCGCCCCGCTGTGTGGCGGCCAGCACATCGTCCGCATTCACGACGGTCGCGCCATGAACCTGCGAGAGCCATGCGGCCTCATCGCGCGCTGTCAGCGTCATCAGACGCGCGCGGTTTGCTTCGACATGCGCGGGATCGTCGCCCGACTTCCTGCCGAGATTCAGCCCGCCGGGTCCATCGACGCCATCGCGCCATGTGCCGAACGGCGGCAGGCTCACGCCGCCGTTGCGCGTCGTGACGAGCGCCCGCACGCGTGGCGACACGGACCACTCGGGGCGCAGCACGTCGTTCGTGGTCAGTTCAGGCAGCGTCATGCGCGGTCGTCCTTGTCGGGTGAAGCTTCGTCGTCGGCATCGTCTTCATCGTCGTAGTCATCTTCGATCGATGCTTCGGCTTCATCATCGTAGTCGTCGTCATACTCGTCGAAATCTTCCTGGTACGCGGCTTCGTGCTCGCGGCCGAGGCCCAACGCTTCGGACAGTTCAGCGATATCGTCCGGCACGTCGGCGCGCCATTGCATCGTGCGGCCCGTGCGTGGATGAACCAGCGCGAGCCGCCATGCATGCAGCGCCTGGCGCGCGAAACCGCCGGGCAGCGGCGCCACCGAACGCTTGCCGCGCGCGCGTCCATACACCGGGTCTCCCAGCAGCGGATGGCCGATGTGCGCGCAATGCACTCGGATCTGATGCGTGCGTCCCGTCTCAAGATCGCAGTGAATCGCCGACACGGGCTGGCGCTCCCATATCGCCGAATCGATGCGCCGGAAGTGCGTTCGCGCCGGCTTGCCCGATGCGCCCGTCACCACGGCCATGCGCGTGCGCTCGCGCGGATCGCGGCCGATCGGCGCGTCGATCGTGCCTTCGTCGCGCATGTTGCCCCACACGAGCGCGAGATAACGGCGTTTCACGGTGCGCGCCTGCAGCTGGCGCACGAGATCGGTTTGCGCTTCGAGCGTGCGCGCGACGACCATCAGCCCGGACGTTTCCTTGTCCAGCCGATGCACGATGCCCGCGCGCGGCAAGCCCGCCGCCGCGTCGCCATAGCGATGCAGCAGGCCGTTGAGCACCGTGCCGCTCCAGTTCCCGGCAGCGGGATGCACGACGAGGCCGGCCGGCTTGTTGATCACGACGAGCGTGTCGTCTTCGTAGACGATATCGAGCGGCACGGGTTCCGGCGTGAACGCGAGCTGTTCGGGCAGCAGATCGGGCACGAGCTCGATCGATGCGCCAAGCGGCACCGGCTGCCGGATTTTCGCGGGCTGTCCGTCGACGCGCACACGCTGCGCCTCGATCCAGCTTTGCAGCCGGCTGCGTGAAAACTCCGGAAAGACTTTGGCGAGCACCTTGTCGAGCCGCTCGCCGGCAAGCTCGGACGGCACCGTGACGACGCGCGGCGTTTCGTCTGCGCGCCGCGCGGAGCCTTGCTCCGCGGCGGATACAGACGGTGTGGCGAGCGCATCATCGACGAGATCGTCGTCAAGGGTATCGGCGCCCGGGTCACCTGCCGATACGTTGGCGGGGTCGGCGCTTGGGCTATAATCTTTGTTGCTCTTCCGCGCGCCCTGACCGGGGCGCGGAGTATTGGAACGGGTCATCGAGACTGGGTCACCTGGACGTAAAGCTAGACTGGAAAATGCGAGCCTTGAACATCATTACTCAAACTGTTCGAAAGACGGTGGCCCAAAAGCTGGCCAGGAAAGCAGCCCTCTATGGCGCTTCCATGGCGGCCGTTACGCTGGTGGCGGCCTGTCACGGCCTGCCGGAAAAGACCGACGAAACGGCCACGTGGACCAACAATAAATTATATACGGAGGCGCAAGACGCCTTGAGCGGCGGCGACTTCGGCAAGTGCGCGAAATACTTCGAAGCACTCGAAGGCCGCGACCCGTTCGGCCACTTCGCGCAGCAGGCGCAGATCAACGTCGCGTACTGCAACTGGAAGGACAGCGAAACGGACGCCGCCGACCAGGCCGTCAACCGCTTCATCCAGCTTCACCCGGATCACCCGGACATTCCCTACGCGTATTACCTGAAGGGCATGATCCACTTCAACGACGATCTGGGCCTGTTCGGCCGCTTCTCGGGCCAGGACATGAGCGAGCGCGATCCGAAGTCGCTTCGCGAGTCGTATGACGCGTTCAAGGTCGTCGTCGACAAGTATCCGCAGAGCAAATACGCACCGGACGCGGCCCAGCGCATGCGCTATATCGTGAACGCGCTCGCGTCGCACGAAGTGCACGCGGCGGACTACTACTACCGCCGCGGCGCCTATGTGGCCGCCATCAACCGTGCGCAGCTCGCGATCAAGGAATACAAGAACGCGCCCGCGATCGAAGACGCGCTGCACATCATGATGCTGTCGTATCAGAAGCTGGATCAGCCGCAGCTTGCGGACGACACGAAGCGCATCCTGGCGGGCACCTTCCCGGACAGCCCGTACATCACGGGCCATGCCCGGCCGGGCAAGGAAAAGTCTTGGTGGCAGTTCTGAGCCGCCTGACCGCATAGAAAAACGCCACGGTTCATACCGTGGCGTTTTTGCTTCTGGCGTCCACGTTTCCGCCTTTACACATATGGCGGACGCTTCAGCCCGTCACGTTCAGTCACGCTCGAAGAGCGCAATCGACTCGACGTGCGACGTGTGCGGGAACATATTCACGACGCCCGCACCCTTCAACCGGTAGCCCGCTTCGTGCACGAGCAGACCCGCATCACGCGCGAGCGTAGCCGGGTTGCACGATACGTAGACGATGCGCTTCGGCAACGGCCCTTCGCCGCTCTGCGCAATGTCCGCGAGCGCCTTCGACACCGCGAGCGCGCCTTCGCGCGGCGGATCGATCAGGTACTTGTCGAAGTGACCGAGCGCGCGAATGTCGTCGGCGGTGACTTCGAACAGGTTGCGGGACGCGAACGACGTGTGGCTGTCGACGCCGTTTTCCTTCGCGTTGTCGAGCGCGCGCGAAGTCAGCACTTCACTGCCTTCGATACCGACCACTTCGCGCGAGATCCGCGCGAGCGGCAGCGTAAAGTTGCCGATGCCGCAGAACAGATCGAGCACGCGGTCCGTCTTCGCGGGCGCCAGCAACCGCAGCGCGCGGCCAACCAGCACACGGTTGATCTGGTGATTGACCTGCGTGAAGTCGGTGGGACGGAACGGCATCCGGATGCCGTATTCGGGCAGCGTGTAATCGAGTTGCGCATCGAGCGGGTAGAACGGATAGACGGTATCCGGACCCTTCGGCTGCAGCCAGAACTGGACGTTGTGCTGATCGGCGAAATCGCGCAGGACCTGTTCGTCGGCCTCGTTGATCGGCTCCAGAACGCGCAGCACGAGCGCCGTCACCGACGAGCCGACAGCGAGTTCGATCTGCGGCATGCGGTCGCGAATCGACAGCGCTTCGACCATGTGCCGCAGCGGCACCAGCATGTCGGACACGTGCGGCGGCAGCACTTCGCAGCTCGTCATATCGGCGACGTAGCTGCTCTTCTTTTCGTGGAAACCAACCAGCACGCCGCCCTTCTTCGCGACGTTGCGCACGGTCAGACGCGCGCGGTAGCGGTAGCCCCACGACGGACCGTGGATCGGCCGGAACACGGTTTCCGGGCGCAGCTTCGACAGATGCATCAGATTGTCTTCGAGCACGCGCTGCTTGACGGCGATCTGCGCGCGAACGTCGAGATGCTGCATCGAACAACCGCCGCAGATGCCAAAAAACTTGCACTGCGGGCGGGTACGGATCACGCTCTCTTTAAGGATATCGACGACCTGCGCCTGTTCGAAGCTCGGCTTCTTCCGGTAGCTCGAATAGGTGACGCGTTCGCCGGGCAGCGCGCCCTCGACGAAGATGACCTTGCCGGGCGAGCCGTCTTCCGTGACGGTGCGGCCGACGCCGCGCGCTTCCATGTCGAGCGACTGGATATCGAGTTCGGGCGCCTTGAAGGGGCCAGCGGCTGCGTCTTCGCGCGCCTGCTTGCTCTTTCTGGACGAGCGCGTTTTACCAATGTGGGGGACAGTTTCGGACACCTGCGACTTCCTGACAGACTGTGTAAAAGTGGGACCAAACACGAGATTGTAGACGAACGACACACACCGACGGAGATTTGACGATGCGACTGATCAGCTGGAATGTCCAGTGGGGACGCAGTGCGCACGGGGACGTGAACCTGTCGCGCACGATCGACGAGGCGCGGCGGCTCGTCGATTTCGACGTGCTGTGCCTGCAGGAAGTCACGCGCGGCTTTTCGGTGCTGGCGGGACATCCGGGCGACGACCAGTTCGCCGAGATCGCCGACGCCCTGCCCGGCTTCACGGTGCTGGAGGCGATCGGCGCGGATTTGCCCGCACTGAAGCTCGATGCGCCGGCTGCGCCGCGGCGGCAGTTCGGCAATGCGATCGCGACGCGGCTGCCTGTCGAGCGTGTGATCCGGCATTCTTTGCCGTGGCCTGCGGATTCGGAAGCACCGTCGATGCAGCGGGTCGCGCTTGAGGCTGTGCTGCGTGCTCCGGGCGGTTCGGTACGGGTGATCGTTACGCATCTGGAGTTTTATTCGCTTAAGCAGCGGCTTGCGCAGGTTGATCGGCTGCGGCAGTTGCAGCAGGAGGCCGCGGGGCATGCGGCGCACCCTGTACCCGCCGAGAACGCTATTGGGCCTTTTGCTGATACCGGGCGGCCCGTCAGCGCGATCGTGTGTGGGGATTTCAATAGCGCATACGATAGTGAAGCCTACCGGCGGATGCTTGAGCCGCTCGACGGTAGTCCTTCTTTTATCGATGCGTGGACTGCGCTTCATCCTGGGGAGATGCCGCCGATGACGGCGGGTGTCTATGACAAGGTCCAGTGGGCGGATGGGCCCCTGACGTGCGATTTCGCATTTGTCACCGAGGATTTGCGGACGCGGTTACGCAAGTGTGAGGTCGATGGCGCGACCCGCGCTTCGGATCATCAGCCGATTGTGGTGGAGTTGGGTTGAGTTTTGGTGTTTGCGACGCTGGGGTGGTTTGCTTGTGTTTGCGCTGGCATCCGCGATTCGTTAGCGTGCTTCAGGCGTCGCCCCGCACAGGGGCGACGTTTGAAGCACGACGACATAACGCGGATGCCATCGCCAACACCAGCAAACCACCCCAGCGTCGCAGACACCCAAACCCACTAATTATCGAACGCAGCGAGATACTCGGCCCAGTGCGGCGCCGCCTCCTGCGCCAAGGAGTTCTTCACGAGTACGATTTCATCCGCATACTCCTCCGGAGAAAACCCACCCCGCATCAACTGAAACCGGCAATAAAGCAGATACGTATTCACGACATCCGTCTCACAGTAGTTACGAATCTCATCGATCCGTCCCGCCTGAAACGCGTGCCACACCTGCCCGCCATCCATCCCGAGCTTGCCGGGGAAACCACACAGCTTGGCAAGCGCATCGAGCGGCGCATTCGCCCGCGCCTGATACATCGCGAGCACATCCATCAAGTCAGTATGCCGCGCGTGGTATCGGCTGATGTAGTTGTTCCACTTGAAATCGCGGTCGTCCTCGCCAAGATCCCAAAACCGGTTCGCGCGAATGCCGTTCACCAGCGCCCGGTAATTCAGCACCGGCAAATCAAAACCGCCGCCATTCCACGACACGAGCTGCGGCGTGTACTTCTCGATCGTGCGATAAAACGACTGCACGAGCGAAGCCTCGCCATCCGAAGTCGTGCCAAGCGAGCGCACCCGAAAACCATTGCTATCGCGGAACACGCATGAAATCGCCGCGACGCGCTGCAGGTGATGCGGCAGAAAATCACTGCCCGTCTTCTCGCGCCGCGCCGCGAACGCGTGCTCGGCCACTTCTTCGTCGGACATCGTTGCGGGAAGACTTTCAAGCCGACGAATGCCGGCGACATCGGGAATCGTCTCGATGTCGAATACCAGAATAGGAGTCATCAGTGTCTAGAGAACAGCGTCCTTCCGAACGCCATTGGACGCAAAGAAGCGCTTCAGACGCACCAGCGCCTCTTGCTGGATCTGGCGCACACGCTCGCGCGTGAGGCCCATTTCGTCGGCGAGTTCTTCGAGCGTGGCCGGTTCAATGTGATTCAGCCCGAAGCGGCGCTCGATCACATGACGGTGCTTGTCCGACAGCCGCGCGAGCCACGCGCGCGTCAGCGTCTCGAGCTCGCGGTGCTGCACCTCGGCATCGGGCGACTGGCTCTGGTCGTCCGACAACAGATCGAGCAGGCTGCTCGCCGGGTCGAGATCGAGCGGCGCATCGAGCGACGCGGTGTGCTCGTTCAACGCCAGGATATCGGTGACTTCGTCCGTCGTCTTGCCCGTCAGATACGCAATGTCGTCGATGCTCGCGTCGCGGCGCTCGGCCGCTTCGCCCGAATTCATCGAATTCTTTTCGAGGTGGCGCTTCGCGCGCAACACCTGGTTCAGCTCGCGGATCACATGCACGGGCAAGCGCACCGTACGCGCCTGATTCATGATCGCGCGCTCGATGCTCTGGCGTATCCACCAGGTGGCGTACGTCGAAAAGCGGAAGCCGCGCGTCGGATCAAACTTCTCGATGGCGTGCATCAGGCCGAGGTTGCCCTCTTCGATCAGATCGAGCAGCGGCACGCCGCGATTCAAATAGCCCTTCGCGATGCTGACCACGAGCCTCAGATTGCGCTCGATCATCACCTGGCGCGCTTCGAATTCGCCCGCCTTCGCGAGGCGCGAATAGCGCTGCTCTTCCTCGACGGTGAGCAGCGGCTTCACGCTGATCCGGTTCAGGTAGTGCTGGATCGTGTCAGCCGTGAGCTCGGCCTGCAGCAGCGCGCGGAAATCATCGGCGTCGGGCGCGGAATCGTTTGCGCTTTCGCGCCCCTCAGATTCCTCGTCGCGACCCGACGCACGCTCTTCGGGATCGTTCGCGTTATCGAGGTCTTCGACGTTGTCGTCGTCGACCTCCGAAGCGCCAGCGTCGTCCACCGAAACAGGCGTGGCACGGCTCACGGACTCAGTCTCTGCTTGCGACGGGCGGCGCTTCGATTTCGGCATGGTCGTATCGCTTGGCTTATTGCGGCGGCAAATACTTCATTGGGTCGACAGGCTTACCCTGGCGGCGAACTTCGAAATGCAACATCACGCGGTCCGAATCACTGTTGCCCATTTCGGCGATCTTCTGACCTTTGGTCACCGCGTCACCCTCTTTTACCATCAAAGCACGATTATGTGCATACGCTGTGAGATACGTCGCGTCATGTTTGATGATAATGAGATTGCCGTAACCGCGCAGCCCATTTCCTGCATAAACCACGCGACCATCAGCGGAAGCCTTTACCGCTTCGCCCGCCGATCCGCCGATGTTCACGCCTTTGTTCTTCGAATCATCAAAGCCGTTCAACAACGGACCACGCACGGGCCATGCAAATGTCACGTTGCCGTTCGACGCCGTCGCGTCGCTGGCGGCGGGCGGCGGCGTGAGCGCCTGTGCACCTGACGCGCCCGGCGCCGCACCGTAAATGGGCGGCTGGTTGGCCGCACCCGCCGACGGCGCCGGCTGCACGCCCGCAATCGGCGCGCTCTGCACCGCGCCACCGCCAATCGGCGCCGTCGCGACACCCGGCACGACAGGTCCGCCGTTCGCGCCCGGCGGCGCCACGCGCAGCAACTGGTCGACTTCGATCTGGTTCGGGTTCGTCAGGTTGTTCCACGCGGCAATGTCGCGATAGTTTTGACCGTTTTCGAGCGCGATCCTATACAAGGTGTCGCCAGGCTTCACTCGGTAGTAGCCCGGAGGAGGCGGCCCGAGCGGCACGGCCGGCTGCGCGCCGGGCGCAGCGCCCGCCTGCGTGACGGTGCCGAGGGTGCCGGAGCGATCGACGACGGGCGCGTTATCGAGCCGCGTTGCACATGCGGCCAGGACGGACAGCATGGCCACGCAAACGCTGCGCTGAGCGACGGACAACGGGACATTCAGGCTTGTTCTTTGCATCGCGCGAAACATACTCATCGGGGTTAAATCACTCCGGATTTTAAGGGGACAAAGAAAACGCGATCAAGCCGCGATTCGCGCCACTGCGCGGGCCCCGTGCGCTCGACGAGCGTGAGTACCTGCGACTGTCCGTCCTGCGATCCGACAGGCGCCACGAGCCGCGCGCCGATGGCCAACTGCTCCAGCAGCGCCTGCGGCACATCGAGTCCAGCGGCCGCGATCACGATCGCGTCGAACGGTGCCGCGGCCGGCAAACCGATCCGTCCGTCGCCGTAGTGCAGACGGATGTTCGGGATGCGCAGCGGACGCAGGTTCGTCTTCGCGCGCTCGTAAAGCGGCTTGATGCGTTCAATCGAATACACGTCGCGCGCGACGTGGCTCAGCACCGCGGCCTGATAGCCGCAGCCGGTGCCGATTTCCAGCACGTTCGCGAGCGTGCGGCCCTGCGCGGCCAGCTCGATCATCCGCGCGACCACGGAAGGCTTCGAGATCGTCTGGTGATGGCCGATCGGCAGCGCCGCGTCCTCATAAGCCTGCGTGGCAAGGCCGGGATCGACGAACATATGGCGCGGCACCATCGCCATCGCGTCGAGCACGCGCGGGTCCGTGATGCCGTTCGCCCGCAGCCTTTCGACCATCCGCTCGCGCACGCGTTCGGACGTCAGCGTGACCGCGCTCGTCAACGCGACGTTGGGCGCGCCCGTACGCTCGAACACCGCCGTCACGGGACGCGGCAACTGGTTGCGCGCCCCGTCATTGCGGATCGTGGTTGCGCCTTTCGTATTGACGATTGCGGACGGACTTTTTGCAATCGCGGGCGTGCGCGCTGACGAACCGGCCGCTTTCGCGTTCGAATTGAGGATGCCTGTCGCGCCCTTCGCGCCCGCCGGTGTTTTCCCTGCTACGGTGCCGCTCACGCCGCTGCGCGTGCGGCCTGATGCCTGCGCATTCAGATTAGGGATGGCCGCCTTGGACGCGGCAGGCTTGGACGCAGCCGGCTTGGCCGCACCCGCTTTCGCGCCGCGCGCGTCCGCCCGGCGCGGCTCGCGCACCAGGTCTTCGAGTCCAAGCGGAAAGCGCTTTGCGCGCTCGCCCGTCATGAAGTGCCGCTCCCGGCGCTCAGCCAGTCGCGCGCCGCGGGCAGCATAGCCGTATGGGTCAGATCGAGTTGCAGCGGCGTGATCGACACGAAGCCGTTGGCCACCGCGTGGAAGTCGGTGCCTTCGCTGGCGTCGCGCGCGCTGCCGGACGGTCCGATCCAGTAGATCGGCTCGCCGCGCGGATTGCTCTGCCGGATCACCGGCTGAGACGGATGCCGCTTGCCCAGGCGCGTGATGCGCCACTCGCGCAACTGCTCGTAAGGCAGGTTCGGAATGTTGACATTCAGCAACGGATAGCCGGGCAACGGACGCTCGAGGTAATGCGCGACGATTTCGGCGGCGACGCGCGTCGCGTCTTCGAGATGCACCCAGTCTTTATCGACGAGTGAAAACGCGATGGCGGGCACGTTGAACATGATGCCTTCCGTCGCCGCGGCGACGGTGCCCGAGTACAGCGTGTCCTCGCCCATGTTCTGCCCGTTGTTGATGCCGGACACGACGAGATCGGGCGTGTGATCGAGCATGCCCGTCAGTGCGATGTGGACGGAATCGGTCGGCGTGCCGTTCACGTAGTAGAAACCGTTGGCCGAGCGCAGCACCGACAGCGGGCGCGACAGCGTCAGCGAATTCGACGCGCCGCTGCAATTCTGTTCGGGGGCCATCACGGTGACATCGGCGAGCGGCTTCAGCGCTTCGTAAAGCGCAGCAAGGCCTGGCGCCAGATAACCGTCGTCATTGCTGAGTAGGATTCGCATCCGGCGATTGTAACCGAGGAAACAAGGCACGCGAACGACACAGGGGCCGTGCGCATGCCTATGCTTTCATGCAGCGCGGTATGTGTGCAGCAGCATGGTGAAAGCGCACGGTCGTTCGAGCTTGCTTTACACTGCTTCGCTATAAGGGTTCGCCAAGATGGCGACTGCTGCGTGGTTGCGTTGCTTCGCTGCGGCACACGCGTTGCATCGACCACGCGACCGGCACGCAGTCGGAAGCACGCTTATGAACCACGCATGAACCCGCGAAGCCTGCAACGCACATTGACCGATGGGAGACACGATGCGCGCAATCCGCTGCAACCAGTACGGCCCGCCTGAAAGCTTGAGTATCGAGGAACTGCCCGATCTCGTGCCGCAAGCCGGCCAGATCGTAATCGATGTCAAAGCGGCAAGCGTCAACTTTCCCGACGTGCTGATCATCCAGAACAAATACCAGTTCAAGCCGCCGCTGCCCTTCACGCCCGGCGCGGAAGTCGCGGGCATCGTGCGCGCCGCCGGCGACGGCGTCACGCAGTTCAGGCCCGGCATGCGCGTGGTCGCTTATACGCAACAAGGCGGCTTCGCCGAGCAGGCCGTCGCGGATGCTGGCGCATGCGTGCCATTGCCTGATGACGCCGATCTCGAGACGGCAGCCGTCTTCACCCTCGCCTATGGCACGTCGCATCATGCCGTGGTCGATCGCGCGGCGCTGAAAGCGGGTGAAACGATGCTCGTGCTCGGCGCGGCAGGCGGCGTCGGACTCGCCGCCGTCGAAATCGGCAAGGCGCTCGGCGCACGCGTGATCGCAGCGGCATCGAGCGATGAGAAACTCGCGACCTGCGTCGCGCACGGTGCCGATGCAACCATCAACTACGCGACGGAAGACCTGCGCGAGCGCATCAAGGCGCTCACGGGCGGCAACGGGCCCGATGTGATTTACGACCCTGTCGGCGGCAGTTATGCGGAGCCGGCATTTCGCAGCATCGGTTGGCGCGGGCGCTATCTCGTCGTCGGCTTTGCGAACGGCGACATTCCGAAGCTGCCGTTCAATCTCGCGCTGCTGAAAGGCGCGAGCATCGTCGGCGTGTTCTGGGGCGATTTCGCGCGGCGCGAGCCGCAACGCAATGCCGCCGCGTTTCAACAGATGCTCGGCTGGATTCGCGAGGGCAAGCTCACGCCGCTCGTGTCAGCGCGTTATCCGCTCGAAGACACGGCGCGCGCGCTCAACGACATGGCGCAGCGGCGCGTGCTAGGCAAGATCGTGATCACGCCGTAGGCATGCGTGGAAATACCAGGCAAAACGGCGCGTGACCTTCGCAGGTCACGCGCCGTTTTTGATTGGAACCTCTGGCGATCAGAGCTTTTCGGTCTCGCCGCTCTTCGGTTGCCACTTCATCAAGCGCTTCTCCAGCGCGCCGACGATCGCATCGAGTATCAGCGCGAACGCAGTCAGCACGAGAATGCCGGCGAACACGGTGTTGATGTCGAATGTGCCTTCGGCCTGCAGGATCAGATAGCCGACGCCGCGCGCCGAACCCAGATACTCGCCGACCACCGAGCCGACAAACGCCAGCCCCACCGACGTGTGCAGGCTCGAAAACACCCAGCTCATCGCGCTCGGCAGATAGACGTTGCGCAATAGCTGCTTGCGGTTCGCGCCGAGCATGCGCGCGTTCGCGAGCACCACGGGGCTCACTTCCTTCACGCCCTGATAGACGTTGAAGAACACGATGAAGAACACGAGCGTCACGCCGAGCGCGACTTTCGACCAGATGCCGAGACCGAACCACACGCCGAAAATCGGCGCGAGAATCACCCGAGGCATCGAGTTGGCGGCCTTGATGTATGGATCGAACAACGCGCTCGCGAGCGGCGACAGCGCGAGCCACAAGCCGACGCCCAGTCCGAGCACCGTGCCGAGCGCGAACGCGAGCACGGTTTCGATCAGCGTGATCCACAGGTGCAGATAGATCTCACCCGACGCGAACCATTCCCAGATCCGCGCGAGCACTTTCTGCGGCTCGCCGAAAAAGAACGCGGCCTTGTTCGCGTCGTCGAAATAGAACGCGGGTAACAACGTCGGGCTCGTCAGCACGTACCAGAGCACGAAGCACAACACCAGCAGCAGCCACTGCCAGATCACGAGGTTCGCGCGGTTCGGGCGCAATGCTTTCCACATCTCAGTTGCCCTCCGGCGCGACCGTCAGTTGCTGCTGATAACCCTTGAGTACTTCGTCGCGCAGCACGCTCCAGATCTGTGCGTGCAATTCAACGAAGCGTGGATGCGAGCGCACTTCGGCGACATCGCGCGGACGCGGCAGATCGATCGTGAACTCGCCGATCGGCCGCGTGCCCGGCCCCGCCGACAGCACCACCACGCGATCCGACATCGCGATCGCTTCGTCCAGATCGTGCGTGATGAAGAGCACAGCCTTGCGCTTCGCGGCCCACAGATCGAGCAGTTCGTTTTCCATCAGCTGGCGCGTCTGGATGTCGAGCGCCGAAAACGGCTCGTCCATCAGGATGATGTCGGGATCGAGAATCAGCGTCTGCGCCATCGCGACCCGCTTTCTCATGCCGCCCGACAGTTGATGCGGATAACGGTCCCCGAACCCGCCGAGACCGACGCGCTTCAACCATTCGTCGGCGCGTGCGAGGGCTTCCGTGCGCGGCACGTCGTGAAACTGCAGGCCCGCCAGCACGTTGTCGAGCGCCGAGCGCCACGGCATCAACGCGTCGGCCTGGAACATGTAGCCCGCGCGCCGGTTGATGCCCGTGAGCTTCTCGCCGAACACGGTCACTGCGCCCGAGGACGGCTCCAGCAGCCCCGCGCCGACGTTCAGCAAGGTCGACTTGCCGCAGCCCGTCGGGCCGACCACGGAAACGAATTCGCCCGGCGCGATGCGCAGCGTCGTGTCCTTGACGGCGGTGTAGCTTTGCCCGCGCTTCTCGCGCGACGCAAACGTGCAGGTGATATTTTCGAGCGCCAGGGCGGCAACGGTCATCGTTCGGCTCGCTTGTTTCGATGCTTCGGTGGTTCGATGTCGCTACGTCGTGACACGGCGGGGCTTGCGCCCGCACGCGCGTCGCCGGGCGAAAGCCCGGCACGGATCGAGGTTGAATCGAAGTTTAGATCGCGCGTTATGCCTTGACCGTCGCGAGCGCCTTCTTCACGAAGTCGTTCGTCCAGGTCTTCGACAGATCGATCGGCTTGCCCTTTATCGTCTCGTCGAAAGCCTGCAGCGTCTTCAGCGACGTCGCGGGACCGTCGGCGGGCATCAGGCCATCGGGCGACATTGCCTCTTTCACGTGCTGCCACGCATCCAGATACAGCGCGCGGTCGCCGAGCAGGTACGACTCGGGCACGGTGTTGATCAGCTCGGTGCCCGTCGCTGTCTGCAGCCACTTGAGCGCGCGCACCATCGCGTTGGTCAGCGCCTGCGTCGTGTTCGGATTCTTGCTGATGAACGATTGCGAGGCGTACAGGCAGCCCGCCGGCATATTGCCGCCGAACACCGTGCGCGTGTCGCTGAGCGTGCGCGTATCCGATACGACGCGAATCTCGCCCGAGCGTTCGAGCTTGGTCATCACGGGGTCGAGATTGGCGAGCGCGTCGATCTGGCCGGACTGCAACGCGGCGATCGCGCCCGCGCCCGCACCGACGCCGATGAACGACACGTCCTTCGCCGTCAGCCCGGCTTTGGCGAGCACGAAGCTCGCCATGATCGACGTCGACGAACCCGGCGCCGTCACGCCGATTTTCTTGCCCTTCAGATCGGCGATCGACTTGTAGTTCGCCATCGTCTTCTTCGACACGGCGAGCACGATCTGCGGCGCGCGGCCTTGCAGCACGAACTCGCGGAAGTACTGGTTCTTTGCCTGCAACAGCAGCGTGTGTTCGAACGCGCCCGACACCACATCCGCGCTGCCGCCGACAGCCGCCTTCAACGCCTGCGAGCCGCCCGCGAAATCGGAGATTTCGATTTCGAGCCCTTCGTCCTTGAAGTAATTGCGGCGCTCGGCGATGGTGAGCGGCAGATAGTAGAAGAGGTTCTTGCCGCCGACAGCGATCGCGACTTTCGACGTCTCCAGCTTGCTTTGCCCGAACGCGAGCGGCGAGCCGACGAGCGAGGCGCCCGCGAGTGCCGCGCCGCCTGCGAGGAAGCTTCTTCGTTGCATGGTCCTGTCTCCGGTTTTTTGTTCTGTCGCGGGCTGATCCGCCCCGTCTTCGTGCGCTAGCGTGTGTGCCCGCTACACGATCTGTTGCGCGTGCAACCTTGCAATGTGGTCCGCATCATAACCCAGCGTTTGCAGAACTTCATCCGTATGTTCACCCAGTTCCGGCCCGAGCCAGCGCGTCTCGCCGGGCGTCTCCGAGAGCTTGGGCGTGACGTTCGGCAGCGTGATGTCGCGGCCGTCCTGCCACTTGAACGTCTGGATCATCTGCCGCGCGACGTATTGCGGATCGGTGAACATGTCGGCCACGCTGTAGATGCGGCCCACGGGCACGTCGGCGGCGTTCAGCACGTCGAGCGCTTCGTCGATCGTGCGGCTGGCGAGCCACGCGGCGATCGCGCCGTCGATCTCCTGCGTGCGCGGCACGCGGCCGTCGTTATGAGTAAGCGCGGGATCGTTCGCGAGGTCCTCGCGGTCGATCGCGAGCATCAGGCGTTTGAAGATGGGATCGCTGTTGCCGCCGATCACGATGCTGCCGTCGCGGCAAGGATAGGTATTCGACGGCACGATGCCCGGCAGCGACGCGCCCGTGCGCTCGCGCACCATGCCGTACACGCCGTATTCGGGCACCACGCTTTCCATCATGTTGAACACGGCCTCGTACAGCGCGACATCGACGACCTGCCCTTTGCCGCCGTTCACCTGCTTGTGATGCAGCGCCATCAGGGCCCCGATCACGCCGTGCAGCGCCGCGATCGAATCGCCGATCGAAATGCCGATGCGCGGCGGCGGCAGGTCCGGATAGCCGGTGATATGGCGCAGCCCGCCCATCGATTCGGCAATCGCGCCAAAGCCCGGACGATCGCGATACGGGCCCGTCTGCCCGTAGCCGGACAGGCGCACCATCACGAGACCGGGATTTTCCGCAGACAGCACGTCATAACCGAGCCCGAGCTTTTCAAGCAGCCCAGGCCGGAAATTCTCGACCACGATGTCCGCTTCCTTCGCGAGCTTGCGGACGATTTCCTTGCCTTCGTCGGCCTTCAGATTGATCGTCACGGACTTTTTGTTGCGCGCCTGCACGGCCCACCACAGCGACGTGCCGCCCACTTCGGGATACAGCTTGCGCCATTTGCGCAGCGGATCGCCGCCCTTCGGATCTTCGATCTTGATCACGTCCGCGCCGAACTCGCCGAGGAAGCGCGCGGCGAACGGCCCCGCGATCAGCGTGCCGAGTTCGAGCACCTTGACGCCCGCGAGCGGTCCCTTGGGCTTTTCCGCTTCGTTTTTTTCCGTTGGCGTTGAAGTGGATGCGCTCATGTGTCTCCTGATCTTCGCTGATCTTCGTTGTGCTGGCCGGGCGATCCTGCTGTCACGCGTCGTGGTTCGGACGAGGCGCCGTTATATCGAACGCCTGTCGAGCATCGCGCGCGCGATGGTGCCCGCGTCGACATATTCGAGTTCGCCGCCCACGGGCACGCCGCGCGCGAGACGCGTGACGGACAGGCCGCGTGCCTTGAGCGTCTGGCCGAGATAATGGGCCGTCGCCTCGCCTTCGTTGGTGAAGTTGGTCGCGAGCACGACTTCCTTGACGACGCCGTCGGAAGCGCGCCTGACGAGCCGGTCGAAATGGATTTCTTTGGGGCCGATGCCGTCGAGCGGACTGAGGCGCCCCATCAGCACGAAATACAGGCCGCGATAGGTCATGGTCTGTTCGAGCATGATCTGGTCGGCGGGGGTTTCGACGACGCACAGCAAGGTTGGATCGCGTTCGCTGTCGCTGCAGACCTCGCAGATCTGCGCTTCCGTGAACGTGTTGCACTTCTCGCAGTGCTGCAGATGCTCGGTGGCGAACAGCAGCGAGCGGCCGAGCTTTTCGGCGCCTTCCCGATCGTGCTGCATCAGGTGATACGCCATGCGCTGCGCGGACTTCGGACCGACGCCGGGTAGCGCGCGCAGCGCTTCGACGAGCGCCGACAAGGCGGAAGGTTGTTTCATGCTGGTACGGCGGCGTCGACGTGTAGTGGGTTGAATCGCGGATGCGTTCCGGCGCGCGAAGCCGCGCCGTTCGTCAATGAACGGCGGACGCGCGGGCACAAGGCCATGAGGCCATGCGCCGCGCGCGACACGCTACGCGCTTTTAGAACGGCAGCTTGAATCCCGGCGGCAACGGCAGGCCGGAAGTCATACCGCCCATTTTTTCCTGCGCGGTGGCTTCCGCCTTGCGCACGGCATCGTTGAAGGCAGCGGCGACGAGGTCTTCGAGCATGTCCTTGTCGTCGGCGAGCAGGCTCGGATCGATCGATACGCGGCGCACGTCGTTCTTGCAGGTCATCGTCACCTTGACGAGGCCCGCGCCCGACTGCCCCTCGACTTCGATCAGCGCGAGTTGCTCCTGCATCTTCTTCATGTTTTCTTGCATCTGCTGGGCCTGCTTCATCAGCCCGGCGAGTTGACCTTTCATCATGGACTTGCTCCTTCGTAATAGTGGATTCGGTTGGGCGCGTGCGCGTCGGCGTGACGGGAGGCGCGCGCGGAAATCAGTGGCCGGCCGCGCTCTGGCCGCCTTCGGCGCCCGGCGCGAGCGGGCGAACGGAGCCCGGCACGATGCTCGCGCCGAATTCGCGGATCAGCGACTGCACGAACGGATCGGCGCCGATCTCGCGCTCGGCTTCCTGCTGGCGTTTCGCGCGTTCGATCGAGTCGAGCACGGCGGCCGTGCGCCGCACCGGGCCGACTTCGACCTGCACGTCGATTTCGCTGCCCAGCCGCTCGGCGAGCGCCGCCTTGAGCTTCGCAATCTGCGCGGACTCGGTGTAGAGCTGGACCGCGACGTTGAGCTTGAGGGTCTTGCCCTCGACGGCCATCAACTCGCTGTTGAACGCGAGCTGATAGGAGATACCCTTGAGCGGCAGCGTGACGGCGAGCGCCGGCCAGTCGCCATCGAAGCCGATACCAGCGAGTGGCACGGCGGGCGGCAGCGTGCGGATATCGACGACGGGCGCGGCCGTCGCGGCGGGCGCAGCGGGCGCATTGCCACGCCCGACCAGCATGTCGTCAGGGCCGCTGTCGAACACGGGAATGAAGCTGTCGTCGGGAGCCGCGAAGAACGCATCGTCCGACGATGCAGGCATGTAGTCGTCGGGCGGAATGTCATCCCACGGCGGAACGCCAGAAGCGCCCTGCGGCTGTGCGGCGCGCGGCGTCTGCGTGCGCGCGGCGGTTTCCTGCTGTGCGGCGGCTGCGGCGCGGCGGGCGGGATCGGGCGTCGGCACGCGCACGGCGACGCGCGGGGCGGCAGGTTTGGCAGGTGCCGCAGGCGTCGCTGACGCGGGCGCGGCCGAGGCCGGACGGCTTCCCGCCGATACCTTCAGGCCGGCGTTGCGCAGGACGTCGAGCGCGGCGCTCGCGCCGCCTGCGCGGCGCGGAGTGGATTCGGTCTGCGTGGAGAAGTCGTCTGACGGCGCGGCGTTATCTTGTTGGGCGATCGAGGCAACCGGCGAATCGACGTTGGCTGTCGATTCGGCTGAAGTCGAGGCTGCGGCCACCGACAGCGGCGTGACGGCGGCATCGACGGGTGCGGCCTGAATTTCAGGCGCAGGCGCTGGCGACACGGCCGGCTCAGGAACGGCTTGCGGCTGAACCGGTGCCGGTTCGGGTTTCGCTACGGGAGCGACACGAGGCGCAACGGCAACGGTAGCCGCAGGCGTATCGCTCGCGCGAGCCTGCGGCGCCGCCGCGACAGGCGCGCCCGTCCGCTTCGCTCCAGCCGCCGGGACGCTCGAGCGCCCAGCCGGCGTCACGCCGCCTCCGCCGCCACCGTTCGGTGCCGGTTCGAACGCGAGCATGCGCAGCAGCGTCATCGTAAAGCCTGCGTATTCATCAGGCGCAAGACCCAACTCGCTTCGGCCGATCGTCGCGATCTGATAGAACAGTTGCACCTGCTCTGGACTCAGCGCGTCGGCGAAACGGCGCAGGTCGGCGGCTTCCGGCCACTCGTCCAGCACCGAAGACGGCGAAAACTGCGCCCACGCGATCTTGTGCAACAGCCCGGCGAGATCCTGCAGCGCGGTCGAGAACGACAGGCTGCGCAACGCCATTTCATCGGCAACCGACAGCACGGCCTCGCCCTCGCCCGCGACGAGCGCGTCGAGCAGGCGGATCAGATAGCTTTGATCGAGCGCGCCGAGCATGCCGCGCACAGCTTCCTCTGTGACCTGGTTCGCCGAATAGGCGATGGCCTGATCGGTCAGCGACAACGCATCGCGCATCGAGCCGTCCGCGGCGCGCGCGAGCAGGCGCAGCGCCTGCGCTTCATGCGGAATGGTCTCTTCGCCGAGAATGTGCTCGAGATGCGACACGATATGCCCTGCCGGCATCTGCTTCAGGTTGAACTGAAGGCAGCGCGACAGCACCGTGACGGGAATCTTTTGCGGATCGGTCGTAGCGAGGATGAACTTGACGTGCGGCGGCGGCTCTTCCAGCGTCTTCAACATCGCGTTGAATGCATGGTTCGTCAGCATGTGCACTTCGTCGATCATGTAGACCTTGAAGCGCGCATCGACGGGCGCGTACACCGCGCGCTCCAGCAGCGCAGCCATTTCATCGACGCCGCGATTGCTCGCCGCGTCCATCTCGACATAATCGACGAAGCGCCCTTCGTCGATCTCGCGGCACGCGCGGCACACGCCGCATGGCGTAGACGTGACGCCCGTTTCACAGTTGAGCGCCTTCGCGAAGATTCGCGACAGCGTCGTCTTGCCGACGCCCCGCGTGCCGGTAAACAGATAGGCGTGATGCAGACGGCCACCGTCGAGCGCGTGCGTGAGCGCGCGCACCACGTGCTCCTGTCCGACGAGCGAAGCGAAATCCTTCGGCCGCCATTTGCGTGCGAGAACTTGATAGGTCATCCGGAAATTGTATCAGCAAGACCGACGCGTAAAGACGAATCGACAACGCGCCCGATAGCGCGTTCAAGCCAGGCGTGACAACGCTCTGACGCTTCATTGAATTTCGCTAAGCGGGCGATAGAAGATGCCGCGTTTCGAACGACGCCGCACGAGAACAAACAGGGGAAATAAAGCGAAGGGGAAGAGAGGAAGGTGACGAGCCTGACCCTCGGCACTGGCGGAAAACGGCTGTGGCTGCTTCGTTCCCGACCTGACCAGGTTGACCGCACCTCCATGCGAGGAGGCCCGTCACGTCGTATTCTAACATCGCTCGTTGCGCCGCGCGAGAGGCTCGCAGACAAAACGCGCAGAAACCCCGTTCAAACTTCGTCGTTGCCCTCTTGTGTTCGCGCGCGCGGACGCCAGATAGGTGATGTCACGAGGGAGCTGCCGCGCTTCACATCGGCACAGGCATCATCTGAGCGGTGTAAGGCGCGACGCGAAACCCTACTGTCGGAATGCGTACTATCACGACGGGCAACGCATAGCAATTTAGGCTAAACTGACGTTCAAGTGGCCCGCAAAGCCAAGCCAGCCCGCCCTCCTGAAGGTGTCCCCACGATACTTCCCGCGGCGCGTTTCATGGTTTGTCCTGTGGCAAAGCGAACGGAAAGTTTTCTGATTTTGTTGTATCGTGGCGGGCATTCAAAGCAGGCCTCGAACCGAAAGAGGTATTCACACAAATGAGCGAACACATCAAGCATATTAGCGACGCGTCGTTTGAACAGGACGTCGTCAAATCCGACAAACCCGTGCTGCTCGATTTCTGGGCGGAATGGTGTGGCCCGTGCAAGATGATTGCGCCGATCCTCGACGAAGTTGCGAAGGACTACGCTGATCGCCTGCAGATCGCCAAGATCAATGTCGACGAACATCAATCCACGCCCGTCAAGTTCGGCGTGCGCGGCATTCCCACGCTGATCCTCTTCAAGAACGGCGCGGTCGCTGCACAGAAGGTTGGCGCACTGTCGAAATCGCAACTCACCGCGTTCCTCGACGGCAACCTTTAATCTGCATACACGGCACGCGCGAGCCAGCGCGTTGCCCGGCTCGCGCAGTGCGTCGGCAATGAAGCAACGCCGCGCATGAAGCGAGCCGCATGATTCTTGTTGTCGCTGGACAACAATGACAACAAGAATCATGCGTCGACAAAGAACCGGCCGCGCAGGCTGGTTTTGGCGTGTGCTATGCTAGAATCCATAAAACGTCGAAAAGACGAGTAAGTCCTTGAGCGGTTCCGCTCACTTCTCCTCCCAGATTTCATTTCAGGTCGCACCTTCTCTGCGGGTTCTCCGTATGCATTTATCCGAGCTTAAGACTCTGCACGTGTCCCAATTGATCGAGATGGCCAATGGTCTCGAGATCGAAAGTGCGAACCGCCTGCGCAAGCAGGAACTGATGTTCGCCATTCTAAAAAAGCGCGCCAAAACGGGCGAAACGATCTTCGGTGACGGCACCCTCGAAGTGCTGCCGGACGGCTTCGGCTTCCTGCGCTCGCCGGAAACCTCGTATCTCGCCAGCACGGACGACATCTACATCTCCCCGTCGCAGATCCGCCGCTTCAACCTGCATACGGGCGACACCATCGAAGGTGAAGTCCGCACGCCGAAGGACGGCGAGCGCTACTTCGCGCTGGTGAAGGTCGACAAGGTCAACGGCCAGCCGCCGGAAGCCTCGAAGCACAAGATCATGTTCGAGAATCTGACGCCGCTGCACCCGAACAAGGTGCTGCTGCTCGAACGTGAAATGCGTGGCGAGGAAAACGTCACGGGCCGCATCATCGACATGATCGCGCCGATCGGCAAGGGCCAGCGCGGCCTGCTCGTCGCGTCGCCGAAGTCCGGCAAGACCGTGATGCTTCAGCACATCGCGCATGCGATCAAGCAGAACCACCCCGACGTGATCCTGTTCGTGCTGCTGATCGACGAACGTCCTGAAGAAGTGACGGAAATGCAGCGCTCGGTGGCGGGCGAAGTCATTGCGTCCACCTTCGACGAACCGGCCGCGCGTCACGTGCAGGTCGCCGAAATGGTGATCGAAAAAGCCAAGCGCCTCGTCGAAATGAAGAACGACGTCGTGATTCTGCTTGACTCGATCACGCGTCTCGCGCGCGCCTACAACACGGTTGTCCCGGCATCGGGCAAGGTGCTGACGGGCGGTGTCGACGCGAACGCGCTGCAACGTCCGAAGCGCTTCTTTGGCGCGGCCCGTAACATCGAGGAAGGCGGTTCGCTGACCATCATCGGCACGGCGCTGATCGAAACGGGCAGCCGCATGGACGACGTGATCTACGAAGAGTTCAAGGGCACGGGCAATATGGAAGTGCACCTCGAGCGCCGTCTCGCGGAAAAGCGCGTCTATCCGTCGATCAACCTGAACAAGTCCGGCACGCGTCGCGAAGAACTGCTCATCAAGCCCGAGATCCTGCAAAAGATCTGGGTGCTGCGCAAGTTCATCCACGACATGGACGAAGTCGAAGCAATGGAATTCCTGCTCGACAAGATCCGCCAGACGAAGAACAACGCCGAGTTCTTCGACATGATGCGTCGCGGCGGCGGCTAAATAGCCGTCGCACCCATCGCATTCGCGTCCACAAGAAACGCCTGCTTTCGAGCAGGCGTTTTTTTATTTTCCCGCCCTGCGCCTGCGCAAGCGACGATGCGATCGCGCACCTATCTCTATAATGCTTCACGTCCCGCCGACCAGTGAAGCATCACCATGCCGATCGCCGATTCCCCCACTCTGCTGACCGTGCGCGACGCCGCCGAACGCCTGGCCGTCACGCCGCGCACGCTCAAATACTACGAAGAACGCGGGCTCGTCACGCCCAGTCGCAGCGAGGGTCGCTATCGTCTGTACGACGAGAACGACCTCGAACGCTTTTCGCGCATCCTGCGTTTGCGCGCGCTCGGTTTTTCGCTCGCGGGCATTACCGAAATGCTGAAGCGGCCGCTTGAAAACACCGAAAGCGGACGCCGCGGCTATTCGATGGAATCATTGCAGCAGATACGCGACGGTCTCGCGCAGCAGGTCGAGTCGCTCGATGCGCGGATCGAATCCGTGCAGCGCGAACTGAAGGAAGCGCAGAAGCTCAAAGCCGAACTGAGCGACGATCTGGATTACGTGCAGCGCCGTCTCGCCGGCGAAAGCGCCGACGATCTGATCCAGAAGCGGCGCGCATCGGCCGCATTGAAGCGCACCAAAAGCACGAAAGCCTGAACGCCGCAGGTGCGGCCCGGCATGTCCCGCAACCGCCCGACATCGGTCACTCCAACGAATCCACGCACGCGATGTTTTCGAAACTCACTCGATGGCTCGATACGCGCCGCCGCGACCGCGCGCTGCGCACCTACGCGATCGACGACGCGCTCTGGCAGGCGACGCTCGACGGCCTGCCGTTTCTGTCGCATCTCGCGCCCGCCGACCTGCAGCGCCTGCGCGAGATGACGAGTCTGTTCATCGCGCAAAAGGAATTCTCGACCGCGCACGAGCTCGAACTGACCGAACAGATCACCGTCGCGATCGCCGTGCAGGCCTGCCTGCCCGTGCTCAATCTCGGGCTGGAGCTGTATCGCGGCTGGGTCGGCGTGATCATCTATCCGGGGGAGTTCGTGATCCGCAAGACGGTCGAGGACGAAGACGGCGTCGTGCATGAAGTCGAGCACGACGCGAGCGGCGAAGCGTGGGAAGGCGGACCCGTGATCCTGTCGTGGGAAGACGCGCAGATGACGGACGGCTCGGACGCCTACAACGTCGTGATTCATGAGTTCGCGCACAAGATCGACATGGTGACGGGCGAAGCGGATGGTCACCCGCCCCTTTTTCGCAAGCTGCATGCGCCGCTCGATTCCGCGCATTGGGCGGACGTGTTCGACCACGCTTACGACCAGTTCTGTGTGAAGGTGGACGCCGTGCCGGATCGCCGCTGGGCGCGCTTCGAGCGCGAATCGCTGATCGATCCGTATGCGACCGATCACCCATCGGAATTTTTTGCCGTTTGCAGCGAGGCGCTGTTCGTGAAGCCGCGCGAGTTCGAGGCGGAATATCCCGAGCTTTACCGGCTGCTCGCGCGCTATTACCGGCAGGACCCGGCGCGCACGGGCGCGCTGGGCGATGCAAACGTCTGATCCGAAAGGAAAAACGGCCGGAAACGAAGCCATGCCGCATCTGCCAGAAAACCTTCGCAAAGTTCGTCAAAGGTCTGATTTTCTGGCATAATCCACGTTTTTCGACCTTAGGCAAGTGGCTCGCGGTTGCGGAATTCTCCGGCTCCCGGGTTGGCTACCGCCAGACTAAAGGAAAGACCATGAAAGAAGGCATTCACCCGAATTACCGCGAAGTCCTGTTCGTCGATATGTCGATCGACTTCAAGTTCGTGACGCGCTCGACCATCCAGACGAAGGAAACGGCCGAATTCGAAGGCAAGACGTACCCGCTGGCGAAGATCGAAGTCTCGTCGGAATCGCACCCGTTCTACACGGGCCAGCAGAAGATCATGGACACGGCAGGCCGCGTCGAGAAGTTCAACAAGAAGTTCGGCGCCCGCGCTTCGGGCAAGGCCGGCAAGTAATACCCCGAGAAGTGACACGTGCGTGGCCCCGACTCCCGTCCGGGCCGCTACGATGCAAAAAGGGCAGCGCGAGCTGCCCTTTTTTGTCGGTGGACGCTTTGTCGACACACCGCCCGGGTCCGCATCGACAATCCCCCCGACCCTCGCCTGTTTATCTGCTGTGCAACGGTCTGTAAGGCAGCGTGTGACGCGTACCGCGCCACCCGTCTACAATGCCGCATGCCTGAATCCGAGACGCCTCCTGCGCTCCACCAATAACTCACGGCTGCCACGCGCGCGGCCCCACACGAACACCGCATGAGATCTGTCGTTCGCCTCACTGCCTCCGCCACCAGCGCGCTGCCGCGCTGGCTGCTGCTTACCATCTGCGTCGTGTATGCGTCGTTCGGCCTGTTCGGGCGCGACCCGTGGAAGAACGAGGATGCAGCCGGCTTCGGCGTCATGTGGACGATGGCCAACGGCTCGCTGCACGACTGGCTGCTGCCGAATCTGGTCGGCAAATACATGACGTCGGACGCGCCGCTCGGCTACTGGCTCGGCGCGAGCGCGATCCGCGTGCTGGACCCGCTGGTCGACGCAAGCAATGCGTCGCGCGTGTTCACCGGCCTGCTGTTCTGCGCGGCGTGCGCGTTCGTCTGGTACGCGGCCTATCTGCTCGGCCGCCGGCCCGAAGTGCAGCCGTTCAAATACGCATTCGGCGGCGAGCCCGAGCCGCGCGACTATGGCCGCACGCTCGGCGACGGCGCGCTGCTGATCCTGCTCGCCACCTTCGGCCTCGCCGAACGTGGCCACGAAACCACGCCGCAGATCGCGCAGTTCGTCTGCATCGCGATGCTCGTCTACGGCCTCGTGCGGATGGTCGACAAACCCGTGCAAGGCGCGCTGATCTGGGGTGGCGCGATCGGCCTCGTCGCGCTGACGAGCAGTCCTGTGCTGGTCGGCGCACTGCTGATCGGCACCTTCGCGATGATGGTGATCGTCCACGAGACGCACTGGCGCACGCTGATGCTGGCCGGTCTGCCTGTCGCGCTGGCGCTGTCGGTTGCGTGGCCGCTCGCGGCCATCGCCCTCTTTCCCGACGATGCCGTCTGGTTCCTCCAGCAATGGATGCGCGGCAGTCTGCACGCGTTCGCGGGCCCGTATGGCTCGACGCTGCTCTACGCCGTCAAGAATCTGTCGCTCTACGCGTGGCCTGCGTGGCCGCTCGCGATCTGGGCGTGGTTCAGCTGGGCCGGGTTGCGACGTGCGCCGCACATTGCGATTCCGCTGTCGGTGATCACGCCGCTGCTGGTTCTCGTCGTGCTGCAAAGCCATGGGTCGAACCGTCTGTTCATCCTGCTGACGCCCGCGCTCGCGGTGATCGCCGCGTTCGCGCTGCCGACGCTCAAGCGCGGCGCGATCAACGCCATCGACTGGTTCGCGGTGCTCAGCTTCACCGTGCTCGGCTCGTTCGTCTGGCTGGTGTGGCTCGCGGGCATGACGGGCTTTCCGCATCAGCTGGCGCGCAACCTTGCGCGCCTCGCGCCGGGCTTCACGCCGCAGTTCAAGATCCTGTCGTTCGTCTGCGCGGTTGCCGTGACCGTCTGCTGGTTCGTGCTGGTGCAATGGCGCGTGGCGCGTCATCCGAAGGTACTGTGGCGCAGCGTCGTGCTGTCGAGCGCAGGCACGACGCTGATGTGGGTGCTACTGATGACGCTGTGGCTGCCCGTCGTCAACTACAGCCGAACCTACAAGGATGTCGCCCAGCAGATCGCCGCGCACCTGCCGTCCGACTACAACTGCATTTCGCCCGCGCGCCTGGGCGACGCGCAGATCGCCACGTTCGCCTACTTCGGCGACATGCATTTTTCGTTCGACGATGACTGCGACGTGCTCCTGCGCCAGGACACGCAGGACTTCGGCGAGCCGAGCGCGATGTCGAACTTCGTCTGGAAGCTCGTCTGGGAAGGCCGCCGCGTTGCCGACCGCGACGAACGCTTCCGCCTGTACGTGCGTATCGACCGGCCGCAGCCGCCCGTCAAGCGCCACCCGTGGCGTCCGAAGAAAGCCGGCTGACCATGTTCGCCGATGTGCGGAAAATCGCCGGGCTCGCGTGGCCCGTGCTGATCGGCCAACTGGCGATCATCGCGTTCGGCGTGATCGACACGGCAATGGTCGGCCGTTTTTCGGCAACCGATCTCGCCGCGCTCGGCCTCGGCTCGTCGATCTACATTTCCGTGTATATCGGTTTGACGGGCATTCTGACGGCGCTGCAGCCGATCGCTGGTCAGCTGTATGGCGCGGCGCGCTACGAGGAAATCGGCGAAGAAGTGCGCCAGGCGCTGTGGCTCGCGCTGGCGCTCGCGACCATCGGCTTTCTGATTCTCTACTTCCCTCACCCGCTGCTGCAGCTTGCGCGCGCACCGGAAGCGCTGCGCGAGCGCACCGTGTCCTATCTGCAGATACTCGCGTTCGGCTTGCCTGCGAGCCTCGCGTTCCGCGTCTATAGCTCGCTGACGAATGCCGTCGGCCAGCCGCGACTCGTGATGATCCTGCAGATCGGCGGGTTGCTGCTGAAGCTGCCGCTCAACGTACTGCTGATTTTCGGCAAGCTCGGCTTGCCGGCGCTCGGCGGTCCGGGCGCCGCGCTCGCGAGCATTCTGATCAACTGGACGCTTGCCATCGTCGGCATGACCGTGATGACGAAGCTCGACGTGTTCCGGCCGTTCGCGATCTTCCGGCATTTCTGCTGGCCCGTGTGGCGGCGTCAGGCAGCGCAGTTGAAGCTCGGCGTGCCGATGGGGCTGTCATATCTGATCGAGGTCACTTCGTACACGTTCATGGCGCTCTTTATCGCGCGCTTCGGCACGACCACGCTGGCGGGTCATCAGATTGCGGGCAACATCGGCGCGGTGCTGTACATGACGCCGCTGTCGATCGGCATCGCCACTTCGACGCTCGTCGCGCAGGCGCTCGGCGCGCATCGATACGAAGCGGCGCGCACGCTCGCGCGGCACGGCATCGCGATGGCGGTTGCGATCGCGTGCTGCTACGGCGTGATCGTGCTTGCGCTGCGGCCCGTCATCATCGCGGGCTACACGCCGAATGCGCATGTCGCGCAAGCCGCGATGCCGCTGGTGCTGATCGTTGTGTTCTATCACCTGTGCGACGCGTTGCAGATCACGTCGGCGTTCGTGCTGCGCGCGTATCGTGTGGCCGTCGTGCCAACCGTGATCTATGCAGTTGCGTTGTGGGGCGTCGGGCTGGGCGGTGGTTATACGCTTGGGTTCGATGTCGGCGGCTGGGTGCCCGAATCGTTCACGGGCGCGCGGGGGTTCTGGCTGGCGAATACGGCCAGCCTGCTGATCGCGGGCATCGGTCTCGCCATCTATCTGCGTACGATAAGCGCGCGGTCGGCGCGGATGGGCGCCGTGCAGCAGGCGGACAGCACGGCCTGATCTCATAAGCAGCCTGCGCTGACGTAACAGCGCTGACCCTCCGTGCCCGGTGAAACGCAGCACCGAACTGCTTAATCGCAATTCGACGATCTCCCCTTATAGACCGAGCTTTTGGAACGGCCTACAAAGGCCGCTTCGGAGAATGTCGGAAAAACAGACCGTTAGTTGCACTTTAACCCTTCTGCAAAACAGCCGCCAATCATCCCAACGACTCAGACGACAGCCTCCGCCGCTTCCTCCTCATCGCGCTGCTCGAACACTTCTCGCGCCGCGAACAGCGCATTCAACGCAGCCGGAAATCCCGCATACACGGCCATCTGCATGAACACCTCGACGATCTCGTCGCGCGTGCAACCCACGTTCAACGCCGCCTCGATATGCACCTTGAGTTGCGGCTGCGCGTTGCCAAGAGCGGCCAGCGCGGCGATCGTCGCGATTTCCCGCGCCCGCAGGTCGAGCTGCGGACGGCTATACACATCGCCGAACGGAAACTCGATCAACAGCCGCGCGAAATCCGGCGCAATCGGCGCGAGCGATGCGATCACCTTCTCCCCTGCCGTTCCATCGATTTCCTTCAGCTTGTCCCAGCCGCGTGCATAGCGATCGTCGTGTCCGTGATTCATGGCGAGTCCTTTACATATGAGTTGTCGATGTGTCCTGTCGATGCTTCACGTTCGGCCGTCTCGTAAAACACGATCTTGTCGCTGATCGCTTCGAGGCTGGTCTGCAACTCGGCGATGCGCGCGAGCACGGCGTCGCGATGTTCGATCAGCATCGCGCGCCGCGCGCCGTATGTTGAGTCGCCTTCGGCACGCAACGCGGCGAAAGCCTGCATGCCCGCAATCGGCATCCCGTCGCTTTCAGACGCATCACGAATTGCAGCCAGTCGAGATCGGCGGGCGCATACAGGCGATGCCCCGCGTCCGTGCGGCCAATGGACCGCAACAATCCCGCCTGCTCGTAGTAGCGCAGCGTATGCGTGGAGACGCCGCTCGTCGCGGCGACCTGACCGATGGTGAGAGCTTTCGACATGACGGAACTCAGGTTAGGACTTCGAGTGAACTCTAAGTCAAGTGCTATCTGACAATGCGTGACAATGCGCGGATTTCAGCGTGATCCTACCTGTGAAGCAGGTTGGGAACGTCATAAGCGTCAGTTAGAATCGGCTGCGAATCGAAAGAAAATGAAGAAAGAAAAATGAAACCGGGAGCGCAGCCAATGCCAAGCGGCACCATCAAACGTCAAGCGATATGGGCAGCCGCAGCGGCTGCGATGCTCGGTCTTCTCTTTAGCGTCGCATGGCGCGCCGATGCAGCGCGCATCACGCAGGTCACGCCACAAGGCAAGGTTGCACAGGTCCGCCAGGTGGTCGTCAAATTCGACGAATCGATGGTCGCGTTCGGTGCGCCTGATCTGCCCGCGCCCGCGCGCATCAAGTGCAACGACGCGTCGGCGAGCGCCGGCCAGCCGCGCTGGATCGACGACAAAACCTGGGCATGGGATTTCACCGCCGATCTGCCGCCCGGTGTCGCCTGCTCGGTCGATCTGAACGACGGGCTGAAATCGTCGGCGGGTCAGGCGTTGACGGGGCCACGTCACTACGCGTTCGCAACGGGCGGCCCGTTCGTGCAGAACGTGCAGCCCTACGGCGGCGAAATCGAGGAAGACCAGGCGTTCGTCGTGCGACTCAACGGTCCGGCGACGGATGCGTCGGTGCAACAGCACGTCTGGTGCGAATCGAGCGGCTTGGGCAACCGTATTCCTGTGAAAAACGTCGATGCCGCGACGCGCACCGAACTGCTGAAGCGCTTCCGTCTGCAAAAGGAAGCGGCGCGCGTGCTGACGCTGCAATGCCAGCAAACGCTGCCGTCCGGCGCGAAGGCGCAACTCGTCTACGGCAAGGGTGTAGCGAGTCCGAGCGGCATTGCGAACGACGTCGAGCGCCGCTTCGACTTCAATGTGCGCGAGCCGTTCGCCGCGAGCTTCAGCTGCGAGCGCGAGAACGCGAAGGCGCCCTGCACGCCGTTGCGGCCGTTGCGCGTCCAGTTCAACGCGCCCATCCTGCGCACCGAGGCGGAAAAAATCCGCATCAAGGGCCGAACGGCGAGATCAAACCGACCTTCTCCCCTGACGACAAAGACCCGCAAACCAGCACCGTCGAATTCGCCGCGCCGCTGCCCGAACGCACCGACCTGACCATCGAGCTGCCTTCGAATCTCAAGGACGTTAGCGGCCGCGCGCTGACGAATGCAGACCTCTTTCCGCTGAAAACCGCGACGGCACCGATGCCGCCGCTCGCGAAGTTTTCGTCGGGCACGTTCGGCATCATCGAGCGTTTCGCGGAACCGGACATGCCTGCGCTCGTGCCCGTTACGCTGCGCAACGTCGAGGCCGATCTGCATATCGCGGGCCTCAACGCGGGTAACGCGCAGTTCACGGAACTGCGCGTCGACGCCGACAGCGATATCCGCCATTGGATGCGCAACGTCGACCGTTTCGACGGTTTCATGATGGACCGCCAGTCGATCAACCAGCAGATGCCGCAACTGCTCGCGCACAATCCGCATCCCGTGATCGTGCCGCGCAAGGCCGACGACTCGGACCCCAAGGAAGACCGCAAGAATCCGCTGATCGACGTACGCTCGCTGTCGCTGCTTGCGGGACAGTCGAATGTCGAAACGCTCGCGCTGCCCAAGGCCGATCCGAAAGCGCTGCGGCCTTTCGAAGTGGTCGGCGTTCCTGTGACGAAGCCCGGCTTCTATGTGATCGAACTGGCGTCGCCCGCGCTCGGCGCGTCGCTGCTCGGCAAGCAAGCGCCCATGTACGTGCGCACGGCCGTGCTCGTCACGAACCTCGGCGTGCACTTCAAGCAAGGCCGCGAGAATAGCGTCGTGTGGGTGACGACGCTCGACAAGGGGCAGCCCGTGCCGAACACGGATGTCCACGTGAGTGATTGCAACGGCGACGAACTCGCGTCGGGAAAGACCGACGCGCACGGCGTGTTGACCATCAACCAGTCGCTGACGTCCCGCAACGAGTGCAAGGAAGATAGCTTCGAAGGCTTCTTCGTGTCGGCACGCATCGACGATCCGAAGACGGGCCACGACATGGCGTTCGTGCGCTCGGACTGGAATCGCGGCATCGAAGCGTGGCGCTTCAACGTGCCGACGGATACCAGCATCGAGCAGACAGTGCGCGCGCATACCGTGTTCGACCGTACGCTGCTGCGCGCGGGCGAAACGGTGTCGATGAAGCACATGATCCGCGTCGAGACGATGCACGGCCTCGCGTTCCCGAAAACCTACCCGACGCGCCTGACGATCCGCCATCTCGGCAGTGGACAGACGTGGCATATGCCGCTGAAATGGACCGCCGATCACACGGCGGATTCGACCTTCGCGATTCCCGCTGCGGCGAAGCTCGGCGAATACAGCGTGTCGCTCGATGATGGCGACGCGAGCGCAGCGTCGAACGACGACAGCGACGACGACAGCAGCGCAGACTCGGCCCGCCATAGCTATTCATCCGGCAACTTCCGCGTCGAAGAGTTTCGCCTTCCGGTATTCAAAGGCACGATAGCCGTACGCGACGAAAAAAATCACCCGCTCGTCGCCGCGAGCGAAGCGCCCGTCACGCTGCAGATCGACTATATGTCGGGCGGCGGCGCGTCGGGTCTGCCCGTGCAGGTGTCGGCGCTGATGAAGAGCACCACGCCCGCTTTTGCAAGCACGTATCCGGAGTTCAGCTTTGCGCCGTACAAAAAGCGCAACGACGCCAACACGTCGTCTTCCGATGACGAAGAAAGCGAACAGGCCGCCGAGGACGATACATCGAAGCTGATCGCCGACAAGGAACCCGTCACGCTCGACCGCAACGGTTCCGGCAGCCTGAGCCTGAAGAACCTGCCGCAAGTCGACGCGCCGAAGCGTCTCGCGCTCGAAGCCACGTTCGCCGATCCGAACGGCGAAGTGCAGACCATCAGCGGCAACGCGACGCTGTGGCCCGCCGCCGTCGTCGCGGGCGTGAAGTCGGGGCAATGGGTGTCGGTCGGCAGCACGGTGCCCGTGAAGGCGCTCGCCGTCGATCTGCAAGGCAAGCCGCGCGCGGGCGTACCGCTCGAAGTGCACGGCATCGCGCGCATCACGATCACGTCGAGAAAGCGCATGGTCGGCGGCTTCTATGCGTACGACAACCACACGGAAACCAAGGACCTCGGCACGCTGTGCAGCGGCAAGAGCGACGACCACGGCCTGATGACCTGCGACGCGAAGCTCAAGGAAGCGGGCAACGTCGATCTCGTCGTCACCGCGAAGGACGGCGAAGGCCATGCATCGACGGCCGCGACGTCCGTGTGGGTCACACGCGAGGAAGACCTGTGGTTCGGCGGCGAAAACACTGACCGAATCGACGTGTTGCCCGAAAAGAGCGCCTACGAACCGGGCGAAACGGCACGCTTCCAGGTACGCATGCCTTTCCGCTTCGCGACGGCGCTCGTGGCTGTCGAGCGCGAAGGCATCGTCGAAACGCATGTCGTAAAACTGGACGGCAAGGACCCGACCGTCGAACTGAAAGTCAGCGAAGCATGGGGGCCGAACGTGTATGTGTCGGTGCTCGCGCTGCGCGGACGCATCCGCGAAGTGCCGTGGTACTCGTTCTTCACGTGGGGCTGGAAGGCGCCGCTCGAATGGGCGCGCGCGTTCTGGTACGAAGGCCGCTACTACGAAGCGCCGACGCCGCTCGTCGATCTGTCGAAGCCGGCGTTCCGCTACGGTCTCGCCGAGATCAAGGTCGGCACGGCCGCGCATAAGCTCGCCGTGACAGTCACGCCGGACGCGAAGTCGTACACGGTGCGCGGCAAGGCGCATGTGAAGCTGCGCGTGCAGATGTCGGGCGGCAAGCCCGCGCCCGCCGGCACGCAGATCGCCGTCGCCGCCGTGGACGAAGCGCTGCTCGAACTGATGCCGAACAACAGCTGGGACGTGCTCGACGCGATGCTGCAACGGCGCGCGTACGGCGTCGAAACGTCGACTGCGCAGATGGAGATCGTCGGACGCCGGCACTTCGGCCGCAAGGCCGTGCCCGCGGGCGGCGGCGGTGGACACAGCTCGACGCGCGAACTGTTCGACACGCTGCTGCTGTGGAATCCGCGCGTGACGCTCGACACGAACGGCGAAACGTCTGTCGATGTGCCGCTCAACGACGCATTGACGAGCTTCCGTATCGTCGCGATCGCCGCAGTTGGCGACGGCACGTTCGGCACGGGCAGCACGTCGATCCGCAGCACGCAGGACCTGCAACTGATCTCCGGCTTGCCGCCGCTGGTGCGCGAAGGCGACCAGTACCGCGCGCAGTTCACGCTGCGCAACACGACCACGCGGGCGATGAAAGTGGTCGTCACGCCAAACGTGCCAGGACTGTCGTTGCAAACGCAAACCGTCGATCTCGCCGCCGATTCGGCGCGCGAAGTCGCCTGGACGGTCACGCCGCCCGACGGTCTTTCCGAGGCGAACCCGGCAGCGTTGACCTGGAACATCAGCGCAGCGGAACAAGGCGCATCGCACGCGACGGACGCGCTCAAGGTCACGCAGCGCGTGACGGCCGCCATTCCGATCACCGTGCAGCAGGCGACGCTCACGCAATTCGACGGCACGTTCTCGCTGCCCGTCGCCGCGCCGCCGAACGCCACGACCACGCAAGCGGGCACGCTGCGTGGCGGCATCGCGGTATCGCTGCAATCGAAGCTGTCGGACGGCATGCCGGGCGTGCGCCGCTGGTTCGAGCGTTACCCATATAGCTGCCTCGAACAGCAGACATCGGTTGCACTCGGCTTGCGTGACGCGACGCGCTGGCAAGGCGTGCTCGCGCGCATGCCCGTCTATCTCGACAAGGACGGTCTCGCGAACTACTTCCCGCCCGGCGACGACAGCGGCAACACAGGCAGCACCACGCTCACCGCGTATCTGCTGTCCGTCACCGACGAAGCCGCGAAGCTCGACCCGCGCTTCGCATTGCCCGACGATCTGCGCGCGAAGCTCGAAGGCGGCCTGGTGAACTTCGTCGAAGGCCGGCTCGAACGCAACGTCTGGGCACCGCGCAAGGACCTCGATCTGCGCAAGCTCGCCGCGCTCGAAGCGCTGTCGCGTCACGGCGCCGCACGCGCGAGCATGCTCGGTTCGATCGAAATTGCGCCGAACCAGTGGCCAACGTCGGCCGTGCTTGATTACTACGCGGTGCTGTCGCGCGTGAAGGACATTCCACAGCGCGACGAAAAGCTCGCGCAGGCCGAGCAGATCATCCGCGCGCGGCTCACGTATCAGGGCACGCGTCTCAACTTCTCGACGGCCGACAACGACGATCTGTGGTGGCTGATGTCGGGCACGGAAACCAACGCGGCGCGCACGGCGCTCACGTTCGTCGATATGCCCGGCTGGAAGGACGAGATGCCGCGCCTCGTCGCGGGACTGCTCGCGTTGCAGAAGAACGGCGCATGGCAGACGACGACGGCTAACCTGTGGGGATCGATTGCCGTGCAGCGCTTCTCGCAGGCGTTCGAGAGCGTGCCTGTGACGGGGCAAACGAAACTGCAACTCGGCTCGACGGACAAGACGATTTCGTGGAGCCAGCCCGCTGCCGCCGCCGCGAACTATGCGTCCGCAACGGCCATCACGAAGACGGCCGACACGCGCAGCCAGCTGCTGCCGTGGCCGCCCGAAACGCGCAGCGCGCCCGTGTCGCTGACACTGACGCACGACGGCACGGGCAAACCGTGGGCGACCATCGAAAGCCTCGCCGCTGTCGCGCTGAAAGCGCCGTTCGCGGCCGGCTACCGGATCACGAAGACGGTCACGCCGATCGATCCCGCTGTGAAGGGCGTGAACACGCGCGGCGATATCGTGCGCGTGCATCTGGATATCGACGCGCAAACGGACATGACCTGGGTCGTCGTCAACGATCCCGTTCCCGCCGGCGCGACGATACTCGGCTCGGGCCTCGGCCGCGATTCCGAAGTCGCGACACAGGGCGAGAAGTCGAAGGGCGAGGCGTGGCCGGCGTTCGTCGAGCGCGGTTTCGACGGCTATCGCGCGTACTACGATTACGTGCCGAAGGGCAAGTTCTCGGTTGAGTACACGGTACGGCTGAACAACGTCGGCACGTTCGGCCTGCCGCCGACGCGCGTCGAAGCGCTCTACGCGCCGTCGACATTCGGTGTGCTGCCGAATGCCGCCGTCGTCGTGAAGCCGGCGGCGGCAGCGAAGTAAGGAGAACGCGTGATGTCCAAAAGCTCGAACCCGATGGCCCGCCAGATGCCGCGCTGGTCCATCGCGTTCGCGCGTATCGCGCTATGCGTTCTGCTGCTCGCCGAACCGCTCGCCGCGCACGCACTGCCTAAGTTCGACGACGTACGCACGCAATGGCGCAGCTCCGACTGGCTGCTGCTCTCACGCGACGGCGTGCCGCTGCAACGCACGCGCATCGACAAAACCGAGCGGCGCGGCGACTGGGTCGCGCTTGCGGACGTCTCGCCAGCGCTCCGCGAAGCGATCGTCGTATCGGAAGACAAGCGCTTTTACGAACACCGCGGCGTCGACTGGCGCGGCGCGGCGGCCGCCGCGTGGGCGAACCTGTGGAACACGCGCACGCGCGGCGCATCGACGGTCACGATGCAGTTGACGGGTCTGCTCAACGACGACCGGGAGCGTTCGGGGCAACGCTCGATCACGCAGAAAGCGAATCAGGCCGTCAGCGCGCTGTGGCTCGAACATACGTGGCGCAAGGACCAGATTCTCGAAGCCTATCTGAACCTCGTGCCGTTTCGCGGCGAGACGATTGGCCTGTCCGCGCTGTCGATCACGCTGTTCGGCAAGGCGCCCTCCGGTCTCGACGAGCGCGAAGCCGCCGTCGCCGCTGCGCTGATCCGCGCGCCGAACGCCTCATACGCGAAGGTCAGCGAACGCGCGTGCCGTATCCTGCGCGACATGAACGCGCCCGAGCGCTGCGCGAATCTCGCGGCGTTCGTGCAGCTTGCGTTCGCGCGCCCTGCTCCCGCCTTGCTGTCCGTCTCGCCCGATGCGCCGACGCTCGCGCCGCATTTCGCGCGGCGCATCGCGAGCGAAACGCATCCCGCTGCGGGCGCGCGCGTGACGAGCACCCTCGACGCAAAACTCCAGCGCTTCGCAAGCGATACGCTCACGCGCACGCTGATCGAACTCAACGCGCCCGCGCATCCGCGCAACGTGCACGACGGTGCCGTCGTCGTGCTCGATAACGCGACGGGCGACGTGCTTGCGTGGGTCGGCTCGTCGGGCGGACTGTCGGGCGCGCGCGACGTCGATGCCGTGCTCGCGCGCCGCCAGGCGGGCTCGACGCTCAAGCCGTTCCTCTACGCGCAGGCCATCGACGAACGGCGGCTCACCACGGCCTCGCTGCTCGACGACGCGCCGCTCGATCTCGCGGCGGGCGGCGGCCTCTATATACCTCAAAACTACGACAAGGACTTCAAGGGCTGGGTCAGCGTGCGCACGGCGCTCGGCTCGTCGCTGAACGTGCCTGCCGTGCGCACGCTCGTGATGGTCACGCCGCATCGCTTCGCGAAGACGCTCACTGCGCTCGGCTTGCCGCTTGAACAAAGCGGCGACTACTACGGCTATTCGCTCGCGCTCGGCAGCGCAGATGTGACGCTGCTGTCGCTGACCAATGCGTATCGCGCGCTCGCCAACAGCGGCGTCGCCACGCCCGTCTTCGATCTGCCGCGCCGTACGCCGTCCGCTACGCCTCCACAGCAACGCGTCTTCAGCGGCGACGCAAGCTACATCATCACGACGGTGCTGTCCGACAACAACGCGCGCACGCGCACCTTCGGCTTCGACAGCCCGCTCGCGACGCGCTTTTTCTCGGCGGTAAAGACGGGCACCAGCAAGGACATGCGCGACAACTGGACGGTCGGGTATACGTCGCGCTACACGGTCGGCGTGTGGGTCGGCAACGCGGACGGCCAGCCGATGTGGGACGTGTCCGGCGTGACGGGCGCCGCGCCGATCTGGGCCGCCATCGTCGGCTATCTGCACCGGCAGGTGCCGAGCGTCGCGCCGCGTGCACCGGCAGGTGTCGTGCAGGCGCGCGTGAAATTCGACGGCAATATCGAGCCCGCGCGCAACGAATGGTTCGTCGACGGCACGCAAACGCAGACCGTCGGACTGGCCTCGAACGCCATTTCAACGGACAACGTGAACGCCATAGCGCGCGCGGCGCAGGCATCGGGCAAAGCGGCCGTATCGTCTTCGGATGCCGCGCCGCGCATCGGCTCGCCGACGGACGGCACGCTGTTCGCGCTCGATCCCGACATTCCCGCCACGCGCCAGCGCATCGTGTTCGAACGCGCGAGCGGCTCGTCCGGACGCGCCAGCTGGCGGCTCGACGGCAGGCCGCTCGGCCGCGAAGCACGCGTGCTGTGGCTGCCGTGGCCGGGCCGCCACGTGCTCGAACTCGTCAATGCGGATGGATCGAGCGCCGATTCAGTGCGCTTCGAAGTGCGCGGCGCGACCGCGCACCCGGCCGTGCCGCCGCGCGTCGGCAAGCCGGGTACGGCACGCGCCCACGCGGCGTCACAGCCGAATCCCACTCCTCTGACATCCACACTGCAAGACAGCACAACGAACGGGCAAAAACTTTAAATTTGGTGAGCTTGCATTGCCTTGTCATGATCCGAACGGTATAAATCGGCCGATTCGCGCCTCGTCTCGCGCCGTTCGGTGAAAGAGGACAGTAAATTGTCCTATGCTTGAACGCAGTGCTTGCTCAAATGAAAGCGTCGTCCGTTCCCGGCTACCTGTTTGCCCTCAATGGAGTGATTGCCATGTTGAAAAAGCTGTTGATGTTATTCGTCGCGCTCGTCCTGTCGCTGTCGGCGGGATTCGCGGCCGCTGTCGAAGTCAATTCCGCTGACCAGGCCGCGCTCGAATCGGTCAAGGGCATCGGCCCCGTCCACGCCAAGGCGATCATCGACGAACGCACGAAAAACGGCCCGTTCAAGGATGCCGACGATCTCGCCAACCGGGTCAAGGGCATCGGGCAGAAGTCGGTGAAGAATCTCGAAGCGGCGGGCCTGACGATCAACGGCTCGTCCGCGCCGCCGACAGGCGCACCCGCCAAGGCACCGGCGGGCACGATGTCGAAATCCACACCGGCGCCCGCCGCGACCACGGCGCAAACCCCGGCACCTGCCGCGCCCGCCGACGCCGCATCGGGCGGCAAGGCGTCGAAGTCGAAGAAGAAGAGCAAGGCTGACGCCGCTGCGGCATCGGCGCCCGCTGCTACGGCGGCTTCCGCGCCGGCTACTGCATCGGATACGACCGCTTCGAAGTCGAAGAAATCGAAGAAGAGCAAGGCTGCGTCCGCTGCGTCGGGCGTATAAGGACGCGCAATCCATCAGCGTCCCGTGGCCGCACTGCCTCACGCCTGAATCAACAGCCATTGCTGTCACTACTGGTGCCGCGCTCCGCGCGGCGTTTCGTTCCCCGCCGGCGCACGCTTCACACGCGTCGCACCGGCTTCTCAAGAGAGATTGTCATGAGCCTACTCGACTCCCTCGGTTCCATGCTCGGCGGCGGCGAGTCGCCGCAAGGCGGCGGCCAGGCGGCGCTGGTTTCCGCCGCGCTCGAATTCGTCAACAACCAGCCGGGCGGGCTGAACGGCCTGATCCAGCGCTTCCAGCAAAACGGCGCGGGCGACATCATCAACTCGTGGGTCGGCACAGGCGAAAACCAGCCGATTGCCGCCGACACGCTGCATAACGTGCTCGGCTCCGAAACCGTGACCAATATCGCGGCGAAGGCCGGCGTCGAACCGTCGATGGTGACGGGCCTGCTGTCGCAAGTCTTGCCGCACGTGATCAACGCGGCGACACCGAACGGCGAAGTGCCCGCCGACGGCAAGGTCGATGCAGGCGGCGTGTCCGGCGCATTGGGCGCACTCGGTCAGCTCGCGGGGCTGTTCGGCAACAAGAACGCCTGAGCGCCGTCGTTCGCTACGCGCGGCCTCGTCGAAGCGCCGCGCATGAAAAAAGGGCAACGAATCGCTTCGTTGCCCTTTTTGCTTTTCATCCGGAACGGATGCGTCGAGCTTCGACGCTCCGTTCCAGTGACGCCTTAGTGCACCACCCGGTCGAACACGAGCTTGCCGTTGTCCACCTCGACGGGGATCACGTCCTTCGGACCGAACTTGCCGGCCAGAATCAGCTTCGCGACCGGGTTCTCGATCTCCTGCTGGATCGCGCGCTTCAACGGCCGCGCGCCGAACAGCGGGTCGTAACCGACCTTGCCGATCAACTCCAGCGCCGCATCCGACACGACCAGCTGCATGTCGAGCTTCGCAAGCCGCTCGTGCACGCGTTCCAGCTGGATCTTCGCGATCGACTGGATGTTCGAGCGGTCGAGCGCATGGAACACGACGACGTCGTCGATCCGGTTCAGGAATTCTGGCCGGAAATGCAACTTCACTTCTTCCCAGACGGCATCCTTCACGGCGTCCTCCGGCTGGCCGATCATCGACTGGATCACCTGCGAACCGAGGTTCGAGGTCATCACGATCACCGTGTTCTTGAAGTCCACGGTGCGGCCCTGGCCATCCGTCATGCGGCCGTCGTCGAGCACCTGCAGCAGCACGTTGAAGACGTCCGGGTGCGCCTTCTCGATCTCGTCGAGCAGGATCACGCTGTACGGCTTGCGGCGCACGGCTTCCGTCAGATAACCGCCCTCTTCGTAACCGACGTATCCGGGCGGCGCGCCGATCAGACGCGCGACGCTGTGCTTCTCCATGAACTCGCTCATGTCGATGCGGATGAGGTGATCTTCCGCGTCGAACAGGAACGCCGCGAGCGCCTTGCACAGTTCCGTCTTGCCGACACCCGTCGGCCCCAGGAACAGGAACGAGCCATACGGACGGTTCGGGTCCGACAGACCAGCGCGCGAACGGCGAATCGCATCGGCGACGGCGCTGATCGCTTCATCCTGGCCGACCACACGCTGATGCAGCTTCTCCTCGATCTGCAACAGCTTCTCGCGCTCGCCCTGCATCATCCGCGACACGGGGATGCCCGTGGCGCGCGACACGACTTCCGCGATTTCCTCGGCGCCGACCTGCGTGCGCAGCAGGCGCGGACGGGTCGGATTGTTCTGCTCTTCCGCTTCCGCCTTCGTGACCGTCTTCAGTTGCGCTTCGAGTTGCGGCAGCTTGCCGTACTGAAGCTCGGCAACCTTCTCCAGCTTGCCTTCGCGTTGCAGACGCGTGATTTCGGCGCGCGTCTTCTCGATCTCTTCCTTCAGTTGCGCGCTGCCCTGCACGGCCGCTTTTTCCGCCGTCCAGATTTCTTCGAGGTCCGAATATTCGCGGTCGAGCCGCTCGATTTCTTCCTCGATCAGTTGCAGGCGCTTCTGCGACGCTTCGTCCTTCTCCTTCTTGACGGCCTCGCGCTCGATCTTCAACTGGATGCGACGACGATCGAGCCGGTCCATCTCTTCCGGCTTCGAGTCGATTTCCATCTTGATCTTCGATGCGGCTTCGTCGATCAGGTCGATCGCCTTGTCCGGCAGGAAACGGTCGGTGATGTAGCGATGCGACAGTTCCGCCGCCGCGACGATCGCCGGGTCGGTGATATCGACGCCGTGGTGCAGCTCATAGCGCTCCTGCAAGCCGCGCAGGATCGCGATGGTCGCCTCGACGCTTGGCTCGTCGACGAGCACCTTCTGGAAGCGGCGCTCCAGCGCGGCATCCTTTTCGATGTACTTGCGATATTCGTCGAGCGTGGTCGCGCCGACGCAATGCAGTTCGCCGCGCGACAGCGCCGGCTTGAGCATGTTGCCTGCGTCCATCGCACCTTCGGCCTTGCCCGCGCCGACCATCGTATGAATTTCGTCGATGAAGACGATGGTCTGGCCTTCGTCTTTCGCGATGTCGTTGAGCACGGCCTTCAGCCGCTCTTCGAACTCGCCGCGATACTTCGCGCCCGCCAGCAGCGCCGCCATGTCGAGCGACAGCACGCGCTTGCCCTTGAGCGTCTCGGGCACTTCGCCGTTGACGATGCGCTGCGCGAGGCCTTCGACGATCGCCGTCTTGCCGACACCCGGCTCGCCGATCAGCACCGGGTTGTTCTTGGTGCGGCGCTGCAGAATCTGGATCGAGCGGCGGATTTCGTCGTCGCGGCCAATCACCGGGTCGAGCTTGCCCGCGCGGGCGCGCTCGGTCAGGTCGATCGTGTATTTCTTAAGCGCTTCGCGCTGGCTTTCGGCGTCCTGGCTGTGCACCTGCGCGCCGCCGCGCACGGCCACGATGGCCGCTTCGAGCGACTTGCGCGACAGGCCGTGTTCGCGCGCGAGACGGCCCGCTTCGCCTTTGTCGTCGGCGATCGCGAGCAGGAACATTTCGCTCGCGATGTAGGTGTCGTTGATCTTCTGCGCTTCCTTGTCGGCCTGGTTCAACAGACCCGTCAGATCGCGGCCGATCTGCACGTTGCCGTCCGTGCCCCGCACTTGCGGCAGGCGCGTGATGGCGTCGGCCAGCGCCGTTTGCAACGCCTGCACGTGAACGCCGGCGCGCGAGAGCAGCGAGCGCGCGGAGCCGTCCTGCTGCGCGACGAGGGCCGCTAGCAGGTGAACCGGCTCGATGTACTGATTGTCATGACCGACGGCAAGGCTTTGCGCATCGGCTAACGCTTCCTGGAATTTAGTGGTGAGTTTGTCGACTCTCATCTTAGGAGACCTCCAATTTCGATTACCACCAAAATGAGGCGTTTTTTGCCAGTTTCAAGCGCTTTTTTTGCATCAGGGGGAGAGAATTTACACGCAAACGGCACGATCGTGCGGGACGCGTGAACGGCGCAAGAAGTCCATCGACACAGCCGAGTGTAGCCCGGCGCAGGATCGGACGAAAGCGAGGTGCGGAGCAGGATGCGCGACCGGCACGGATAGCTGGCGGGCAGCTGGACAGCCGGCGAGCGCAGGCCGGCCCAGGCCTGCGGGCGTACTCAGCGCGACGTGCGCAGGATCGGACGAGCGTTCTGTAACGCCGCCGGACGGCGGCGCGCCCGGCTGCATTCTCCGACCCGGGGCGCTCAGGTGCCCGTCGACACAGCGGGCACGATCGGCACGACGGTCGCCAATGGCTTCAGCCCGAGCAGCGACATCAGCGGCGACGCCGGCTCGGCAATGTCGCGGATCGTATAGCTGTCGAGTTCCCGGAAGAAGGCCGTGCGTGCGGATTCGAAGATGTGCTTGAGCCGGCATTGCGACTGAATGACACATCCGCGATGCACGCCGCTTGTGTCGGCGCCGTTGAAGCAGGCGACCAGCGCGAAGTCGTTCTCGGCCGCCCGTACCACTTCGCCGACGGTCAGCGACGACGAATGTTCGTACAGCCGCAGACCGCCGTTGCGCCCCCGCACGGTCTCGACCCAGCCAAGTTCGGCGAGCCGCTGAACCACCTTCATCAGATGGTTCTTCGATATGCCATAAGCATCCGAGATGTCTTGTATTGTTGCCAGTCCTTCGGAACGAACCGCGAGGTAAAGCAGCACGCGCAGCGAGTAATCGGTATAGTCTGTGAGTCTCATTGAAAGGCAAATCGCGACGGAATCAGCGTGCGGAATGTTCACGCCGGCTCCACTAACGCCGGTACTGCTGCGCAATAACATGCGTACTTAACACATCTTATTGCCACGTTTATCTCGTTATTTCGCGTAACTATAAACGGTAACTTTCCTTTTAAGCGCACTTTTTCTGATTTTAGAGCGCGTCAGCCTAAAACGATTGCGATGACACGTTTGCCACGACTCACTTTTGTTCCAGATATGAAGTCCGATATTTCTTCAGATATTCCCGCTATCGAACGACTCGCCCCGCGTTACGCCGAACCCACCGAGGACAACATCCGCGAGCTGGTCTACGCGTTCTACGACCGCGTGCGCGCCGACGCGCTGCTCGGTCCCGCATTCGAGCAGAAGCTCGCCGGTCGCTGGGACGAGCATCTGCCGAAGATGTGCGTGTTCTGGGGATCGCTGGTGCTGGGCGCGAAGCAGTATCGCGGCAACGTGCAACAGGCGCACATGCCGCTTGCGGGCCTGGAGCCGCGCCACTTCAGCCGCTGGCTGTTTCTGTTCCTGGACACGGTCGAGTCACGTTACGAACCCGCAGCGGCCGTCCGTTTCATGGAGCCCGCGCTGCGTATCGCGCAGAGCCTGCAGCTGAGCAAGTTCGGCTGGGACTACCAAATTCCCGCCGAGCAGCAGGATTTGCTGGACCGCGTCGCGCCGCGCCGCCGCTCGCGCGAAGAGCACGCGGCCGACTATGCGCGGCCGCGTGGCGAGCCATTTCCGGCGAAAATCATCGGTAAATCGCACGACGAGGATTAAGCTGATCGAACGGTCAGGATTAATCGTGGGATTCGAAAATTGGGACTCGAGAATCGTGATTTAACATTTCGACCGGGATTATCGCTTGCTCGTTAATTTTTGAAACGTTCAACGAATAACGCTTAATCCCGTTTCGAATTCGGCGCGAATTCAGCGCGAATTCAGCGACTTCAGTCCCCAGCGCGCGAGTGCCTCGTCATCGGCCACGCGCGCATCGACCCAGCGCTCGCCGCTTTCCGTCTTCTCTTTCTTCCAGAACGGCGCCTGGGTTTTCAGGTAGTCCATGACGAACTCGCACGACGCGAACGCGTTCCCGCGATGCTTCGACGTCGTCGCGACCAGCACGATCTGGTCGAGCGGCAACAACTTGCCGACGCGGTGCACGATCAGCACCTCCGTCCCCGGCCAGCGCTCGCGCGCCGCATCGACGATCGCCTCCAGCGACTTCTCCGTCATGCCCGGATAGTGCTCGAGTTCCATTGTCTGGACGGTTTCGCCTTCGTTGATGTCGCGCACCGTGCCAACGAAGCACGCGACGGCGCCCACCTTCGGATTCTGCGCACGCAGCGCGGCCACTTCCGTCGACAAATCGAAGTCTTCGGTTTGAACTCGGACGGTCATTTCGTTCCTCGCTGGCTGCGTCAGCCGCCCGTGACGGGCGGAAAGAACGCGACTTCGCAGCCGTCGGTGATGCGCGTGCCCGCGTCCGTCATCACGTGATTGCAAGCCATGCGCAGCGCGCGGCCTTCGGCGAGCGTCTCCGCCCACACGTCGCCACGCACGCGCAACCACGCGCGCACCTCGCCGACCGTCGCGATGCCCTCGGGCACGTCCACGGATTCGTGTGACCGGCCGAGCGCTTCACGCACGCTCGCGAAATATTTCAGCTGGATGTTCATCGTCGGTAACAGCCCAATTGCGGCCCCGGGGCCATGCTCAGTTCAGCAACTCGGAAAACGGGATGAAGCGCACGGTCTCGCCGGCGCTGATCGCATGATTCGGCGGATTGTCGATCAGGCCGTCGCCCCAAACCGTCGACGTGAGCACGGCCGAGCTCTGGTTCGGAAACAGATCGAGGCCACCCGCGGCGTTGACGCGCGCGCGCAGGAATTCGTTGCGGCGATCGGCCTTTTGCTGCGTGAAATCGGCGCGCAGCGACAGCGCGCGCGGCGTCACCGTGCGTACGCCGGCGAGGCGCAGCAGGAACGGGCGCACGAACAGCAAAAACGTCGCGAAGGTCGAGACGGGATTTCCCGGCAGGCCGATGAAAAAGGTTTCGTTCGAGCCGGTGTTTTGCCCGTCGGGCGCCACCGTGCGGCGAATCGCGCCGAACGCGAGCGGCTTGCCAGGCTTCATCGCGATCTGCCACATCGACAGACGCCCTTCCGCCTCGACGGCGGGCTTCACGTGATCTTCCTCGCCCACCGACACGCCGCCACAGGTCAGGATCAGATCGTGACCCTGCGCGGCCTCGCGCAGCGTTTTGCGCGTTGCGTCGAGCTTGTCGGGCACGATGCCGTAGTCGGTCACTTCGCAGCCGAGCTTGTGAAGGAGGCCCGTCAGCGTGAAGCGGTTCGAGTTGTAGATTGCGCCGGGCTTGAGCGGCTCGCCGGGCATGGTCAGTTCGTCGCCCGTGAAGAAGACGGCGACTTTCACGCGCCGCACCACGTCCAGATTCGCGCAACCGACGGACGCCGCGAGTCCCAGCGCCTGCGGCGTGAGCCGCGTGCCCGCGGGCAGGATCGTCGCGCCTTTGTGGATGTCGGCGCCCTGTTGCGTGATCCATTCGCCTGTTTTCGGCGTGTGCAGGATCGTGACTTCGTCGCCGGCCGCTTCCGTCTGTTCCTGCATCACGATGGCATCGGCGCCGGGCGGCACCGTCGCGCCTGTGAAAATGCGCGCCGCCGTGCCCTCGGCGAGCGGCTGTGGCGCGTGACCCGCGGGGATGCGCTGCGAGATGGGCAGACGGCGCTCGCCCTGCGATAGCTCCGCGACGCGTACTGCGTAGCCGTCCATTGCGCTGGTGTTCATCGGCGGAACGTCCAGGGGCGAGATGACGTCCGACGCGAGCACGCGGTTGATTGCTTCCAGCGTGGGCAACGTTTCGTTGCCGGCGATTTGTGCGGCGGCGCCAAGTAGGGTCGCTAGCGCGTCGGCTGTCGAGAGCATCGGTGCGCGCGGCGCAGGTGATCCCGGGGAGGTTGATGTGGACATCATCGGATCGGATGAGGACGATTCGGAAAGAATCATTGTAGCGGGAGGGGACAGCGCGTGTAGGTGGCAGTGTTTTATATCTGCGATGCGGGTGGTCTGGTTTTTTTTTGCCTTTCGGTGGGCGGGCGTTGCCGGTCGGGGTTTTTGGCGTCTGCGCTGGCATCCGCGTTTCGTTAGCGTGCTTCAAGCGTCGCCCCTGTGCGGGGCGGCACCTACTTTTCTTTGCCGCCGCAAAGAAAAGTAGGCAAAAGAAAGCGGCTAACACCGCCAACATTTCTTCTTGCCTGAGGGCCCCAACCGGTCTTACGCCTCACACGGCAGCGCACTTGTTCGCGCGTGTTGCCAACGCGCTGAATGAGCGCCTCATCCGCTTCGAATACCCGTGCACGGGCCAGCGGCGGCGAATGGTTTGCCCCGCCCAGGTGGCAAACTGTGTGTAGGTTGTCGCGTCGTATAGCTTGGCGCTCTTACAGAGTGGAACGCGTGCGCTATCGGGTCCGAAGTGAGGCGTGTGGAGTACTACGGCCTACACACAGTTTGCCACCTGGGCGGCCGTGGAATGTCTGGCACGGCGTGCTGCAACGCGGGTGCGTGAAGCGGGTGAGGCGCTCATTCAGAGCGTTGGCAACGAACATGAGTCACGTGGTTGCCGTGTGAAGCGTAAGACCGGTTGGGGGCCCTCAGGCAAAAACTAGCACTGGCGGTGTTAGCCGCTTTCTTTTGCCTACTTTTCTTTGCGGCGGCAAAGAAAAGTAGGTGCCGCCCCGCACAGGGGCGACGCGTGAAGCACGCTAACAAACCGCGGATGCCAGCGCAAACACAAGCAAACCAAACCACCCGCCCCGCGAAACCACAACCCCGGCTACGAGCACAAACCCCCACCAGCGTCGCAGACAAAAAAACAACCCCTTACCGAGTCCGCTCCGCGACAAACTCCTTCACCCGCTCCGCGTCATTCCCCAACACCTCGAACCGCTGCGGCAAATCCTCGATCCCGCTGAAGGCCGCCGGCCGCTCCGGCTCCCGCTCCAGCGCTTCGCGGATCGTCTCGCCGAACTTGATCGGCTGCGCCGTCTCCAGCACGATCATCGGAATGCCCGCTTGCAGATGCTCACGCGCAACCTTCACGCCATCCGCAGTATGCGTATCGATCATCGTGTCGTACTGCTCGAACACATCGCGAATCGTATCGACACGATCATCGTGACTGCTCCGCCCGGAAACGAAACCAAACTCCTGCACACGCGCAAAATCACCGCTCGCCTGCAAGTCGAACCCGCCCTTCTCTTCGACATCGCGGAACAGTTGCAATACACGCTTCGGATCACGCCCGAGCAGATCGAACACAAACCGCTCGAAGTTCGACGCCTTCGAAATATCCATGCTCGGGCTGCTGGTGTGATACGTCTCCGACGACTTGCGCACGCGATAAATCCCCGTACGGAAGAACTCGTCGAGCACATCGTTCTCATTGGTCGCGACCACGAGCTTTTCGACAGGCAAACCCATCATGCGCGCGATATGCCCCGCGCACACATTGCCGAAATTGCCCGACGGCACCGTGAACGACACGCGCTCGTCGTTGCTCTGCGTCGCCGCGAAGTAGCCCTTGAAGTAGTACACGACCTGCGCCACGACGCGCGCCCAGTTGATCGAGTTGACGGTGCCGATCTTCTGCTGCGCCTTGAACGCGTGATCGTTCGATACCGCCTTCACGATATCCTGGCAATCGTCGAATACACCCTCGATCGCGATGTTGAAGATGTTCGGATCTTGCAGCGAATACATCTGCGCCGTCTGGAACGCACTCATCTTTTTGTGCGGCGACAGCATGAACACGCGAATGCCCTTCTTGCCGCGCATCGCGTATTCAGCCGCGCTGCCCGTATCGCCCGAGGTCGCGCCGAGAATGTTCAGCGTCTGCCCATGCTTCGCGAGCGTGTACTCGAACAGGTTGCCGAGCAACTGCATCGCCATGTCCTTGAACGCGAGCGTCGGACCGTTCGACAGTTCCAGCAGCGACAGCGGCGCGCCGCCTTCGACGCCGAGCGTCTTCAGCGGCGTGATCTGCGCGGCGTTCTCCTCGTCGCGCACGTTGCAGTACACCTGCGCCGTGTAGGTGCGGCGCGTGAGTTCGCGCAGGTCGTCGGCGGGAATGTCGTCGCTGAACTTGCGCAGGATTTCGAACGCGAGATCGGCGTACGGCAACGCGCGCCAGCGCGCGAGTTCATCCGCCGAGACCTTCGGATACTCGTTCGGCAGGTACAAGCCGCCATCCTTCGCGAGACCGCCGAGCAGGATGTCGGAGAACGTATGGCGCTCGCCGATGCCGGCGCCGCGCGTGGAAATGTAATTCATGAGCTAGCCTCTTTACGTGTGTGCGGTGCGTCAGTTCAGCGCTTCCATGCGCAGCTTCGTCACCTTCGACACGACCGTCTTCAGCGCCTCGATGTTCGCGATCGCCGCGTTGACGTTCTTTTCGACCGTCTCGTGCGTAATCAGGATGATGTCCGTCTCGCCCTTCTTCGATACATCCACCTGCTCCGATTCCTTCTGCAGCAGAGCGTCGATCGAGATGCCCGTGTCGGCCAGAATGCGCGTGATGTCGGCCAGCACGCCCGTCACGTCGGCGACGCGCAGACGCAGGTAGTAACCGCTCGTCACTTCGTCGATGGGGAGAATCGGCGTGCTCGACAGGCGGTCCGGCTGGAACGCCAGATGCGGCACGCGATGCTCCGGGTCAGCCGTATGCAGGCGCGTCACGTCGACCAGATCGGCGACCACGGCGGAAGCCGTCGGCTCCGCGCCCGCACCCTTGCCGTAGTACAACGTCGTCCCGACGGCGTCGCCATGCACCACCACGGCGTTCATCGCGCCTTCCACGTTCGCGAGCAGACGCTTGGCAGGGATCAGCGTGGGATGCACGCGCAGTTCGATGCCGTTGTCGGCGCGGCGCGCGATGCCCAGCAGCTTGATGCGATAGCCGAGTTCTTCCGCATACTTGATGTCGATCGCGGCAAGCTTGCTGATGCCTTCGACGTAGGCCTTGTCGAACTGCACGGGCACGCCGAACGCGATTGCGCTCATGATCGTCGCCTTGTGCGCGGCGTCGACGCCTTCGATGTCGAAGGTCGGGTCCGCTTCCGCGTAGCCGAGTTCCTGCGCGGCCTTCAGCGCCGTCGCGAAGTCGAGCCCACGGTCGCGCATCTCCGACAGAATGTAGTTCGTCGTGCCGTTGATGATGCCCGCGATGTACTGGATGCGGTTGGCCGTCAGCCCTTCGCGCAGTGCCTTGATGATCGGGATGCCGCCCGCGACGGCCGCCTCGAATGCGACCATCACGCCGTTGGCGCGCGCCGCTTCGAAAATTTCCGTGCCGTGCACGGCGAGCAGCGCCTTGTTGGCCGTCACGACATGCTTGCGGTTCTTGATCGCGCGCAGCACGAGCTCGCGCGCGATGCCCGTGCCGCCGATCATTTCAGCGACGATGTCGATAGTGGGATCGTCGACGACCGAACCGAAGTCATCGGTAATCGCGACGGTGCCCGCTTCGCTGCCGAGCGCTGCCGTTGCCTTGGCGGGATTGCGCACGGCAATGCGCGCAATCTCGATGCCGCGGCCTGCGCGTCGGTTGATTTCTTCCTGGTTGCGGCGCAGTACCGTGAAGGTGCCGCTGCCTACCGTGCCGAAGCCCAGCAGTCCAACTTTGATCGGTTCCATGCAGCGTGTGTGTCGAGTGAGAGATTGGTAAATCGGTTCGGGCGCGGATGCTCCGCGCTCAGGCCGCGTGGCGTTTGCGATAGCCGTCGAGGAAGCGCGCGATCCGGTGGATCGAATCGGCAAGATCGTCGACGTTCGGCAGGAACACGACGCGGAAGTGATCCGGCGTTTTCCAGTTGAAGCCGCTGCCCTGCACCAGCAGCACGCGCTCCTCCAGCAGCAAATCCAGGATGAACTGCTGGTCGTTTTCGATCGGGTACAGCTTCGGGTCCAGACGCGGGAACATGTACAGGGCCGCCTCGGGCTTCACGCAGGTGACGCCGGGAATCGCCGTCAGCATGTCGTACGCGAGTTCGCGCTGCTTGTACAGCCGTCCGCCCGGCGCGATCAGCTCGTTGATGCTCTGATAGCCGCCCAGCGCCGTCTGGATCGCATACTGGCCCGGGACGTTCGGGCACAAGCGCATCGACGCCAGAATGCCGAGCCCTTCGAAATAATCTTTCGCGCGGCGGCGGTTTTCGCCCGTCAGCCCCGACACCCACATCCAGCCCGCGCGATAGCCGCACGAGCGGTAGCTCTTGGACAAGCTGTTGAAGGTGACGGTGAGCACGTCTTCGGACAACGACGCCATCGACGTATGCGTCTTGCCGTCATAAATGATCTTGTCGTAGACCTCGTCGGCGAAAATCACGAGGCCGTGCTCGCGCGCAATCGCGATCAGGCCGAGCAGCAGTTCGTCCGAGTACAGCGCGCCCGTCGGGTTGTTCGGGTTGATGACGACGAGCGCCTTCGTGTTCGGCGTGATCTTCGCGCGGATGTCGTCGAGGTCGGGCATCCATGCGTTCGACTCGTCGCAGATGTAGTGCACGGGCGTGCCGCCCGACAGGCTCACGCCCGCCGTCCACAGCGGGTAGTCGGGCGCGGGCAGCAGCACTTCGTCGCCGTCGTTCAGGAGCGCCTGCAAGGCCATCACGATCAGCTCGGAGGCGCCGTTGCCGATGTAGATGTCGTCCAGTTCGACGCCCACGACGCCCTTTTGCTGCGCGTAATGCATGATCGCCTTGCGCGCGGCGAATACGCCCTTCGAGTCCGAATAGCCCGACGACGTGGGCAGATTGCGGATCATGTCCTGGATGATTTCATCCGGCGCTTCGAAACCGAACGGCGCCAGATTGCCGATGTTCAGCTTGATGATGCGATGGCCTTCCTCTTCGAGGCGCTTCGCATGCTCGAGAACGGGCCCGCGAATGTCGTAGCAGACGTTCAACAGCTTGTTGGATTTGAGTATCGGTTTCACGACGGGCACTTCGTCCTGGGTAAATGAGCGGGACCACCGGGTGAGCGGGACCACGGAGCACTCGCCCCACGCAGCGGGCAAGCGATGAGACGGGATTGCGCGGCGGGCGGTCCCGGACCGCGCGGCGCGGGCCGGACCGGCACCTGGCATGATACGGGACGTGGGCGGCGCGCGGCCATCGGGAGGCCGGACAGGCGTTCGGGTAGCGCCTTTCGCCGACGCTTTCCGGGTAGCCCGCGGGCATCCGCGGAGCACCCCGCGATGCACCCCACTGGCTGCGGCGGGCGCGGTCGCCAGCCTTGCGGGCGCGGCTTGTGGCAGCGCGCGAACCTGAAGGGAGCCGCCGGGCGGCTAAAAAGTTATAATTTAGCGGATTTTGACCGACTTCCGCAATGCACCACGCAAGGCTCTGCAAGCCTCGAGCCGGCGGCAGACCGGCGGCAGCAAGCGCCCGCCCGCGCGCGCGACCTGCAGCCGCCGCCGTTCGTGCGGGTGCCCGGAGTCTCGACTGTCCCTGTGGCATTGAACCCGAGCTTGCGCATGCCGGTCGAACCGCGACTGCATGTCTAACGACGACCACGGAAAACCAGTTTGAAATTACACCAGGATTCAAGCGGCGCCCTGAACACCGTCACGGGCTACGGCGCCGGCTATGTCGACATCAATCTCGAACGTCATACGGGCAGCATTATCGTGATGCCGGAAAGCCCCGTCATCAGCTGGCCGGTGTCGTCGTTCGATGCCCTCACGCCCGAGCACTTCGCGCTGCTGATCGAGCCCGCGCCGGAAGTCGTCATCTTCGGCAGCGGCGAACGCCTGCGCTTTCCGCATCCGCGCCTCACGGCCGCGCTCGCCGCCCACCGCATCGGCGTCGAGACGATGGACTTCAAGGCCGCTTGCCGAACCTACAACATCCTGATGGCGGAAGGCCGCAAGGTCGCCGCCGCGCTGCTGATCGAAGGCTGAACGCTGCGTCTGCGCCCGTTCGTCCACTGGACGCCACGGCGTTTTTGGATTGGCTGTCTTGCGGATCAAGTACACTGCGCGGCCCGGCGCCGAAAGCGGGCGACGGCAGGCTACGCAGCACGCCTCCGGTCACGTTGCATAAGGCTGTGTTAAGGACCGCGCACTGACAATGCGCGCCGGCGGGCTGCGCAGCATCGGCTGCACCGCAGGCACGCCACACCCTGCCCGCGCGCCCTGCGACATGCCGGCAGCGGAATTCGCGCTGCGCGTCGTCTCAACGGGCCGCAGCAAAGACTCCGTCCGAACGGAATAAGAAAGAAGCCGCGACAGCGGCGCCGAAAAAGGTTGAAAAACACATGAACGACAAGCCGTCCGGGCTGACGCTCAATCGCACGACGGTCCTGCTGCTCGTGCTCACGCTCGCCGTAATCTGGTTCGTGCCGCTCGGCTGGCGTCATCTGCTGCCGAGCGACGAAGGCCGCTACGCGGAAATGGCGCGCGAAATGTTCGTCACCGGAGACTGGATCACGCCCCGCTACAACGGCTACAAGTACTTCGAAAAGCCGCCGCTGCAAACCTGGCTTAACGCGCTGTCGTTCGCGTGGTTCGGCATCGGCGAATGGCAGGCGCGCCTCTACACCGCGCTGACGGGCTTCGCGGGCGTACTGCTGATCGGCTACACGGGCGCGCGCGTGTTCAATGTCGCGACGGGTTTCTTCGCCGCGCTCGTGCTCGCGAGCGCGCCATACTGGTATCTGATGGGCCACTTCAACACGCTCGACATGGGCCTGTCGTTCTGGATGGAAGTGACGCTGTGCGCGCTGCTGCTCGCGCAACGCGCGGGGCTCGCCGCGCGCGAGCAGCGGCTGTGGATGTGGCTCGTGTGGGCATCGATGGCGCTCGCGGTGCTGTCCAAGGGCCTCGTCGGGCTGATCCTGCCGGGCGCCGTGCTCGTGCTGTACACGGTGGTCGCGCGAGACTGGGCGCTCTGGAAGCGTTTGTACCTCGTGAGCGGGCTGATCGTATTTTTTGCGGTCGTCACGCCGTGGTTCGTGCTCGTGCAGGACCGCAACCCCGAATTCTTCAATTTCTTCTTCGTCGTCCAGCAGTTCCGGCGTTATCTGACGCCCGAGCAGAATCGTCCCGGCCCGCTCTGGTACTTCGTGCCCGTGCTGCTGGTCGGCTTCCTGCCGTGGCTGTCGGTCACGTTTCAGAGCGCGCGCCATGCGCTGCGCATGCCGCGCCAGGCGAACGGCTTCGCGCCCGTCACGCTGCTGTTTGTGTGGACCGCGTTCATCTTCCTGTTCTTCAGCGCGTCGCATTCGAAGCTGCTGTCGTACACGCTCCCCATCGCGCCCGCAATCGCACTGGTGATCGGCATGTATCTGCCCCTCGTCACGCGCGATCAGTTTCACCGGCATCTGACGGGCTACGCCCTGTTCCTCGTGGCGGGCGGCTTCGGCGCGGTGTTTCTCGGGCACCTGGGCGACCGGCGCAATCCGAATGCGTTGTACCTGGAATTCCGCACATGGGTGTTCGCGGCGCTCGCGATCGGGTTCGTGTTGACGCTCGTCGCGATCTGGATCAACCGGCGCAAGCGCAGCGCCGCGATGGGCGCGCAGAACGGCCTGCCCGCTGGCGCCATGAACATCACGCCGGGCACGGCGAGCGGGAGCGCGACGTCGACGGGCATCGTCGGCGCGGCGACGGCGTTCGGCATCGGCTGGGTGCTGCTCGCGACCATCGCCGGCACGGGCCACGATGCGTTCGGGAAGCTGTCGTCGGGCGCGCCGCTGGCGCCGGACATCAAGGCGGCGCTCGCAAAGCTGCCCGCCGACACGCCGTTCTACTCCGTCGGCGTGCTCGATCACACGATGCCGTTCTACATCGACCACACGATGATCATGGTCGAGCATGCGGACGAACTGGCATTTGGCGTGTCGGTTGAACCGCAAAAATGGGTACCGACGATCCCGCAATGGGTCGAGCGCTGGAAGGCCGACCGCTACGCCATGGCGCTGATGTCGCCGGACCGCTACAAGGCATTCAGCGAGCAGCACCTGCCGATGACCGTCGTCGCGCGCGATTCGCGCCGCGTGATCGTCGAAAAGCCGCTTCCCGCCGAAGCGGGCGCCGGCTCGCAAGGCGCCGCGCCGGCCGCGGCCTCAGCGCCACAGCCGCAGCAATGACCCCCTCCCTCACTCGAACCGCCCTTCGATGAACCCGATTTCGCTTTTCTGCATCCTCGCGGGCGTCGCGCTGAACGCGACGGCCCAACTGCTTCTGAAGGCCGGCACGAACGCTGTCGGCCATTTCGATTTCACGATGGCCAACGTGATTCCGATCGGTTGGCGCATCGCGACGCAGCTGCCCATCATCGGCGGCCTCGCCTGCTATGTGCTGAGCGTGGTCGTGTGGATCGTCGGACTGTCGCGTGTGGACGTGTCGATCGCCTATCCGATGCTGTCGCTCGGCTATGTTGTGAACGCGTTCGCCGCGTGGTATCTGTTCGGCGAGGTGTTGTCGGCGCAACGCCTGATCGGCATTGGCGTGATCCTGGTCGGCGTGGTGCTCGTCGCGCGTAGCTGACGGCACGGCCGCCCGGCGCTGTTCGGACGTAGAAGAAACGCCCCTGGCAAGCACGCCGGCGTCTGCTAACGTATTCCAAATTGTTTCGAGCGCTGGACATTAGGGCGGAACTCGCACATTATCGCCGCCGCATTCCGGCACTGATCAGCGCAGCCGCGGCAAATTTAGCCTAATGAAAGCAAAATGTCGGGCTTCGTCGAGAAAAGCAGCCAGTGACCCTTTTTAATATCGAGCAAAACCATCCATGACCCAGTCATCCGTTCCGTTTTTGCCGTTCGTCCGTCCCGAGATCGATGAAGAAACGATCCGCGGTGTAGTCGACGTGCTCCGCTCCGGCTGGATCACGACGGGCCCGCAAAACCAGGCGTTCGAAAAGGCATTGTCGGAATACTGCGGCGGCCGCCCGGTGCGCACGTTCAACTCGGGCACGGCGACGCTGGAAATCGGTCTGCGGATCGCGGGCGTCGGCGCTGGCGACGAAGTCATCACGACGCCGGCGTCGTGGGTATCGACCAGCAATGTGATCCTGGAGGTGGGCGCGACGCCCGTGTTCGTCGATATCGACCCGGCCACGCGCAACATCGATCTGGATCTGATGGAAAAGGCGATCACGCCGCGCACCAAGGCGATCATTCCCGTGTTCCTGTCGGGTCTGCCCGTCGACATGGACCGCCTCTACGCAATCGCCCGCGCGCACAAACTGCGCGTGATCGAGGACGCCGCGCAGGCGTTCGGCTCGACGTGGCACGGCGAGCGCATCGGCAAGCTCGGCGACATCGTGTCGTTCAGCTTCCACGCGAACAAGAACCTGACCTCGATCGAAGGCGGCGCACTCGTGCTGAACAACGAGGAAGAAGCCGTCCTCGCGCAGAAATACCGGCTGCAGGGCATCGTGCGCACGGGTTTCGACGGCATGGATTGCGAATTGCTGGGTGGCAAGTACAACCTGACGGACGTCGCGGCGCGCGTCGGCCTCGGCCAGTTGCAGCATATCGAGCGCTTCAACGCGCAGCGCAGGAAGCTCGCGCACGCGTACTTCGACGGTTTCGAAGGCGGTGCGGCCGTCAGGCTCGGCATGGGGCTGCCGCTCGCGGACTTCGAGAACAGCAACTGGCACATGTTCCTCGTGACGTTGCCGCTCGCGCGCCTGTCGCTCAGCCGCGCAGCGTTCATGGAGCAGATGAAGGAACGCGGCATCGGCACGGGCACGCACTACCCGGCCATCCACCTGTTTTCGCTGTACCGCGCGATGGGCTACAAGGAGGGCATGTATCCGCATGCGGAGCACTACGGCGCGACGACGCTCACGCTGCCGCTCTTCACGCAGATGAATGAAGGCGACGTTGCGCGCGTGTGCCGCGCCGTCAACGAGATTTGCGAACAATACGGCCGATAATCTGGTCAATCAAGCGGTCAACCAAGCGGAAACCCAGCGGAAATGAATCAAACGGACCCACGCCCGGTCGCTCCCGAACTCTCGGTCATCATCCCCGTGTACAACGAGGAAGCGGGGCTCGGCGAGCTGTTCTCGCGCCTGTACCCGGCCCTCGACGCGCTCGGCACGGGCTACGAGGTGATCTTCATCAACGACGGCAGCCGCGACCGGTCGGCGGCGTTGCTCGCCGAGCAGTTCCGCGCCCGTCCCGACACCACGCGCGTCATCCTGCTGAACGGCAACTATGGGCAGCACATGGCGATTCTCGCGGGCTTCGAGCAGTCGCGCGGCCAGATCGTCGTCACGCTCGACGCCGACCTGCAGAATCCGCCGGAAGAAATCGGCAAGCTGTGCGCGAAGATGCGTGAAGGCTTCGACTACGTCGGCACGATCCGCATGCAGCGCCAGGACAGCCTGTGGCGGCGCAAGGCGTCGCTGGTGATGAACCGCCTGCGCGAGCGCATCACGCGCATCAAGATGACCGACCAGGGCTGCATGCTGCGCGCGTACAGCCGCCATATCGTCGACACGATCAACCGCTGCGGCGAAATCAACACGTTCATCCCCGCGCTCGCTTACACGTTCGCGCAAAACCCCGTCGAGATCGACGTCGCGCATGAAGAGCGTTTCGCGGGCGAGTCGAAGTATTCGCTGTACAGCCTGATCCGCCTGAACTTCGACCTCGTGACGGGCTTCTCGGTCGTGCCGCTGCAATGGCTGTCGTTCATCGGCGTGATTCTTTCGATGGGCTCGGCCGCCCTGTTCGTGCTGCTGCTGATTCGCCGCTTCATCATCGGCGCGGAAGTGCAAGGCGTGTTCACGCTGTTCGCGATCACGTTCTTCATGCTCGGCGTGATTATCTTCGCGCTCGGGTTGCTCGGCGAATATATCGGCCGTATCTATCAGCAGGTGCGCGCCCGGCCGCGTTATCTGGTGCAGACCATCCTCGAACAGCGCAACGGCGAACCGGTTGCCGCGCAGCCGCGCCAGTCGGTGATCCCGGGCGTGCAGCCCGCGTCCGTCACCGGCGACGACCAGGGGCTCATCCGATGAAGCCGCGCGCCGTCGTTTTCGCGTATCACAACGTCGGCGTGCGCTGTCTGCAGGTGCTGCTCGCGCGCGGCGTCGACGTCGCGCTCGTCGTCACGCACGAAGACAGTCCCACGGAAAACATCTGGTTCGGCAGCGTCGCGTCGGTGGCGGCCGAGCACGGCATTCCTGTCGTCACGCCCGCCGATCCGAAGAGCCCTGAATTGCGCGCGCGCATCGTCGAGGCGCAGCCGGACTTCATCTTCTCGTTCTATTACCGGCACATGCTGCCCGTCGATCTGCTGGCCGTCGCGCCGCGCGGCGCGTACAACGTGCACGGCTCGCTGCTGCCGAAGTATCGCGGCCGCGTGCCGACCAACTGGGCCGTGCTGAACGGCGAAACGGAGACGGGCGCAACGCTGCACGAGATGGCCGCGAAGCCGGATGCCGGCGCGATCATCGCCCAGACGCCCGTGCCCATCCTGCCCGACGATACAGCCGCGCAGGTGTTCGACAAGGTCACCGTGGCCGCCGAGCAGACGCTGTGGCGCGTGTTGCCCGCGCTGCTCAAGGGCGAGGCGCCGCATCTGCCGAACGATCTTTCGCACGGCAGCTACTTCGGCGGACGCAAGCCAGAAGACGGGCGCATCGACTTCAGCCAGAGCGGCCAGCAGGTCTACAACCTGATTCGCGCCGTCGCGCCGCCGTATCCGGGAGCGTTTACTGACATCGAAAACGCGCGCTTCATCGTCGCGCGGGCGCGGCTTGCGCCGCCCGGCGCACCAGGCGGGGATTTGCCGCCCGGCATCCACGTAGGCGATAATGGCTTTTTTGCGACATGCGGCGACGGCCGCGTGATCGTGATCCACGAATTGCGGCATCAGCGCGACGATCAGCACCACGCGAGCGAGCGCGTCGTCACCCCCGCCGAATTCACCCAGCTCACTCAATCTTCCCGTAACACATGAAAAAAGTCCTGATTCTGGGTGTGAACGGCTTCATCGGCCATCACCTGTCCAAGCGCATTCTCGAAACGACCGATTGGGAAGTGTTCGGCATGGACATGCAGACCGAACGCCTCGGCGATCTCGTCAACCACGAGCGCATGCATTTCTTCGAGGGTGACATCACGATCAACAAGGAATGGGTCGAGTATCACGTGAAGAAGTGCGACGTGATCCTGCCGCTGGTCGCCATCGCCACGCCCGCCACCTACGTGAAGCAGCCGCTGCGCGTGTTCGAACTGGACTTCGAGGCGAACCTGCCCATCGTCCGTTCGGCCGTGAAGTACGGCAAGCATCTCGTCTTCCCGTCGACGTCAGAAGTCTATGGCATGTGTTCGGACGAGCAGTTCGACCCGGACGAGTCCGCCCTCACCTACGGCCCGATCAACAAGCCGCGCTGGATCTACGCGTGCTCGAAGCAGTTGATGGACCGAGTGATCTGGGGCTACGGTATGGAGGGCCTGAACTTCACGCTGTTCCGTCCGTTCAACTGGATCGGACCAGGCCTCGATTCCATCTATACGCCGAAGGAAGGTTCGTCGCGCGTGGTCACGCAGTTCCTCGGCCATATCGTGCGCGGCGAGAACATCAGCCTCGTCGACGGCGGCGCGCAGAAGCGCGCGTTCACGGATATCGACGACGGCATCAGCGCCCTGATGAAGATCATCGATAACAAGGACGGCGTCGCGACGGGCAAGATCTATAACATCGGCAACCCGACCAACAACTTCTCGGTGCGCGAACTCGCGCACAAGATGCTCGCGCTCGCCGCCGAATTCCCCGAGTACGCGGAAACGGCGAAGAAGGTGCAACTGGTCGAGACGTCGTCGGGTGCGTATTACGGCGCGGGCTATCAGGACGTGCAGAACCGCGTGCCGAAGATCGACAACACGATGCAGGAACTCTCCTGGGCGCCGCAATCGACTTTCGACGAAGCGCTGCGCAAGATTTTCGAAGCGTACCGCGGCCATGTCGCCGAAGCACGCGCGCTCGTCGAACAACAGTAAGGGCTGCCGCGCTTGGCTCTGATCGTCCTGAAGATCGATGTCGATACGCTGCGCGGCACGCGTGAAGGCGTGCCGAATCTCGCGCGTATCTTCGACCGCTACAAGGCGCGCGCCACGTTCCTGTTCAGCCTCGGCCCGGATCACACCGGCTGGGCGATGCGGCGCGTGCTGCGGCCGGGCTTTCTGAAGAAGGTGTCGCGGACGTCGGTGGTCGAGCATTACGGCGTGAAGCAGTTGATGTACGGCGTGCTGCTGCCCGGCCCGGACATCGGCGCGCGCGCCCGTTCCGAAATGCGCGCGATCCACGAAGCCGGCTTCGAATGCGGCATCCACACGTGGGATCACGTGTACTGGCAGGACAACGTGCGTTCACGTCCGCGCGACTGGACCGTCGCGCAGATGCAGAAGAGCCACGACCGCTTCGCCGAGATCTTCGGCACGGCACCCGTCACGCACGGCGCGGCCGGCTGGCAGATGAACGGCCATGCGTTCGAGCAGATCGACGCATGGGGCATGCAGTACGCGTCCGATGGACGCGGGCATACGCCGTACTTCCCCGTCGTCGGCGGCCGCACGCTCTCGCATGTACAGATGCCGACCACGCTGCCCACGCTCGACGAGGTGCTTGGCATCGACGGCATCGACACGGACAACGTCGCTGCATGGATGCTCAAGCGCACGGAAAGCAATCCGCACGATCAGGTGTTCACGCTGCACGCGGAACTCGAAGGCCAGAAGCTTGCGCCCGTGTTCGAGCAACTGCTTGCCGGCTGGCGCGCGCAAGGCCACACGTTCGCCACGATGGGCGATTATCACGCCGCGCTAGACCGTGACACACTGCCGTCGTACCCTGTGACGTGGGGCGAGATTCCGGGCCGTTCCGGCGAACTGATCGTTCAGCCCGACTAGTCGCACAGCGGCCGGGCATCATTCGACACGCGTTCGCCCAATGTCAAAGACCGCATTGGCCGAACGCGCGACACGTCCCGAAGAACACCCAGCAACCCCGAAGAAAGCGCTCAGGCGCGGCCCACGCCGCCGCCGACACCGATAACAACCGATAACAAACCGGAGGACCTCGTGCCCATCGCAGTCGATCAAGCCGTTCCCGATTTCACCGCCCCGGCTACGGGCGGCGACTTCACGCTGTCCAGCCTGCGCGGCAAGAAAGTCGTCGTGTATTTCTACCCGAAGGACAACACGCCCGGCTGCACGACGGAAGGTTTGCAGTTCCGCGACCTCTATCCGACGTTCAGGAAAGCGGGCGCGGAGATCATCGGTGTGTCGCGCGACAGCGTGCGCTCGCACGATAACTTCAAGGCCAAGCTGGAACTGCCGTTTACCTTGGTATCGGATCCGGACGAAACGCTGTGCACGCTCTTCGGCGTCATGAAATTGAAGAAAATGTATGGCAAAGAAGTACGGGGAATCGAGCGCTCCACGTTCGTCATCGATGCTGAAGGCGTGCTGCGCCGCGAATGGCGCGGCGTGAAAGTGCCAGGTCACGTCGACGAGATTCTGGAGGCTGTACAAGCGCTTTGAGGCGCGTTATATTGGCCCGCAATGAGTGCCTGTTCACATACTTTTTTCCGCAGTTGCGCTGCAGATCGCGTCGTCGTCGCCGCTGGCAGTAAGGCAGTGACCCCGGCAACGAGGCGAGCCATGAGGCGCAATGCGATGACCGAAGTCGAGCCGCTTGCCCCGTCTGTCGGGGCGGCGGCTTTTTTAATTGCGCGCGGCAGTTTGCGGCCTTCGCAGCGCACTTTCGTCAAGGAGCCGATCGAAGACCAGGCGAACCGGCATTACTAATCCGACACGCGCCACCGGACGCAAATTGCGGGCGCACGACGCTCGACAGTTTGCGGCAGGCGGCGAAGAATTGTGACCCGCTTTACTCGAGGGAAACCATGCCTTTGCCTACCCCACCCAGCAAGCTCGGCAATCTGTTGCCGCCTGATGAATACACGGCCAAGCCTGCAAAGCCTGGTCGAAAACAGGCGTATGAAGGGGAGCAAGCCGCATCGGCCGAATATGGCCGCGCCAACGTCGCCGCACCGATGACAGACGCCGCCAACGCGGCCACCACGCTGCGCCCCGTTCACAGCGCCGCCGAGCCCGTTGCCGAAGCCACACCGTCACGCGGTCGCAAGTCGAAGCAGACAGCCGCCTTGCTGCAGCCCGTCCCCGCCGCGCCTGCTGTCGCCCCCGCGACGCCAGCGCCTGTCGTCGCGCGTGGCAAGGGTTCTGCCGAAGCGGAAGCGCCCGCCGCAACAAGCGCCAAGTCGACCCGCACCGGCACGAAGAAAGGCACAGCCAGGAGTGCGCAGGTCGAGGTTCGCAAGCTGTTCGTGCTCGACACCAACGTGCTGATGCACGATCCGACCTGCCTCTTCCGCTTCGAGGAACACGACGTCTATCTGCCCATGATGACGTTGGAAGAACTCGACAATCATAAGAAGGGGATGTCGGAAGTCGCGCGCAACGCACGTCAGGTGAGCCGCACGCTGGATTCGCTCGTTGCGAATGCGGGTGACATGTCGGAAGGCATTTCGCTCGCGCGTCTGGGGAGCCGCGAAGCGCTGGGACGCCTCTACTTCCAGACGAAGCTCACGCATATCGAGCCTGTCGAAGGCCTGCCGCAAGGCAAGGCGGACAACCAGATTCTCGGCGTCGTGCGCGCGCTGCAGCGCGACCGCGAGGACCGCCAGGTCGTGCTGGTGTCGAAAGACATCAACATGCGCATCAAGGCGCACGCGCTCGGCCTGCCCGCCGAAGACTACTTCAACGACCAGGTTCTCGAAGACAAGGACCTGCTCTACTCCGGCATCCGTCAACTGCCGCTCGACTTCTGGGCGAAGCACGCGAAGGACATGGAGAGCTGGCAGGACACCAAGACGGGCACCACGTACTACCGCGTGACGGGTCCGCTGTGCGCGTCGATGCTGGTCAACGAGTTCGTCTATCTGGAACCGCAGAACGGCGAGCCGGCGTTCCACGCGATCGTGCGCGAGCTGAACGGCAAGACGGCGCTGTTGCAGACGCTGCGCGACTACGGCCACCACAAGAACAACGTGTGGGGCATCACGGCGCGCAACCGCGAGCAGAACTTCGCGCTGAACCTGCTGATGAATCCCGAGATCGACTTCGTCACGCTGCTCGGCCAGGCGGGCACGGGCAAGACGCTGGTCGCACTGGCGGCGGGTCTCGCACAGGTGCTCGACGACAAGCGCTACAACGAGATCATCGTGACGCGCGCGACAGTCCCCGTCGGCGAAGACATCGGCTTTCTGCCGGGTACGGAAGAGGAAAAGATGCAGCCGTGGATGGGTGCATTCGACGACAACCTCGAAGTGCTGCAAAAAACGGATGACGCAGCGGGCGAATGGGGCCGCGCCGCGACGCAGGAACTGATCCGCTCGCGCCTGAAGATCAAGAGCATGAACTTCATGCGCGGCCGGACGTTCGTCGACAAGTATCTGATCATCGACGAGGCGCAAAACCTGACGCCCAAGCAGATGAAGACGCTCGTCACGCGCGCTGGTCCGGGCACGAAGATCATCTGTCTTGGCAATATCGCGCAGATCGATACGCCGTATCTGACGGAAGGCAGTTCGGGCCTCACGTATGTCGTCGATCGCTTCAAGGGCTGGGCGCACAGCGGGCATGTGACGCTGGCGCGCGGCGAGCGCTCGCGGCTGGCCGATTACGCGTCGGATATTCTCTAACGCGCTTTGTTTGCTGGTTCAGAAGCCGCTTCCGGTTCACGCCGGAAGCGGCTTTTTCTTTGTGTTTCGCCTTTTCAGGTTCCCATACGATTGGCATATGGCCGACAGTCGAAAATTGACATTTAGCGCGTAAACTTCAAGTAACTCATCAAGATTTCTTGCGAGAGGCCCGTCTGACGGGCTACCATCGGGCATCACCGGCTTCTGGCGGGCGTCGTCGCTCGCCTTCGCTTTCATGCTTCGCCTCGCCCTGTCACTGCTGCTCGTCGCCCTGCTCGCCGCCTGCTCAGGCGCGCCGCAGAAGACCGTGCGCAGTTCGGGCGGATCGTATGCGTCATCGGGCGGCGCGTACCGCACCGCGCCGCCGGGCTTCCCTCGTTTCGTCGATCACAGCATCGGACGCGAGGAAATCTCGATTCAGGCGATGAGTCTCGTCGGCGTGCCGTATCGCTGGGGCGGCAATACGCCCGATAGCGGTTTCGATTGCAGCGGGCTCGTGCACTACGTCGTGCAGCGCGCAGCTTCCGTGAACCTGCCGCGTACGACGGCCGATATGAGCTCACGCGGCGATTCCATCGAACCCGACGAAATCGCGCCGGGCGATCTGATTTTTTTCAACACGACGGGGCGGCCGCATTCGCATGTCGGGATTTATGTCGGCAAGCTGCGTTTCGTAAATGCGCCGTCGACGGGCGGCACCGTGCGGCTCGACTATCTGACCAATCCCTACTGGGCGAAGCACTTCGACGGCATCCGCCGGGTGGCGCCTGCGTTGAACAAACCGACCACGACGCCGTTCGATGCACCGAGCTACGAGGCCGCAACCCCTGTCGCTCCGGCACCCGCCGTTGCGGCGGAAGCAGCGCCTAAACCTGTCGCGCCCGATATCGCCGGTGGCGCGTATGGTTCGTCCCGCGGCGCGTCAACCGCGTACGTGGCGCAGAGTCGTCCCCAACCCGCGCCCGTGGCGAATCAGGGTGTCGTCGCAGCAGCAGCAGCCGATCAATTCGAACCTCCGCCTCCCGGCATGAGCGCCGCGCAAATGCAGGCGCGCGCAGCGGGCGCCATATCGCCGGCGCCGGTCGCTTCACCCGTTGCCTCCACGCCCGCGGATGCCGCTTCCTCACCCTCACGCGTGTACAGCGCCACGCCGCCGCCCGCTTCCGATGCCATCGACGCCGCTGCCGATGCCTACGAACCACCGCCGCCCGCCGCCGTGGCGACGCGTCAGGCCCACCAGGCGCAGTTCTCCGGCGAAAGCCGCGATCCGGGCGGCGTGCAGATCATGCGCGCGTCGACGGCTTCGCGCCCTATTCCCGCGCCGACGCAAACTAACGACGACCCGATCGCCGGATTCGCTAACTACTGATTCGGGCATTGGCCATTGACGCCCGATTCACCCGCGCCGCCGCACCTCTGCTATCTTTTGACGATACTTCCCTAACGGCGGGTGACAACGATGGATCTCGGCCTCAAAGACAAAGTGGTTCTGATAACGGGCGGCAGCAAGGGCATCGGACTCGCGTGCGCGCGGGCGTTCGCGATGGAAGGCGCGAAAGTCGCGATCGTGTCGCGCGATCCCGCCAACCTCGCCCGCGCCCGCGAGCAGCTTTCGAGCGAAGGGCTGCATGTTCACCTGACGCGCGCGGATCTGCACGAGCCGCATAGCGCCGCCGATGTCGTCGAGGAAGCGACGAGCGCCGTCGGCCCGATCGACATCCTGATCAACAGCGCGGGCGCCGCGCGCCGCTACGACCCCGAATCGCTCGACGCGGCCGCCTTCAAGGCGACGATGGAAGCCAAATACTTCCCGTATATCTACCCGCAGCAGGAAGTGCTCAGGCGCATGGCCGAGCGCGTGAAGTCCGGCGCGGCGAAGGAACCGGGGACGATCGTCAACATCATCGGCATGGGCGGCAAGGTCGCGAGCGATATCCATATCGCGGGCGGCGCGGCCAATGCGGCGCTGATGCTCGCCACCGTCGGCCTCGCGCACTATTACGCGCGCTATGGCATCCGCATCAACGCGATCAATCCGGGTTCGACGTTGACGGAGCGTGTCGAAGAAGCACTGCAACTGGAAGCGTCGCGCGAAGGGATCGAAACCGCCGAAGCGCAAGCGCGCGGCGAAGCGCGCGTGCCGCTCGGACGTTTCGCGAAACCGGAGGAGATAGCAGACGTTGCGCTGTTTCTGGCGAGCCGCCGCGCGAGTTATGTGACGGGCGCGATTGTCCCGATGGATGGAGGCAGCGCGCCGCTTATCTGAACGCGGCGCGCTGGTTTTAAAGCCGCTTTACAGGAAGCGGTGGCCGAGCCACCAGCCGGCCGCCGCGAGCACGGCGGACGCGGGAATCGTCAGCACCCACGCCCAGACGATATTGCCGGCGACGCCCCAGCGCACGGCCGACAGTTTCTGCGTCGCGCCGACGCCGACGATCGCGCCCGTGATCGTATGCGTGGTGGATACGGGAATGCCGAGGAACGATGCGATGAACAGCGTGATCGCGCCGCCCGTCTCCGCGCAAAAGCCGCCGACGGGCTTGAGCTTCGTGATCTTCTGGCCCATGGTCCGCACGATGCGCCAGCCGCCGAACAGCGTGCCGAGGCCCATCGACAGATAACACCCGCCGATCACCCACAGCGGCGGTGCATCGGCGGCGGCCGAGGCGTAGCCCGTCGCGATCAGCAGCATCCAGATGATGCCGATGGTCTTCTGCGCGTCGTTGCCTCCGTGGCCGAGGCTGTACAGTCCCGCCGACACCAGTTGCAGCCGCCGGAAGCGCCGGTCGACCTTGCTTGGCGGCGTGCGGAAGTAGATCCACGACACTAGCAGCATGAAGAACGAGCCGAGCACGAAGCCGAGCAGCGGCGACACGATGATGAACGTGACCGTTTTCATCAGCCCGTCCCAGTTGAGCGCGGCCCAGCCGGATTTGGCGAGCGCCGAGCCCACCAGCCCGCCGATCAGCGCGTGGGACGAACTGGACGGAATGCCGTAGTACCAGGTGACGACGTTCCAGCCGATCGCGCCGACCAGCGCGCCGAACACGACGTAGTGATCGACGATGCCGGGGTCGATCGTGCCCTTGCCGACCGTCTGCGCGACTTTCAGGTGGAAGATGAAATAGGCGATGACGTTGAACGCGGCGGCAAACGCGACGGCCTGTTGCGGCTTCAGCACGCCTGTCGAGACGACGGTGGCGATCGAGTTCGCCGCGTCGTGGAAGCCGTTCATGAAGTCGAAAACGAGCGCGACGACCACGAGCGTCGCGACCGCCCAGATGGCGAGTTGTATCGAATGCATCAGGCGTTTTCCAGCACGATGCCTTCAATGATGTTCGCCACGTCCTCACACTTGTCGGTAATCGACTCGAGCAGCTCGTAGATCGCCTTCAGCTTGATCAGCGTCTTGACGTCGTCCTCTTCGCGGAACAGCTTGGACATTGCCGAGCGCAGCACGCGGTCTGCGTCCGACTCCAGACGGTCGATGTCTTCGCATGCCTTCAGGATTTCGCGCGCCTGCTTCATGTCCGACAGCATGGCGACGGCCGCCTGCACGTGTTCGCAGGTCTTCGTGCAGATGTGCGCGAGCTGGCTCGCCTCCGACGTCACCGCCTGCACGTCGTACAGCGAAATGGCCGTGGCGACGTCCTCCATCAGGTCGAGGATGTCGTCCATCGTGGTGATCAGCTTGTGGATTTCGTCGCGGTCGAGCGGCGTGATGAATGTCTTGTGCAGCAGATCGATGGTTTCGTGCGTGAGTTTGTCGGCCGCTTTTTCGGCCGTCTGCACGTTTTGCTTGTGGATCTCGGCGTCGCCGAGGTTGTCGATCAACAGTTCGAGTTCGTGGCTCCCCGCGACGATGTGCTTTGCGTGAGCGTTGAAGATTTCAAAAAATTTGCCCTCGGTGGGCATGAATCGACCGAACATTGGGGTCCCAGAAAATGGTCACGGTGGCGCTGTCATAAAACCGCAATATTGTACCGTTCCGGACCATTCCGGGTGTGGCGCGCGGCCGTGTTTTGTGCGCGTGCGCAACGGCAGGCGCAACCCGGTTCCCCCGCGCGATCAAGAGTGTGCTACTCGCTGCCGTAGAAATTCTGCGCGCCCGCAAAATTGTCGAACTTCGTGAATTGCCCGTGGAACGTGAGCCGAACGGGGCCGATCGGACCGTTACGCTGTTTGCCGATGATGATTTCCGCAGTGCCCTTGTCGGGGCTGTCCGGGTTGTAGACTTCGTCGCGGTAGATGAACAGGATCACGTCCGCATCCTGTTCGATTGCACCTGATTCGCGCAGATCGGACATGATCGGTCGCTTGTTCGGGCGCTGTTCGAGACCGCGGTTCAGCTGGGACAGCGCGATCACGGGCACGTCGAGTTCTTTGGCGAGACTTTTCAGCGAACGCGAGATTTCCGAGATTTCCGTCGCGCGATTTTCGCCCGACGACGAACCGCTCATCAGCTGCAAGTAGTCGATGATGATGAGGCCGAGCTTGCCGCACTGGCGCGACAGACGCCGCGCGCGCGAGCGCAGTTCCATCGGGTTCAGGCCGCCCGTTTCGTCGATGAAAAGCTGCGCCTCGCTCATTTTCTGGACGGCATGCGTGAGCTTCGGCCAGTCTTCGTCCGTCAGGCGCCCAGTCCGCATGCGGTGCTGGTCGAGCCGGCCGACAGAGCCAAGCATACGCATGGTCAGCTGCGTGCCCGGCATTTCCATCGAGAACACGGCGACTGGCAGACCGTATTCGACGGCCACGTATTCGCCGATGTTCATCGAGAACGCTGTTTTACCCATCGACGGGCGCCCCGCTACGATGATCAGTTCGCCGCCATGCATGCCCGACGTCATCCGGTCGAGGTCGACGAAGCCCGTTGGCGTGCCCGTCACGTCGCTCGGATTGGCCGTGTGGTACAGCGTGTCGATGCGCTCGACGACTTGCGTCAGCAGCGGCCCGATTTCGAGGAAGCCCTGTGTGCCGCGTGCGCCGTCCTCGGCGATCGAGAACACCTTCGATTCCGCTTCGTCGAGCAGTTGGCGGACTTCTTTACCTTGCGGGTTGAAGGCATCGGCGGAAATTTCGTCGGCGACCGACACCAGCCGGCGCAGCACCGCACGATCCCGCACGATTTCCGCATAACGCCGGATGTTCGCCGCGCTCGGCGTGTTCTGCGCGAGCGCGTTCAGGTACGCGAGTCCGCCAACCTCTTCTGCTTTGCCCGACGTGGTCAGCGCTTCATAGACGGTCACGACGTCGGCGGGACGCGTCGACGCGATCAGCCTGCCGATGTGCTCGAAAATAAGGCGGTGGTCGTAGCGGTAGAAATCGCTTTGCGAGAGGAAGTCGGCAATGCGGTCCCATGCGGCGTTGTCGAGCAGCAGACCGCCCAGCACCGATTGCTCGGCCTCGATGGAATGGGGCGGGACTTTCAGCGACTCGATTTGAGGATCTTTCGACGGTGCGTTCATGGGGTGGAATTATCAGGCAAAGTGGGACGGCGGGATAGCATCCTGAAAATCGAACCGCCGCAGCGACGGGAAGCCGTTGCGGACAATAAAAAAGGCAGAGGCCGGTTTCCCGGCCCCTGCCCTTTATCGCCAGCAACGTCCCGGCGATCCTGTTTCCTGCTGGCTTAGACGTGCTCGCCCAGCACCGACACCGTGACGTCAACCGTGACGTCCGTGTGCAGCGAGACGTGAACCGGATGGTCGCCAACGATCTTCAGCGGGCCTTCCGGCAGACGCACTTGCGCCTTTTCAACCACGAAACCTTGCTTGCCCAGTGCTTCGGCGATGTCTGCGTTCGTCACCGAGCCGAACAGACGGCCGTCGACGCCAGCCTTCTGAGCAATCTGGATTGTCAGGCCAGCCAGCTTTTCGCCTTGTGCCTGAGCAGCCGTCAGCTTTTCAGCTGCGACCTTTTCCAGTTCTGCGCGGCGAACTTCGAATTCAGCGATGGCTTCCTTCGTTGCGCGGCGTGCCTTCTTGTTCGGGATCAGGAAGTTACGTGCATAGCCGTCCTTGACCTTGACGATGTCGCCCAGGTTGCCGACGTTCACAACTTTTTCGAGAAGAATAATTTGCATTCGGATGCTCCTTGACGTCGTCCGGTTAGGCCTTGTGCTGATCGGTGTACGGCATCAGCGCGAGGAAACGTGCGCGCTTGATCGCCGTGTCGAGCTGGCGTTGATAGTGGGCCTTGGTACCCGTCAGACGTGCCGGCGTGATCTTGCCGTTTTCGCCGATGAAGTCCTTCAGCGTATCGATGTCCTTGTAGTCGATCTGATCGACATTTGCAGCCGTGAAACGGCAGAACTTCTTGCGCTTGAAGAGCGGGTTTTGTTGCTGACGACGCTTGTCGAATTTCTTACCAGTCGGGCGGGGCATGTTCAGTCCTTTCCAATGTCCTGCAATTCTGTGATGTGAAACACCAGAGTTCTCGCGTTGCGGCTTTTCTTCGCCAGGAAGCCGGTGAAGAGCGTTTCAACGCCCATCTCAACCCGCTCCAGCTTGCCGCTCGCCTCACCAGCCGCGACCGCCTGCATGATCAGCTCGACGGTTCGGGCAACGCCCGCTTCGACGACCTGCGTGCGGTGTTGCAACGTACAGCCTGCAATCGGAACGCCGGCGGGGGTGTACCGCACTATTTCGCGTTCGACGACGCTCGCCGTGAGTTGCAGCCGGTTCATCGATTCCTTTTACGGACGCTGAATGAGAGCGCGCCGCGTGACTCTGATGGCTTAATGGTTCTGCTTTAAGCCTGCGCTTCCGTCGGCTGCGATGCAGCCGCCTTCTTGGCTTCTTCGCGCTGCACTTCCTTCATCATCGGCGACGGGCCGGTTTCGGCCTTCTTCATCTTGACGATGAGGTGACGCAGAACGGCGTCGTTGAACTTGAACGCGTGTTCGAGTTCGTCGAGCGTGGTCTGGTCGCATTCGATGTTCATGCAGACGTAGTGAGCCTTCGCGAGTTTCTCGATCATGTAGGCCAGTTGGCGACGGCCCCAGTCTTCGATGCGGTGGATCTGGCCACCGTGCGACGTGATCGTGGACTTGTAACGCTCGATCATGGCGGGCACTTGCTCGCTCTGATCGGGGTGCACGATGAATACGATTTCGTAATGACGCATGTTCACTCCTTGTGCTGACTTATGGATAGAAGCCACCCGGGCGTCGGAACCGGTGTGGCAAGTGAGAAGCCGGAGAATATAACCTGAATCGGCACTGTTTGCAAGATAAAGCAGGTGGCATCCACCAGATTCGGGCGTGTTTTCAATGATTTAGGGCGGCTGGCGGCACAAAAACACGCCGCCAGCCGCCCTTCGAATGCCATCAATAGTCTTCGGTCCCTCTCAACTGCCCGAATAGGGCGCCCCCGGCTCCGCGCCATGCAACCGGGCCGTCAGCGCGGCCTGCAACGCCGTCAGCGACTCGGGCGCGGCGTCCGTCACGGCCCACCACATCATCCCGTCGTCGCGCCAGCGCGCCACCGCATAGCCGTCCTGAATCAGCGGAGCGCCCGGCTTGCCCGCCACGCGGTCGTCCTCAGGGAACACGTAGACGTCGATGACGTGCTTGGCATGCCGGTACGTCAGCACGGCCACCCGCCGATGCCCCACATAGTCGAGCCGCCCGCCCGCGAGCGGGAAGCCGCTCGCGCTGAGATCCTCGACGGGCGGCGCGTAGTCGAGCTTGCCGTTGAACCACGGCTTGACCGTGTGCTGATCCGTCGACACCACGTCGATATCGTGCCCCGACAGCTGCGCGCGCACATGACTCGCCACCAGTTCGTCGACGAGCGGCATCGGTTCCCCCGTCCGGTGCAGCGACACAGCGATGCCCGCCGCGACCAGCGCACAGAACGCGAGCGCGAGACCGCCCCGCCAGGCCGCGCCCGTGTGCCATCCGCCGCCGCTCATCGTGCCGCCCGCGCCCTCGCCCGCCAGCGGCCCGAAGCCCCGCCTTTCGGAAGCTGTGGCAGTTGCGGCAGCCGCACCCAGTCGAACCAGCCTTTACGCTGCCTCGCGCGTGGCTCCGGCCGCATTGCGCTGTCGCGCGCCGCCCCTTGCGGCGCGGCAAGCTCGGTCGGCGGCAGCGCCGCCATGATCTTCGCGCGCAGTTCATCCGGCGCGCGATAGTAGTTGGCCGAGCGCACCGCGCCCTTCATTGCCCTTACCATCTCGCCTTCCCTCCGGCATGCCTCGCAGCTTTCGATATGCCGCTGCACGTCGCGCGATTGCGGCGGCGTGAGTTCGTGGTCCGCATTCGCATCGAGAAGCGGCCGTGCTTCGTTACAGTCCATCTGGCGCCTCCTGTGCGAGTCCGCCCGGCAACGCGCCGGGAGCGTGCGGCATCCAGCCGCTTTCGGTTTTACGTGGGGTATCGGGCGATCCGCCGGGCGGCGCTCCGCCGCCGGCTTGCCCCGAACGGGACGGCCCTTCGGTCCGGGCCGATGCACGCATGGCTGGCCGCGCGCCCGGCACATCATCTGCCCCATCCGGCGCACGCTGCGTGCCGCCTCCATCGCGCGCGCCGCCTCTCGGCCGCGCGCTCCCCTTCGATTGCAACGACGTCAATGCCGTCGCGAGCTTGCGTCGCCCTCGTGCGAGCCGCGACATCACGGTGCCGACGGGCAGATCCGCAATCGTGGCGATCTCGCGGTAGCTCAACTCTTCCAGCTCGCGCAGGATCAGCACCTCGCGATACTCGACAGGCAGCATTTCCAGCGCCTCGTGCACGAGCCGGGTGTTTTCATCGCGGATCAGCAGCGCTTCGGGGTCGGGCGAGTTACTGCTCCAGCCTTCGAACGTCTCGTCGTCGAGGTTCTCGTCGAACTCGATCGTCGCATTGACACCGCCCGAACGCCTTCGCCACTCCGTGTACCACGTGCGCCGCACGATCGCGAGCAGCCAGGGCCGCGCGGTCTCGCCGTGGAACGTGTCGAAGAAACGGTAAGCGCGCATGAACGCTTCCTGCACGACGTCGTCGGCGTCGTGTCCGTTGCCGCATAGCCAGCGCGCAAGGTTGTACGCGGCATCGAGATGCGGCAGCGCCATCTGCTGAAAGCGCAGACTGCGCGCGGCCTCGGCGCGCGCGTCGCCCCCAGCATGTTTTCCGGTCTCATTCACCGATCGCCTCCAGGCTTGCCCAGACTTCACGGCTGCAAAACCCATCTCGAATCCAGTTTATTCCCGGTTTCCGCGCCTGCCGTGAAAAAAAGTCGGGAATAAAAAGCATGGCCTCGCAGTACCGCAAATGAGTTATTCACTCGCGAGGAGAATCATGCAAAACAATCTGAAATGTCTGAAGCGGCGCGATTTCCTGCGCCTTGCGGCCGTCGGCGGTGCAGCATTCGCGTCGGCGTTGCCCGGTTTCTCGTATGGACGCGACGACGATTTCTACTTCGTCCAGTTGTCGGATGCTCATTGGGGCTTCGAAGGCCCCGGCGTGAATCCCGATTCGAAAGGCACGCTTCCGAAGGCGATTGCCGCCGTCAACGCGCTGCCGTCGCCGCCCGATTTCGTGATCTTCACGGGCGACCTGACGCACACCACCGACGACACCGCGCTGCGCCACGAACGCATGCGTCAGTTTCAGGAAATCATCGCGCAATTGAAGGTGAAGCCGCTTTACCTGATGCCGGGCGAGCACGACGCGAGCCTCGACGCGGGCGCGGCGTACAAGGAGCACTTCGGGCAGACGCACTACACGTTCGACCACAAGGGCGTGCACTTCATCGCGATCGACAACGTGTCGGACCCGGCGGGCCGCGTCGGCGAGCAGCAGATCGCGTGGCTTGCAGCCGACATCGACAAGCAGCCGCAGGACGCGCGCATCGTCGTCTTCACGCACCGGCCACTGTTCGATCTCGCGCCGCAATGGGACTGGGCGACGCGCGACGGCGCGCAGGTGATCGACGTGTTGAGCCGGCGCAAGAACGTGACCGTGTTTTATGGGCACATCCATCAGGAACATCACATGGTGACAGGCAACATTGCGCACCATGCGGCGCGCTCGCTGATGTTTCCGCTGCCGGTTGCGATGTCGCAGGCCAAGAGGCTGCCGATACCGTGGGACGCGTCCGCGCCGTATCGCGGGCTGGGCTGGCGGCAGGTGCAGGTCGCGAGGCCCTCGGGCGCGCTTGCGCTCGATGAAATGCCGATCAAGACGTCATAACGGGGAGACCACCATGCAGACTTTTGCCGTCGACAGGAAGCGACGCCGTCTTTTCACGCTTGCCACGATGGGCGCGGTGATGGCCGTCGCGGGCCATTTCGACGCGCGCGCTGCCGAGCCTCGTGTCATCAAGGTTAGTGCGCGCAGGTTCGTGTTCACGCCGAATCAGATCAAGCTCGCGCCGCATGAGAATGTTGTGTTTGAGTTGACCGCGCTGGATACGGTTATGGGTTCTCTATTCCGCAGTTCAACGTGCGGGCGGATGTGCCGCCGGGGGCTGTGGTGCGCGTGCCGGCGCAGGCTGGCGCGGCTGGGACTGTTGACTTTTTGTGCGATATTTTTTGTGGGTCGGGGCATGAGACGATGAATGGGACGATCGTGGTTGGGTAGGGGTTGGGGTCTTGGTTTGCAGGTGGTTCGCCTGGGTTTGCGCTGGCATCCGCGTGATGGTTTACCTGTGCGTGCGTCGCCCTTGCGCTGGCATTCGCGATTTGCCTTCGTGCTTTGTGCTTCGTGCGTCGCCGTTCGGTGTTTTGGCGTTTGCGCTGGCATCCGCGATGCCAGCGAAGAGGCAAAAACACCGACCAACGACCCCCGCGCCACAAACGTCCCTACCGCAAAAAAAACCAAAACCCTCCCGCCGCAAGGCAAAAAAAACCCACATCACCCCGCATTGACCCAGTAATCAGGCCGCGCATAAACCTCTTTCAGATAATCAATGAAATACCGCACTTTGGCAGGCACATACCGCTGCTGCGGATAAACAGCAAGAATGTCGTAATCAGGCAGCGCATATTCATCGAGCACGGTCTCGAGCTCACCCCTTGCGAGTTGCTGATCGATCTCCCACGTCGAGCGCCAGCCCAGCCCAAGCCCTTCAGACACCCAGCGGTGCAGCAACTCGCCATCATTGCAATCGAGCGTGCCGCCGACACGCACCGTCGTCAGCTTGCCATTGCGCCGGAAATACCAGCCACGGTTCTGCCCGCCTTGCAGATTGAACGCGAGACAGTTGTGCGCCGGCAGATCCTCGAGTGTCTTCGGCTTGCCATGCTTACGAAAATATTCAGGCGTCCCGCACACGACGCGCCGGTTCGTCGCCAGCTTGACGGCCACAAAGTTCGGATCGACCGCGCCACCGATACGAATCGACAGGTCGTAACCCTCGCGCACCAGATCGACGACGCGGTCGGTCAGATTGAACGAAACCTGTAATTCGGGCTTGTCCTTCAGAAATTCGGGCGCGAGCGGCGCAACATGCTTACGCCCGAACGCGGCCGGCGCCGACACGATCAGATGCCCGTTGACCGAGCGCCGCCCCGCCATCAACTCGTTTTCCGCCTGGTCCCACTCGCTGAGCAAGCCACGGCAGCGCTCGAGAAACGCCGCGCCCTCTTCGCTGACCACCAGCCGGCGTGTCGAACGGTACATCAGCTTGACGCCAAGGCGCTTTTCGAGCGCGTCGATCCGGCGCCCGAGAATCACGGGCGACACGCCCTCTTCCAGCGCCGCCGACGCAAGGCTGCCCGCGTCGGCAACGCGAACGAACGTTTCGATTTGTTTGAAGCGGTCCATCTTTGTCTCCACAAGCCCGTGGCGCGGGCGTCTCCCGTCTTCGCACGCCGTAGCGCGCGCCGGCAGCATTCCATACTTTTTGTTTTGGAATAAGCGACCATGAATGATCTTATCAAACCTTTGATGCAGTCTTAAAGTGTGCCTAACACCCATCCGCTTTACAGACTTCCAGGAGACATTCATGGCCAAGATGAGAGCCGTCGACGCAGCGGTGCTCGTGCTCGAAAAAGAAGGCATCGACACGGCATTCGGCGTTCCGGGCGCCGCCATCAATCCGTTCTACTCGGCCATGCGCAAGGCAGGCAACATCAGTCACGTGCTGGCGCGCCACGTCGAAGGCGCATCGCACATGGCGGAAGGCTATACGCGCGCAGCGCCCGGCAATATCGGCGTGTGCATCGGCACGTCGGGCCCCGCCGGCACCGACATGATCACGGGCCTCTATTCCGCCTCCGCCGATTCGATCCCCATTCTCGCGATCACCGGCCAGGCGCCGCGCGCGCGTCTGTACAAGGAAGACTTCCAGGCCGTCGATATCGAATCGATCGCCAAGCCCGTCACCAAGTGGGCCGTCACGGTGCGCGAACCGGCTCTCGTGCCGCGCGTGTTCCAGCAGGCGTTCCATCTGATGCGCTCGGGCCGTCCCGGTCCCGTGCTGGTCGACCTCCCCATCGACGTGCAGCTCGCCGAGATCGAGTTCGACATTGAAACGTACGAGCCGCTGCCCATCTACAAGCCCGCCGCAACGCGCAAGCAGATCGAAGCCGCGCTCACGCTGCTCAACGATTCCGCCAAGCCGCTGATCGTCTCGGGTGGCGGAGTGCTCAACGCTGCCGCTGAAGACCTGCTGGTGCAGTTCGCCGAAACGGTCGGCGTGCCCGTGATCCCGACGTTGATGTCGTGGGGCGCGATTCCCGACGATCACCCGTTGATGGCGGGCATGGTCGGCCTGCAAACGTCGCACCGCTACGGCAACGCGACGATGCTCGCCTCCGACTTCGTACTCGGCATCGGCAACCGCTGGGCGAACCGCCACACGGGCAGCGTCGAGGTCTACACGAAGGGCCGCAAGTTCGTGCACGTCGATATCGAACCGACGCAGATCGGCCGTGTGTTCGGCCCGGATCTCGGCATCGTGTCCGACGCCAAGCTCGCGCTCGAACTGTTCGTCGAAGTCGCGAAGGAATGGAAGGCAGCGGGCAAGCTGAAGGACCGCGGCGCATGGGTCGAGGAATGCCAGGAACGCAAGCGCACGCTGCAACGCAAGACGCACTTCGAGAACGTGCCGATCAAGCCGCAGCGCGTGTACGAAGAGATGAACAAGGTGTTCGGCCGCGATACGTGCTACGTGAGCACGATCGGTCTGTCGCAGATCGCCGCCGCGCAGTTCCTGCACGTGTTCAAGGCGCGCAACTGGATCAACTGCGGCCAGGCTGGCCCGCTCGGCTGGACGATTCCGGCAGCGCTGGGCGTGCGTGCCGCTGATCCGCAGCGCCCGATCGTCGCGCTGTCGGGCGACTACGACTTCCAGTTCATGATCGAAGAACTGGCCGTGGGCGCGCAGTTCAAGCTTCCGTACGTGCATGTGGTCGTGAACAACTCGTATCTGGGCCTGATCCGCCAGGCGCAGCGCGCGTTCGACATGGACTTCTGCGTGCAGCTCGCGTTCGACAACATCAACGCGCCGGAACTCGAAGGCTATGGCGTCGATCACGTCGCGGTGGCGGAAGGTCTCGGCTGCAAGGCGATCCGCGTGTTCAAGCCGGAAGAGATCAAGCCGGCGCTGGAAAAAGCGCAGTCGATGCTCTCCGAGTACAACGTGCCCGTGATCGTCGAAGTGATTCTCGAGCGTGTGACGAACATTTCGATGGGCGCCGAGATCGACGCGATCAACGAGTTCGAGGACCTCGCCGTGACGCGCGCCGATGCGCCGAGCGCCGTCAGCCTGCTCGACTGATTGCCGTACCCGCCTCATCCGGGCGGACGCGTTTCCAGTGAAACGCATCCGCCCGCGCCGTGCTGTTCAATTTGACCGACCAGAGAGAAAAAGCAACATGCCGAAATTTGCCGCGAATCTCACGATGCTGTTCAACGAACTTCCGTTTCTCGACCGCTTTGCAGCGGCCGCCGACGCGGGCTTCGACGCCGTCGAATTTCTGTTTCCCTACCCGTATCAGATCGCCGAGTTGTCCGAGCGGCTCACGCAGAACAAGCTGAAGCTCGTGCTGCACAACCTGCCCGCTGGCAACTGGGAAGCGGGTGAACGCGGGATTGCTTCGCTGCCGGATCGCGTCGGCGAGTTTCAGGAAGGCGTGGGCCGCGCGATCGAATACGCGAAGGCGTTGAAGGTTCCGCAACTGAACTGCCTCGTCGGCATTCCGAAGGGCGTCGATGCCGACAAGGCTCGCGCGACGATCGTCGATAACCTGCGCTTTGCCGCTGCCGCGCTGAAGAACGAAGGCATCCGGCTGCTCGTCGAGCCGTGCAACTCGTACGACATTCCGGGCTTCGCGTTGAATCGCTCGTCGGAAGGACTCGACGTGATTCAGGCGGTCGGCTCCGACAATCTGTTCCTGCAATACGACATCTATCACATGCAACGGATGGAAGGCGAACTCGCCGCGACGATCAAGAAGAACTTCGCGCAGATCGCTCACATCCAGCTCGCCGACAACCCGGGCCGCAACGAACCGGGCACGGGCGAAATCAACTATCCGTTCCTGTTCGATCTGCTCGATTCGCTCGGCTATCAGGGCTACATCGGCTGCGAGTACAAGCCGCGCACGACGACGGCGGAAGGTCTCGGCTGGCTGGAGAGCGTCGCGGGCGTGAAGCGCGCTCATGCCTCCGCCTGATATCGGCGCCTGATTGCAACGCGTCACACGAGCACATTTCGAACCTTATTTACTGGAGACTCATTCAATGGCAAAGATCGGTTTCATCGGCCTCGGCATCATGGGCGCGCACATGGCGCGCAATCTCATCAAGGGCGGCCATACGCTGTTCGTCAATGGCGCGTACCCGGTGCCGGAAGATCTCGCCAAAACGACCACGTCGGTCGCTGATTCGACGGCTGTTGCACAGGCGGCCGACATCGTCGTGATCATGGTCCCCGATACGCCCGACGTCGCGAACGTGCTGTTCGCCGATGACGGCGTGGCGAAGGGCCTGACGAAGGGCAAGCTCGTGATCGACATGAGCTCGATCTCGCCGCTCGACACACAGGCGTTCGCGAAGAAGATCAACGAACTGGGTTGCGACTACCTCGACGCACCCGTCTCCGGTGGCGAAATCGGCGCACGCGATGCGACGCTGACGATCATGGTCGGCGGCCCGCAAAAGTCGTTCGATCTGGCCAAGCCGCTGTTCGACCTGATGGGCAAGAACATCTCGCTGATCGGCGACAACGGCGCGGGACAGACCTGCAAGGTGGCGAACCAGATCATCGTCGCGCTGAACATCGAAGCCGTCGCGGAAGCGCTGTTGTTTGCGGCGCGTTCGGGCGCCGATCCGGAGCGTGTGCGCAAGGCGCTGATGGGTGGCTTCGCGTCGTCGCGCATTCTCGAAGTGCACGGCGAGCGCATGACGAAGCGTACGTTCAATCCTGGCTTCCGCATCGAACTGCACCAGAAGGATCTGAACCTCGCACTCGATGGCGCTCGCAAGCTTGGTATCGCGTTGCCGCATACGGCCAGTGCCCAGCAACTGTTCAGCGTGTGCGCGGCGAACGGCGGCAAGGCATGGGATCACTCGGCGATGGTTCGCGCGCTCGAAATCATGGCGAATTTTGAAGTCGCGCAGGCGCCTGCTGCTGATCAGAAAGCGGCTTGAGCGAGCCTGTGACGCTTTAATGCAATGACGGCTGCCGTGTACTGATCACGGTGGCGCACAAGTGGGGCGCCTGGTCCGGCGCGCGGCACGCATCGGATTGGGCAAATCATGTCGCTCTGGGCTGAGAGCGGCAAGTGGGGTCCGCAGCGGCACCCGGCGATGCCGGGGAAGCCTTGGTCGGTCAGACGTCATCGTCGGGTGTCCTGCTGTGGTTTGGTTTTCTGGTTTTTTGTCTGCGACGCTGGTGGGGGCTTTGCTTTTGCTTTTTCGCTGGCGGCGTTGATGTTGTGTGACTGGCTTTGCGATGGCATCCGCGATTTGCCTTCGTGCTTCAGGCGTTGCCCCTGTGCGGGGCGGCACCTGAAGCACGAAGGCATGGCGCGGATGCCAGCACAAAAACCGGCACACCCCACCAGCACGTCGAAGACAAAAAGAACCCTCACCGAACCCCATGATAAAAAGCCGCCAGATTGGCAATATCATCATCAGACAACGGCTTCACGACCAGCGACATCATCTCATTCTGCCGCGCTCCCGACTTGAAGTCCTTGAGCGCCTTAATCAGATAGTCCTCATTCTGCCCCGCCAGATTCGGCGCTTCAGGAATCCTGGCAATGCCATCCATCCCATGACACGCCTGGCACTGCACAGCCTTGGCACGCCCCTTGGCAACATCGGCTGCATTCGCCGCGCAGGCGAACCCTGCAACAACGACCGCAACCGCTACCGGCAACAAAAAAAAGCGCTTCATTTCGCGTACGAAATCCGATAAATCGCGCCAGCGTAATCATCCGACACGAGCAACGACCCGTCCTGCAACTGCTGCACATCGACAGGACGTCCCATGTACTCACCGTTCGGCGTCAACCAGCCCTCCGCGAAAACCTCGGTCTCCCCGACCGAGCCATCATCCTTGACAGGCGTGAACATGATGCGCGCACCAATCGGCTTCGTGCGATTCCACGACCCATGCTCCGCATCAAAGATGCCCCCCTGATACTTCTCCGGAAACATCTTGCCCGTATAGAACGACATGCCAAGATCCGCCGCGTGCGCAGCGTATTCGACCACCGGGAACACCACGCCCGCAGGCGGCGTCTGGTCCTTGTATTCCTCAGTGCGCACATGACCGCCGCCATACCATGGGAACCCGAAGTTCGCGCCCGCCTTCGTCGCGTGATTCAGTTCGCCGGGCGGGATGTCATCGCCCATGCCGTCCACCTGGTTGTCGGTGAACCACAGCGACTTGTCCTTCGGATTGAAATCGAGGCCCACCGAGTTACGCACCCCATGGGCATACACTTCGCGATTCTTGCCGTTCTGGTCGAGGCGGATGATGCCCGCGAGTCCGTTCCTGTCGAGCTCGGCGAGCTTGTCCTTGGGCGGCACGTTCCACGGCTGGCCGAGCGCGATGTACAGCTTCTTGTCAGGCCCAACGCGACAATAACGCGCGCCATGATTGAAGCTTTCGAACTGCGGCGGAATCAGCTTACCCTGCGGCACGACCACCGCGGCGGCCACGTCCGGGCCGCCCTCGCCGAAGAACTGCGCGGCGGGGAACGCCAGCACGCGGTTCTGCTCGACGATGTACAACACGCCATCCGGCGAGAAGCACACGCCGTTGGGCACCTTGAACGTAACGGAACTCGCGAACTGCACGACGTCGTCCGCGACGCGCCGCTTGGTCCGGTCCGTCACCTGCCACACGCGATCCTTGCGCGTGCCGACGAACACCACGCCCGTCGACGGCTCGATCGTCATCGCGCGCGCCTCGGGGACGATCGCATACAGGTCGATCTTGAAGCCGGGCGGCAGCTTGATCGCCTTCAGGTTCTCGCGCAGCGCGTCGGCGCGCGCGCCCGTCTGCGGCACCGTTTCGGCTGGTTTCGTGTTGCCCGTGGTCTTGAAGTTCGACAGCGTCTGCACGTTGTCCTGCGCGGCGTAAGCGGCAGGCAGGATCGCGAATGCTGCGCCGATGGCGAGCGGCAAGAGCTTCAGGGATGCGTTCATCGGAGTGTCTCCTGTCATTCTGATGCGGTTTGTTGAACCTGCAACGACGGATACTGGAAAGACATGAACGTAAAGGGTGCATCGTTTGATGACGCCGCAAGCCGTTGCACGTGCAACGGAACGCCGTGCATCGGGCTATTGACTGTTATAGACGATGTTCAGTCAAACGTCTGAACGAATGCCTGCCACGCGGCATCCGCGAAGCAGGCTTCCAGGCGAGGGAATGTGAGCGAGCGACGCGATATATCCGCGAGGAACCATCGCGTCGTCTTATGATGCAGAAGGAATCAGTACGTATCGAAGACTTGCTGCAATGCAACCGGCGTCGTATGGCCAGCTGCAAGCGCGAGCATCAGCAGCACGCGTGCCTTGTATGGATTGAGCGCGCCTGCCGTGACGAAGCCGAGCGCATCGTCGGCGGCTGCACCATTGCGCATCACATGCCCCGAACCGACACGCGACGACCGCACGATCGCGACGCCCTTGCCCGCCGCTTCGGCGAGCGCCGTCTGCACAGTCGCGTGAATCGAGCCGTTGCCCGTGCCCGCGACAACCATGCCCTTCACGCCCGCTGAAACAAGCGCATCGACGGCCACGCGGGACACGCCCGCATAACTCGTCACCACTTCGACCAACGGCCATGCCGCGCTGTTCGAATCGATCACGAACGGCGTCGCCGTCGTATGCGGCCGCACGACGCTGCGCTGAAACTCGACACGCCCGTCCTGCACCCAGCCGAGTGCACCGATTTCGGGCGACTGAAACGCATCGACGGCATACGTGCTGGTCTTTACGACGTCGCGTGCGCTGTGAATCCGGTTGTTGAACGCGACCAGCACGCCCTGCCCGCGGGCCTTGGCGTTGCCCGCGACGATCACGGCGTTGAGCAGATTCAGCGGGCCATCGGCGGACAGCGCGGACGACGGCCGCATCGCCGCCGTCAGCACGACGGGCTTGTCGCTCTTGACGGTCAGATGCAGCAGATAAGCGGTTTCTTCGAGCGTATCGGTGCCGTGCGTGACGACCACGCCGTCGACTTCATCGGAAGCCAGCAGCACGTTGATGCGCTGCGCGAGCGTGCTCCACAGCGCGAGCGCCATGTCCTTGCTGTCGACGCTCGCGACCTGTTCGGCCTGCACGTTAGCCACAGCAGCCAGCGACGGCACGGCGGCGAGCAACTGCCCGACGCCGACGACGCCCGCCTGATAGCCCGATGTATTGGTCGCGTCGGGCGCGGCGCCCGCGATTGTGCCGCCCGTTGCAAGCACGGCGATGCGCGGCAGCGCGCGCGATGCAGAAGTAGAGGTATTCATGGCGGCGATTGTAAGCGATGCGCACGCCGCCGCCATCGATGAAAACGCGAGCCTCTACATGAAACTCGCGTGTAGAACACCCGCTATCAGGCCGCTTCGCGCAACTGGCTCGCGATATCCGCTTCGTGCAGTTGCGGCGCGAACATCTCGATCAGCCGGTACGCATAGGCACGCAGGAACGCGCCCTTGCGCAAGCCGATGCGCGTCGTGCTCGCTTCGAACAGATGCTGCGTGTCGAGTGCGACGAGTTCGGTGTCGCGCTTCGGATCGAACGCCATCGCCGCGACGATGCCGATGCCCATGCCGAGTTCGACGTAGGTCTTGATCACGTCCGCGTCGATGGCCGTCAGCACCACGTCGGGCAGCGCGCCCACCTTCGCGAAGGCCTGGTCGATGTGCGAGCGGCCCGTGAAGTCCTGGTCGTACGTGACGATCGGGTATTCGGCGATCTCTTCCAGCGTGATGTTCTCGCGGCCCACCAGCGGATGCCCCTTCGGCACGACCACGACGTGATGCCACGAGTAGCACGGGAACGTGACGATGTCGGGATAGCGGTCGAGCGCTTCCGTCGAGATGCCGATGTCGGCCTCGCCGTTGATGATCATCTGCGCGATCTGCTGCGGGTTGCCCTGGCGCAGCGCGAGATGCACCTTCGGAAAAACCGAAGTGAACTGGCGTACCACCTTCGGCAGCGCGTATCGCGCCTGCGTGTGCGTCGTCGCGACGACGAGGTGGCCGTTGTCCTGATCCGCATACTGGCGCGCGACGCGGCGCAGGTTCTCAGCGTCGAGCAGCATCCGCTCGATCAGCTGATGCACGGCCTTGCCCGGCTCCGTCAGACCCGTCAGACGCTTGCCGCGTCGAATGAAAATATCGACGCCCAGTTCGTCCTCGAGATCCTTGATCTGCTTCGAGACGCCCGACTGCGACGTATACAGCACGTTCGCGACTTCCGTCAGGTTCATGTTCTGCCGCACGGCTTCGCGCACGAAGCGCAACTGCTGGAAATTCATATCGATGTCTCCGGTTCGGCCAGAGTAGGTTTGTTGTTCAATGTCTGGGTTGAAATGCGCTCAGTGCGCCGTTCAATGCGCAGGGAATACGCGCAACGCGCGCGGCACGGCCGTCACGCCGTCGCCGACAGCAAGCTGCAACTCGCGCCATGCTTCGCGATCCAGTTCCGCTTCGAGCACGTGACCTGCGCGCCCTTCGAGCTCGACACGCACCGAGCCGCCCAGCGTCACCACGCGCCGCACGCCGACGACAATGCCATCGCGATGCCCCGATGCCTGCGGATACAGCACGAGATCGTGCGGACGCACGTAGGCGAATGCTGGCCCCTGGAAGTTCGCTTCGATCGCGATCGGCTGCGCGGCGCCATCGACGACGAAACCCTTGCCGTCGACGCTGCCATGCAGCCGGTTTGCCGCGCCGAGAAACTCGTAGACGAACGAGGTCTGCGGATGATCGTAGACGTCTTGCGGGCTACCCACCTGTTCGACGTGCCCGTGATTCAACACGACGATGCGGTCCGCGACTTCCAGCGCTTCTTCCTGGTCATGCGTGACGAAGATCGTCGAGATATGCAGGTCGTCATGCAGACGGCGCAGCCAGCTGCGCAGTTCCTTGCGCACCTTTGCGTCGAGCGCGCCGAACGGCTCGTCGAGCAGCAGTACTTTGGGTTCGACGGCCAGCGCGCGCGCCAGTGCGATCCGTTGCCGCTGGCCGCCCGACAGCTCCGACGGATAGCGCTGCGCGAGCCAGTCGAGCTGCACGAGCTTCAGCAGTTCATGGACTTTCTCGCGGATCACGGCTTCGGACGGACGCTCCTTGCGCGGCTTCACGCGCAGGCCGAACGCGACGTTTTCGAACACCGTCATATGACGGAACAGCGCGTAATGCTGGAACACGAAGCCGACGTTGCGCTCGCGCGCGCCGACTTCCGCGACGTCCTGCCCTTGCAGCACGACCTGGCCCGCGTCCGCGTATTCGAGGCCTGCGATGACGCGCAGCAAGGTGGTCTTGCCACAGCCCGAGGGTCCAAGCAGCGCGACGAGTTCGCCCGGCGGGAAATCGAGCGAGACGTTGTCGAGCGCGGTGAAATCGCCAAAGCGCTTTTGCAGATTGCGTACGGTGATACCCATCTTTGACAACTCTCCTTACTGAACCGATTGTGCGGCGGGTTGGGTCGACTGCGCAGACGGCTTGCTCACAGGACCGGCATGCGCAGGCACATCGCGCGCGCTCGCCAGTTCCGCCGACATGTGGCGCTCGGCGAGCAGCTTCAGGCCGAGCGTGACGAGCGCGAGCAACGCGAGTACCGACGCCACGGCGAAGGCCGCCGAAAAGTTATATTCGTTGTAGAGAATCTCGACGTGCAGCGGCATCGTGTCCGTCTGGCCGCGAATGTGGCCCGACACCACCGACACCGCGCCGAACTCGCCCATCGCACGCGCGTTGCACAGGATCACGCCATACAGCAGCCCCCATTTGACGTTCGGCAGCGTGACGCGCCGGAAGATCTGCCAGCCCGACGCGCCGAGCACGTGCGCGGCTTCTTCTTCATCGTTGCCTTGCGCCTGCATCAGCGGAATCAGCTCGCGTGCGACGAACGGGAACGTGACGAAGATCGTCGCAAGCACGATGCCCGGCACCGCGAAGATGATCTGCACGTTGTGATCGGCGAGCCAAGGTCCGAACCAGCCTTGCGCGCCGAACATCAGCACGTAGATCAGGCCGGAGATCACGGGCGAAACCGAGAACGGCAGATCGATCAGCGTGGTCAGCAGCGCCTTGCCGCGAAACTCGAACTTTGCGATACACCACGATGCCGCGAGACCGAACATGAGATTCAGCGGCACTGCAATCGCTGCGGTCAACAGCGTCAGCTTGATCGCGGAGACAGCGTCGGGGTCCGCGAGCGATTCGAAGTAGAACGCAACGCCCTTGCTGAGCGCCTGATAGAACACGGCAACGAGCGGCAGCGCCAGAAACAGCGCGAGAAACAGCAGCGCGATGCCCGTCAGAATCCACCGCACGACGCGCGGCTCCGTTACCGGGTCGGGACGGCGCACGGCATTATTGGCTGCGCCCGAGCCGGACAGCACGACGGTATCCTGGCTCATTGCGCACCTCCCGTCAGCGCAGCCGACGACACAACGGGCACGGAAGGCGCCGTGCGGCCACGCGTCGTGCGCCGCTGCAGATACCACTGCAGCGTGTTGATCAGCAGCAGCATCAGGAACGACACCACCAGCATCACGACAGCCAGCGCCGTTGCGCCCGCGTAATCGTATTGCTCGAGCTTCGTGATGATGAGCAGCGACGTGATCTCCGACTTCATCGGCACGTTGCCCGCGATGAAGATCACCGAGCCGTATTCGCCCAACGCGCGCGCGAACGCCAACGCAAAACCCGTCAGCAGCGCGGGGAACACCGAGGGAAACACGACGCGCCGGAACGTCAGCCAGCGCGACGCGCCCAGGCACGCGGCCGCCTCTTCCTGCTCGCGCTCGAACTCTTCGAGCACAGGCTGCACGGTCCGCACCACGAACGGCAAGCCGATGAACGTCAGCGCCACCAGCACGCCCGCCGGCGTGAACGCGATCTTGATGCCGAGCGGTTCGAGAAACTGGCCGACCCAGCCATTGCCCGAATAGATCGCCGCGAGCGAAATACCTGCGACGGAAGTCGGCAGCGCAAACGGCAGATCGACAACGGCGTCGACGATGCGCTTGAACGGAAACCTGTAGCGCACCAGTACCCACGCGACCAGGAAGCCGAACACCGCGTTGATCAGCGCGCCGCCGAGCGCCGAGAAGAATGTGAGCCGGTACGACGCGAGCACACGTGGCGACGTGACGGCGCGCACGAACTGGCTCCAGTCGAGCGTAGCCGTCTTGAGGAAAGTGGCCGCGAGCGGAATCAGCACCACGAGGCTCAGATACGCCAGCGTGATGCCGAGCGTCAGGCCGAAGCCGGGTATCGCGCTCGGCTTGCGAAAGGTCAACGTCGTCATGCGAAAGCTCTTTCAGGTTTTATGCGTTGCAACGCGTGCCGTCGCACCATTGCCGAAAGCGCGCCCGAAGGCGCGCCTTTGTTCAAACATCGCCGCTGCGTGGTTTCACTGCGGCTGGTAGATCGAATCGAACACGCCGCCGTCGGCGAAGTGCGTTTTCTGCGCGTTCGTCCAGCCGCCGAACGAGTCGTCGACCGTGTACAGCTTCAGCTTCGGAAACTTCTCGGTGAGCGTGGCCGGCACCTTGGTCGAACGCGGACGGTAGAAGTTCTTTGCGGCGATCTCCTGGCCTTCCTCGCTGTAGAGGAAGTTCAGATACGCGTCGGCGAGCTTGCGCGAGCCGTGCCTGTCGACCACCTTGTCCACCACGGCGACGGGCGGCTCGGCCAGAATGCTCGCCGACGGCACGACGATCTCGAACTTGTCGGTGCCGAATTCCTTCACCGACAGGAACGCCTCGTTTTCCCAGGCAATCAGCACGTCGCCGATACCACGCTGCACGAAGCTCGTCGTCGCGCCGCGCGCGCCAGAGTCGAGCACGCCCGCGTTCTTATACAGCTTCGAGACGAACTCCTTCGCCTTCTGGTCATTGCCGCCCGGCAGATGCGCCGCGTACGCCCACGCCGCCAGATAGTTCCAGCGCGCGCCGCCCGAGGTCTTCGGGTTCGGCGTCACGATCGACACGCCCGGCTTCACCAGATCGTCCCAGTCCTTGATGTGCTTCGGGTTGCCCTTGCGCACGAGGAACACGATCGTCGACGTGTACGGCGACGCGTTGTCGGGCAGACGCTTCTGCCAGTTCTTGTTGATGAGGCCCTTGTTGGCGAGCGCGTCGATGTCATAAGCGAGCGCGAGCGTCACGACATCGGCCTGCAGGCCGTCGAGCACCGAACGCGCCTGCGCGCCCGAGCCGCCGTGCGACTGCTTGAAGGTGACCGACTCGCCCGTCTTCGCCTTCCATTCCTTGCCGAACGCCTGATTGACGTCCTGATACAGTTCGCGGGTCGGATCGTAGGAAACATTCAGCAGCGTGGCGTCCGCATGCGCCGGCGCGATCATCCCGACCGCCGACGCCGCACCCAGCGCGAGCGCCGCGACCAACCGCTTCGCGCTGCCGCGCCTTGCCTTCCCTGCTCCTGCCAACCCCGTGATCCGAATGCCCATCGACCTTCTCCGTCTTGTTGGTGTGACTGCCTGTTTTCCGCTGATTGCCGCGTTTCGCTGCTGCGCAAGCGGCAAGCGCCTCTGCCGCTGCGCGGGCGTTGCTGCTGCATCAATGGAGGCCAGTCTATCCGGGGGTCTTCATCATTAAAAATAATGTTTCTTCATTTTTTAATACGCAATAGTGGTAAAGGAATGGTTTGCCTCCGCACACACATCCGTTGCGCCGTTTCCGCGTCACCTTTCGACGTTCACACGACACCCGCCGCGACGAACTTAAAGTAAAGCTTGAAATGCGCCGAATACTGTATAAAAATACAGTCACCTGTCTATCCATACAGTGGCGCCATGACCAAACTCACCGCACGTCAGCAACAGGTTTTCGAACTGATCCGCCGCGCCATCGAGCGCACGGGTTTCCCGCCCACGCGGGCCGAGATCGCCGCCGAGCTCGGCTTCAGCTCGGCGAACTCGGCGGAAGAGCACCTGAGGGCGCTGGCGCGCAAGGGCGTGATCGAGCTGGCGGCGGGCGCGTCGCGCGGCATCCGTCTGCTTGCGGGCCAGGACGATTCCCCGCACCAGTTCACGCTGCCGCACGCGAGCATCATGCAGTTGTCGCTGCCGCTCGTGGGCCGCGTGGCTGCCGGTAGCCCAATCCTCGCGCAAGAACACATCTCGCAGACTTATACGTGCGACCCGTCGCTGTTCTCCAGCAAGCCTGACTACCTGCTGAAGGTGCGCGGTCTGTCCATGCGAGACGCGGGCATCTTCGACGGCGACCTGCTCGCCGTGCAGAAAAAGACCGAAGCGAAGGACGGCCAGATCATCATCGCGCGTCTGGGTGACGACGTGACCGTGAAGCGCCTGAAGCGCCGGCCCAACGGCATCGAGCTGATCGCCGAGAACCCCGATTACGAAAACATTTTTGTTCAGGCCGGCAGCGCGGAGTTCGCACTGGAAGGCATCGCGGTCGGGCTGATCCGGCCGACGGAATTCTAATTAGCTGAACACTGTCTGGAGAGACTCATGGAACGCCTTGCCCGCTTGCTGCCCTTTCGCCAGTTCGGTCGTCTGCGCCATCTGCGCGAGCTTGTCCCTTGTGGTTCGCTGACGGCACTTGCGTCGAACGTCGCGGGCCGCACGGCATCGCTGTTCGATGAAGAACCTCAACCGCTGCCGTCCGCGCAACCGGCCTTCGCGCGCGTGTCGCTGAACTCGGGCCTCAATGCGGAACCTGCGCGGCGCGCGCCTGTGCGGGTCTATCACGGGTCGTCGCGACTCATCATGGTCGGCACGGTGGACGCGGTGTGCAACATGATCGATCGCGCGATCGCCGAGCAAGGCGATCAGCTGGCCCAGCAGGCGGCGTGAGCGCGCCACATGCGCTTGATGTCGACGCTTAGAAACGCTTGCTTGCAAACTTGTGGGATCGTTTCAGTGTCGATCGGGTCCACACCTGATCGATATTGAAAACGGAGCGTTCCGCACAATGGCAGGTTTGGTAAAGATGAAAGGCCGGGTTGGCCGGCCACTTCTGATCGCGTTGATCGTGATCGTCGTGGTGGCTGTGCTGGGTTATGCGTACGCATCGCCGTATATCGCGCTCGACCGGCTCAAACGCGCCGCCGATTCCCGCGACGTTGAAACGGTCAATGCATACGTCGATTACCCGGCGCTGCGCGACAGCCTCAAGCTACAGGTCACGGGATTGCTGACGCGCCGCCTCGACGTGCAGCACAACGGCAATCCGCTTGCAGCCATCGGCGCGATGATCGGCGTTGCACTTATTGGCCCGCTCGTCGATGCGTATGCGACGCCGGATGGTGTCGCGGCGTTGCTCAACGGCATTCCGCCGCGCGGCGAACCGGGTGAGCGCCCGCCTCCGCCGCCCGCTGCCCGAACGGACAATCCGGCGCCCAACTCGCCACAAACGCCTGCGCCCCCATCGAGCCAGGCTAACGCCGGCAGCAACACGCCGCCGCAGCCGCCGCAAACCACGGCGGGATATCGCGGCGTCAATGAGTTCGTCGTGAGTTATCAGCACGGTGTCGGCGACACGCGCTATGCGGCGATTTTCCGTCGCCAGGGGCTTTTCACGTGGAAACTATCAGCCGTCGATCTGAACGGCTGACGCTTCTTCACAGCAGGTGCGTCAGATGGCGGCTGCCTTACGCGGCCGCCTGCTCCTCTTCAGCGGCTGACGAGCACGCGACCAGAATGCTGCACGACACGCGGTCCAGCAGCGGCGTATTGCCCGCGCCCATCCACCAGCGCGACAGTCCCGTGCGGCAACGATGCCCGACCACGACGAGATCGACGTGCAACTCGGTCGCTAGCGACGCAATTTCGTCGATGGGATGCCCGAACGCGAAATGCCCCGTCGCCTTCACACCACGTTCCGTGAGCCAGTCGACGCCTTCCTGGAGAATTTCACGCGCGGTCTTTTCGAAGCTGCCGCATGCGACGTCCGTCAGCAAGCCCGCGCTTTGCGCGATGCTCGAACGCATGTCGACGACCGACAGCAAATGCGTTTCCGCGCCCAGATCGAGCGCCAGATTCGCGCCGCAACGCAATGCTTTGCGGCCTTCACGCGAGCCGTCGTAGCACAGCAGAATCTTGTTGTAGCTCGCCATTTTGCTTCCCCCATGCCCGCGACTATCGCGGTCTCATCTGAATCATGGTGCGCCGCAATTCCACATGCAAGGGATGGAAAACGCTAAGTGCGGTGGCCCGCGCAGTCCGCCATGACGCGGTGCAAGATCGTGCATGCAATCCGCCAGCGATGCGTATCCATGCGCCAAACGTGGTGCGCGCGATGCCCTAAAATAGGCAGCCGTCTCGCGCTTTGCGCCCCGCTTTGCGCGCATCACGCACCTATTCAGGGAGCATCCGTCTTCGTATGACTGAAGCTGCAATCGAATTTCATCAGGTCGAGAAGCGCTACGGCGAGAAAACAGTCGTCGACGGCTTGTCGTTTCATGTGCGCAAGGGCGAATGTTTCGGACTGCTCGGTCCCAATGGCGCAGGCAAGACCACGACGCTGCGCATGCTGCTCGGCATTGCGGCACCCGATGCAGGCAGTATCCGTCTGTGCGGCGAACCGATTCCAGTGCGCTCGCGCTTCGCGCGGGCGCGCGTCGGCGTCGTGCCGCAGTTCGACAATCTCGATCCCGATTTCACGGTCCGCGAAAACCTGCTGGTGTTCGGCCGCTACTTCGGCCTGTCCGCCGCGCAGTGTCGTGCGATGGTGCCGACGCTGCTCGAATTCGCGCGTCTCGAAAGCAAGGCCGATGCGCGCGTCGGCGAGTTGTCGGGCGGGATGAAGCGGCGGCTCACGCTCGCGCGCGCGCTCATCAACGACCCTGACGTGCTCATCATGGACGAGCCGACGACAGGCCTCGATCCGCAGGCGCGCCACCTGATCTGGGAGCGGCTGCGCTCGCTGCTCGCGCGCGGCAAGACGATTCTGCTGACCACGCACTTCATGGAAGAAGCCGAGCGTCTGTGCCACCGGCTGTGCGTGATCGAAGAAGGGCGCAAGATCGCGGAAGGGGCGCCGAATGAATTGATCGCTTCGGAAATAGGCTGCGACGTCATCGAAGTGTACGGTCCCGATCCGGCAAAGCTGCGCGACGAACTGGCGCCGCTGTCGGTACGCACCGAGATCAGCGGCGAGACGCTCTTCTGTTATGTCGACGACCCGCAACCCGTTCACGCGCGGCTGAAGCAGCGCGCGGGGCTGCGTTATCTGCACCGGCCGGCGAATCTCGAAGACGTATTCCTGCGTCTGACCGGCCGAGAAATGCAGGACTGACGGGCACACAACAATTCGCCAACGACATCAGGCGCACCGAACACATGGACTTACGCACCTACAACACCCCCGAGCACGCCGCGACACGCGAGCGCTTCGCCGCGTTGCCCGCAAACGCCGTCAACTGGATTGCCGTCTGGCGGCGCAACTATCTGGTGTGGCGCAAGCTCGCGCTCGCGTCGATGTTCGGCAATCTCGCCGATCCGATGATCTACCTGTTCGGGCTCGGCTTCGGCCTCGGGTTGATGGTCGGACATGTCGACGGCGTCTCGTACATCTCGTTCCTCGCGGCGGGCACGGTGGCGTCGAGCGTGATGATGTCGGCGAGCTTCGAGTCGATGTATTCGGGCTTTTCGCGGATGCACGTGCAGCGCACCTGGGAGGCGATCATGCACACGCCGCTCACACTCGGCGACATCGTGCTCGGCGAAGTCGTGTGGGCAGGCAGCAAGGCTGTGCTGTCGGGCGCCGCCATCATGGTCGTGGCGGGTGCGCTCGGCTATGCGAGCTTTCCGTCGATGCTCATCGCACTGCCCGTCATCGTGCTGGCGGGGCTTGCGTTTGCGAGCACGGCGATGATCGTGACGGCGCTCGCGCCTTCATACGATTTCTTCATGTTCTATCAGACGCTGGTGCTCACGCCGATGCTGCTGCTTTCGGGCGTGTTCTTTCCGCTGTCGCAATTGCCGCCCGCCGCGCAGTTCGCCGCGCAACTGCTGCCGCTTGCCCACACCGTCGACCTGATCCGTCCGGCGCTATTAGACCGTCCGATGAACGACGCGGCGCTGCACGTGGCCGTGCTGGCCGCGTATGCGGTGGTGCCGTTCTGGGTGTCAGCGGTGCTGTTCCGCCGCCGCATGATGCGCTGAGGGCGCCGCGCGCAGGTTCATGCGCAGCGGCGCCCTCAAGCAGAATGAATCAGATCACTCTTCGTCGTCCGACCACGGCACGTCGACGTCCGAGATGAACTCGACCGTCGCGAACGGCCCGCCTTCCTGGCGGCCGATCTTGCCGTCCGCGCGATGCCACTCGACGCGGAACATCGTGCCCGGATCATCAGAGCGCAAACGGATGGTGCGCAACTCTTCCGGGTCGGCTTCCTCGACGGGCCATCGAGCGAAACGAGCAGCGCCTGCGGCCACATGCCGTCGACGGGATCGTAAATGCGGTCGCCGTCGGGAATGGACGTGTGCGCTTCGACGCCGATCGTCGCCGATGCGTCGATGATCATCTTGCCCAATGCGCGCAGCACGGCCGTCGCGCGTGCCGAGTTGGCCTGACGGATGGCGAGATCCCCACGCGTCAGCGCCTGCTCGAGTTTCGGATTGGTCTTTTGTTGGGCCATGCGATGTCCTGAATTTAACTGGTTGGCGCTTGCACGCCGTTTTGTGCAGCTGAATGATGTGTCCTGTCTTGCGCCGCGTCGGCAGCATGAACGGCCGCCATCGTAGCATTTGCTTCCGTCCGACTGCGTCTTGCAGTGCAACAAGGCCACACCCATGCCACCCGGCGATGCATGCGATCGCGCGCTTGCCTCCCCAGTTTAGGACGAGATTCGCCGCTGCGATGCCGCGTTTTATTACGGTCGCCTGTTACGGGCGCCTGCTCAGAAGCCGAGCGCCACGGCCAGCAACCCGCCCAGCACGCCGAACGCGACCACGCCGACGGCGACGACGCTCAGCACGCGCGGCCGGAACGAGCGCGCGAGCATCGCGAGCGACGGCACGCTGATGGGCGGCAGCGTCATCAGCAGCGCACCCGCGGGCCCGACGCCCATGCCGAGCGACAGCATCGCCTGAACGATGGGCACCTCGCCCGCCGTCGGGATCACGAACAGCATGCCCGCGACGGCCAGCGCCACGATCCATACGATGTCGTTGCCGATCTCCGGCCCGACCTGCGGAAAGAGCCACGCGCGTGCCGCGCCAAGCAGCAGGACCAGCACGATGTATTCCGGCACGAGGCGCACGGCCATCCGCGCGAAGATAGACAGCCAGCGCGCGAACGGATTGCCGTCACGCTGCTCGCCGACCAGTTCGACGAGGCGCGCGTCGGCCGCTTGCGCTTCCGTGGTGTCACGAGACGGTTCGCCAGATAGCCGAGGCCGAACACCATCGCGACGCCGAGAACGAGCCGCAGCCCGGCCCAGTGCCAGCCGAGCACGAAGCCCATGAACACGAGCGTCGCGGGGTTGAGGACCGAATTGCCGAGCCAGAACGCGATCGCGCCGCCCGGCGAAGCCTGGCGCGCCCGCAGTCCAGCGACGACGGGCGCCGCGCAGCACGTGCACATCATTCCCGGCAGCGCGAGCAGGCCGCCCGCCGCGACGCTGCCGAAGCCCGTCTTGCCGAGCAACCGCGCGACCCAGTGCGCGGGCAGCAGCGCCTGCACGGCCGAACCGAGCAGCAGGCCGAGAACCATCGCCTGCCAGATCGCCTTGCCGTATGCGAGCGCGTAGGCCAGCGCCGCGCTCCACGACGGCGCGGGCGGGCTCGACGCCTTGCCCATCAGGATCGACGCGCCGATCGAATGCGTCGATGCCGCCGTGAACGCGCGGTTGTAATACGGAAACCATTTGACGTAGAAAAGCCCCGCAATGGCGAGCAGCACGAAAATCGGCCAGGTCGGGGCGGCGGACGAAGAGGTGGGACGCGTGACGTTCATCGTCGTGAGGGTCGGTCGTTGTGTTGTTGACTACGTTGCCGCTCGTACGGCATGCGTGGGTTCGCGCGCCGTCTGGGCACCTGCATCAGCACGCGGAAACGGTCACTCTACACGGATCGAACGGGATCGCAAAAAGTAGGGGCGAAAGCGGCGCGACGGGTGGCTTTTATCCGCGCCCGCGTGCTGTTGAACGGGGCGTTGGGTGCGCTCGCGCTGTTGCCGCCGGCGCACCGCGACACTAGCGTCGCGGCGCACGGCGTGCCCTTCAGGGTGCGGGGTTCGGCTGCAGTTCGTGCAGCGCGTCGATTTCGGCAAGCGCTTCCGGCGACAGCTTCACATTGGCGCTCGCGATATTCTCTTTCAGCTGATCGAGCGAGGTCGCGCCGATCAGATTGCTCGTCAGGAACGGCCGGCTGTTGACGAATGCGAGCGCGAACTGCGCGGGCGAGAGTCCGTGACGCTTTGCCAGCTCGACGTAACGCGTCGTGGCCTGCACGGCTTGCGGCTTGCTGTAGCGCTGGAAGCGTTCGAACAGCGTGATGCGCGCGCCCGCCGGACGCGCGCCGCCTTCGTACTTGCCCGACAGCCAGCCGAACGCGAGCGGCGAATACGCGAGCAGGCCGACACCCTCGCGATGTGAAAACTCCGACAAACCCGCTTCGAACGTGCGGTTCAGCAGGCTGTACGGATTCTGGATCGACACGATGCGCGGCAAACCGAGCTTCTCCGACGCGCGCAGAAATTGCGCGACGCCCCAAGGCGTTTCGTTCGATACGCCGATATGACGCACCTTCCCTTCCTTCACGAAATCCGCGAGCACGCTGAGCGTCTCTTCGATGGGCACCGTGTACGCATCGTCGATCCACGGATACGCGGGGCGGCCGAACGTCATCGTGCTGCGATCGGGCCAGTGCAGCTGGTACACATCGACGTAGTCGGTTTGCAGACGCTTGAGACTGTCGTTCAGCGCCTCGGCGAGATTCTTGCGGTCGTACTGGTTGCCCTCGCCGCGAATGTGACGCGGGTTGTGCGGCTGACGCGCGGGACCCGCGATCTTCGTCGCGAGCACGATCTTGTCGCGCATGCTGCGATGCTGCGCGAGCCATGTGCCGATGTAGCGCTCTGTCAAGCCCTGCGTCTCCGGGCGCGGCGGCACCGGGTACATCTCGGCGGCGTCGATCAGCGTGACGCCCTGAGCGAGCGCGTAGTCGATCTGCTCGTGCGCGTCGCGCTCCGTGTTCTGCTCGCCCCACGTCATCGTGCCGAGACCGATCAGGCTAACCTTCACATCCGTATCGCCGAGTCTGCGGTATTCCATCGCCTGGTTCCTGTTCGTGTTCTTGCGGGTGATAAATCGGTAAAACGCGAAATTACCATGTCCGCGCGAACCGCGTGCGTGGCTAGAATAGCGGCTGGCCGCGCCGGCACATGACCAGGCAGATGGCCGGTTTCGATGCGCTTACAACGTTCGGAGAATCATGTCGATGTCAGATGCGCCGTCCACGTCATCCGTCCCGTCGAATGGACGGCAGTCGCTGATCGTGACGCTCGTGGCGGCGGCGTTTTTCATGGAGAACCTCGACGGCACGATCATCGCGACCGCGCTGCCGCAGATGGCGCAGTCGTTCAACGTGCATGCCGTCGATCTCTCCATCGGCATCACGTCCTATCTGCTGACGCTCGCCGTGTTCATCCCGATCAGCGGCTGGGCCGCCGACCGCTTCGGCGTACGCAACGTGTTTACGGCGGCGCTCGCGGTGTTCACGGCGTCGTCGGTTGCATGCGGGATGACGAACGGGCTCGTCGAGTTCACGGCGGCGCGCATCGTGCAAGGTATCGGCGGCGCGATGATGGTGCCCGTCGGACGGCTCGCCGTCTTGCGCGCGACGCCCAAGGACGGCCTGATGCGCGCGATCTCGATCATCACGTGGCCCGGGCTCGTCGCGCCCGTCATCGGACCGCCGCTGGGCGGCTTCATCACGACGTACTCGTCGTGGCGCTGGATCTTCTATCTGAATGTGCCGCTTGGGATGCTCGGCATCGTGCTCGCGTGGCGCTTCATCGGCGCGGAAGGCGAATCGCAGAAGCGTCCGTTCGATGGCATCGGCTTCGCGCTGTGCGGCATCGCCGGCACGGCCATCATGTACGCGATGGAACTGCTCGGCCGCTCGGATGCGCCGTGGCGCGAAGCGCTCGCGTTTCTCGTGGCAGGACTCGCCGCGGGCATCGGCGCCCTTTTTCATCTGCGCCGCAGCGCGCATCCTGTGGTCGATCTGTCGGCGTTTCGCGTGAAGACGTTTGCTGTCGCGATGGGTGGCGGCTCGCTGTTTCGCGTGTCGATCAGCGCCGTGCCGTTTCTGCTGCCGCTGATGTTCCAGCTAGGCTTCGGCATGAACGCGTTCCATTCGGGGCTGCTGACGCTCATCGTGTTCGCCGGCAATCTGTCGATGAAGCTCGTGACGACGCCCGTGATGCGGCGCTTCGGCTTTCGTCCGGTATTGCTCGTGAATGGCGCGCTGGCGGCGATCAGCATTGCGGCGATGAGCCTGCTGACGGCTTCGACGCCGCTCGTGCCGATGGCTATCGTGTTGTTCGCGAGCGGGTTGTCGCGCTCGCTGCAGTTCACTGCGGTGAATACACTCGCATTCGCCGATGTGCCGAAGCCGCAGATGAGCGGCGCATCGACGCTATCGAGCACACTCTCGCAAATGACGATGGGCATGGGCGTCGCGCTCGGCGCGATCGCGCTGCGGCTCGCGGCGTGGTTGCACGGGCACGAAGCGCAGTCGGTGACGCCTGCCGATTTCAGCATTGCTTTCCTGCTGGTGGCGGCTGTCGGGCTAGTGGCGATCGTCGATGTGTTCGGGCTCGCGCGCGATGCGGGCGCGCATGTGAGCGGGCATCATCGGCGGAAACGGGTTTGAGATGCCCGGTGCTGAACAGGTGGACTTGAAATGAATGTCGAACAGTTTGAATTGCTCGTGACGCGTACGATGCCTTACGGCAAATACAAAGGCCGCGTGATCGCCGATTTGCCGGGACACTATCTGAACTGGTTTGCGCGCGAAGGATTTCCGCCTGGCGAGATCGGCAGGCTGCTCGCGTTGATGCACGAGATCGATCACAACGGCTTGAAGGAGTTGCTGAAGCCGTTGAGGAAGGGGTGAGTCTGCGGTTGGTCTGATACTCGGGCGTTCGATTCTTTGAACGACTGCGCGTCGCATCTCTCTCGGACGCCAAAAGAAAAACGGCATTGCGATTTCTCGCAATGCCGTTTTTGAATTCTTTGGGGTGGCTGATGGTTTTATACGGGTTTCAAGGTGGTCGTTTTGAAATTGTCTTCGCGATAAATCTCAAGAGATCAAAACGGCGCGGGATCCTGCACAAACTGGACATTTCCCTTGACTTGCGGCACCAGCGCAAATGCGATTAGCGGACCATTAAACATACAGGCAAGTGTGCCCGTCGTTGGAACGAAGTAATGGACTACCAGATCCTTGCCATCTGAAATCGCGCCTGTGATTCTTGGCGCGAAGCACCATTTGCCGATACCGTTCGACAGACCGACAACGGTGTACTTCGTAAAGTCATATGTCGGCATAGCCGGCTCTACCGTAACGAGCCCGATCGGGTAGTGCTCGAAAGGGGCCGCTGCCCATGCGCTAGCCAGCTCGGATTGGCTTCGAAAGACATAGGTTCCGGGGCGAAGGAGCGGAAAAACGTCATCGTGACGTCTTGGACTTGCACACTCTGCGGAGCCGATCCGGCACCATCATCACCGCCACCGCCGCAAGCAACCAAAAGTGTCGCCTGTAGTGGCGCGACGTATTTCACGCGCTTGACGTTCATCTTCTCTACCTCCCCCTTCCACCTAAAGCCGCTGCTCACGACAATCGTACGGCCGCGTGAAAAGCTAAAGTTGATCTGAATCAACCACGCTTTTCGATGGTGCAGACACTTGAAAAGAGGCGCCCATTCGCGAGCTAAGGCAAAGCTGATCGTGCGACACGTGCTGCTGCCCATAGCGTGTCGAACGTCAAGTAGTGAGGGCAGCAAAGCTCGTTCTTGTCTTGTCGTATCCCAAGCGCCGAAGTAAGCCGCTTGGAACTGCGACCTGTTGTGCGACCGACAGTTGCCTATCCAGACATGCTCAACTGGTAACGGCTGGGTATGAAGCTTTGGAGACAACGTGCCTCTCGATTGACGGCTCACCCCGGTGACGGGGCGGGTCGACACTGCCAGCCGCCGTGCGGTGTGAGGTGCCAGGCAAGTTCCGCATGCGTAACGTAAGTGAATTGTTGATAAACCCCGTTATTGCCAAAGGGCCAAAGCGGCTGACAGGCCCTGACCAAAAGGTGTGCAGCCGGTTGCTTCTCTGATCAGAGGGAGCACGTCGTCATAAGCGCTGCCGGGGAATAGACAGACGCTAAACGGATAGACCCGGGAATAGTCGGGTCGGCAAGAATGGGAACGTGGTAAGCCCGATTCTCCGCCAAAGGTTCAGAACATCGAATCCGTGGCAGGCGACCTGTGAGGGAAGCTGTTGGGGAAGCGGGTAAGAGAACGCGGAAAAAGCGAATGCCGCTCTGTAATGGAGCGGATAGGGGTTCGAACTTTGCCCTAGCCCGAAAGGGCGCAGACTTCCGCGTGGTGCGGCTGTCGCCGGCGCATGTTTAAGGTTCGACGTAGGGAAGCTTGGAAGAGACTGCTGTACGCAGTTCAGCGCCCTCGTCTCAGCAATGAGATGAACCAACGATATGTCGTTTGCGAAGGTCTTGTGCAGTACGGCGAGACCGGCATCAGCTGATGATGCTTTAGCTGTGCTTGAGCCGTTTGCGGTGAAAGTCGCTCGGGCGGTTCTTTGGGGAGGGGGCGGCAGCAATGCCGTCTCCTTACCCGCTAAGTCCACCGCAGAGCTACTCCGAGCGTTATAGATCGGAGTGGATAAGGAAGGCAGAACAGGATGAAGCAGCAGACGTTGGCGATGGCCGCTGAAGAAGGTGCGGGTTTCGAGACGCACCGCAAACGGACGCGGCGCGATGAGTTTCTCGATACGATGAATGCAATTACGCCGTGGGCTGAGCTGTGCGCGGTGGTCGAGCCGCACTACCCGAAGCGCGGCAATGGTCGCCCGCCGATTGATCTGGAGCGCATGCTGCGCATCCATTTCATCCAGCACTGGTTCAACCTGGCAGATTTTGCGTGTGAAGAGGCGCTTTACGATAGTGCCAGCCTGCGTCGCTTTGCGGGGATTGATCTGGGCTGCGAGGCGGTACCAGACGCCACCACGCTGCTCAAATTTCGTCGTCTTCTCGAAACCCACAAGCTGGGTGAGAAGCTGTTTGCCGAGGTCGGCCGAGTGCTTCAGGCGAGCGGCATGAAACTCAAGAGCGGCACGATCGTGGATGCCACGATCATCGGTGCGCCGAGCTCGACGAAGAATGAGCAGAAGTCGCGCGACCCCGAGATGCATCAGACGCGCAAAGGCAAGCAATGGTACTTTGGCGCGAAGCTGCATATTGGCGTGGACAGCCAGAGTGGCCTGGCGCACAGCGCAGTGCTCACGCCGGCCAACGTGCATGACAAGCATCCGCTGCCGCAATTGCTGCACGGCCAGGAGCGGCGGGTCTATGGTGACAGCGCATACGCCAGCCAGAAGGCGCTGATCCACAGCAAAGCGCCGAAGGCGCGCGACTTCACGAATCAGCGCACGCGCCGAGCGGGTGAAGTCGATGAGGTGCAGCGCGGCAAGAACCGCCACAAGTCGAGGATCCGCGCACGCGTGGAGCATGTCTTCGCGGTGGTCAAACGACTGTGGGGCTTCACGAAAGTGCGCTACCGCGGGTTGGCGAAGAATGCGAACCGGGCCTTCATCGCTTTGGCGCTCGCCAATGTTTACCTGTCGCGCACGCGATTGATGGCACGGGTGCGCCCGTAATGGGCGAAAGGCGGGCAAAAAGCCCGCGTGCAATGCCCGCAAGGGCCAAAAGCCGAGGAGTGATGGTCGCCTTGACGACCTGAACGCCTCCTCATTGCCGACGCGCCACAAATTCGGCGGCTTGTTCAGCGTAGCCCTAATCGCCGCCAATGACACCGCCAAAGGAGGTGTTGCGTGATGCGTTTAACCGATGGCGTCAGCATCAGACCAGTCAGCACCACGGCTGCTGGGTTCGACAGGCAGAACCCCGTTAGTGCGGAGAGCAGAGATGACCTCTTCGACGGTCGCGTCCGCGAGCAAACGACGCCCGGCGGCTTTGCGCCGTGCATTGGTGGCTTCAATACCACGCTGCAGATCGGAAGTTTGCGCAGCGATATAGACAGCCATCCCACACCCATATCGACGGGCGAGATCGCTGCTGAAAAAGTACTTCATGGTCAGGTCTTTGACGTCCGTCTGACTAACTGTACCGCGCCGGACGGAACGGTCGCGATTCACGCCCCACATTTTACAAGACTTGCGGTGCCGGATTTCCCGTGTCCCGGGTCCCGTCTTGATTCTCGGCAATCGCGCAAAAAACTTGAGAGTGCAATGAGTTTGTGGAGAAAAACAGTGACCCACTCAATGTTGCCCGGCGTTGAGCAACAGCCAGACTTGCTTTCGCGGCTCGCCTTGGAGGATACGCGCGAATGCGGCGCTGCATCGCGTGCAGGTGTAGTGCTGCTCGACTTGAGCGTCTTTCACTGCGTCGGCGCCGATCAGAGTCAACGTGTCGTGCGGCTCGACCGTCGACGGCTGCCCGTAAAGGTCCGCGCATGGTGTGCAGGGTTGAATCCAAAGTTCCACGTCGGTACTCCTGCGCCTTCGACTGTCGTGCACAGTCGCGGATCTCGCCATTTGTCATTTACTCAATAGAGCAAATCAGGCATCTCGCGAGATGTGCGGATTCACATCGAACTCGAAAAGAACCTGCGAGACGATAGTTCCAACGACGGCTCTTGTCTCGATGGTGTCGGGTTCTAAACTATATCCACTTGCGTTCACGCCGTTGCTTCCTTCCGGATAGAGAGAAATACGCATCCCTGTTTCATATCCGCCGATGTTCGGCAAACGCTTGTTCACTTCGGCAATAAACTCTTCTGGCGAAATGACGGGTTTCGACATGGCGGCGGTCTCCTAAATGTTTCGCGAGGAATCCTAGCATGAGTGCCATCATCAGCCCCTGCGGCACATATCGCTATCTGCTCAAGAGGCAAGCCGAATCAATGTCGCCGATGAAGTCAACCGCTCTGTTCGTCATGCTAAATCCGAGCACGGCGGATGCGACGCTAGACGATCCTACGATCCGCCGCTGCCGTAGCTTCGCGAAGTTGTGGAACTGCAACGGCCTGGCCGTGGCAAATCTGTATGCGCTGCGCTCGACCGACCTTGGGACGCTGTGGTCGCACCCCGATCCAGTCGGCCCCGACAACGATGACTACCTGTGGAACATCGCGCGCGAGTGCGGCGACGTCGTGTGTGCATGGGGGGCGAACGCGAAGCCGGAGCGCGCCGCGCGAGTAGCGAGCATCTTGACGGACGCGGGAGCGCGCCTCTGGTGCCTAGGCATGACTAAAGACGGCTCACCGCGTCATCCGCTGTACGTTCACTCCGACCAGCCGCTCAACGAATGGAAGCCCCAGTTCGCAGCCAGCGACAGCGCTAAAGGAGGTGGGGCGTGAGCCTACCGCGGTAAGCCACCTTTGATCGCGTCGCGCGCTCGACGCTCGCAATCCCGGATTGCACCCTCTTGGCTGTCGAAGGTGTCTGAGGATTAATGCCACTCCAATACTGGCGCGCAATCGCATGGTTGTGCGGAGGGAAACAGCACCGACGGATTGAATCGCACATCGCATTTCAGCAGCGCATAGTCCGCGGCGAACGTTTGAGCATCCGCGTCAAGAAGCCCGTTCGTCGGGATGATGTTGAACAAGGCTGAGAGCGGCCGGGGATCAGTTTGGCAAGACGCGATGTACACATACATCGGCTCGTTCGAGCCGGCGATCGCGAAACAGTTTGAGGCGAAGAAGATGCGCGAAGCAGCGCAGCGGATCGCGAACCGGGTCAACAGCCCGATTCATGGCGGCATGGATCTGCAACTGACGAACCAACCCGCCTACTTTTCGATGCTAGACATCCGGCCCGTTGCAATCACAACGAAGCTCGAAAACAGCGATCCGGACGCATACGACTTTGCCGGTCACGCGAGCCCATCGACGACGGCGCAGCTCTACGATCGCCGCAAGATGAAGATTGTGAAGGCCACTGAATAACGCTGCCTCGTTCCGAAAACAAAAAAGCCGTTCCGAATTTCGCATTCTGGAACGGCTTCATTTGCCTAACTGCCTGATGCAGTTGAATCTTTTGGGGTGGCTGATGGGACTCGAACCCACGACGACAGGAATCACAATCCTGGACTCTACCAACTGAGCTACAGCCACCACTGCACTACAACTTCGCCGCCTGCCGCAGAGCGGTGCTCAGCAACGAAGAAGCGAGATTATACAAACACGAGCCGTATTTGCAAAGCCCTTTATTCAAAGATTTCGCTGGGTTCGCGCAAATGCTGTCGCGCTTCGTCGAAAATCGCGAGATCGCGCGCCTGGAGCTTCTTGCTGTCCGACAGCACGCGCCGCCATCCGCGCGCACCCGCCACGCCGCGATACAGCCCCAGCGCATGACGCACGATCGCGCCGGGATACGTGCCGCGCGCGAGTTCGGCGCGGCAGTATTCGATCAGCTTCGCTTCCGCTTCTTCGCGGGTCGGCGCGGTGTCCGTCGAGCCGTAGAAACGCGCGTCGACATCGGCGAGCACGTACGGGTTGTGATACGCCTCACGGCCCAGCATCACACCGTCGACATGCTGCAAGTGTGCTTCGACTTCGTCGAGCGTCTTGATCCCGCCGTTGATGATGATCTCGAGCTGCGGAAAATCGCGCTTCAGCCGATACGCGTAGTCGTACTTGAGCGGCGGAATCTCGCGGTTCTCTTTCGGGCTGAGGCCTTTGAGGATCGCATTGCGCGCGTGCACGATGAAGACCTCGCAACCGGCCTCGGCAATCGTGCCCACGAAGTCGCGCACGAATGCGTAGTCTTCGACGTCATCGACGCCGATCCGGTGCTTCACCGTCACGGGCACCGACACCACATCGCGCATCGCCTTCACGCAATCGGCGACGAGTTGCGGTTCCTTCATCAGACACGCACCGAATGCGCCGCGCTGCACACGCTCCGACGGACAGCCGCAATTCAGATTGATCTCGTCGTAGCCCCACTGTTCACCGAGTTTCGCCGAGCGCGCCAGATCGTCCGGCTCGCTGCCGCCGAGTTGCAGCGCGACGGGTGCTTCGTCGGCGGTAAACGCGAGATGGCGGTCGACGTCGCCGTGAATCAGCGCGCCCGTCGTCACCATCTCCGTATACAACCAGGTGTGCCGCGACAGCGTGCGGTGAAACGAGCGACAGTGGCGATCAGTCCAGTCCATCATGGGCGCCACGGATACGCGGCGGGGACTGGAAACAGGCTTCGAAGACATGAGGCGGCGGACCAGAAAGAAAAACAGCGTGAATTCAGCTCGCGATTTTACCGCAAGCGCGCCCCGAACCCCTCGTTATGCACCGCAACAACCCCGGAAGCCCATGATTTACATAAGGTTTTTCAAGCCGTAACGCCCCGTTTACAGGGGCGCATACGCGGCAAAACCCCGCCCAGCGTGCCTCCCAGCATTGTTTCGAATCTCAGAATAGTAATTTCAAATTATCGGCACAAAAAACCGATAGTAGGGGTATACACTGGCTTCCATCGACGTTGCGAACAGACCGCTGCAAAGCAAAGACCGCAACGTCTTATCGAATCAAACATTACGGAGAGTTCACCATGAAGACCAAGCTTATCGCCGCAGTTCTGATCGCCGCTTCCGCTACCCTGGCTGCTCCCGCTTTCGCAAGCGGCTACGGTCCGGCTCCGCACTACAACCCGACGGTTGGCGCACCGGCATCGCAACAAGGCCAGAACACGGAAACGCTGGCAGCTGAAGCGCAACAAGCCAACGCAAACGCCTACGGCGGCGTGCAAAACGGTTCGTCGCAAGCTGGCAAGCATGAGCCCGTGACGGGCCCGGGTTCGGTGTTCTTCGGCCACTAAGCCGAAACAGGACCACAAGCACACAGCAGTTTCGTAGCAGGCAGTACCCAGCAGTATCGAGCAGCACTGGTAGCACGCAGTACTTGCAGTTGCAGTCGTCGTAGAAGTGGCAGCAGGTAATCTTGAAGTTGCAGTTCCAGATGTAGCAGTACCGCAATCAAAGCTTGACCGTAGTAAAGCAGTACCGTTGATGGCGAAGTAGCAGTATCTGGAAGTACCAGCAGTTGGAAGTTGCAGTTCCAGATGTAGCAGTACCGCAATCAAAGCTTGACCGTAGTAAAGCAGTACCGTTGATGGCGAAGTAGCAGTATCTGGAAGTACCAGCAGTTGGAAGTTGCCGTACCCTGGCAGTACCACGCAGTCTGTTGTTGCAATGTGTTGTTGCAGGTGTAGTTCAGCCGGATGTTCTTCTGAGAGCATCCGGCTTTATTTTTTGCGGCTTGTAAAACGGCTTGCCGAACGGCTATCCGCCCGCCGCCAGCAGTTCGACATCGATGGCCTCGCGCGCTGCCCGGAAGCCCGCTTCGGCCGCCGCGTGCTCGGTCGGCCAGAAGCCGTCGATGGGCACCAGCCGCCAGTCCAGCATCACCGCGTCGTCCTTCAGTATGCGGAAGTGCGCCTTGACGCCCGTCAGCACCTGCTCGACGCAGACCTCCATTTCGAATTCCTTGTAGCGCTCCTGGTAGTCGCCCATGTCGATGCCTTTCGGCTCCATCGCGCGTCCCTCCGTCTCAGGTTTGCTCGTCGGGGTCAGTAGCCGATCAGTCACAATCGCCGGACAGATACTTCCTGCCGTCGCAGGTGATTTCGACGCCCGCGCCCTTCCCCGATTTCGCCACCAGCCCCGCGCCCAGCAACTCTTTCTCGACAACGGGCTCGACGGGAGGCGCCGCCTGCCCGGTTCCGATGTCGTTCAGTTGCCGCAAGGTATCGATTGCACTCGCGCTCAAGGACTTCGTCATCGCAGCCTCCGTATTCGTTGGCGGCGCCGCCCGTATGGCAATGCGCCAGTCGATGCTCAGTTCATGCTAGCACTTCCAGCCGGAATTGCCGGGACGCAGTGCGCCCCTTCGCTCGCTATCCGACGCAGAAAAACGCGCGACCCGCAGGGCTGGCACGCGCCTGGCGACAACGAAAAAAACGCAGGGAGAACCCAATGATTGCGACGATGATGAAACTCAGACGTCACGCATGGGCGTCGATAGGAAGCGCCGCCGTGCTGGCGGCATCGGCGGGTGTCGCGCAGTTGGCGTGGGGCCAGACCGTCGCGCCGCAAACGGGCGGCACGCCGATGGTGAAACCGCCGCCCGCGGCGGCCTCGGGCGCGGCGAGCGCGACCAATCCCGACAACATGCCCGTCAAGAAGCCACGTCAGCCACCCAACGACGACATGTCGGTTCATCCGCCCGCCAGCGCAACGAACGCGAAATAGCGGCCAGCGTGTGAACCTGCGATGCAACGCGCGGCGACTTCGACAACCGCCGTGCGTCACAAGCAAAAGCCGCTACAACGCGCGTCACAGGCGCGCAATCGATACCTCCGTCGACTTGACGAGCGCGACCACTTCCGCGCCGACCTTCAGTTCGAGTTCGTCGATCGAGCGCGTCGTGATGACCGACGTGACGACGCCGAACGGCGTATCGACATCGACTTCGGACACGACGGGTCCGCGGATGATTTCCTTCACTTTGCCTTTGAACTGGTTGCGTACGTTGATCGCGGAAATGCTCATATCGGATAGCTCCGGTGGGTCGATGAAAAAGTATCCAGCCAGCGTTCAAACTGCCCAGCGGATATCGCGTGCATGCACCGTGCGGGCATCGTGAGGTGCGGGTTTGTCGGTTGCGCGTGTCTTCATCACACGCTGCAACACGCGTTCTTCGAGTTGCGCGAAGGCCGCCGTCGCCCGCTCGCGCGGCCGCGCAAGCGGCACGGGTTGATCGAGCGCGATCCTGCCCTCCTCGATCAGCAGAATGCGATCGGCGAGCGCGACGGCTTCCTGCACGTCGTGCGTGACGAGCAGCGCGGTGAAACGGTGCTCACGCCACAAGCGCTCGATCAGCGCGTGCATTTCGATGCGCGTCAACGCGTCGAGCGCGCCAAGTGGCTCGTCGAGCAACAGCAACTGCGGCCGATGCACGAGCGCACGCGCCAGCGCGACGCGCTGCCGCTGGCCGCCCGACAGCTGCGCGGGCCAGTCGTTCGCGCGCTCGAGCAGGCCGACTTCGTCGAGCACCGCGCGCGCTTTATCTCGCGATGAACGGCCGAGGCCGAGCATCACGTTCTGCAGCACCGTCTTCCACGGCAGCAGACGCGCGTCCTGGAACATGATCCTTGTGTCGAACGGCTGCGAGCCGTCGGCGTGTTTGTCGAGCGTGCCCGAGCTCGGCGCTTCGAGGCCCGCGATCAGCCGCAGCAACGTGGACTTCCCGCAGCCGCTGCGCCCGACGATCGACACGAAGCTGCCGCGCTCGATCGACAGATCGAAGTCCGTGAGCACCGCGCGCTCGCCGTAGCGCTTACCGACGCCGCGCAGCTCGACGGAGATATCCTGTTTCTCACGTGCGATCTCGCGCAGCGCGGGAGCTTGCGTCGACGCAAGCTCATGCGTGCCCTGCTGCCGGAGTTCGGCTTCGAGATCCGCGCCCGTGATCCCGCCCATCAATACGGACAATGTGATCGCACTCATGCTTTGGTTCCTCGTTGATACGCGGGATGCCAGCGCAGCGACACGCGTTCAAGCCCTTTCGCGAGCATGTCGGCGAGCTTGCCGAGCGCCGCATACAGCAGAATCCCGACCACTACCACATCCGTTTGCAGAAACTCGCGCGCGTTCATCGTCATATAGCCGATGCCCGATTGCGCGGAGATCGTTTCGGCGACGATCAGCGTGACCCACATCAGCCCGAACGCGAAACGCACGCCGACGAGAATCGACGGCAACGCACCCGGCAGGATCACGTCGCGATACAGCGCGAAACCCTTCACGCCGTAACTGCGGGCCATTTCGATCAGATTGGCGTCAACGGAACGGATGCCGTGATACGTGTTCACATAGATCGGAAAGAACACGCCCAACGACACCAGAAACACCTTCGCCTCTTCCTCGATACCGAACCAGAGGATCACGAGCGGGATCATCGCGAGCGCGGGAATGTTGCGGATCATCTGCACGGTCGTGTCGAGCGCGATATCGACGGGCCGGAACAGACCTGTCGCGAGCCCGAGCACGAAACCGATGCCACCGCCGATCGCGAAACCCGACACCGCGCGCCACGTGCTGACCTTCACGTCCGCCCACATTTCGCCCGATTCGATCAGCGACCACGCAGCCTTCACGACGGCGAGCGGCTCGGGCAGCACGCGCGTCGACAGCACGCCGCTGCGCGCGGCGATTTCCCACGCGAGCAGGATGACGAGCGGCACGATCCACGGCGCGGCCCTGAGCGCGAGCGGCCCGAGATTCAGGCGAGCGAGACTCACACTCGCAGCACGGTTGCCAGAAACAGTCGACATAAACCAGCACTCCTTTCATGAAGCGACGCGTCGTTGCGCATGGCCTCTGGACAACGAATCAGCTTTGCGACGCCTTCGGCGCATAGTTGTTGCCGACGATCTCGCCGAACGGCCCCGACAGCGGAAGGCTTCCGCTCACACTCGCCTGCTGCCGGCCCGGCAGCAACGGGAACACGAGTTCGGCAAAGCGGTACGATTCTTCAAGGTGCGGATAGCCCGACAGAATGAACGTCTCGATGCCGAGATCCGCGTATTCCTGCATGCGGGCCGCGACCTGCTCCGGACTGCCGACGAGCGCCGTGCCCGCGCCGCCGCGCACGAGGCCCACGCCTGCCCACAGGTTCGGATACACCTCAAGGTCCTGGCGCGAGCCGCGCTTGCCGCCGTGCAGCGCAGCCATGCGCCGCTGGCCTTCCGAATCCATCTTCGAGAACGACGCCTGCGCGCGTGCGACCGTTTCGTCGTCGAGCTTGCTGATGAGCTTGTCGGCGGCTGCCCACGCTTCGTCGTCCGTCTCGCGCACGATCACGTGCAGGCGAATGCCGAACCTGATCTTGCGGCAGTGCTGCGCGGCGCGCGCGCGGATGTCGGCGATCTTCTTCGCCACCGCTTCGGGCGGCTCGCCCCACGTCAGATACGTGTCGATGTGCTCGCCCGCCATCTCGTGCGCCGCCGGCGACGAGCCGCCGAACCACAGCGGCGGATGCGGGTCCTGCACGGGCGGATACAGCACCTTGCCGCCCTTCGACGTCAGATGCTTGCCAATGAAATCGAAGTTCTCGCCCTGATGCGCGCTGGTCAGCAGGCCGCGCCAGATGCGCAGGAATTCGTCGGTGATTTCGTAGCGCGTGTCGTGATCGACGAACAGCCCGTCGCCTTCGAGTTCGGCGGCATCGCCGCCCGTCACGACGTTGATCAGCAGACGTCCGCCCGACAGGCGGTCGAAGGTCGACGCCATGCGCGCCGACAATCCCGGCGACGAGATCCCCGGACGGATCGCGACGAGAAACTTCAGGCGCTTCGTGGCGGGAATCAGGCTCGACGCGACGACCCATGCGTCTTCGCACGAGCGGCCCGTCGGCAGCAGCACGCCCTCGTAGCCGAGCGTATCGGCTGCGACGGCGATCTGCCGGAAGTAGTCATAGTCGGCTGCACGTGCGCCTTGCGACGTGCCGAGATAGCGGCTGTCGCCGTGAGTCGGAATGAACCAGAACACATTCATCTGCAGTTCCTGCCTTGTTCGTCTGATGTCGTAGGGATGACGGGATGCGTTGCGTGCAGCCGCATGCGAAAGGCGTGACACGCCCTGCCACGCACGCGCAGCGCATCGAAAACGGATGATTGAAGAAGACCGCGTCAGCGGCGACAGCGAGGCGGCCTGCCCGGCAGGCCGGGATCGCGCGGCACGGACGGCGCAGCCGGGCAGGCGCGAATGGGCATCGGATGGGACATCGCGACGGTTTCTCTCAAGTGAATCGATGTGATCGGCCCACGCAGCACGCGGCATCCAATGTGCGCGATGCGTGTCGGGCAGCGGCTCGCCCCGCACATGCTTCTCGCACACGCTTCATGCGTGCTTCATACGTGCTGCGGCGCCTGCATGGGAAAACAGTCTATGGACCGCGTTCTTTCTTTTGAACGATTTTTTTGAGCTTAGGTTTTCCACTTTCGTGCTTTACCTGACGCTGCAGCATACGCAGCACACCCGCACTGTCCGCCAGCGCACCTGATCCGCGCCGCGCAACCCATATAATGGCGCTCGTTCCGATCAACCTGCGCGGGCGTTGCGCAAAGTCATTGACGCCCGGCGACCGTCGCTGTCAAGCATGCAAAAAATCATCCTGCCGTTCGTGTCCGGCTTTCTGGCGTCGCTGTTCTTTCATGAGTCGACGCTCGCGCTCCTGCACGCCGCCGGCCTTATCGACCCGACAGGGTTTTCGACTGCGCCGTTCGTGCCCGTCGGGCTGCCGGAATTCATCGCCAACGCGATCTGGAGTTCGGTGTGGGGCGTGCTGATGGCGTGGCTGTTGCGCGTATCGCCCGAGCGGCCGGCGCCATGGGTTCAGGCGTTCGTGTTCGGCGGCATCGTGCTGACGGCCGCGGGCGTGTTCGTGGTCGATCCCCTGCGCGGCATCTGGCCGACGGGCAACATGTTGCCGCGCCTGGCGCTCGGCTTCGCGTCGAATGCGATGTGGGGCTGGGGCGCGCTCGTTTTCATGCGCGCCTTCATGGCGAGCGAGGACTGAGGCCGCCCGCTCCTTTCTTCTGGTTTAGCCCTGCAGGTCGCGCAGCGGATGCTCGTTCGCGGGCCACGGGCTGTCGAACATCTTCTCGACATCCGCGCGCGTCACATCCTCGATACGCGCAAAGCGCCACTGCGGCTTGTTGTCTTTATCGATGATGCGGGCGCGGATGCCTTCCGGCGCATCGCCGCGTTCGAACGACGAGCGCGTCAGATCCAGATCCCGGCGCAGGCATTCGGCCATCGTGCCTTCGGCGCGCGTCACCACTTCCAGCGCAACGGCCATCGACAGCGGCGACCGCTCGCGCAGCACGGCGCCCGTGTGCTCGGCCCAATCGGCGTAGTTGCAATCGCCTTCGCGATCGAGCGACTGGATGATCTGCACGATGTCCGGCAGCGCGAAATGCCGGTCGATCGACGTGCGCGCGTCGGCGAGCGGCGACGTGTCGGGCGTCGGCACGATCTTGTGCGATTGCGCTTCAAGCAGCACGGCCGCGACGACGTCGGCGCCCTGCTCGAATGACTGCGTCTTCAGGCGGTCGATCAGCGAGGGAATCGCTTCATCGGGCAGCCAGGCGTCGGCGAGACCGGCGTAGAGCGCGTCGGCCGGGCCGATCGTCTCGCCCGTCACAGCAAGGTAGCGGCCGATCGCGCCCGGCGTGCGCGCGAGAAACCAGCCCGCGCCGACATCGGGAAACAGGCCGATGCGCGATTCCGGCATCGCCATGCGCGTCGTCGACGTCACGACACGCAAACCGCCCGTGCGATGCGCGCCCTGCGAAATGCCCATGCCGCCGCCCATCACGATGCCGTTCATGAACGCGATATACGGCTTCGTGTAGGTGAAGATGGCGTGATCGAGCCGGTATTCGTCGATGAAGAACGTGTCCACGGCATCGCCGTCGCCACGGCGGAATGATTCATACAGGTATCGGATATCGCCGCCCGCGCAGAACGCGCGCTCGCTCGTGCTGCGCACGACGACGGCCAGCACGTCGGGATCTTCGCGCCATTGGTCGAGTACCGCATGCATCGCGCGCATCATGTCCAGCGACAGCGCGTTGAGCGCCTTAGGCCGGTTCAGTTCGATGAAACCAATGCGATTGGCGACATAGGTATTCAGCTCGTCGGCGGTGCGGGGCGATTCGGGTATCGACATGGTGTGGACATGAAGCGGTTGAATGGGCATGCGACGCAAACGGTAGCACGCGTATCGGACTTCTTCAGTGAAACCGGCAGGCGGCGACGCGCCGGCCGGGCCTTATGCGGCTTTCGGTTTCAATGATGCGGAACGCCGCGCCTTTGACGGCTTGTCGGCGTGTTGCGTCTGAGCGGGCGTCGCGCCCTCGCCTGACGCTTCGTCCTTATTCGCCGCTGGATTCGCGTCGCCCGCGCCGAACCACGCGACGAGCGCTGCGTCCACCACGGCGTCGAGCGGCGCGCGCGGAAACACGGGGCACGTCAGATGCAATGCGACGATGCCGTGCATCGTCGCCCAGAACGCCTCGGCGCATACCTGGCTATCGGACGTGTCCGGCAGACGGCCTTCGGCCTTGAGCGCGTCGATCGACTCGAGCATCAGACGAAACGCCTTGTCGTCTGCGTGGTCCTCGTGAACACCGTCATTTTGGGTACCGTCGCCAACGAGCGCCGCGCCCGTGTACGACGGATCTTCCATGAAGATCAGCCGGTACGTTTCCGGATGCGCGACACCGAACGCGACATACGCGCGACCGATCGCCTTGAGCCGTTCAGCGGCATCGGCGATGGCTGTCAACGGCTCGAAACTGGCGAGCAGTTGCGCGTAGCCCTCCGCGCACAGCGCGCGTGCAATCGCATCGCGGCTTTCGAAGTGCAGATACAGCGTGGCCGGCGAGTACTCGATCGCATCGGCGATCTTGCGCATCGACAGCGCGCCAAATCCTTCACGCATGACGATGCGCCGCGCGGCGTCGAGGATGCGCGTGCGCAGTTCCTGTTTCTGACGAGTCTTTCTTTCGGCGATTCCCATGACGCCGATTTTCCGGTTGACAAACTGAAAAGTCAATTTAAACTGAACATCGTTAAGTGAACAGTGTTCAGTAAATTTCTTGCGCTCAGTTCCGACTGACAGAACGCGAGCGCCGTCGATGGGAGATGTCATGGAAAACGCAGCACAGATCGGGCTGTTCGGCGCGGCGGGTGCCGCCGGACGCAGCATCGCCCACGCGCTCAGCGTGGCGGGCCGGCGTTATCGGGTGATCGGACGCGGGCGGCAAGCGCTAGAGGCGTCGTTCGGTCACGATCCTCTCGCGGAAGTCGTCACGTGGAATCCGGACGATCCCGCCACGATCGGCGCCGCGGCAGCCGGCTTGCAGACGGCCGTGTATCTCGTCGGCGTGCCGTATCACCAGTTCGAACAGCATCCCGTTCTCATGCAAAAGACGCTCGACGGACTACGCGCGGCCGGTGTGCAGCGCCTGATCCTGATCGGCACCGTTTATCCGTATGGGCGCGCGCGCAGTACGCCCGTCACCGAGTCGCAGCCGCGCGAGCCGCATACGTTCAAAGGCAAGATGCGGCTCGCGCAGGAAAATCTCGTGATCGACGCACATGGCCACGATGGGCTCGAAACGCTCGTGCTGCGTTTGCCCGACTTCTACGGTCCGGGCGTCGAACGCAGCTTCCTGCATGGCGTATTCGAAGGCGCGGCGAAAGGCACACGGGCGCAGATGATCGGCCCGATCGACGTGCCGCATGAGTTCGTGTTCATGCCTGACGTGGGGCCTGTTATCGAACGCCTTTCGCGCACGCCTGAAGCATTCGGTCGCGTGCTGCATCTGGCGGGCGCCGGCACCATCACGCAGCGCGAAATCGCCGAACGCGCCTACGCGCTCGCGCAGCGAGAACCGAAGCTGATGGTGGCGAACAAGACGATGCTGCGCATCATGGGGCTCTTCAACCCGCTGCTGCGCGAAATGGTCGAAATGCATTACCTGCTGACGGACCCCGTCGTGCTCGACGACTCGGCGCTGACCAAACTGATTGGTCCGGTAGCGAAGACATCGTATGAAGCGGGCATCGCGCAGTCGCTGGCGGCTGCGCAGCGCGCGGTGCAAGAGGCCGCTCGCGCGCAGGCGGCATAACGCCGCCCTGCACAAGCTTCATGATGTGCGCGCTCAGGTACTCGCGAGATTGCCCGGCGGAAAGTGACCGCTCTTGAGCAGAACGGGCGTGCCATTGCTGATCAGCAGATGTTCGCGCGCGACGGCTTCGATACGCTCGCGGCCCGCGTCGAATGCGCGGCGCCAGGCGTCGGTGTCGTTCGCGTCGGCGCCGAAATGATCTTCGAGCGCTTCGACGGAAATCGCGCACGGCACCCGTTCACCGTCGACCAGCGCCGGAAACACCAGCGTCAGATTGAAGTCGCGGTAGGCGGGCGCGTCCGCGGGAAAACGAATCTCCATGGTGACCTCATCGGGAAAATCCGGCGTTCCAGGCGAGTGGCCGCACAGGTGCGCGAGAACCGGCATGCGGACGACTGGCCCAATCAGCGGGCTTAATGGTACTCGTAGCGGCATGCGACGGTCCAGCATCGGGTATGCCGCGTTTCGCCGGGCCCGCTTCAGCGGCGCGTCCGCCCCGTCGTATGCGTGTGCTCGACGGGCGCGCGTAAGGCCATGAATCACTCGCCGTCCAGCAGCCGGTCGACATACGCGCGGCCCGCCTTCTCGACGAAGACCAGCGCTTCGTCCTCCGACTCGAAGCGATGCTCGTCGCCGATTTCGATCAGCGTTTCGATCAGGTGCGGATCATCCGGCCCGCGCTCCGACAGACTGACCGCTCCGACATACAGCCCTTCGCGCTCGCCCGCGCGCCGCGCCTGCTCATGCGGCGGCACGAGCCGCGCCGATGCGCTGATGTAATAGCCCCGATAAGGGCCGCTCACGCGCTCTGCCATGTTCGCCTCTCGTTCGATGTTGCTGCAATGGAATCGACAGCACGCGGCACGCCACGTGCGATACACGGTAAGTCTGCCCGCCGCGCGATAAGTTCTGCGCGGCCCTCCCAACCCGCACGCACGGGCGCGCTGCCTGCAATTTCCGGACGAGAACCGACGATATGGGAAAATATTTGCTTCGAGAGCGCGAGATCGCCGAACCGGACGCGGCCAACGCGTGGTTCGCCTACGCGGAAAGTCACGGTATCGACATTCCGAGGGCGATCAGCATCTGGGAGGACGCGGCGACGGGCGCCGAAAGCCGGCGCCTCGTCGGGCAGGCGGACATTCGCATCGATCTGTCCGAAACGGGACACTTGAGCCTCCGGCCGCAAGCCTGAGGTCTCCGACCTCTCGTCGAGCCACCATGGCCCGCGTCATGTCCGCTATGCGGTACGCCAGCGATAGCGCGTCGCCCACATCAGGCGGACGACGCTGGCGGCTGCCGCTCGCCGCGCTCGCATCACAGCCTATTTCTGGAAGGAAACACAATGAAGTCGATCGAACGGCGCGCGCGCCACTCTCTTGTCTCCCACGCGATCCGTGCTGCGGCGCTGCCGCTTGCCGCACTCGCGATTGCGAGCCTTGGCGCCTGCGCGTCGTCGAACGAAACGAAGCTGATCAACCTGCCCAATGGCGAAACCGGCTTCGCGGTCAGCTGCAGCGGCGCGGATGCGAGTTCGAGCTGGGCATCGTGCTACGTGCTGGCGGGCAAGGCGTGCGGCGCGACGGGTTACGACATCGTTTCGAAAGACAACGACGATGGCGGCCTCGCAGGCGGCAGCATCACGAACGTCGTGTCGGCGAGCGTGAAGAACCGTTCGATGGTGGTTCGCTGCAAGTGATTCGCTGCGCGCAAACGCGCCGCGCGCCGCGCGCCGCGCGGCGTCAGTGCGCCTGCATCTTCGAAAACAGGTTCAGCACGACGACGCCCGCGACGATCAGGCTCAGGCCCGCGACGGCCGCAAGGTCCGGCACCTGTCGATACATCACGATCGCAACCAGCGTGATCAGCACGATCCCGACGCCGGACCAGATCGCATACACGATGCCGACGGGCAGGCTCTTCAGCGTCAGCGACAGGCAGTAAAACGAGATGCTGTAGCCGAGCAGCACGACGAGCGCGGGCACGAGCCGCGTGAAGCCTTCCGACGCGCGCAGCGCCGAGGTCGCGATCACCTCGGCGACGATGGCGATGCCGAGCAATGCAAAGGGCGGCACGCGCATACCTCAGGCCTTCGCAAGCGCGAGCTTGCTGTAGTCGTGGCCGAGTTGCGCGCACAGCGCCTCGACGACGAGTTCGTGATCCGCGCGTTGCGGCAGTCCCGACACCGTCACCGACCCGATTACGCCCGCGCCCTTCACGGTCAGCGGAAACGCGCCGCCATGCGATGCGTAATCGGCTTCGGGAAGACTGTGTTTGTCGGCGAGCGTGCCGTTCGACTGTTGCAGCTTCAGCCCGATGGCATACGAGCTGCGGCGGAAATGCGCGACCGTGTTGCCCTTGCGGCGCGCCCAGTTGACGTTATCCGGCGTCGCGCCTTCCAGCAGCGAGAAGAACATGGGCTGACCGAACGTGCGGATATCGATGGCGAGTGCGAGGCCGCGCGCTTTCGCGACCTCTCGCAAATACGCGCCGAGTTGCCACGCGGTGTCGGCATCGAAATGAGGGAAGACAAGCGAGTGTTCCTGCGCAGCGATCGACTGCAAATCGTGAGCGATGTCCATGGCGTGTCGAGAGAGCATTGATGAACGCGGTGCCGCACGCGAGATGAAGTCTCGCGCGGCGCCGAAGAACGGGGATTCTAGCGCACGTGTTGTGCGCTACGTGGCCATGCTCTCACAGTAACGACAGGCATTCGATGTGCCTTCGACGCACTTGTCGCGGCAAGCCAGATCACCGTCGCTTTCCATACTTTCATGTCGATTCTTAAAAACTGATTGCATTGAGCATGCGGTTGCCCTATAATCTTTTCTTCGACGGACGCGGGGTGGAGCAGTCTGGCAGCTCGTCGGGCTCATAACCCGAAGGTCGTAGGTTCAAATCCTACCCCCGCAACCAGTACTCACTGGTTATATGTTCCAGGTGTCATCAAGAGCCGTCGCACCATCAAACCCGCCAATGGCGGGTTTTTTGTTTTGCGGCTCAGCCCGCGCTTCAGCATGAAATCATCACGCGCGCGCAACGATCGCTGCGTGCTTGTATGGGTCCGCGCGCGTCATCGAGAACGCCCGCCCCGGTGATACACTCCCATCACCGTTTCCCATCCCCTTCCTATGAAATTCTGTTCCGTCTGCGGCCACGCAGTGAGCCTGAGCATTCCGCCCGGCGACAACCGTGAGCGCTTCGTCTGCGCGAGCTGCGGCACCGTGCACTATCAGAATCCGCGCAACGTGGTCGGCACCGTTCCCGTATGGGACGACAAGGTGCTGCTGTGCCGGCGCGCGATCGAACCGCGCTACGGCTATTGGACCCTGCCCGCAGGCTTCATGGAAATGGGCGAGACCACCTCAGAAGCCGCCGCGCGCGAAACACTGGAAGAAGCCGGTGCGCGCGTCGAAGTGCAGAACCTGTACACGCTGCTGAACGTGCCGCACGTGCATCAGGTGCATCTGTTCTATCTCGCGCGGCTACTCGATCTCGACGTCGAAGCAGGCGAAGAGAGCCTCGAAGTACGCCTCTTCGAAGAGCACGAAATTCCATGGGGCGACATCGCGTTCCCGACCGTCGCGCAAACCTTGCGCTTCTTCTTCACCGACCGCGCGTCGGGCAACTACGGCCTGCACACGGGCGACATCTTCCGCTCGCTGCGCGACGGCTGACCACAACGACAGCTGTCGCATGGTTCCCTGGCTAGGCCCCGACGATCCGTTTCCGCCCGTCGAACGCGCGCTGTCCGCAGCGAGCGGCGCGCCCGGCTTGCTCGCGGCAAGCGCGGACCTGTTGCCGTCGAGACTCATCGACGCGTACCGGCGCGGCATTTTCCCGTGGTATTCGGACGGTCAGCCCGTGCTCTGGTGGACACCCGACCCGCGCATGGTCCTGCGTCCACGCGAGTTCAAGATTTCGCCTTCGCTGAAAAAGACGCTCAAGCGCGTGCTGCGCGACGACGCGTGGGAAATCCGCGTCGACGCCGATTTCCCCGCCGTGATGCGCGCCTGCGCGCTCGCGCCGCGTCACGGTCAGCGCGGCACCTGGATCACGTCGGACGTGATCGACGCCTACACGGCATTGCACCGCCGTGGCGAGGCGCACAGCATCGAAACGTGGCACGAGGGAAAGCGCGTCGGCGGGTTGTATGGTGTGTCGTTCGGCAAAATGTTCTTCGGCGAATCGATGTTTGCGGACGTCACCGATGCATCGAAAATCGCGCTCTCCGCGCTCGTCTTCCACTTGCGACGTCACGAAATAGAAATGATAGACTGCCAGCAGAACACGTCGCATCTGGCGTCGCTGGGCGGCCGCGAGATCACGCGCAAGGCGTTCGTCGCGCATGTGCGCGCGAACGTCGATGCAGCGCCGATCCCCTGGTCGTTCGACAAGACCGTCGTGCGCGATCTTTTTGCGCCGGCGGCGTGATGCGCAGCGTCGTCGAGGGCCGACGCCGCGTGAACGATGACAATCGCCATGGACGCGTCCGCCGGGCACGCTGCAAGCTACCGTTGAGCAGCGAGCCGGATTGGCAAATCCAGAAACGCTTCGAGAGCTGCTAACGTGACTCACCCGAATGAGCTGCCGCTTTCACCGCTTTCGGCGCTGCAATTCTATGCAACAGCGCCATACCCTTGCAGTTATCTGGAAGGGCGCGTCGCGCGCTCGCAAGTTGCGACGCCCAGCCATCTGATCAACTCCGACGTCTATACCGAACTCGTGCGCGCAGGCTTTCGCCGCTCGGGCGTGTTCACGTACCGGCCATACTGCGACGGCTGCCGCGCGTGCGTGCCGGTGCGCGTGCCCGTCGAACGCTTCACGCCGAACCGCACGCAGCGGCGCGTGTGGAAACGGCACGGCAACCTGATCGCGACCGTCGCGCCGCTGCATTACGACGAAGAGCACTACGCGCTCTACATGCGCTATCAGTCGGCGCGCCACGCGGGCGGCGGCATGGACCGCGACAGCCGCGACCAGTACGAGCAGTTCCTGTTGCAAAGCCGGATCAATTCGCGCCTCGTCGAATTCCGCGAGCCCGCCAATCCCGGCTATGCAGGCCATCCCGACATGCCCGGCACGCTGCGCATGGTCAGCATGATCGATATCCTCGGCGACGGGCTGTCGTCGGTGTACACGTTCTTCGATCCCGACCTGCCGCACACGAGCTTCGGCACCTACAACATCCTCTGGCAAATCGAGCAGGCGCGCAGCCTCAAGCTGCCGCACGTGTATCTCGGCTACTGGATTCGCGAAAGCCCGAAGATGGCCTACAAGGCCAATTTCACGCCGCTCGAAGGGCTTTTCGAGGGCACATGGAAGGTGCTCGACCCCACCGCGCTGGATCTCTCCCCGTCGATGCCGCGAAAGCGGGCGTGCGCGGCATGCGCGGCGAACGAGGCTGATTGCTCGCGTGGCGTAGCGGATTCGCGGCCGCCCGCGAGTCGCGATGCGCTTCTAAACCAAAACGTCGATAGCCGCTGCGCCGAACCGTTAAAATAGCGGGTTCTCATTTTCAGCCGCCAGGCGCCCCGCCGTGTTCAGTTCCCTCTATCCGCTCGTACGCGCCCAACTCTTCCGCATGGACGCGGAAGACGCCCACCATCTCACCCTGCGCATGCTCGGCGCGGCCGGACGCACCGGACTCGCGGGCGCGCTCGCGCCGCACGTGCCCGACTCGCCGCGCACCGTGATGGGGCTGACGTTCAGGAACCCCGTCGGCCTTGCGGCAGGGCTCGACAAGGATGGCGCATGCATCGACGGGCTGGCCGCGCTCGGCTTCGGCTTCATCGAAGTCGGCACCGTGACGCCGCGCGCGCAGCCGGGCAATCCGCGTCCGCGCATGTTCCGCCTGCCGCAGGCGAACGCCGTGATCAACCGGATGGGCTTCAACAACGCGGGCGTCGACCAGTTCGTGAAAAACGTGCAGGCCGCGCGCTATCGCGGCACGCTCGGGCTGAACATCGGCAAGAACGCCGACACGCCGATCGAGCGCGCCGCCGACGACTACCTGTATTGCCTAGAGCGCGTCTATCCGTTCGCGAGCTACGTGACCGTCAACATCTCGTCGCCGAACACGAAGAACCTGCGCCAGTTGCAAGGCGCGGACGAACTCGACGCGCTGCTCGCCGCGCTGAAGGACAAGCAGCAGCGCCTTGCCGATCTGCACGGCAAGCTCGTGCCGCTCGCGCTGAAGATTGCGCCGGATCTCGACGACGAGCAGATCAAGTCGATCGCCGATACGTTGCTGCGCCAGCGGTTCGAAGGCGTGATCGCGACCAACACGACGCTCTCGCGCACTGCCGTGCAGGGTCTGCCGCACGCCGACGAAGCGGGCGGCCTGTCGGGGCGCCCGGTGTTCGATGCATCGAATGAGGTGATTCGCAAGCTGCGCGTGGAAGTCGGTAGCGAGGTACCGATCATCGGCGTGGGCGGGATTTTCTCGGGTGCTGACGCGCAGGCGAAGCTCGATGCGGGCGCATCGCTCGTGCAGCTCTACACGGGCTTCATCTATCGCGGCCCTGCCCTCGTCGCCGAGTGCGCGCAAGCGCTTGCGAAACGCCCGTCCTGAGCGAAGCCGCGGCGCGAACGAACACCGCTAGCGGTGCGCTGTCAACGCGTCGCCACCGCATCGAGCCGCGTGCCGAACCGGTCGAAGCGCGGCTTGTAGAAGTGATCCGGGTCGAGCGAAAACGCGACGCGGCGCGTGCGCCCCATCAGCTCTTCCCGCGGAAAGAAACCGAAATAGCGCGAATCCGCGCTGTCATCGCGATTGTCGCCGAGCATCAGATATTCGCCCGCGGGCACCGTCACGGGTCGAACGAGCGGCGCGGGCTCGGCGCGACTTCCGAGAGCCGCACGACATGCGCGACGCCCGCGAAGCGCTCAGTCAGATAATCGCCGGGTGAAGCGGCGTCGCCGGGCAGCGGCGAGAGCGCAAGCGGCTGATAGCTCGCGCGCGCACCGTTCACGTACAGCACGTTGTCGCGCATCGCGACGATATCGCCAGGCAGGCCGATCAGGCGCTTTACGATCAGTTCGTGCGCGGCGGATGAATCGATCGTCACGATATCGCCGCGCTGCGGATCATGCAGATGTGCGATCGCAATGTGCGTGAGCGGCACGCGCAGGTCGTAAGCCATCTTGTCGACGAGAATGCGGTCGCCCTCGCGGATGGTCGGCAGCATCGAACCGCTCGGCACGACGTTCCAGTCAGCGATCGCGCTGCGAAACAGCACCATCAGAACGATAAACCCGACGAGACTCTTGTACTCGCGCCACAGTCTGGCCAGCATGCGCATCATCGCGCTCCTCGAAACAGCTTGTTTACGGAAGGGAAACGAAACCAGCGGGCCTGGTTTTCAGGCGTGAACCGGGCCGAACACCCCCGTCCGCACCCGCACCGGCCGCGACGATCCTATCATTGCGCGCGCCCGACGCGCAGCGTCACTCGCATGGAAACCTGAGCCCCAGTGCCGCGCGCGCCGCATCCGCCATTTCGATCATCTGGCGCGACTTCGCGTGCGTAATGATGGGACTTTCGAGCGCGCCGCTGCGAATCAGATCGCAGAAGTGCGCGGTCTCGTAGTTCAGGCCGCCGCCTTCGAACGGCGCATCCAGCTCGACGACACGTCCATCCACGTAGCGCACCGTCGCACGCGCCGGGTTCCACCAGTTCTCGTGAATCGTGATGTGACCCAGCGTGCCCGCGATGAACGCATCGCCCTTGCCGAACAGGTCCAGCCCGCAAAAGAGCTGCGCAATGCCGTTTTCGTGGCGGCTGTTGAGGCTCGCGAACGTATCGACGCCCGTCCGCCCGAGCCGTCCCAGCGTCTGCACGTCGAGCGGCGCACCGAGCCAGTCGACGGCAAGAAACAGCTCGTAGATACCGATATCGAGCAGCGCGCCACCCGCCTGCTCGAGCGACAGCGACGGATGATCGTCGGGCACGCCCGGCACCGAGCAGCCGGCTCGCACGAGACCGATCGCCCCGACAGGATCGTCCGCGAGATGGGCGCGCAGCTTTCTGTAGAGCGGATAGAACGGCGGCTTCATCGCTTCCATGAAGAGCCGTTGCGACGCGCGCGCGCTGTCGATCACGCGATCGAGTTGCGCCGCGTTGACCGTCGCGGGTTTTTCGCACAGCACATGAATACCGGCTTCGAGCGCGGCCGTCGCGTACTGCGCGTGGCTGTCCTGCATCGTCGCGATATAGAGCGCGTCGATGCCGCTGTGAAGGAGTGCGTCGAAGCTGTCGAGGGCCTGACCGCCATGCTGCTGCGCAAACGTTTCAGCGGGAGCGCGGCGGCGGGACCAGACTGCTGTCAGCCGCGTGTCGGGAACATGCGCGAGGCTTTGCGCGAAACGATGGGCGATGCGGCCTGTGCCAACGATGCCCCAGCGTAATGTCGCGGGATGCCCGGAATGGTGATGGATTGCTGCGTTATTCATCGGTCGCAAGAAAGGGGTCCATCCAGTGAGTGACAGCCGACATTGTCGCCGATGTCGCGTATCACTTCGTCGGACTCGCCTTCGCACGGCCTGGGGTGCTGCCGGTTGAAACCTGTTGAAACTCGTGCTGCCCTGCGTTGCCTTTGCTGCTATGCCGCAGCGTCCGGCATGGCGCCGCTCAGGCGGCTCATCGAGAAATCGATCAGCGCAATCGACGCATTTTCCGCTTCCTTAGCATCGTGCCGCTCGATCGCCTCGACCACCCGCGAGTGCAAGCGCACCGTTTCTTCCCATGCGCTGTGCGGCAGATCGACGAGCGGCTTCAACGCGGATAGCGCACCGCGAATGATCGCCGCCATCTGCTGGAAGAACTGGTTGCCGCTCGCAATCACGATGCGCGTATGCAGTGCTTCATCCGCAGTCTGATGCCGGGTTCGCCGGGCGGGCTGTTGCGGAAAGCCTCGAACGCATCGCGGATCGCGGCGATGTCCGTGGCGTTGCCGCGCGTGGCCGCCTGTGCGGCGGCGCGCGGTTCGATCAGCACGCGGAACTCGATCACGTCGCGCAAGAACGTCGGATCGGGCTTCGCACGGAAGCGCCAGTTCACGACGTCCTCGTCGATCATGCGCCAGTCGTGCATCGGCCTGATGCGCGTGCCGATCTTGGGCCGCACGTCAAGCATGTGACGGGCGAGCAGCATCGACAGCGCCTCGCGCATCACCGTGCGGCTGACGTCGAATTCCTTCGACAATACGTCTTGCGGCGGTAACACCGCACCGTACTTCTCTTCGACGATCCCGGTCACAAGACCATCCATGACCTTGCTAACCAAGGAACGTTCTTTATTGGTTTGTTCCATCATCCTTCTCCCCGATGCGGCGTTTCTCGCCTGCGATGAATGTTGATCACGTGCCCTCGTCTCATTTTTTATTTTGTGAACAATACGTTGCGTTGCTTTATCTGGATGCGCCAGTCGGGAAATTACTCGACAGGGTATTCCCTCCGATCAATTGTTTCTTTCGTATAACGCATCGTGAAGCGAATCTGGAAGCACAGTCTGCGCAATGGGGGAAAATTGCATCGAAAGTACTGCACACATAGTTCCGACAAGTGCTTACGGTTACATTCTTTACGTTTGTTACCAATCGAATCAATTAGCAGTCCGCATTCTTATACGTGCATATGACCCGTATGATTTATACGGTCCGCTCATCGCGCGGCTCCGATTCGCCTAGATCGTCGTATCCCTCCGTCAACAACGGTCCGCCGCCACGCAAGCGTAGCGTCCGCCGAAGAACATCGGCAACGCCTGCTCGAGCGAAAAGACCAATACTCCACTCCTATGAACAACCTGTGGTCGCCGCACGGATGACGGTCGACGATACGGGCTGCAAAGCGTGCCACTGCCCTCTCTAGCAGCCTCACGCCCGGCAGCCCATCCGCGGCGGAAAAACTGGGTGCCAGCCATGTTTACGGTTCGCCCGCGAAATGACGGCAATGCGGTTCCTGCTCGTTCGACAAAACACTTACGCTGAAGTGTGTGTCGTCCATCAATTCGAAAGCGTTGTTCATTGAAGGCGCACGGCATGGGCTTCACATCGATTTCACTGACGGGTGTCCGCGCATTCATTCGCCATCCCTTACGTTTATGTCTTTCTTGCGTCCGCTGCATGCCTCGACTCGAACATGCCATCACGATGCAGCCATTCAATCAGACTTTTATGCTGCCGTTCTGTGCGTGCACACACAGAGCCGCTCACGATGCCGCGCCGCACACATTACCCGCACGCTAGCAGCACGATCGCGATGATCCGCATGCGGCTGCCGCCGTCGGGCATCGCAATCGAATAGATGAGACAGAGCAGCGCCGACATCACGAGCATCAGCGGCGGTGCGCGGCAGCCGCCCCTGCGGAAGACGCGCTTCCGCAGTCATTGAAGCTCGAACGTGTTGATGGGTGTCGCGTCTTCACGCTCGCGCCACTGCGCGGCGAACAGACTTTGGCTGCCCGTGCGCGGCTGCCATCTGAGCCCGATGTACGGCGTGCCGTGATTAAGAAACGGACCATCCGTCTTCCTGAAGCCGAACTGCTCGTAGAAGGCGCGCAACCCGACCTGCGCCGTCACACGGACTGCGCGTCCCGGCCAACGCTTGCAGATGTTATGCAGCGCGCGCTCGATCAGCGCAAGCGCTGTGCCATCGCTGCGCCGGGCCGGACTCGTCAGGATCTTGTCGATCACCACGTCGGGGTCTTCGCTGTCGCCCGGCTGGATACGCGCGTACGCGAGAATCGGCATCTGCCGGGTCATGTCCTCGGCGGCGAACAGATGCAGCGCGCCTTCATCGTGACCGTCCGCGTCGAGATGGATGTGCCATTGTTCGACGACGAACACAGCGCTGCGCGCCCGCATGATCAGGTACAGCTCGCGCGCGCTGAGTTGGTCGAACTCCAGCGTCTTCCAGTTCATCACGTTTCCCCTATGGCTTATGGTCAGGTGAGCACAGTGCGACGAGCGTGATCCCTTTGTTACGACGACACATTACTTCTAGGACCTCCGTATTTCCGTGCGGAATCGCACCGACGCTCCAGCATCCGGATACGTCAAATACGATCACTGAAGCGAGCCGTCACGCCGGCGCCGCGCGCCATTCACATGGACCAGAGGGCGCGCGCTCTGCGCTCGACACGACGCTGTTCCGTCTGCTGCACGGTCGACGTCAAACGATTGCGCTAACTCCGCTCGCCGGGCGTGTTACAGGCTTGACGCCAAATGGCGGAGCGCATGGAATCAACAGCACCGCGCCCGCCTTGTACGGCCGATACGCCGCGCTTGCGCCGAAACAGCCGGATTGCCCTTGTTTGCAAGGGCGGCTTCGCGCAAACACCCGGCCCTGTGATGTTGGCGCGCGTCGAACACACTCACTGCGCAAGCAACGAAATCGCGTCGCCAAAGCACGCGTCCGTGCGGCAGCGTACTCAAGCCATGCAACATATCTGAATCAATTCTGGCGAGTCGTCGAAACGTCTATGTGACACACTTTTGGCGTGTACTGCGCCGTTGACGGGCCACTCCCGCGCATCGAGTTTCTTATTCAAACTTCAATCTGATCAACGACTTGCAGATCGTATTTAATGAAGAATCCGTCGCACAGCGCAAAAAAAGCCGTTTTGCATATTTGAAACAAAACTGCGCGTTTTGCCATTTCTCAAACCAGGCGTCGCGAGGCAAGCCCGCATGGGTGCTTGCTATCGGGGTTATTGGCATGGTTGTCGCTAAAGGTAGCGCACGGCAACAGCGCCCCCACGAATCGGAATCGTGAAGGCGTGGGAAAGCCGGACGGGGCCGACCCTGCGTATCGCCGCTTGCCAGGCGGAACAACCAACGACGCAGAGACGGACAAAAACAGCCATGCGCACAATGCGCGGGCTTCATGCGAGGACCGATCATGTTGACCCTTCAATCCGATCTGCACGGCAACCATTTGCTGGGCTCCCTGCCGCCCCATGAGTGGCAGGCGCTCGTCCCTCATCTTGAGCTCGTTCATCTTCGCTCGGAGCAATTGCTGTGCGACTCCGGGCAGCGCATTCATCACGTGTATTTCCCGACGAGTGCGATCATCTCGCTGCTCTCCACGATGGAAGACGGCGGCTCGGTCGAGATTGCCGCGGTAGGCCGCGAAGGCATGACGGGCGTGCCCATCCTCACGGGCGGTGAAACCATGCCGAACCGCGTGCAGGTGCAATGCTCAGGCTTCGCTTACCGCATCAGCGCACAGGCGCTGCGCCAGCAGCTGCAACGCTCGGATCTGCTGCGCCGGCTCATGCTCCTCTACATGCACGCACTGCTCACGCAGGTCGCGCAGACGGCTGCATGCAACCGCCATCACTCGCTCAGCAAGCAGCTGTGCCGCTGGCTGCTGATCGAAGTGGACCGCGTCGCCTCGAACGATCTGACCGTCACGCAACAGCTGATCGCCGATATGCTCGGCGTGCGCCGCGAAGGCATCACGGAAGCGGCCGGCAAGCTGCATGATGAAGGCCTGATCCATCACAGCCGCGGCCATATCAAGGTGCTCGACCGCAAGGGCCTCGAAGCCCGCGCCTGCGAATGCTATGGCCTAGTGAAGCGCGAGTTCGACCGTCTGCTGCCGCGGTGCCTGCATCAAGCCGAAGCGGTGAACTGAAGAGGTTGGTGGGTTCCGTATCAAAAGCGTCGCACGCGGCCTGGATGCGCTATTCGTCATCGCAGGCGCGCTGAACGCGCACTGAATGCGCTGTTCGCCGCCGACCGGTCTCACCGATACCGAACGGCTGCTGATCGCATGTCAATGCGCGCTCGCGTCGCCGTCGACGAAGCAAGCGCCGATCCGCGCAGCGTGCTGTTCGTCGATCAAAGCGGCGAACCCGGCGGCGCGGAGTTCTGCTGCTGCTCGTGCAGGCGTGCGCATCGCGCGGCGAAGTGCTGCTGCACTCCGATGGCGCATTCCGCGGACGTCTCGAAGCGCTCGGCGTGCGCGTGAAGCTCGCGCGCAATGCACGCGTGTGGGATGTTTCGAAAAACGCGCCGCTTCACGCGCGATCACTTAGGCCGCGCGCAGCTGACGATCATCAAACGGCTGTGCAGACTCGTCGCCGACAAGGGCATCACCTGTTCACACGCATCCACGCAAGCGCTTGCCACGCTCACTGGACGCACAATCGAATCATGCTGCTTGCGATCCAGTGCGTCCTGCAAGCGTTGCGCTACATTGCGTGCTGCAAAACAAAACGCGCCGCCTTGCACCATGCGAGGCGGCGCGTTCGTTTTGAGGCTTGAATTGCGGTGTGATTAGCTGCGTGAGTAGTCGATCGTTTCAACGCCCTTGTCCGTGCCGAGCAGGCACAGGTCCGCGCCGCGCGTCGCGAACAGGCCGACCGTCACGACGCCCGGCCACGCGTTGATGTGCGCTTCGACTGTACGCGGATCGCTGATGCGCAGACCCTTGACGTCGAGGATTTCGTTGCCGTTGTCGGTGATGAACGGAGAGCCGTCCTTCGTCACGCGCACGACGGGCACGCCACCGAGCGCCGTCACGCGTCGGCCGATAGCCGTGCGCGCCATCGGCACGACTTCGATGGGGAGCGGGAACTGGCCGAGCACGTCGACGACCTTGCTCGCGTCGGCGATGCAGACGAACTTCTCCGACACCGACGCGACGATTTTCTCGCGCGTGAGCGCGCCGCCACCGCCTTTGATCATCGCGCCACCGTGATCGATTTCATCGGCGCCGTCGACGTAGACGGGCAGTGATTCGACGTCGTTCAGATCGAATACCTGAATGCCGTGCGATTGCAGGCGCGCCGTCGTCGCGACCGAGCTGGACACAGCGCCGCGATAGCGCGAGTTGTGCGCGGCGAGCGCGTCGATGAAACAGTTGGCCGTCGAGCCGGTGCCGACGCCGATCAACGCGCCTTCGGGTACGTTCGCGATCACGTAGTTGGCGGCGGCGCGGCCGACCAGTTGCTTGAGTTGGTCTTGAGTCATGATGGGGAAATGCCAGGGCAAGCGGAAAAATGCAAGTTTACCGGAGTCGGGGCATAGAGCTGGATTTATTGCGCATGTTGAGCGCGGGCATGCCGCGCGCGGTACGTTCATGGCGTGGGCCGTGCGGGTTCCAGCGGGGCGGCCGGCATGTATTTGTCGAGCAGCGCTTGCGCGATCGCATCCGTTTGCGCATCCGGGTTGCCCGAGTAATCGCCGGGACGGAAATGCATCTGGAACGCGGCGAACACGCGGCGCGTTTTGTCATCGAGGACGCCGTCGGTTGCGGTCTCGTAGCCGTAGCGGGCGAGCTTTCGTTGAAGCGCGCGGACGTCGGTGGGTGTGCGCGGGTCGCGGCCCGCGAGGTCTTTCGCGACTGTTGCGTCATCGGGCCATGCGCCGACGCCTGCGTCGTAGAGCTGCTTCCACGGAAAGAGCGGGCCCGGATCGATCTTGCGTTGCGGAGCGATGTCGCTGTGACCGACGACGCGCGTCGGCGGGATCTTATAGCGGGCGACGATGTCTTTCGCGAGGCGGATCATCGCGTCGAGCTGCTCCGGCGGATAGGGCTGCCAGGTGCGGCCTTGCGTTGTGTCGATTGGACCGAGGTTCACGTTCTCGATGCCGATCGATGCGGCGTTCAGTTCCGTCGTGCCTTGCCAATAGCTGACGCCTGCGTGCCAGGCGCGTTGTGATTCGGGTACCAGTTGCCAGATGATTGGCTCGCCGTTTTTTTCTTTTGGATGATCTGGGACGACGTAGTGGGCGCTGACCTGTTCCTGCGTCAGCACGATCAGAGACTGGTTTTCGTCGATTTCGGTGTAGTGCATCACGAGGAAGCGGATGCGGGTGTCCTTGTATTGCGCTTCGCGGGATTCGTCTGTGTAGTAGGTTGTGTGGTCGGTGAGGGTTGTTTTTGTTGTTGTGCAGGCTGTTGTTAGCAGTGCCGCTGCTAGCGTGAGCGGTGCCAGCATCGCGGATTTTTTTCGCTGTTGGTGGGACTGGCGCTGGCGCTTTCGGTTGGCCATTTTTTCCTGGGTTCACTGTCGTTGGTGATGGCATTCGCGGGTTGCCTTCGCTGTGCGGGCTCTTTTCTTCGCTGGCATCCGCGATATGCCTTACCTATGCATGCGTTGCCCCTGTGCGGGGCGGCACCTACTTTTCTTTGCCGCCGCCGCGAAGAAAAGTAGGCAAAAGAAAACGGCTAACACCGCCAATCCTTGTGTTTGCCTGAGGGCCCCCAAACGGTCCCACACTTCATACGGCAGCGTCCTTGTTCGCGTGCGTTGCCAACGCGCTGAATGAGCGCCTCACCCGCTTCATGCACCCGCGTCGCAGCACGCCGTGCCAGACATTCCGCCGCCGCCCAGGTGGCAACCTGTGTGTCGGCTTTCGCGCCATACGCGCATCACTCCAGACTGGGAAACAAGGTTGGTGTTTCTGGTAAGAGCACTAACCTGTGCTGTGCGACAACCTACACACAGTTTGCCACCTGGGCGGCACAAACCATTCGCTGCCGCTTGCCCTTGTGTGGGTGTCTGAAGCGGGTGATGCGCCTGTTCGAAGCGTTGGCAACGAACGCGAACAGATACGTTGCCGCGTGAAGCGTGGGACCGTTTGGGGGCCTCACGCAGGAACAAGAACTGGCGGTGTTAGCCGCTTTCTGTTGCCTACTTGTATATTGTTTCCGGTGGCGCCGGGCTGATCACTCAGTGCCGCAGGGACAGGTAGTTCGTTTCAAGCCTAACGGGTCTCGAGCCCGAAGAAAAGCCCGGAGCGCCTTTCCTTCATCCCTTAACCCGAACAGTTGACTGAGCCTCCGAGCTCGAATCTCCCCAAGTATGGGTACCGTGATGAACAATACCGCTTCTTCCCCGTATGTCGGCATCGATGTCAGCAGCGCCTTCCTCGATGTTGCCATTCATCCCACCGATGAAACCTTCCGCGTCGCCAATGACGCCGACGCCATCGATCAGCTCGTCGTGCGCCTGAGCGCGCTCAGGCCCGCGCTCATCGTCATGGAGGCCACCGGCAAGCTCGAGCTGGCCGTGCTCAAGGCGCTCTGCCAGGCTCGCCTGCCTGCCGTCACTGTCAATCCCCGACAGGTGCGCGATTTCGCCCGCGCCACCGGCCGGCGCGCCAAGACCGACCGCATCGACGCGCTCGTCATCGCGCATTTCGGCCAGGCTGTCGGGCCCGTCGTGCGACCGCTCGACGATGAACAGACCGAGCAGCAGCAGGCCCTGGTGATGCGCCGCCTGCAGCTCATCGACATGCTCACCGCCGAGAAAAATCGCCTCAAGCGGGCCCATCATGCAGCACGTGAGAGCCTGCGCGACCATATCAAATGGCTCGAACAGCAGCTCGATGTCGCTGAACGTGACATTGATGGCTTCCTGCGCACGTCCCCTGCCTGGCGGCAAAAGGAGGACCTGCTGCGCTCGGTGCCCGGTATCGGCCCCACGGCCGCGGCCACGCTGATCGGCTTCATGCCTGAACTCGGCTCGCTCTCGCGGCGTGAGATCGCCGCTCTCGCTGGTGTGGCACCGTTCAATGCCGACAGTGGCAACCACACCGGCAAGCGCCACATCCACGGCGGCCGCGCCATCGTGCGACGCGCGCTGTACATGGCCTGCGTCCCCGCGCTGCGCTTCAATCCCGTCGTGCGTGCGTTCTATGATCGACTGAAAAAGGCTGGCAAGCCTTCCAAGGTCGCGCTCACCGCCTACATGCGCAAACTGCTCATCATGCTCAATGCCATGGTGCGCAATCTGACACCGTGGGACGGTTCAATCGCTTGACTTCCAATACGGTTGCTTTTCTTTGCGGCGGCAAAGAAAAGTAGGTGCCGCTCCGCACAGGGGCAACGCTTGAAGCACGATAACAAAGCGCGGATGCCAGCGAAAAGGCCCCAAAAAAACGCGCCACAAAGCCCCAAGCGTCGCAGACAAAAAACCTACTTCTTAACACCCCTCTGCCGCACGGCTTCAAACAGACAAACCCCTGAGGCAACAGAAACATTGAGGCTTTCCACAGACCCAGCCATTGGAATATTCATCACCTCATCACACGTATCGCGGGTAAGCCTCCGCATCCCCTCGCCTTCGGCACCCATAACAATCGCAACAGGCCCATCGAGCTTCGTCTCATATACCGACGCTGTCGCCTCACCAGCAGTGCCGACGACCCAAACCCCTGCATCCTTCAACTCCCGCAACGCCCGAGCGAGATTCGTCACGGTAATGTACGGCACCGTATCAGCCGCACCGCTGGCCACCTTCGCCGCCGTGGCATTCAAACCCACAGCCCGATCACGCGGCGCAATTACAGCATGCGCACCGGCCGCATCGGCAACCCGCAAACACGCGCCAAGATTGTGCGGATCCGTAATCCCATCAAGCACCAGCAACAACGCCGGTCCCTGAACACCATCGAGCAACTCGGCAAGGTTCTGCGCCAAAGGCAGATCGCCCGCGCGCGCCACTACGCCCTGGTGCCGCTCCGTATGCGCAAGCCCCCACAGCCGCGTCTCGTCAGCGGCAATCAGGCGGACTCCCGCTTCTTTCGCCACGGCCAGAAACTCGTTCATCCGGCGATCGCGGCGGCTCTGGTCGTAATAGATTTCTTCGACCGTCGATGAATCATGACGCAAGCGTGCCGTCACCGCATGAAAACCGTAGAGAACCTTGAGACGTGACATGACTAGAACAACCTTTGAATGAGCGTGCCTGACCGAATCAATCGGACCAGTCAGGGCGCGCCCGATGAGAGCGGCGCGCACGCATGAAGCGCGCGCGGCGTTAATACAGAATCAACGCTTCTTGTGGACCGGCTTCGCGGTCGACTTCGACGCCGCGCGCTTCTTCGACGCCGCCGCCTTGCGCGCCGTGCGCGCTTCCTTCACGGCCGCTGTCTGCGCAGGCGCAGCTTTCTTGCGCCGCGCGCCGTCGACCTGTGCCGCGCGGTCGATGGAACGCACACGCGGGCCGCCGAGATCGCTCGCCTTGTCCACCGGGTTCCCGCGATGCGACTGCGACTTCACGGGCGTGTCGCGCACCAGACGGAAATCGATCTTGCGCGCGTCGAGATCGACGCGGCTCACCTGCACCCGCACGCGATCCGACAAACGATAACGGATGCCCGTGCGCTCGCCGCGCAGCTCGTTCTTGATCTCGTCGTACTGAAAGTAGTCCGAGCCGAGTTCCGTCACGTGCACGAGCCCTTCGATAAAGAGCGCATCGAGTTGCACGAAGATGCCGAACGACGTCACGCCGCTCACCATGCCGCCATACTCTTCGCCGAGCTTGTCGCGCATGAAATAGCACTTGAGCCACGCCTCGACGTCGCGCGATGCTTCGTCCGCGCGGCGCTCGTTCGCCGAGCAATGCAGGCCGAGTTCTTCCCAGATCGCCGTGTTCGGACGGCCGCGGTCGGGGCGATTACCGCGCTTCTCGTCTTCCGCCTGCAACGCGCGGGCACGCGGCGACAGCGCCGTGTTCAGCTCGACGCCGTGCGGTGCCTGCGGCTCGTACTTGCGGCCCTGCAGGATCGCGTAGATCGCGCGGTGCGTCAGCAGGTCGGGATAGCGGCGAATCGGGCTCGTGAAGTGCGCGTACGCTTCATACGCGAGACCGAAGTGGCCGATATTGTCCGGGCTGTAGACGGCCTGCTGCATCGAGCGAAGCAACATGGTCTGCAGCATCTGCGCGTCGGGACGGTCGCGAATGTGCGCCATCAGCGCGGCGTAGTCGCTTGCATGCGGCGTGTCGCCGCCGCCGAGCGTCAGGCCCATGCCGCGCAGGAACGTGCGCAGGTTTTCGAGGCGCTCCGCCGTCGGCCCCGCGTGCACGCGGTATAGGCCCGGATGCTTGTTGCGCTTCATGAAGTCGGCCGCGCACACGTTCGCGGCCAGCATGCATTCCTCGATCAGCTTGTGCGCGTCGTTGCGATGACGCGGCACGATCTGCTCGATCTTGCCCTGCGCATTGCAGACGATATACGTCTCCGTCGTATCGAAGTCGATCGCACCACGCTTCTGGCGCGCGGCGAAGAGCGACTTGTAGACGCCATACAGGTTCTGCAGTTGCGGCAGCAAAGCGGCGCGGCGCGTCGCTTCCGGGCCCTTCGTGTTGGTCAGCACGGCCGCGACTTCCGTGTACGTGAGACGCGCGGCCGAATGCATGACGCCCGGATAGAACTGGTATGCCTTGATCTCGCCGCGCGCGGTGATGACCATGTCGCACACGAGCACGCAGCGGTCCACGTTCGGATTGAGCGAACACAGTCCGTTCGACAGCTTTTCCGGCAGCATGGGGATCACGCGGCGCGGGAAATACACCGACGTGCTGCGCTCGATCGCATCGACATCGAGGCCGCCGTCGGGCAGCACGTAATGCGACACGTCGGCAATCGCGACGATCAGCCGGAAGCCGTCGCCGCGCCCCACTTTCACCGGCTCACAATAGACGGCGTCGTCGAAGTCGCGCGCATCTTCGCCGTCGATCGTGACGAGCGGCACGTCGCGCAGATCGACGCGGTGCTTCATATCGACAGGCCGCACTTCGTCGGGCAGCTTCGCGGCGGCGTCGAGCGCCGCCTGGCTGAACTCGTGCGGCACGCCGTATTTGCGCACCGCGATTTCGATTTCCATGCCGGGATCGTCGATGTCGCCGAGCACCTCGACGACGCGCCCCAGCGGCTGCGAATGGCGGCTCGGGAAGTCGGTCAGTTCGACGACCACCACCTGCCCCACCTTCGCCTTCTTCGTGTTCTGCGTGATCAGGATGTCGTGGCCGATGCGCTTTTCTTCGGGCGCGACGATCAGCGCGCCGTTCTCGTTCAGGAGGCGCCCGATCACGCGTTTGTTCGCGCGGTCCGTCACCTCGACGATGTGGCCTTCGGGGCGCCCGCGCCGGTCATAGCCGACGATGCGCGCCAGCACCCGGTCGTTGTGCATGACCTTCTGCATTTCGCCCGTCGGCAGGAACAGGTCGTCCTGGCCGTCGTCGCGGATCAGAAAACCGTAGCCGTCGCGATGGCCCTGCACGCGGCCCGCGACGAAGTTCGACGGATGAGTCAGCTGATAATGGCCGCGCTGATCGAGTCTGATCTGGCCATCACGCTCCATCGCGGCAAGGCGCTTGAAAAACCCTTCGCGCTCCTGGCGCTTGATCGACAGTGCTTCGGCGATGTCGTTCGCTGCAAGCGGCGTTTCACTCGTGCGCAGCACGCCGAGGATTTCTTCGCGGCTTGGAATCGGATACGGATATTTGCTCAAGGGCTTGTCGATGATTGTTCTCGTTGCGTGGACGTCGGCGGATGGTGACGCTGCTCTAACTGAACTTGAACTGCAACTGCTGCTCTTGTGACTGCGATGACTGCGATGACTTCGTTGACTGCGACTGCTCTCTGACCGTCGACAACCGTTTGGCCGCGAATGCGGCCCTGAGCGAGGCCTCGACTGAGACTCCGCCGTCCGCGTCATACGGACCATGGACGGATGCCCGGCGCCAGCCTGCTACTGCGGCGATTCTAACACCCGTCTCGCCCGCTACGCGCCGCCCGGCGGGCGATTGCGCGACGCACGCGGTGCGCGTGCGCGTGCGTTGCAGCCGTCATGCGAATGTTTTCGCGAAACGCTTGACACGCTTATTCGAGACGCTATAATCGCTGCCTCTGCTTCAAACGCACCTTGCCCAGGTGGCGAAATTGGTAGACGCACTAGGTTCAGGTCCTAGCGGTGGCAACACCGTGGAGGTTCGAGTCCTCTCTTGGGCACCAGATTCAAATGAAAAGCCGCCTTCGTGCGGTTTTTCATTGTTGTGAGTGCATAGCGCTTCGCGGTGGCTTTACGATCGTGAGGAAGCAATGCAGGAAGTTGCAGTAACGGTTGATCGTCGAGTCATTTGATGCGCGAACAACCTGACGAAAAGATGAAGCGCTTTCAAAATACCGATTGACACGCAGATTCTTCTCGTTAAAATAGCGGTCTAGCTTGAGACGTGCCCAGGTGGCGGAATTGGTAGACGCACTAGGTTCAGGTCCTAGCGGTGGCAACACCGTGGAGGTTCGAGTCCTCTCCTGGGCACCACTCTCTTAAGCTAAACAAATCACCCCGCAAAGCGATAAGCCTGCGGGGTTTTTTGTTTTTGGTCGGTCTCACGCGGACTCGATCTTTAGCGGAACGACCTGTGTGTTCAATGAACTTGCGTGTTCACACTGTACGATCATCGCATCAGCTTGAACGACGGCTGCTCAAGTCAGCGCGCGCGAGCCTCAACCGGACATATCCGTCCACATTCCCCTCCCGCTTCATCCCCAGCTTCTGCGCGACGCGCTGCGAAGCGACATGGCCCTCGGCGATACCCGCAACCACCGACTCCAGCCCAACCGTGTCAAACGCATGCGCGACCACGATCCGGGCCGCCTCACTGGCGATGCCTCTGCCCCACGCTTCGCGCACGAGGCGCCAGCCGATCTCGACCTCCAGCCCGTGCGTGTCTACCGGAATCAGCAGCACCCAGCCGACAAAACGCGCGGGCGCGCTGTGCTCGACAATCGACCAGTAGCCGAGTCCATCCGGATACACGCGGGTGATGCAATCCACGACAAACCGCCGATGCGCATCCCGCTCATGCCACGGACCCTCGACATGCCGCGTGACCTCAGGATCACGATCCATCGCGATGCAGCCATCTAGATCGGCTAGCGTGCGCGGCTTTAAAGCCAGCCGCTTCGAAGCGAAAGAAGGCAGCAATTGATATTCCCGTAAATTACGAATCACAAATCACATTCAATCAAAATCAATACATTAATTACATTCACCAGACATTATTGCTAATTCCGAAAACGATTATCTAGGGATTAGGATTGACAAAGCCGGCTTGTTTCATGCACCGCTTAATGGTCGGCGTACACTCGTCGAAGCCTTCAGCTACGGGGCACGCCGTGCCATCCCAGGCCTTTCACCGCTTATTGAATGGCACGAACTATTGGAGACCGCAACCAGGTTGGATGAAATCAGAGTAAGCGCTAAAGCGCCAACTCCGATCGACAGGAGAACAATTGAAATGAGCTGGACTCGGGAACAGAGAAACGTCACGATCGCGGCATATTTAGGCTGGACTCTCGACGCATTCGATTTCTTTCTAATGGTTTTCGTCCTGAAAGATATCGCAAGCGAATTCGGCACCGATATCAAATCGGTTTCCTTCGCCATCATGATGACCTTGATGATGCGGCCCGTCGGCGCGCTCATCTTCGGCTACCTCGCCGACAAATTCGGCCGCCGTCCCACGCTGATGGTCAACATCGCGTGCTTTTCGCTGCTGGAGCTGTTGTCCGGCCTCTCGCCGAATCTCACTACCCTGCTCGTGCTGCGCGCCCTGTTCGGCATCGCGATGGGCGGCGAATGGGGCGTCGGCGGCGCGCTGACGATGGAAACCGTGCCGCCCAAAGCGCGCGGCTTCGTCTCCGGCCTGCTGCAGGCGGGCTACCCGAGCGGCTATCTGCTCGCAGGGCTCGTCTTCGGCCAGCTGTACCAGTACATCGGCTGGCGCGGCATGTTCTTCGTTGGCGTGCTGCCCGCGCTGCTCGTGCTGTACATCCGCGCGCACGTGCCCGAATCGCCCGCGTTCAAGACGCTCGAAAAGAAGACCCGCCCCGGCCTCGTGGCCACGCTCAAGCAGAACTGGAAGCTGTCCGTCTACGCGATCATCCTGATGACGGCGTTCAACTTCTTCTCGCACGGCTCACAGGATCTGTATCCGACCTTCCTGCGCGTGCAGCACAACCACGACGCGCATACCGTGCAATGGATCACGATCGTGCTGAACATCGGCGCGATCTGCGGGGGCCTGTTCTTCGGCGCGCTGTCGGAGAAGATCGGCCGCAAGCGCGCCATCTGCATCGCCGCGCTGATTGCGCTGCCCGTGCTGCCGCTGTGGGCGTTCTCGTCGACGCCCGTGCTGCTCGCAGCGGGCGCATTCCTGATGCAGATTTCGGTGCAAGGCGCATGGGGCGTGATTCCCGTGCATCTGAACGAAATCTCGCCGGATGAAATTCGCGCGACGTTCCCCGGCCTCGTGTATCAGCTGGGCAACCTGATCGCATCGGTGAACGGGCCGCTCCAGGCGGGCATCGCCGAAGCGCACGGCAACGACTACGCGACCGTGATGGCGACGGTGATCGGCATCGTGGCCGTCGTGATCGCCGTCTTTATTCTGTTCAGCCGCGAACGCCGCGGCATAGATATGACACAATCTGCCGAACAGGTCGCGGCGACGGTACACTGAGCGCACGCACCGCACATCCAACATAAGGGCGCCACGGCGCCCGGGCCAATGCAGCAGATACGAGGCCGCTCCGATTCGTTTCGGAGCGGCCTTTTTTGTCCGCGTCGTCGGCGAGGGCACGCGCGGTCGGACACTTTTAGAGGGGTTTATCGACACTCGCCTCTTGCCCGATCACCGACTGCATTCTTATCCTGAAAAAGAACGCACGTTTCAAATTCCAATTTGAATCGATTGTTTAGGCCGGTGAGAGCCGGCATAGGGAGACACAACATGACAACACGGACGACGAGCCGCCACGCCGGCGACACGAAATCGCGCATCCTCGATGCCGCCGAGACGCTCTTCATCGAATGCGGTTATGAAGCGATGTCGCTGCGGCAGATCACGTCGAAGGCGGAGGTCAATCTGGCCGCCGTCAACTACCACTTCGGCAGCAAGGAAGCGCTGATGCACGCGATGCTGTCGCGCCGCCTCGATCTGCTGAACCAGGAGCGCGTCAAGCTGCTCGACCGCTTCGACGCGATGCTCGGCACGCGCCTGACCTGCGAGCACGTGCTGGGCGCAATGTTCATTCCGGCGCTGCGCGTCTCGCGCGACACGCGGATCGGCGGCAAGGCGTTCCTGCGGCTGCTGGGCCGCGCGTACACCGATCCGTCGCCGTTCATCCGCGATTTCCTGAATGCGCACTACGCGTCCGTGGCCGTGCGCTTTTTCGATGCGTTCCAGCGCGCGCTGCCGCATCTGCCGCGCGAGGAACTCGGCTGGCGGCTGCACTTCGCGATCGGCGCGCTCTCCGGCGTGCTGGCGGGCGCCGACACCGACAGCCTGATCAACGAGTTCTCGCAAGGGAAATCGATGAACGATCTGCAGCTGATTGCGCGGCTCGCGTCGCTGATCGTGTCCGCGCTGAAAGCGCCGCTGCCTGATGCGAGCCAGCTAGCCGTGTTCGCCTCCGTGCTCGGCGATGCAGGCAGCGCCGACATCGCGTGCGATGCGGTTCGGCAGGCGGCGGAGGCAGGATCACAGCCGGCATCGGCATCGGAACAGCAGACACAATCGACGCCGCAAGCACTGCAACAGCACCCATCGACGGACGCAGTGCACCGCCCCGCCCCGGGATCGTTCGCGCAATCGGCGCAAGCAGCGCAAGCGGACCGCCAGGCCGACACGCGGGATTACGGCACGCACTACGCGACGCACGGCTGACGCCCGCTGCGGCAAACGCGCAGGCATCATCACAGGTGCCTGCGCTTCAAATCAAACGACACCACGCCTGTGCTGAACCGCATTAGACGCGCCGCTCGGTGCGGCGGGCACACTGGCTGCGACGGATAAGAGCGGGCGCTCGCCCCGCACCAGACAACTCGAATACATCGCGAGCCGGCCGTGCATCGCAAGCCGCGCTCGCCCTGAAAAATCGAAATGGAGGGATCGCCATGACGTGGTTCATCGTTGCGCTGATCGTCGCTGCTGCGGCGCTCGTCTATGTGCAGGCGCGGGCCTCGCGGTGGCTCGCATTCCTCGTCCTGTGGGTCGCCGCTGCCTTCCTGACGCGCGCAGCCGGTGCGACGGCGGCGATCCTGCTCTCAATCGTGTTCGTCCTTCCCGCGCTGGTGCTGACGCTCAAACCGCTGCGTCGCGCGTGGCTCAGCGCGCGGGTGCTCGACCTGTTCCGCAAGATCCTGCCCGACATGTCGCCGACCGAGCGCGACGCGATCGAAGCGGGCACCGTCTGGTGGGACGCCTCGCTCTTCTCCGGACGCCCGCATTGGGACACGCTGCTCGGCTATGGCCCGGTCAAGCTGTCGGTCGAGGAACAGGCGTTTCTGGACAACGAGTGCGAGCAACTCTGCGACCTCGCGAACGACTGGGAAACCACGGCCATCTGGCAGGACCTGTCGCCGCAAGCGTGGCAGTTCGTCAAGGACAAAGGCTTTCTCGGGATGATCATCCCGAAGCAGTACGGCGGCAAAGGCTTCGGCGCCTACGCGCATTCGCAGGTCATCATGAAGCTCGCGACGCGCTGCTCGGCGGCCGCCGTCTCCGTGATGGTGCCTAACTCGCTCGGCCCCGCCGAACTGCTGCTGCACTACGGCACCGACGCGCAGAAGAATCACTATCTGCCGCGTCTCGCGCGCGGCGACGAGATCCCCTGCTTCGCGCTGACGAGCCCGTACGCAGGCTCCGACGCGGCGGCGATTCCCGATATCGGCATTGTCTGCAAAGGGTCGTTCGAAGGGCGCGAGACGCTCGGCTTTCGCGTCACGTGGAACAAGCGCTACATCACGCTCGGGCCCATTGCGACGGTGCTCGGCCTCGCGTTCCGCGCGCTCGATCCCGACCATCTGCTCGGCAGCGATGACGAACCGGGCATCACCTGCGCGCTGATTCCGACCCGCCACCCGGGCGTGAACATCGGCCGCCGTCACTGGCCGCTCAATGCCGTGTTCCAGAACGGCCCGAACTGGGGCAACGACGTGTTCATTCCGCTCGACTGGGTGATCGGCGGACGCGCGCAGGTCGGCAACGGCTGGCGCATGCTGATGGAATGTCTCGCGGCGGGCCGCGCGATTTCGCTGCCGTCGTCGAACGTGGGCATGTCGAAGCTCGCGGTGCGCGGGGTCGGCGCGTATGCGGCCGTGCGGCGCCAGTTCCGCACGGCGATCGGCAAGTTCGAGGGCGTGCAGGAAGCGCTCGGGCGGATGGGCGGCAACCTCTACGTGATGGATGCCGCGCGCCGCCTGTCCGCGCAGGCCGTCGATCTCGGCGAAAAGCCGTCGGTGATTTCGGCGATCTCGAAGTATCACATCACCGAGCGCAACCGCGAAGTGATCGACGATGGCATGGATGTCGTCGCGGGCAAAGGCATCTGCATGGGGCCGTCGAACTTTCTCGCGCGCGCGTATCAGCAGGTGCCCATTTCGATCACCGTCGAAGGCGCGAATATCCTCACGCGCTGCCTGATCATCTTCGGCCAAGGGGCGATCCGCTGCCATCCGTACGTGCTCAAGGAAATGGCCGCGACGCGCGAACCCGACCGTGCAAAAGCGCTGCGCGATTTCGACGACGCATTCTTCGGGCATATGAGCTTCACGCTGTCGAACGCGGTGCGCAGCTTCGTGCACGGCGTGACGCGCGGCGTGCTGATCGCGAAGCCGCAGCGCGCGCACGCGCCGCTTGCGCGCTACTACCGCGCGGCGACGCGCTTTTCGACGGTCTTCGCGCTGCTCGCCGACGTGTCGATGCTCGTGCTCGGCGGCGAGCTGAAGCGGCGCGAGCGTATCTCGGCGCGCCTGGGCGACGTGCTGTCGCAGCTCTATCTGATCTCCGCGACGCTCAAGCGCTTCGAAGACGAAGGCCGTCATGGCAGCGATCTCGCGCTCGTGCAATGGGGTGTCGAAGATGCGCTGTATCGCGCGCAAATCGCCCTCGACGGCGTGCTGCAAAACTATCCGAACCGCTTCGCCGCGGGCCTCGTGCGGGTGCTCGCGTTTCCGTTCGGCCTGCCGCATCGCGCGCCGTCCGATGCGCTCGGCAGCGCGATCGCGGATCTGATGCAGACGCCGGGCGACACACGCGACCGGCTGCTTGCGGATTCGTACGTGCCGCACGCCGGCGTCGACGCGATCGGTTACGGCGAACTGGCATTCGCACTGACGCCGCAGGTCGCGCATCTAGAACAGCGCTTGCGCGAAGCCATCAAACGCGGCCGTATCGAACCGATTCCGCAAAGCCTCGCCGATCTCGCCGAATGGACGGAAGCGGCGCAACAGCGTGGGCTGATCGACGAAGACGAGCGCAAGGTGCTCGACGACTACGCGCGCTATGGCGCAGAAGTCGTGAAGGTCGACGATTTTCCCGCCGACTTCGGCCTGCTCGCCGATCTGCAACGTCGCAAGGAGGCGCTCGACAAGGCGATGGAACTGGCCGCATGACGCATCGACTCGATTCGCTACGCATCGTTTGATAGCTGCTTAAGGACGGTGGCCGGCAAACGCCCTGCGTTCGTTGCGAATCCGTTAGCATTCCCTCACAACAACTCGACGAAGGGACATACATATGCTAAGGATTCCAACACTTGTCGGCCTTGCCTTTATCGCCTCTGCGGCGTCCGCTGCCAATCTCGACAACCGGTCGGGACGCTATTCATTCACGCCGCTACCTTCGGCCGAAGCCGAGATGAAACGCATGAACACCATCATGGAGCTGTCGGATCAGCAACCCACGGGTCGCTACGTGCGCAAGGGCGAGACCGTGCGCGTGAACATCAGCGGCATGCCAAATGCGTATCGTGCGAGCGCAATGGTCGGCTTCCGCCCTATGTACGGAAAGTCGCCGGGTCAGCAGGCGGCGCCACTGCGCAACGGTAACAACCGCTTCGTCGTCAGGCAGAACGGTCCGCTATTCATCAGGATCACCTCGCCGGGCGGCAAGCCCGCCATGTCGACTGAAGTCGATGTATCGATTGCGGATGGCAAGCCGTTGCCCCTTTTCGTGCAAGGCCACACGACCCTGGACGACTGGCGGGCGCAACTGGACAACTACGCGGACGCGCCGTTCGTTCAGCTCGTCGACCAGCACAGCATGATCACGTTGCCACGCGGCGTGTTCCGGCGCGATCCCATCGCCGATCCATCGGCCACTCTGGCGAACATCGGGCAGGTGCTGGCGATGCAGGATGCGCTGGCAGGATTCGACGACACAAAACCGACCGACGCGCGCACGCCGCTGCGCGAGCACTTCGTGGTCGACTTCCGCACCTCGCCCAAGGAAAGGAAGGGGATCTACATGTACGCCACCGATCAATTCATCGGCATGTTCGCGGGCAACACGACGGATCTGACCGACCCGGCGCGTCTGCGCAGTGAATGGGCTATCTGGCATGAGGTCGGACATACACACCAGCAGGACTCCTGGACATGGGAGACGCTGGCCGAAGTCTCAGTCAATCTGTTCTCGCTGTATGTGCAGGAAAAGATGGGCGAGCCCAACCGGCTGGACGAGCCCGAATATGACGGCATCACGCCCCGCGAGCGGGCGCGCGATTATCTGGCCCGCGCGTCGCGCAACTACGTATCGGACCCGGACGGCCAATACCAGGAACTGACGTTCGCGCGGCTCGTGATGTTCGATCAGCTGAAGCGCGCCTACGGCTGGGATCTCTTCACCCGGCTGTTCAGGTATTACCGCGAACATCCTCTGCCTTACGACGTATCGGAGGCGGAAAAGGTCGACCAGTTCGTGGTGGCGATGGGCACGGTATCCGGCAACGACCTGCGTCCGTTCTTCGAAAAATGGGGCTTGCGGGCCAGCGCGGACGCCTACGGCAAGATCGCCGCGCTGCGCCTTCCCGTGCGCGCGATTGAAACCTGACCGGCCAGGGCTGACGCTTCCCGCTGCGGCGCGGCTGCCACATGACAGAATCGCCTCCGGGCAACGCACCGCAACAAGCCCATGCAGACACCCCGCCCTGGCAAATCCGCCCCCCAACTTGCGGCAAGTCACGCGCTCCGTGCACACTGTCGTTCATCCGCCGGTCCGGGGGCCAGGAGCCAATAACGTGAACGATTCCTACCTGAACTTCGTCAATTCGCCGCTGGGCGCGCGGGTCGCGCGCTCGCTCGGTTTGCCGAAGCCCGAGGTACTGCGCCGCTACCGCGCCGATGCGCCGGAATTCGACGGCATCGTCGCCGTCGGCGCGGGGCCGGCGCCGCAACTGCTCGACGCGCTCGCCGATGTCGTCGCGCGTATCGGCATGACGAGCGTCGCGCATGCCAGCGCAGGCCTTTGGGTGCCGCTCGCGAACCGCCACGGGCTGATGACGGGCCGCTTCGAACCCGCCGATCCCGCGCCCGGCTCGCAGGCGCGCGTGCGGGCGCTTGTGTTCGATGCGAGCGGCATCGAAAGCAGCGCGCAACTGGAGTCACTCTACGCGTTCTTTCACGACGCGCTGCGCTCGCTCGACAAATGCGGCCGGATCGTCGTGCTCGGCCGCCCGCCCGAAACGTGCATGAGTCCGCGCCAGTGGACGGCGCAACGCGCGCTCGAAGGCGTGACACGCTCGCTCGGCAAGGAAGCGCGGCGCGGCATCGCGGCGAATCTGATCTATGTGTCGCAAGGCGCCGAAAACGGCATCGAATCGACCTTGCGCTTCTTTTTGTCGCCGCGTTCGGCGTACGTCTCGGCCCAGGTCGTGCGGATCGGCGCGGCGCCCGGCGGAATCGCGCAGCACTTCGGCCCCGACTTCGACTGGACCCAGCCGCTCGCCGGCCAGCGCGCCGTCGTGACGGGCGCGGCGCGCGGCATCGGCGCGGCGATCGCGAACGTGCTCGCGGCCCAGGGCGCGCACGTGATCGGCATCGACATTCCCAGCGCCACCGACGCGCTCGACGCCACCCTGCGCCAACTCGGCGGCACGGCGCTCGCGCTCGACATCGCCGCGCCTGAGACGCCCGCGCAGATCGCCGCCGCGCTTGACGAGTTGGGCGTCGACGTGTTCGTGCACAACGCGGGCATCACGAAAGACAAAACCATCGCGAAGATGACGGAAGCGGCGTGGCGCAGCGTGATCGACATCAATCTGTCGGCGCAGGAGCGCATCGACGACGCGCTGCTCGAAGCGGGCACGCTGCGCGACGGCGGCCGCATTGTCTGTGTATCGTCGATCAGCGGCATCGCGGGAAACATGGGGCAGACCAACTACGCGGCATCGAAAGCGGGCGTGATCGGCCGCGTGCAGGGCATGGCGCCGTATCTGGCCGCGCGGCTCATCACCATCAACGCGGTCGCGCCAGGCTTCATCGAAACGCAGATGACCGCGAAGATACCGCTCGCGCTGCGCGAAGCCGGCCGGCGGATGAATTCGATGAGCCAGGGCGGCCAGCCCGCCGACGTCGCGCAGACCATCGCATGGCTTGCGCATCCTGGCTCGGCGGGCGTGACGGGCCAGGTCGTGCGTGTGTGCGGGCAAAGCCTGATAGGAGCGTGACCCTCATGTCGTTCTACGACTCCAGCTCGATGTTCGGCGCGCCGCGCCTGAAAACGGTCGTGCTGCCGGAGCTGCCCAAACCCGCGAAGCTGTATGCGCGGGCGCTGACGGGCGTCGTCAAGGGCTTCCAGCGCAACCGTCCCACCGATCTGCCTCTGCTTCGGCTGGTGCGCCCCGCCGTGTCGCTCGATTCCGTCGCGATCGAGCGCTATGCGCGCGTGTGCGGCTTTTTCCCCGAGCAGGGCATTCCGTTCACGTTTCCGCATCTGCTGGCGTTTCCGCTGCATCTGCTGTTGCTGACGGACCCGGCGTTTCCGTGGTCCGCGCTCGGCATCGTGCACCTGGCGAACAGCGTGCACATGCGCCGCCCGCTTTCGTTCGACGACACCTTGCGCGTCGAAGTCGAATTCGGCGCGCGCCTGCGCCACGACAAGGGCCAGGCGTTCGTGCTGCAGACGCGCGTCTACCGGCGCGGCGAGGCCGTCTGGGATGGCGACAGCGTGTATCTGAAGCGCGGCGTCGCGGCGAGCGGCGACCCGCTCGCGCCGCTGGAGACGGCGGGCGATGCGCTCGTACGCGCGGCGCGCTGGCAACTGCCGTCGCAACTGGGCCGCGACTACGCGAAGGCATCGGGTGACTTCAACCCCATCCATCTGTCGATGCTCTCGGCAAAAGCGTTCGGCTTTCCGCGCGCGATCGCGCACGGCATGTGGACGCTCGCACGCACGGCGGCAGCGCTACAGCCGCCCAAGCGCCTCGCCGACGCAACACTCGCAGGCGAATTCAAGCTGCCGATGCTGCTGCCGGGCGAAGCGTCGCTGTGGACGGCATCGCCCTCGCCCACTGCGCGCGAATTCGAAGTGCGCGACCCCGAAGGCGGCAAGCCGCATCTGCGCGGCCGCTTCCAGTGGAATCTGCAATGACGCCGTGCCGTGCGCACCGCGCTGCACGACATACATCCGACGTTGGAATCAATACCCGGCCTGATTCGTTTCAAGCAGGTGCCGGGCGCTGCATGCACGATCCGATCCGCCCAACAGACGGGCACGACCCGGGAGCCGATTGATGCCTGACTCGTCACACACGTTCTTACAAGCGCTGCCCACCGCGCGCCGCGTCGCGATACTGGGCGGCAACCGCATTCCGTTCGCGCGCTCGAACACCGCCTACGCGACGGCCTCGAACCAGGACATGCTGACTTTCACGCTGCAAGGTCTGATCGACCGCTACAACCTGCATGGCGAGCGCCTCGGCGACGTTGCGGCGGGCGCGGTCATCAAGCATTCGCGCGACTACAACCTGACGCGCGAAGCCGTGCTGTCGACCACGCTGGCGAAGGAAACGCCCGCCTACGACGTGCAGCAGGCTTGCGGCACGGGCCTCGAAGCGGCGATTCTGGTGGCCAACAAGATCGCGCTCGGCCAGATCGACGCGGGCATTGCGGGCGGCGCCGATACGACCTCGGACGCGCCCATCGGCGTCAACGAACGGCTGCGCAAGATCCTGCTCGAAGCGAACCGCGGCAAGTCGGCGGGACAGCGCGTCGGCGCGCTCGCGAAGCTGCGCCCCGGCATGTTCTTCAAGCCGCTTTTGCCGCGTAACAGCGAGCCGCGCACGGGGCTGTCGATGGGCGAGCACTGCGAGCTGATGGCCAAACGCTGGGGCATTTCGCGCGAGGCACAAGATGTGCTCGCCTACGATAGCCACCGCAAGCTGACGCAAGCGTACGCGAGCGGCTTTCTGAACGACCTGATGACGCCGTTTCGCGGTCTCGCGCGCGACAACAACCTGCGCAGCGATCTGACGCTGGACAAGCTGGCCACGCTGAAACCCGTGTTCGACCGCGACGCGGGCACGATGACGGCGGGCAACTCGACGCCGCTGACGGATGGCGCATCGGCCGTGCTGCTCGCCAGCGAGGAATGGGCGGCGGCGCACGGCCTTCCCGTGCTGGCGTGGCTCACCTGGCACGAGACGGCCGCCGTCGATTTTTTCGAGAAAAGGGAGGGTTTGCTGATGGCGCCGGCGTACGCCGTGCCGCGCATGCTGAAACGCGCGGGCCTGACGTTGCAGGATTTCGACTTCTACGAAATTCACGAGGCGTTCGCGGCGCAGGTGCTCTGCACGCTCGCCGCCTGGCAGGACGATGAGTACTGCCGCACGCAACTGGGACTCGAAGGCGCGCTGGGAACGATCGATCGCGCGAAAATGAACGTGAACGGCGGATCGCTCGCGACAGGCCATCCGTTCGCTGCCACGGGCGGACGGATCGTCGCGGGACTTGCGAAGCTGCTCGCGCAGCTCGACAAGCCGGCGGGCACCGCGCGTGGGCTGATTTCGATCTGCGCGGCGGGCGGCCAGGGGGTGGTCGCGATTCTGGAACGGTAGAATCGCGCGCCATCAGTACCCGTACGATTCATGCACACGACACATACAACGACAAAGCTAGTACACCGGGAGACACCGCTATGACCGAGCCGACGACATCACAACCCACGCAGACGCAGATGCAAACCCAGACGCAAACCCAGACGCATGCGCAGCGCGCGCCGAACACGGACGGCATCTGGTATGCATCGTATGCGCCCGATGTGCCGCGCGAGATCGACGTGTCGCAGTATGCGTCGCTCGTCGAGTTCTTCGACGAATGCACGACGCGCTTTCGCGAGCGCGTCGCCTATGTGAGCGTCGGCGAAAGTCTCACGTACGCCGAACTGGCGCGCAAGGCGACGGCGTTCGCCAGCTACTTGCAGAGCATCGGCGTGAAGCCCGGCGACCGCGTCGCGATCATGCTGCCGAACACGTTCCAGTATCCGATCGCGCTGTTCGGCACGCTGAAGGCAGGCGCGATCGTCGTCAACGTGAACCCGCTCTATACGGTGCGCGAACTGTCGCATCAGCTGAAGGACAGCGCCGCGCAGACCATCATCGTGTTCGAGAACTTCGCGAAGACCGTCGAAGACTCGCTGCCGGGCACACGCGTGCAGAACGTGATCGTCACGGGTCTCGGCGATCTGCTCAAGGACGGTCTGAATCTGAAAGGCAAGCTGATCAACTTCATACTGCGCCACGTGAAGAAGCTCGTGCCCGCGTACAACCTGCCGCAAGCCGTGCCGCTGCTGGATGCGCTCGCAACGGGCTACCAGCGCACGCTCGCGCCCGTGCAGATTTCCCCCAATGACCTCGCGTTCCTGCAATACACGGGCGGCACGACGGGTGTCGCGAAAGGCGCAATGCTCACGCACCAGAACATGGTCGCGAATCTGCTGCAGGCGAAGGTGTGGGCGGAAGGCCAGCTGACCGACGAGATCGAAACGGTGCTCACGCCGCTGCCGCTCTATCACATCTACTCGCTGACCGTGAACGCGATGATCTTCATGGGACTGGGCGGGCGCAACATCCTGATCGCGAATCCGCGCGACATCAAGATGGTGATGAAGATCCTGCGCAACGAAACCTTCACGGGCATCACAGCCGTCAACACGCTCTACAACGCGTTCCTCGACAACGAAGAATTCCGCCAGCGCGACTTCTCGAAGCTCAAGCTCGCGATGGCGGGCGGCATGGCGATGCAAAAGGCCGTGGCCGACCGTTTCCGCGAGGTGACGGGCAAGCCGATCATCGAAGGCTATGGGCTGACGGAATGCTCGCCGATCGTGTCGATGAACCCGGTGGATCTCAAGCACATGCGTGAGTTCGACGGCTCGATCGGCCTGCCTGCGCCGTCCACTCAGGTGCGCTTTCGCAAGGACGACGGCAGCTGGGCGAATATCGGCGAACCGGGCGAACTGTGCGTGCAAGGCCCGCAGGTGATGAAAGGCTACTGGAACCGTCCCGACGAAACCGCGAAGGTGCTCGACGACGACGGCTGGCTCGCGACAGGCGATATCGGCGTGATGGATTCGCGCGGCTATATCCGGCTGATCGACCGCAAGAAAGACATGATTCTTGTGTCGGGTTTTAATGTGTATCCGAACGAGATCGAGGACGTCATCGCGATGCACCCCGATGTGCGCGAAGTGGCCGCGATCGGTATTCCCGACGTCGCGCAGGGCGAACGCGTGAAAGTGTTCGTCGTGCGGCGCAACCCTTCGCTCACCGAGGAACAGGTGATCGCGCATTGCCGCAAGAATCTGACGGGCTACAAGGTGCCGAAGGTCGTCGAGTTCCGCGACGAGCTTCCGCAAACGAATGTCGGCAAGATCCTGCGGCGCGAGCTGCGCGCTCAGGAGCTGGCAAAGCAGACAACCTCGTGACGGTTTCGCGCGCCTGACCGCGTAGCAATGGCGAAGCCTTCCGCGCTTTTGGGAGCGATTGATGCGTTACCCGGAGTTTGTGGAAAAGCGTTCGCGCTACCGGTTCAGTCGTCGCTGGCGTGCTGGCTCGCGCTGGATATCGCTGTTCGTCGCACAGCTGGCCTGCGTGTTGATCGCGGGGGCCGCCGCCGCGCAGAACGATGCGTCCGCGCTCGCCGCGCATATCGCCCCGCAGGTCACGCTGGGCGCCAATGAGGCCGTCGCGAATGCCGCGAAGCTGCCGCTCGAGCAGCAGGTCAAATGGCTGCGCAACGCCGCGCAAAGCGGCGCGCTCGAACAGATGGACGACGCGCAGCTCGTCGCGCTGTTCGAATCGTTCGATCCGCTCACGGTGCCGCGCTATATCGAGGAAGGACCGAACGGCTACCCGTCGTACGAGTTCACGATGCTGCGCCAGGAGCGCATTCGCGGCATCTGGCCGCGCCGGCCCGATCATATGCTCGTGCGGCTCACGCACGAGCCGATGCGCATCTACGGGCGATGGCTGCCCGACGGCCCGCATTCAGGCCAGGAAATCATCTACGACGCGTCGAAGCGCGCCGACGCGATGTACGGCCACCTCGGCGGCATCTTCAACCTCATCCCGCTGTGGACGTCGATCAACGGCACGCTGGCGCGCTCGCAGTCGAACCATCAGGTGCGCGATCTCGGCACCGAGTTCATTGCCCAGCAGTTTCTCGACGAAGGCAAGAAATTCGCCAACGTGGGCATCACGCGGCCCGCGGAGATCGACGTGCGAACCATCGACGGCGTGCGCGTCATTGCCTTCACCTACGAAACGCCGACGGGCCAGCCCGAGTACTACGCGAAAAAGGAAGTGCTCGGCCTCGATCTGCAGCACCCGTATTTCCGGATGGCCGAATCGTACGGCAACGACGGACAGATTTTCGAACGCATCGTGTTCCTGACGATCACGCCGAAGACCTTCGACGACATGGCGTTCGATCCAAAAAACCCCGAGTACCGGTTCTGATCATGTCGTCAGCGCGAACGCGACCGACGCGCGCTGCGGCACGCTGCGCGCGTGCGTGACGGGCGCGGCGGGTGGCAGCGCGAGCCGCGCGAGCACGAAGAAGTCGGCGGCGCGCGTGACACCGACCAGTGTCAGCCGTCCGCCCGAGCGCATTGCGCGCGGCGCGAGCGCGTCATACCAGAGCGCGGCGATATCGGCGTGCGGCGTGGCGCTCACGTCGAAAACGGGCAGACGCATGCGCGCGGCGTGCTCGCTCAGCGCCGTGGATTCGGGCAGCGCCGTGTCGATCAGCGCGAGGTCGGCGCGCATCCCGTCCAGATGAAGCCACGGCACGCTGAAAGCCGGTGCCGCCGACAGCCATGCGCCCGTTGCGATGAATGTGCGCCGCTGCATGTCATGCCCTCATGCTCATGGTTCACGTGTATCCGCGCCAGTTGCGAAACGCCTTTGGCCAGATGCCCTGCTTGCCCGGCGACAGAATCCCCGTCGGATCGAGCGCGTCCTTGATCGTCTCCGACAGCCGCAGCACGGCGCCGTCATTGAAGTTGTAGCGCGCCGCCGCGAAGTCCATGTAGACGAGATGCGAGCGGTACTCGCCGTAACCCGCGCCGTGCGCGTCGCTCATCCATGCGCGCAGCAGATCGGCGGCCTGTTCGCTCTGCCGCGCGTCGCTCTTGTCGAAGATCGCCGCGGCGATGTGATGCAGATGCCGCTCGCCCGATGTGAAGCCGCCGTAGTAGTCGAAGCCGTATTCGTTGGCGCGCGCTTTGGCCATCGAATACTGACGCATCGCGTCGCGGCCCGTCGCCGGACAGACGGGCGAAAAGTCGACATGCGCGCCGCTGCCGCCACGCCAGTCGAGCATGCGAAACGCCGTCATGCCCGGAATGCCGGCGAGATTGCGATCACCGCCCGCCTCCGGCTCCGCGCTGCCGTCATAGGTCTTCGACAGCATGCGCGCGCCCGGAATGCGGCCAAACGCGCGCCGCACGATCGCCTCTTGCGCATCGATCACTTCGCGCTCGCCGTAGAGCGCGTAATGCAGATTCCAGCGGCCAATTTTCAGCGCCTCGGTCATCGACGCGATCGCGCTCTCCGGCATCACGCCCTTGCCCTGATACCACTGCGAGCGTGGCCCGATGCCCGCCGCCCGCCGCAGCGCGCCTTCGATCACCGCCTGGTTGGCGATCGTGCCGTTCAGCCGCAACGGCCTCAACGTCTCGACGACCGCTTCGAGATCGTCGTCGCGCTGAAACTGGATTTCGCCCAGCAGATACGCGCTCGGCGCGGGCATCAGCCAGACGCCCATCTTCGTGACGATGCCGTAGTTCGACTGCATGAACATCGGATCGAACGACGGCCCGTAGCCATACCTGAACGCCTGCCACGACGTGCCGATCTCAATCCCGCCCATGCCCGTGCGCACGAGGTCGCCATTCGCGAGCACCACTTCCATCCCGCATTGCGCTGCCGCGTGATCGCCGTAGGCCGTCGTGCCGAAGCCGCGTTCGAGCGTGTTGCCGACGATGCTGCCCCAGCCCGCCGCGGGCGGATCGACCCACAGCTTGTAGCCGCGCTCGCGCAGATGATGATGCAGATCGAAGTAGCTGACGCCGGGTTCGACGAGCGCATAGGCGAGCTGCTCGTCGACGGCGAGAATTTTGTTCATGCGCTGCAGATCCAGCACCACCGATCCCGGCAAACGCGGCGCCGCGCCACCATACGCGAAGTTGCGTCCTGTGGACACCGTCCAGAGCGGAATGCGGTACTCGTTCGCGACGCGCAGGACCGCGCGAATCTCGTCGACGCTCGCGGGCAACAGCGCAGCCGACGGCACGAACAATGCCGCCTGCGAGCCCGGCGCGAACGGATCGGCATAGGGCGCAAGGCTTGCCGGCGACGACGCGACCTGCGTCGCGCCGACGATCGCCTCGAAGGCGGCGAGCGCGCGGTCGAACGTCGCGGCGGAAAGGTCCGGCGGCAGGATGCGTGTCAAGGTGTCCTCTCGTCGTGTCGAAGCGGTATCGGCTGGCCGGGTTGCTGGATGTAGCTCGTTCGGGTTTGTTCACGACTGGCGTTCAACCAGGGCCACCAAAGCGCGGCGAAAGGCGTTCGCGCGACACGACACGCATCGCGCACGATCAACGCCGATGGCCGCCGCCCATGCCACCCATGCCACTCCACGTGTGACCGCCACCCCAGCCGTGCATGCCGCCCGTGCCGTGGAATCCGCCCGGCTGCCCCCAATGCACGTGGTTCATGTGATGGAAATGATGGAACCGGTCGACGAACACGAACGACGCGCCGAAGCCCACGGCGACGGGCGGCCCCCAATACCAGGGGTCATAGTAAGGATAGGCGGGAATCGGATAGATGACGGCGGCCGCGTCGCCGCCCTGCTGGATCTGCCATGTCCCATCTGGCTGCTGGCAAGCGAGCCCGCTGATCTGCTGCATCGTGCCGTCGATCTCCGCCTGGCCGACGATGTTGCGGCATGTCATCTGATCGTTGAGCGGCTCTTGCGCGGCAACGGGCGGTGAAGCCGGCACTGCACATCCGGCGCACACGCACAGCGTCGCGCCGAGTCCAAACAAAGTACGCATGATGTGTCCTGCCCGACGGTGCGGTGTCGCGGCACGTTCGCGTGCCGTCGCCGTGAAGACGCCATCGATTCGCCTTGCAGGACGCGCTGCCAATGGCCGCTGCAAATTCGCCGGAAGCGAAAAATCACGCGCCTGCACAACTTAAACGCTTGTGCTCAAGGCGCTATTCCTGTTGCGCGGGAAGCGGCGACGCGCATCGTGTTACACGATGTTTCCGGCGTCTGGAAAGACGATGCGGCGCGACGGTTACTGCCACGTCTCCGGACGGCCGCCGAGTTCGCCGCACACTTCGATCGCGATCGAGCGCAGCTTGTTTTCCTCGATCGGACCGGACAGCGCGTAGCCCATGTGGTCGCTGATCCAGTAGAAGGTGCGCCGGTTGCCGTCGCGGAACAGCCGGAACGCGGTCTCGTCCTTCGGGATGCCCGTCACGTAGAGCGTGAGCCGCGCGCCGCTCTGGTTCTCGTACATGAATTGCGCGGCGGGACCCGCCTCGCCCGGCAACAGCCGTCCGCCGACGAGCGTATAGCCGTACTCCTGCAATGACGGCACGGACAGATGGCGGTTCAGGCGCTTCGACAGCCAGTTGATCAGATGTTCTTCTTCGGCGGCCGCCACCTCGACGGGATGACGGCGCTCCGGCGTATAGACGGCATACGCGATGTCCGCGCGCCGCGCGAACGACATCACGTCGCCATTGCCGCCGCCCGTGAGGCGCGGCACCAGCGGGCCGAGCGCAAGCGCCAGCCCCGCGCCGACGGCGAGCCAGCACGCGGCGACGGCCACCCGGCGCCACCACGGAATGCGCGCGCGCAGCACGATGAATGGCGGCTCCTCGCGCTCGGGCGCGCCGCACAGCGCCTGCAGCGCGGCCTTCTGCGCGCGCCACGACGCGACCTGCGCGGACGCTTGCGGGTCGCGCGCCAGATGCTCGCGCACGGCGGCGCGCTCGTGCTCGGGCAACTCGCTGTCGACGAATGCCGACAGCGCGCGCAGATCTGGCGCGTTCGCGGAACCGGTAGTGTTTTCGTCGTTGTTCATTGCGCGCTTCTCACCTGGCCTTCACCACTTTCAGCGACGGCGACTTGTGGACGGGCCCTTCCGTCAACAGTGCCCGCATATGCTCGCGGGCGCGAGACAGCCGCGACATCACCGTGCCAATCGGCACGCCAAGCGCCACGGACGCCTCCTGATAGCTCAACTCCTCCACGCAAACCAGCAACATCACCTCGCGCTGCTCGACGGGCAGACAATAAAGCGCGCGCTGCACATCGCGCAATACCAGACCGTCGACTTCGCCGCGCGGCGCTTCGAGATTGCGCCATGGCGCGCTCTCGTCGTCGACGGCGATTTCGCGGCGCACCCGCAGCTGGTCGATATACAGGTGCCGCAGGATAGTCAGCAGCCACGCGCGCAGATTGCTGTCGGGGCGAAAGCCCTTCCAGCGCGCGAGCGCGCGCTCGGCCGTATCCTGAACCAGATCGTCCGCCCAAGCTGGGTCGCCCGTCAGCGCACGCGCATAGCGCCGCAACTGCGGGAGCCACGAAATCACTTCCGCTTCGAAGTTCACCCGGCGCAAGCTTTCATGCGAGCACAGGCATCGTCAATAGCCGCCACCGCTGCCGCTCGTGCCGCTGCTGCTCCCACCCGACGGAGTCATATCGCCCGTGGATTGACACGCGGTCAGCGAGAGCGACGCCACCCCGAGCGCGAGCACGACGAATACAGCCGATACCAGTCTGGACACTTTCATGTAGAACCTCCTGCACGGCGAGGCGCGACGTATCGCACAGCCATGCGTTGAACCGGCGGCACGGACGCGAGCGACAGATGACGCGACGCCGGTGACCCATTGGACAGTTGAGGCAACGTTCTGCAAAGACGGACGCCGATTTCCGATGCGTGCTGCCGATGCTTCCGTCTTGCCATCTCACGGCTTCGCGGCTTTCGTGCGATGCCTGACCGATTAACGCTCGTGGCGGGCGTTTTATTCCGCGGCATTCGCGAATGGCGACAACTTTCGTCTGGAACGAGCGTGCGTATCGACGCCGTCCGGCGCCTTCAATCGCCCGTGAACGTTGGCTGGCGCGCATAGCGCCGCATTGATTTGGTAACTCCACGTTACACTTGATCTTTAAAGGATGCTTCCGCGCCCACAAGTGGTTATAGTGGTCGTCAACCCCGTTCGACGTTTCCAACCCGTCATGTCGCCATAAAGCGACAACGGGTAAAATCACGGCGAACAACCGTTTCTCTACACACAATTGTCCATGCCTTCCGCAGAATCGCATCCGCAAAACGACTTTATGAACGCAGCGCGCAAAGAACGTAAGCGCGTCGAGATTTACCTCGTCAACGGCATTCGCCTGACGGGCTGCATTGAGTCGTTCGACCAGTATCTGGTGATGCTGCGCACGCCCGTCGGGCTGCAAGGCATCTACAAGCGCGCCATTTCCACGATCCAGCTCGACACGGGCACGCGCCCCACGCCGCGCGCAGGACGGCCGTCGCATGGCGAGCATTCCGCACGCGGTCCGCACGGCTCGCGTGAACACCGCGAGCCCCGGGAGCCGCGTGAGTCGTATGGCGCATCGCAAGGGCCGTCGGACCGGTCTTCGTCGTCGGACGCTCCCGTGGTCGTCACCCGCCGCAGACGTCTGTACGGCGCAGGCAATAACGGTAACGATCAGGGTAACAACGGCGGCGGCACTGAATAAGGCCGCATGAGCCAGACAGGCTTAACGGCAGAATGAGGCGCGCACCCGGCGCGCCTGCAATGCAACACGGGCGGCTGGCTAGCCGGGACGACTGGCCAGCTGCTTGAGCATCCTCTCGATCCGCACGCCCTGCTGGGCAGTCAGTTCATACCCGCACTTCACTTCGAGTACCCGTCGCTGCCAGTAGCGGGCATTCAGCAGACGCACCATCGGCTGACGCATTGCCCACTCCAGATGCTCCAGTTCCGATTCGACAACATGTGTCGCGTTCAAGCGCTGTCCGTTGCCATATCCGTTCGGTTGCATGTTCGCCCTCGTAAGTCAGCCGCGCCCGGCGCTTTCGTGTGCGCCGCGTCGTGTGACACCGTAATAACGAACGATCCCGCGAGAAATTCCATTGGCCTGTATGGAACCTACAACATGCTTTCGCAATCTTCAACCTGAGTCGCTGCTCCGCGTGCGATTCGCGCTACGCCGCGTGCGTTCGGTGCCTGTTCTATGTGCGTTTGACCTATGCCATTGGCCCAGGCGGCTTCGATAGCCTGTTTGCGCTATGCTGACTTCAATCTATGTAGGGGAGCCTGTCATGTCCACTTCGAAACACCCCACCCCGAAGTCAACCGACACACATCCGTCCAGTGACGAACGCCTCGACGAGGCACTCGACGAGACCTTTCCCGCCAGCGACCCGATTGCGGTCGATCCCGACCAGGACGAGGACGACGCAAGCCGCAAGGGCAAGCAGAAGAAGTCGCGCTGAGGAAGGCAGTTGCGAGGCGAGATGTGCCATCCGCGTGGACGGTGCGCGCACGCGGGATGGATGAAGACGGCCTGTTGACCGATGACGAGCGCGCCGTGCACTTGCATGCACGGTTCACGTTGCTATCGCCGCCTGTGTCGACGCAACCGCATGACAGCGGCGCAGACGAACGGACCCTCGCCGCGTCACATGCGCGGCGAGGCTCCCGTCAAGCACGCTGGGCGAGCCGCAAAGCCGTCGGAGGCCAGCGCGGCTCTTGCAACGTCAGTGCACCGGCAAGCCGCTTTCGAGCTGACGCTGCAGATCGCGCACCTGACGCTGCGCCGCGCGCAACTGCTCCTGCGACTGCGCCTTCTGCTGCGCGAGCGCCACGGCTTCCGCACGGGTCTGCTGCTGCATGCTGTTGACGATGGTCTGCTGCTCGTGCGCGATGTTCAGGTCGGCCTGCAGACGGTTCGCGCGTTCCTGCGACAGTGCGACGAGGTGATCCGTGTACGCCTTCTGCGCTTCGAGCTTGGTGCGACGGATTTCGACATCCGACAGCTGCGCCGTCTGACGTGCGAAGTCGCGGTAGATCTGCTCGGCGCGCGCTTCGTCCTGCGTCTTGATGACGCGCCAGAAGTTCTTCTGCTGGAAGAGCGCGACGTAGTACGTCATGTCCTTGCCATAGAACAACAGGCTTGCCCCGTAGCTGCTGTTGTAGGTCGTGCGCAATTCGGTGAGGTCGGCGCTGTGAATCTTCTGTTGCAGTTCCGCGACATTGCCCGTCGCCGACTGCTTCGCCTCGTCCGGCGTGAGCGCAATCGTTTGACTGGCCGCAGCGACGGGAGCAGCAGCTGGCGTCGTCTGCGCAGCGATCACACCCGCTGCGTCGTCCGTGCCGTTACTGGCAGAACTCTGCGCGTAGACCCCTTGAACGCCCCCGAAAACGATCATTGCCGACATCACGATGTGTCGAACTTTCGACTTCTGGTCCATGTAATTTCTGCTCGTGTCGTGTTTTAGTTTTGCAAAAGCGTTCAATTATTACTCACTTTCACGCGTTTCGGGTTCCTCGTTGAAAATTTGGTACTTACGCATCTTTTCCCACAGCACCTTGCGGCTGATACCGAGGTATTGCGCCGTGTCCTGGCGGCGCCAGCTGTTCGCATCGAGCGCGGCGAGCACGCGGCTGCGCTCCGCCATATCCCACTTGCTGCGATCGACGAGCACTTCCGCCACGCTCTCGGCAGGCACAGGCTGACTGCTGCGCGCAACGGCAAGCAGCCGGTGCAGCCGCGCCGCATCACACGACCTTCGAGCGCTATATCAACGCGATGGGCCTCCTGCCCGGCGTGCAAGGGTTGCTGACGACGACGGAGAACGGGCTCACGTCGCTCGGCGAGCAGTTGAGCGTGTCGGCGCTGCTGCCGAAGGGGCGCGGCAATGTCACCTATCTCGCGGCGCATGGCGCGCTACCCATCGGCAGTGAAGGCATGACTGCGAAGATCGATGCCTCCCACTATCGCGGCAATCCGAAGGACAATCCTGGCTTGCCGTCGTACGTCGAGCGGACGGCGATCAACGACAGGATCGGCGGCTCGCTGTCGTATCCGTTCATCCTGAGCAACGCGCGCAGTCTCTCGGGAACGGTCACGGCCTACGCCTCGCACGATGAAGACCGTTTCAACAATACGATCACGGGCGCGACGATCGGGTTGCGGTCGCAGGTGCGCGTGCTGCAGTTGCAGGCCGACTACGCGGACGTGCAGACGGGCCAGGCGCGCAATGCCAGCATCAACGTCGCGAAGGCGTTCGACATACTCGGCGCGGGCAAGGCCGGCGACTCGAACATCCCCGGCACGACAACCGTCAATCCCGCTTCGATCACCTTCGTGCGCACGGGCGCAAGCTTTTCGCAAACCAACGAGTGGCCGCTCGGCATCGGCACGACGGTCGCCGCGACGGGCCAATATAGCCCCGACTCGCTGCCGACCTCCGAGCAGATTTCATTCGGCGCGCAACGCTTCGCGCAGGGCTATCAACCGGGCGAGAGACCGGGCGATTCGGGCTGGGGCGCGTCGATCGAAATCAATCGCGCGATCGCACTCGGCTTCACGTATCTGCGCACGTTCACACCGTATGTTTCGTTCGACATGGCGCGCGTCTGTCTGCATGCGGGCACGCCGAAGCCGAAGAAACTTGCTTCGGTGGCGCTCGGCTTTCGAATCTCCGACGCGAAGTATTACAGCCTCGATCTGTCCGTCGCGAAGGCGGTCGGCGATGCGCCCGTCGAGAGCGCGTCGCGCAGTCCGCGCATCAACGCGACGTTCTCATATCAGTTGAACTGACTCATGCAACGTTGCAAGAACATGCACCCATTAGAGCATTCACTATCAAATGGGGCGGATACTTTCACGTATTCTGCCTTCTCTCATGCATCGAAAGACAGGCATGGCGCCGCCTCGCATCAGCACTCACACGGCGCCGCGCGACATTCATCGCGACGATTTTCAACAAGGAGGACGACAATGACATCACTCACCCGGCGCGCGCGCTTTGCGCTCGGCACTACGTTGAAACAGGCTGTCGTGGCCGGTGCGCTGCTCGCTGGCGCCGTCACGGCATTCGCACAAGCCGACACGCCTGTCGGCACATGGCAAACCATCGACGATCACACGGGTCAGCCCAAAGCACTCGTGCAGATCACGCAGGACGGGAACGGCAGACTGAGCGGCAAGGTCATCAAGGGGCTCGGCCCGAACGATCAGCCGGATCGCCGCTGCACCGCCTGCACGGACGCGCGCAAGGATCAGCCGATTCTCGGCATGACGATCATCGACGATATGAAAAAGGACGGCGAAGGCTGGGACGGCGGGCAGATTCTCGACCCGGAGAACGGCAAGCTCTACAAATGCAAGATGCACGTCGAAGACGGTGGACAGAAGCTGGTGGTGCGCGGGTATATCGGCGTATCGCTGCTGGGGCGTTCGCAGACGTGGATTCGCCAGAACTGAGGTGGTCGCGCAGTGCTCGCTTTTCGGCGAGCGCCGCAGCAGGACGTAAAAAAGCCGGTCTGGCGTTTAGTCTCGCCAGACCGGCTTTTTGTTGTCGTGCGCGCTCAATTCGTTCGATCCGTCATGCCGCGTTCTTGAAAGGACTGGTGTAGTCGAACACCAGCGGTGCCGCGGGCACGACAGACGGCGGCGTGAACAGCGGCATGGCGGGCACGGACGGTTGCGCAGTATCGTTCGCGGCCGTGGCCACGTTCGGCGCATGAGTGCGCATCCGGGATTCCATCGTGTTGCACAGTTCGCCGCTTGCGTCGCCGAACAGTTGGTCCATCACACGTTGCAAGACGCCAGCCTGATGCCACGCCTTGAAGCGCCGGTGACAGGTTTGATACGACGGGTATTTGCGCGGCATGGCGGACCAGGTAGCGCCGCTGTAGATCACCCAGAGCACACCGTTGAGCACGGAGCGGGTGTTGGCAAGAGGACGTCCGCGCAGTTCGGAACGTGGACGCAGTTCCGGCAGCAGCGGCGCGATGCGCTGCCATTCTTCATCACTGATATCGCGATAGGGGGTCATGGGTTCTCCATTCGTCAAGAGTATTTCGACGATATAGAGTCGCCCCACTACCGAATATCAGACCAATCCGAATCTTGAAAATGCATCGCCAGCCGCTGCCACATGGTTCAGCGCGTATCGCGCTATCCCAAACGGGGCGGCCGCAGGAAGGAATTTGATCAGGTCAACGATGTATCAACGATCCGCCGCGGCGCATCCAGATATTCCTGCGACTGCATCTCGACGATACGTGAAACCGTGCGCGTGAACTCGTTGGCCATCGGCCCTTCCGTGTAGAGCTCTTCGGGCGGTACGGCAGCCGACATCAGCAGCTTGACCTTGTGATCGTAAAAGACGTCGATCAGCCACGTGAAACGACGCGCTTCGGACTGCATACGAGGCGTCATCTGCGGAATGCCGGACAGAATCACCGCGTGGAAGCGGCTCGCCAGTTCGAGATAGTCGTTCTGCGAGCGCGGGCCGCCGCACAGCGTCGCGAAATCGAACCAGACGACGCCGTCCGCGCGGCGCAGCGCCTTCAATTCGCGCTTCTCGATGTGCAGCAGCGGACTTTCGTCGGGCACGGCCGCGAGCTTGCCGAATGCGTCGCGCAACGCCTTGTCGGAGGCTGCGCCGAGCGGCGTGTGATACACCTCGACCTGCGACAGCGTGCGCCGCCGGTAATCGATGCCAGCATCGACGTTGATCACGTCGAGCTTGCTCTTGATCAGTTCGATGGCGGGCAGCAGACGGTCGCGATGCAGGCCGTCGGGATAGAGCAGATCGGGATCGTAGTTGGACGTCATCACGAACTGGACGCCGTTCGTGAAAAGACGATCCAGCAACCGGTACAGGATCATCGCGTCCGCGATATCGGACACGTGGAATTCGTCGAAGCAAATCAGCCTATAACGCTTCGCTATACGTCGTGCGAGTTCGTCGAGCGGATCGGCCTGCCCTTTCAGTTCTTCGAGTTCGCGATGCACTTCTCGCATGAACTCGTGAAAATGCAGACGCGTCTTACGCACGAGCGGCACGATTGCGTAAAAGCTGTCCATCAGGAAGCTCTTTCCGCGCCCTACGCCGCCCCACATATAGACACCCTTCGGCAGATCAGGGTGCATGATCAGCTTCATAAAGGCGTTCGGACGACGTGCCTTATACGCAGCCCACTCTTCATAGCACTGTTGCAGACGATCGACGGCCGCGCGTTGGGCCGGATCAGACTCGTATCCCCGGGTCTGCAGTTCCTGTTCGTAGTATTCGGTGACGTTCATTGTGTGAGGCAGCAATGAAGAAGGCGGGAGGGATTCAACCCACCCGCCTTCGTCGTGTTTCGCTTTCAGCCCATGTTCAGCGTAGTTCAGAACTGGGCAGATGCGTCTTACATGTTCAGCGCGCGCTTGTCGACGGCGAGTGCCGCTTCACGCATCACTTCAGACAGCGACGGGTGCGGATGGCAGATACGGCCGATGTCTTCCGACGCAGCCTTGAACTCCATCGCTACAACCGCTTCAGCGATCAGATCCGACGCGTTCGCCGAGATGATGTGCACGCCGAGCAGTTCGTCCGTCTTCGCGTCGGCGATCATCTTGACGAAACCATCCGCCTTGTTGATGCCGAGCGCGCGTCCGTTCGCCATGAACGGGAACTGGCCCGTCTTGACTTCGCGGCCTTCAGCCTTCAGTTGCTGCTCCGTCTTGCCGACCCACGCGATTTCCGGTTCCGTGTAGATGACCCACGGCACGCAGTTGTAGTCGATGTGCGGCTTCTGGCCGTCGATGATTTCGGCAACCAGCACGCCTTCGTCTTCGGCCTTGTGCGCGAGCATCGGGCCGCGCACCACGTCGCCGATCGCGTACACGTTCGGCACCGACGTCGCGCAATGGTCGTCGACGTCGATGAAGCCGCGCTCGTTCGCCTTCAGGCCGATCGCTTCGAGACCGAGGTTGTCGGTATTCGGCACGCGGCCGATCGACACGATCAGGCGGTCCGCGTCGAGCGTCTTCGCGTTGCCGTCCTTGTCCGTGTAAGCGATCGACACGCTGTTGTCGCTTGCCTTCACTTCGCCGACCTTCACGCCGACGTGAATATCGAGGCCCTGCTTCTTGAACTGCTTCGCGGCTTCCTTCGCGAGCGCCTGGTCAGCGGCGCCGAGGAATTCAGGCAGCGCTTCGAGCACGGTGACTTCCGAGCCCAGGCGGCGCCACACCGAGCCCAGTTCCAGGCCGATCACGCCCGCGCCGATCACAGCGAGCTTCTTCGGCACTTCGGTGAACGACAGCGCGCCTTCGTTGTCCGCGACGATCTTGTTGTCGACGGGAACGTTCGGCAGGTGACGCGCCTTCGAGCCCGTCGCGATGATCACGTTCTTCGCCGTGACCACTTCCGTTTCGCCTTCGCCCGACACTTCGATCTGCACACCGGCGTCCGTCTTGCCCGTGAACTTGCCGTGGCCCTTGAGCCACGTGATCTTGTTCTTGCGGAACAGGAACTCGATGCCCTTCGTCATCTTTTCGACGATGCCTTCCTTGCGGGCCAGCATCTTCGCGATATCGACCTTCACGTTTTCCACGCTGATGCCGTGGTCCGCGAGGTGATGCGACGCGTTTTCGAACTCTTCCGACGACGCCAGCAACGCCTTCGACGGAATGCAGCCGACGTTCAGGCACGTGCCGCCCAGCTTCAGCGCGCCGGCCGGGTTCTTCCACTTTTCGATACAGGCAACCGTCTTGCCGAGTTGCGCAGCGCGAATGGCCGCGATGTAGCCGCCGGGACCGGCACCGATCACGACGACGTCAAATTCTTTGGACATGACTATCCTTTTTGGCTAACCGACGCGGCCGCGCTTCGCGGCGCGCGTGGCTTCAGATACTGCGGAAATGCGAGAGACACCCGATACCTATATCGCGACGGCGGCCCGCAACTTCAAGCCGCCGCGCGTCAGGCATTACAGGTCGAGCAGCAGACGGGCCGGATCTTCCAGCGCGTCCTTCATGGCAACCAGCGACAGCACGGCTTCGCGGCCGTCGATGATACGGTGGTCGTACGACAGCGCCAGATAGTTCATCGGGCGGATCACGATCTGGCCGTTTTCGACCACTGCGCGTTCCTTCGTTGCGTGCACGCCGAGGATCGCCGATTGCGGCGGGTTGATGATCGGGGTCGACAGCATCGAGCCGAACACGCCGCCGTTCGAGATCGAGAACGTACCACCCGTCATTTCTTCGATCGACAGCTTGCCGTCCTTCGCCTTCTGGCCGAATTCGGCGATCTTCTTCTCGATGTCCGCAAGGCTCATCTGGTCAGCGTTGCGCAGGATCGGCACCACCAGACCACGCGGCGAGCCGACAGCGATACCGATGTCGAAGTAGCCGTGATAGACGATGTCGTTACCGTCGATCGATGCGTTCACCAGCGGGAACTTCTTCAGCGCGTGGACAGCCGCCTTCACGAAGAACGACATGAAGCCGAGCTTCACGCCATGTTCCTTCTCGAACTTGTCCTTGTACTTGTTGCGCAGGTCCATGACGGGCGCCATGTTCACTTCGTTGAACGTCGTTAGGATGGCGTTGGTTTGCTGCGATTCGAGCAGACGCTCGGCGATACGCGCGCGCAGACGCGACATCGGCACGCGCTGTTCCGGACGGTCCTTGAGCCACTGGTCGGCCGATGCCGGCGCGCCCACTTGCGGCAGAGCCGGCTTCTTGACAGCGCGTGCGGGCGCTGCGGCCGGTGCCGGCGCAGCCTTGGCAGCCGGTGCGCCTGCGGCGACGGCATCCTGCTTCGTGATGCGGCCATCGCGGCCCGTGCCGGCGACGTCGCCCGCAGCGACGCCCTTCTCGGCCAGAATCTTCGTCGCAGCCGGCGACGCCGTGGTGCTTGCGCCCGCCACAGCGGCAGCCTGTGCCGGTGCAGCCGCGGCTGCCGGCTCAGCTTGCGGAGCCGGCTTGACTTCGGCTTCGACAGCCGCTTCGCCCGCCTTGCCTTCCGTATCGATCTTCGCGATCACTTCGTCGGCGACCACGATATCGCCGTCGTTCTTGATGACCTGCGCGAGCACGCCTGCCGACGGAGCCGGCACTTCGAGCACGACCTTGTCGGTTTCGATTTCGATCAGGATTTCGTCCTGGGCGACAGCTTCGCCCGGCTTCTTCTTCCACTGCAGCATCGTGGCTTCCGAGACCGACTCGGACAGCTGGGGGACCTTGACTTCAACAATAGCCATTTGATTTCTCTGAATACGTATCGGATGACAACGAACCTTGTGCGAGCCGCGTCCGATATTTGCGCGTAGTAGTCGCGCTTACATGGGATGTTCAGACGCGGGGCGGGAAAGCGCTCAGCGCTTTCCCGGTTCGCTCTCTGTGGTTATTTAACGATGGACGCGCCTTTCAGACGGCCAAACGCGCCTTCGATCAGCGCCTTCTGCTGCTCGTAGTGCTTCGCGTAGTAGCCGACAGCGGGCGAAGCCGAAGCGGGACGGCCGCTGTATGCCAGCTTCTGTCCTTCCTTCATGCCTTCGCGCAGGTGATGTTCGATGTAGAACCACGGGCCCTGATTCTGCGGCTCGTCCTGCACCCACACCACTTCGGTTGCGTTGTCGTACTTCTTCAGTTCGGATTCGAACTGCTTGTGCGCGAACGGATACAGCTGTTCGATACGCACGATCGCGACGTCTTGTGCCTTCGCTTCGCGGCGATGCGCGAGCAGGTCGTAGTACACGCGGCCCGAGCAGACCAGCACGCGCTTGACCTTCTTGGCGTCGATCGAATCGTCCGTTTCGCTGAGAACCGGCTGGAACGAGCCCTTCGCGAGTTCCGACAGATCCGACACGGCTTCCTTGTGACGCAGCAGCGACTTCGGCGTGAAGACGACGAGCGGCTTGCGGAACAGACGGATCATCTGGCGGCGCAGCAGGTGGAAAACCTGTGCCGGCGTGGTCGGTTGAACGACCTGCATGTTGTGATCTGCGCACAGCTGCAGGAAGCGTTCGATACGCGCCGACGAGTGCTCCGGACCCTGGCCTTCGTAGCCGTGCGGCAGCAGCATCGTCAGGCCCGACACGCGGCCCCACTTCACTTCGCCCGACGAGATGAACTGGTCGATCACGACCTGCGCGCCATTCACGAAGTCGCCGAACTGCGCTTCCCACGCGACGAACGTGTTCGGCTCAGCCGTCGAGTAGCCGTATTCGAAGCCGAGCACGGCTTCTTCGGACAGCACCGAGTCGATCACCGTGAACTTCGCCTGACCTTCGGCGATGTTCTGCAGCGGCACGTACGTGCCGTCGTTCCAGCGTTCGCGGTTCTGGTCGTGCAGCACTGCGTGACGGTGCGTGAACGTGCCACGGCCCGAGTCCTGACCCGTCAGGCGCACGGCATAACCCGATGCAACCAGCGACGCGAAGGCCAGATGCTCGCCCATGCCCCAGTCGAGTTGCGCTTCGCCACGGCCCATTGCACGGCGGTCGTTGATCACGCGCTCGACGAGCGGGTGAACCTTGAAGCCTTCGGGGATCGTCGTGATGCGCTCGGCCAGACGCTTGAGTTCGGCGAGCGGCACTGCGGTATCCGCTGCGTCCGTCCACTTGCGGTTCAGGAACGGAACCCAGTCGACAGCGTACTTGCTCTTGTAGTTCGACAGGACCGGGTCGACCGTGTGGTGACCTTCGTCCATCGCCTTGCGGTATGCCTTGACGAATTCATCGCCTTGATCGGCGGTGATGACGCCTTGCTGCACGAGGCGTTCTGCGTACAGCGCGCGCGTGCCCGGGTGCTTGGCGATCGTCTTGTACATCAGCGGCTGCGTGACGGCCGGCGTGTCCTGCTCGTTGTGGCCCAGCTTGCGGAAGCAGATGATGTCGATCACGACATCCTTGTGGAACTGCATCCGGAAGTCGATGGCCATTTGCGTGGCCAGCACGACAGCTTCAGGATCGTCGCCATTCACGTGCAGCACGGGCGCTTCGATCATCTTGACGACGTCCGAGCAATACAGCGTGGAGCGTGCGTCGCGCGGGTCGGACGTGGTGAAGCCGATCTGGTTGTTGATGACGATGTGCAGCGTGCCGTGCGTGCCGTAACCGCGCGTTTGCGCGAGGTTCAGCGTTTCCATCACGACGCCCTGGCCTGCGAAGGCGGCGTCGCCGTGGATCTGCACGGGCAGCACTTGCAGGCCGTTCTCGTCGCCGCGACGGTCCATACGGGCCTTCGCCGAGCCTTCGACCACCGGGTTGACGATTTCGAGGTGCGACGGGTTGAACGCGAGCGACAGGTGAACCGGGCCGCCTTCCGTCGCGACATCCGACGAGAAGCCCTTGTGGTACTTCACATCGCCTGCGGGCAGGTCGTCGACGTGCTTGCCTTCGAATTCGGCGAACAGGTCGGCGGGCATCTTGCCCAGCGTGTTGACCAGCACATTCAGACGGCCACGGTGCGCCATGCCGATGACGATTTCCTGCACGCCGCTCTTGCCTGCGTGGTGCACGACTTCGTCCATCGATGCGATGAAGCTTTCGCCGCCTTCCAGCGAGAAGCGCTTCTGACCGACGTACTTGGTGTGCAGGAAGCGCTCGAGGCCTTCTGCTGCCGTCAGACGGTTCAGGATGTGCTTCTTCTTGTCAGCCGTGAAGTTCGGCGTGGAGCGGATCGATTCGAGACGTTCCTTCCACCAGCGCTTCTGTTCCGGATCGCTCAGGTACATGTACTCGGCGCCGATCGTGCCGCAGTACGTGTCGCGCAACGCCTTGACGATGTCCCGCAACGAAGCCTGCTCGAAACCGAAGTACAGGTTGTTCGTGTTGAACGTCTGGTCCATGTCGGCTTCGGTGAAGTCGTAGAACGCAGGTTCAAGCTCGGGAATGTTCGGACGTTCGCGGCGCTTCAGAGGATCGAGGTTGGCCCATTGCGAGCCGAGGAAGCGATATGCGCCGATCAGGGACTGCACATAGACTTGCTTACGCGCGGTGGTGAGATCTTCACCGCCCGTGCGCGGCAGGAAGGCGTTCGCCTTTGCGCGCTGAGCAAATGATTCGACGATCGGGCCATGGGCCACGTCGTTGGCACTGGTGCCATCCGATGCAGGAACGTTCTGCAGGGCGTCGAAATAATTGCGCCAGGTCTCGGGCACTGACGCGGGATTGTCGAGATATGCTTCGTACAACTCTTCTACGTACGGAGCATTGCCGCCGAACAGATACGAGTTCGACTGGAATTGCTTCATCATTTTACGCTCACCTTTCTTCGAGCTTCTCGAGAAATAGCGGGTTACTGAACCTTCCGCGACACGGCCTGACCGTTTAGCGGATTGCGCGAATCAAGTCTTGCTTGGAAGGACCTAAAACTTGCACTCGCGGGAGCATATCACATAACCCATAGTTGACATAGGACAGGTCCCAACTGGAAAGCCCGTGGTACGGGGCTTTGCGGCAAGTTTTATGCTTGCGCAACAGTGTTTGCGGCACTGCAGAAGAATACTTTAGGCGCTTATAGGAAGCTCTGCAGCGAAACGCGCAACGCCAATGCAAAAAGCCGCCCGAGGGCGGCTTTTCACTGAGACTTTCGCGAGACTTCGCGCGATCAGTCGACGGCTGCTTCGCGGCTTGCGCGGCGGCGCTCGTGTTCCTTCAGATGGCGCTTGCGCAGACGGATGCTTTGCGGCGTCACTTCAACGAGTTCGTCTTCGTCGATGAATTCGACCGCGTATTCCAGCGACATCTGGATCGCCGGCACGAGGCGCACGGCTTCGTCAGTGCCCGACGCACGCACGTTGGTCAGCTGCTTGCCCTTGATCGGGTTCACGACGAGGTCGTTGTCACGGCTATGAATGCCGATGATCATGCCTTCGTACAGCGCGTCGCCCGGCTTCACGAACATGCGGCCGCGATCCTGCAGTTTCCACAGTGCGTAGGCGACAGCCGCGCCGTCGTCTTGCGAGATCAGCACGCCGTTGCGGCGCTCGCCGAGCGAACCGTCCTTGACGGGCGCGTATTCGTCGAACACGTGGCTCATCAGGCCTGTGCCGCGCGTGAGCGTCAGGAATTCGCCCTGGAAACCGATCAGGCCACGCGCCGGAATGCGGTACTCGAGGCGCGTACGGCCACGGCCGTCCGACGCCATGTCGAGCATTTCGCCCTTGCGGCGGCCAAGCTCTTCCATGACGCCGCCCTGGTGCGAGTCTTCGAGGTCGACCGTCAGCAGTTCGTACGGCTCGTGCTTCACGCCGTCGACTTCATGCAGCACGACGCGCGGACGCGACACGGCCATCTCGTAGCCTTCGCGGCGCATGTTTTCGATCAGGATGGTCAGGTGCAACTCGCCACGGCCCGACACTTCGAACACGGTTTCGTCGCCGGTGTCTTTCACGCGCAGCGCGACGTTGTGGTTCAGTTCCTTCATCAGACGATCGCGGATCTGGCGGCTCGTGACAAACTTGCCTTCCTTGCCTGCGAGCGGCGACGAATTCACGAGGAAGTTCATCGTCAGCGTGGGTTCGTCGACGGTGATCATCGGCAGCGCTTCGGGCGCTTCCGGCGCGCAGATCGTCGCGCCGATGCCGACTTCTTCGATGCCGTTGATCAGCACGATGTCGCCCGCTTCGGCTTCAGCGACCTGCACGCGCTCGAGGCCTTCGAACGACAGCACCTGGTTGATCTTGCGGCTCAGGATTTCGCCTTCCGGACCGAAGCGGATCACGACCTGCTGACCCGGCTTGATACGGCCGCGCGTGATACGGCCCACGCCGATACGGCCGACGTACGTCGAGTAATCCAGCGACGTGATCTGCAACTGCAGGGGACCGTCCGGATCGGCCGGGCGAACGGGCACGTGTTCGAGAATCGCTTCGAACAGCGGGCGCATCGTGCCTTCGCGCACGCTCGGGTCCAGGTCGGCATAACCGTTCAGGCCCGACGCGTAGACGATCGGGAAGTCAAGCTGGTCTTCGGATGCGCCGAGCTTGTCGAACAGGTCGAACGTCTGGTTGATCACCCAGTCGATACGCGCGCCCGGACGGTCGATCTTGTTGATCACGACGATCGGCTTCAGACCCAGCGCAAGCGCCTTTTTCGTCACGAAGCGGGTTTGCGGCATCGGGCCTTCGACGGCGTCGACGAGCAGCAGCACGGAATCGACCATCGACAGCACACGCTCCACTTCACCGCCGAAGTCGGCGTGGCCCGGGGTGTCGACGATGTTGATGTGCGTGCCTTCGTATTCGACGGCGCAATTCTTGGCGAGAATGGTGATGCCACGCTCTTTTTCGATGTCGTTCGAATCCATCACGCGTTCAGCGATCTGCTGGTTTTCGCGGAAGGTACCGGACTGGCGGAGCAGCTGGTCGACGAGCGTGGTTTTGCCGTGGTCGACGTGAGCGATGATGGCGATGTTGCGAAGAGCGCGGGACATAGGAACCTGGAGACGCTGGGATACGAGTGGAGTGCGCCACCTGCCCAGCCACCTTCGCCAAGCCCAAAGCGCACTTTTGGGAACCAATAAGTATAGCACGAACGAGTGACGCTTTTCTGGTATTCCCTGATACCGGACTCCACTGCCTCAATAAAGCGACATGCAACACGCCGCGCGCAGCCGCCGCGCACTCTTTTCTGGCGCGAGAAAGATCCTTGCCTAAGCTGTAATAACGCTTGCCGCGTCAATTATTCGTCTCTACAATCCTGCATAGTCAACCATTGCATTCGCATGAGAATCATGACCGAAACGTCCCACACGCCATCGCCCGAGGTTAGCGAATACCAGCTGGGCGAGAGCGTCGGCTATCTGATCTCCCGCGTGAAATCGACCATGTCGAACCTCGTGACGCAACGCACGATGGCCGAACTCGGTATCACCAGCCAGCAGGCCAGCGTGCTGTTCATGGTTGCCAGCGGCAAATGCCTGCTCGCCGCCGAACTCGCTCGGGAATACGGCATCGACGCCAGCGCCGTCACGCGCCTGATCGATCGCCTCGAAAAACGCGGTCTGCTGACGCGGGTGCGCAGCGCTGAAGACCGGCGCGCCGTGCGCCTTGCGCTGACGGCCGAAGGTCACGCAATCGCCGCGCGCATGCCGGCTGTCTTCACCAGCGTGACCGAGAAACTGCTATCCGGCTTTTCGCCAGAGGAAACGGGATTCCTCAAAAGTCTTCTGAGACGGGTGCTCGCGAACAGCTGCGAAGTGGTCAGCGAAACCCGTGACTCGGCAAGCAATACCGATAACAAATCGTAAGAAATTAGTTGCATCGTCCATTATAGAAAAATGCCATTACACGCAAAGAGTCGAGCGATGAAATTCCTTTCCAGGCCCGCGCCCGCTTCGTCGTGCCGTGCGGCCGTCGCCGCAGCCGTGGCGGCGTTCGCCCTCGCCGGCTGCGCGAACTATTTCGATCTGAAGAACGACAACAAGATTGCGTCGACCTCGCAATTCGAAGCGTCGCAAAGCCTGCCCGCCGAAGGCGGCCAGTGGCCGGCGCTCGATTGGGCCGGCCAGTTCGGCGACCCGCAGTTGCCGAAGCTGATCGCGGAAGCGCTCGAAGGCAATCCGTCGATCGCGCAGGCGCAGGCGCGCATCGCGAAGGCTTCGTCCTATATCGAATCGTCGAAGTCGGCGCTTTATCCGAAGGTCGAGGGCAGCTATTCGTGGACCCGCGAGCTGTATTCCGCCAATGCGCTATTCCCGCCGCCCTACGGTGGGACGTGGTACAGCGAAAACAACGTGCTCGCCAGCGCGTCCTGGGATCTCGACTTGTGGGGTAAGAACCGCCAGCGGCTCGGCCAGGCCGTGTCGCAGGAAAAGGCAGCTGAGGCGGACATGCAGCAGGCGCGCGTGACCCTCGCAGCGTCGGTTGCGCGTACGTACAACTCGCTCGCGCAGTTGTATGCGCTGCGCGACATCGCCGAGCGCGAGATCAAGAATCGTCAGACGATCGGCGTCATTGCAAACGACCGCGTGAAAGCCGGCCTCGACACGAACGTCGAGCGTCAGACGGCCAACGGCAACATCGCGACAAGCCAGTCGAACCTGACGGAACTCGACGGCCAGATCACGACCACGCGCTACGAACTCGGCGCGCTGCTCGGCAAGGGGCCGGACCGCGGCCTGCAGATCGCCAAGCCGGTGTTCAACCCTGGCGGTGCCGTCACGCTGCCCGACAACGTACCCGCCGATCTCATCTCGCGCCGCCCGGACATCGTCGCCGCGCGCTGGCAGGTCGAAGCCGCGATGCACGACGTGAAGGAAGCGAAGGCTGAGTTCTTCCCGGACGTGAACCTCGCTGCCGGTTTCGGTTTCGATGCGTTCGGCTGGGGCAAATTCCTGACCTCGTCGAGCCGCCAGATCCAGTTCGGCCCGGCAATCCATCTGCCCATTTTCGACGCCGGCGCGCTGCGCTCGCAACTGAAGGGCCGCTACGCCGACTTCGACCTCGACATCGCAAACTACAACCAGACGCTCATCGGCGCGCTGTCAGACGTGGCCACGCAGATTTCGTCGATCCGCTCGCTGGATCACCAGCAAGGCGACGCGCAACGCGCGCTCGACGCGTCGACGAAAGCGTACGAGCTCGCCGTGATCCGCTACAAGGCGGGTCTCTCGCCACAATTGCAGGTGCTGACAGCCGATCAGAACCGCCTCTCCGCCGAACAGACCGTGACGAATCTGAAGATGCGCCGCCGCGATCTGCAGATCGCGCTGATCAAGGCGCTCGGCGGCGGTTTCGACGCGACGCAGACGGGCCTCATCGTGCCGACGGATGCTCCCGCTTCGTCGGCCTCGACGGCCCACGCGGCGAACTGAGCGCGCAATAGCCCCGGCACAAGCACAAGCACACGCACACCCGATTGCGATCCGAATAAACGATACAGACTGACAGAATCCGGAGCATATCCATGAGCACGCCCCAACAACCCGCGAACGCGCAGCCGGCCAGCAACGGCAAACGCAAGCGCATGATGACGCTGCTCGTCATCGTGATCCTGATTGCCGCGATCGCGTACGGCCTTTACTACTTCCTCGTCGCGCGTTTCCACGAAGAGACCGACGACGCGTACGTGAACGGTAACGTCGTGCAGATCACGCCGCAGGTGACGGGCACCGTCGTCGCCGTGAACGCGGACGACACGCAGACCGTCAAGGTCGGTGATCCGCTCGTCGTCCTCGATCCCGCGGACTCGCGCATCGCGCTGCAATCGGCGGAAGCGAATCTCGGCCAGGTCGTGCGCCAGGTGCGCGGCCTCTACGCCGACGACAGCCAGTACCAGGCGCAGGTCGCCGTGCGCCAGTCGGACCTGTCGCGCGCGCAGGACGATTTGAAGCGCCGCATGCAGGTCGCCCAGACGGGCGCTGTGTCGCAGGAAGAAATCTCGCACGCACGCGATGCCGTCAAGAGCGCACAAGCCGCGCTCGACGCGTCGCAGCAGCAACTCGCGTCCAACCGCGCGCTGACGGCGAACACGACGATCGCGAGCCACCCGAACGTGCAGGCCGCAGCCGCCAAGGTCCGCGACGCGTATCTGAACAACGCGCGCAACACGCTGCCCGCGCCCGTCACAGGCTACGTCGCGAAGCGCTCGGTGCAGGTCGGCCAGCGCGTCGCGCCGGGCAATCCGCTGATGGCGATCGTGCCGCTGAACGCCGTGTGGGTCGACGCGAACTTCAAGGAAGTGCAGCTCAAGCACATGCGCATCGGCCAGCCCGTCGAACTGACGGCGGACGTGTACGGCTCGTCGGTCAAGTATCAAGGCAAGGTGGTCGGCTTCTCGGCAGGTACGGGTTCGGCGTTCTCACTGCTGCCCGCTCAGAACGCGACGGGAAACTGGATCAAGGTCGTGCAGCGTCTGCCCGTGCGTATCGCGCTCGATCCGCAGGAACTGGAGAAGCATCCGCTGCGCATCGGCCTGTCGATGCAGGTCGAAGTGAGCATCAAGGACGACACGGGCGGCGAACTCGGCAGCGCGGTGAACACCGTGTATCAGACCAACGTGTTCGACAAGTACGGCGATCAGGCCGATGCGGAAATCGCCCGCATCATCACTGAAAACGCCGGCCCGAATGCAGGTCAGCCGCAGAAGGCGGGGACGGGATCGAAGACCGCGGCCAAGCTGATGTAAGCGGTACGCATCTGCCACGCATCTGCATTAGACAAGGTTCGAACAATAGATGGCTCAGTCTCAAGCGCAAGTCCCTCACCCGCCGCTCGAGGGCGCGCAACTGGTGATCGGCACCATCGCGGTGTCGCTCGCCGTTTTCATGAACGTGCTGGACACGTCGATTGCGAACGTGTCGATCCCGTCGATCTCCGGCGACCTCGGGGTGTCGTCCGACCAGGGCACGTGGGTGATCACGTCGTTCGCGGTCGCCAATGCGATCTCCGTGCCGCTCACCGGCTGGCTCACCGACCGCATCGGCCAGGTGCGCCTGTTCATGGCGTCGATCGTGTTGTTCGTGATCTCGTCGTGGATGTGCGGGCTCTCGCCGAATCTGCCGTTCCTGCTCGCCTCGCGCGTGCTGCAGGGCGCGGTGGCCGGTCCGATGATTCCGCTGTCGCAAACGCTGTTGCTCGCGAGTTATCCACGCGCGAAAGCGCCGATGGCGCTGTCCATGTGGGCGATGACGACATTGATCGCGCCCGTCGCCGGTCCTATTCTTGGTGGCTGGATTTCGGACAACATCTCGTGGCCGTGGATTTTCTACGTGAATATCCCGGTCGGGATCATCGCCGCGCTCGCCACATGGGCGATCTTCCGCAACCGCGATTCCGTCATTAAGAAGGCGCCGATCGATATGGTCGGTCTCGTGCTGCTGATCACGTGGGTCGGCTCGTTGCAGGTGATGCTCGACAAGGGCAAGGATCTCGACTGGTTCTCATCGACGACGGTCGTGGTGCTCGCGATCACGGCCGTGATCGCATTGGCGTTCTTTATCGTGTGGGAGTTGACGGACAAGCATCCTGTCGTTGATCTGTCGCTGTTCAAGCTGCGCAATTTCACGGGCGGCACGGTGGCGCTCGCGATCGGCTATGGCCTGTACTTCGGCAATCTCGTGCTGCTGCCGCTTTGGCTGCAAACCGACATTGGCTACACGGCGACGGACGCGGGTCTCGTGATGGCGCCTGTCGGCGTGTTCGCGATCATTCTTTCGCCGCTGACGGGCAAGATTTTGCCGCGCACCGATCCGCGCTATATCTCGACGGCGTCGTTTCTGGTGTTCGCGCTGTGTTTCTGGATGCGATCGCGTTATACGACGGGCGTCGATACCTATTCGCTAATGCTGCCGACGTTGATCCAGGGGATCGGTATGGCCGGGTTCTTCATTCCGCTCGTGTCGATCACGCTGTCGGGATTGCCGGGGAACCGGATTCCGGCGGCGTCGGGGCTGTCGAACTTCGTTCGAATCATGTGTGGCGGGATCGGCACGTCGATCTTCGAGACTGCGTGGGATCATCGATCGATTCTGCATCACGCCCAGTTGACCGAGCATGCGAATGCATATAACCCTGTGTTCAATCAATCGGTTACACAGATGAGTGGGCTCGGGCTGAATCAGTCGCAGGCGTATGGGCTCGTCAATTCGATGACGACGCAGCAGGCGGCGCAGCTTGGGGTGAATGATCTGTTTTATATTTCGGCGGGGATTTTTGTTGCGCTGATTGTGTTGATCTGGGTGACCAAGCCTGAGCGTGCGGGTGGTGGGGATTCGGCTGCTGCTGCGTCGGCGGCGCATTGAACAGACGCTTTTGATTTGCACTTCGGGCGGTTTGGTTTGCTTTTCGCTGGTATCCGCGTATTGCCTTCGTGGCACGGCCGGTTTGGTTGTTCTAGCCTTTGCGTTCGCATCCGCGTTTTGTGAGCTTGCTTCAAGCGTCGCCCCTGTGCGGGGCGACGCTTGAAGCACGAAGGCAAAACGCGGATGCCAGTGCAAAGGCAAAACCAAAACCAGACCGCGAAAGCGAAACCCTAACCCTAACTCACGATTAACCGCTCAGGCGCCAACACACCCTCACCCACTCTCGCGACCCCAAGCAGCTTGCCCTCACTCGCATAAACCCGCGTACGAGTAGCGTGAAGCACACTCTCATCAATAGAAAGATCAGCAAGCCGTAACCGCTGACCATGCAAAAACCGACGAGTCGCTTCAGCATCGAGCCGAACAGAAGGAAACGTCGACAGCAACGCATCAACCGGCTGAAGCCACGCATCGCGCTGGTCAGGCAGCGCATCGGACAGCGCATCCAGCGTCACCGAATTAGCAAGCGTCAACGCGCCGACGCCCGTGCGCCGCAGCATCACGAGATGCGCGCCGCAGCCGAGCGCCTCACCAATATCCTCGGCCAGCGTGCGGACATACGTGCCCTTGCTACACGTCACGCGAAACGTCACATCCGGCAACGCACATGCGATCAACTCCAGCGCATGAATGGTGACCTGACGCCCTTCGCGCTCGACAGTCTGCCCGGCGCGGGCGTACTCGTATAACGGCTTACCGTCGCGCTTGAGCGCTGAATACATCGGAGGCACCTGAACGATCTCGCCGCGAAATTGCGCAAGCGCCCTTTCGACAGCGCCCTGATCACACGTGACGTCGCGCGTTTCGATGGCTTCGCCTTCGGCATCGCCCGTCGTCGTGCGAATCCCGAGCCGCATCGTGGCTTCGTACGTCTTATCCGCTTCCAGCAGGTCTTGCGAAAACTTCGTCGCCTCACCAAAACAAAGCGGCAGAAGACCCGACGCGAGCGGATCGAGCGTGCCCGTGTGGCCCGCCTTCTTCGCGAGATACAGACGCTTTGCGCGGATCAACGCGTCGTTGCTCGACAGGCCCACCGGCTTGTCGAGCAGCAGCACGCCGTCCAGCGCGCGGCGCGGCACCTTGGGACGTTGATTCTGAGTCATATGTGCGCGTGCCTCGACCTGCGATCAGTCGTCTTTCGCGCGCGAAGCATTCGCTTCGTCGATCAGGCGCGACATCTCAACCGCCCGCTCGATCGTCTTGTCGTAGTGGAAATGCAGCGTCGGCACCGTGTGGATATGCAGGCGCTTGAACAGCAGGTTGTGCAAATGGCCCGCCGCGTGATTGAGCGCGTCCTGCGTCTGATGCGGGTCTCCCGTCAGCGTCGTGAAATAGACCTTCGCGTGGGCATAGTCAGGCGTCAGTTCGACGCTCTGAAACGTGACGATACCGATACGCGGGTCTTTGACCTCGCGGATCAGGTCGGACAGATCGCGTTGAATCTGATCGGCGATCTGCACATTGCGATTGGGAGAAGTACGTTTCTTAGGCATGGTGAATCCGTGATCCGTGCTGCCGGATAGCAAGATGTTCGTCGCGCATTCGGCGGCAGCGAGCCACGGACAAGTCGAACGCAAACGCGGCAAACACGACAAAACAGTCGATACAAAAACAAAGGGGCGGGACCGGGCTTCAGCGCCCCGCCCCGCCCCTGATGCGCTTGACGCCTGAATTACAGCGTACGCGCGACTTCCGTGACTTCGAAGACTTCGAACTGATCGCCTTCCTGGACGTCGTTGAAGTTCTTCACCGACATACCGCATTCGAAGCCCTGGCGCACTTCCTTGACGTCGTCCTTGAAGCGCTTGAGCGAATCGAGCTCGCCCGTGTGGATGACGACGTTGTTGCGCAGCACGCGCACCGACGACGAACGCTTGACCACACCGTCCGTGACCATACAGCCCGCCACCGTGCCGACCTTCGGCACCTTGAATACCTGACGGACTTCGACCATGCCGGTGACGACTTCGCGCTTCTCCGGCGCCAGCATGCCCGACATCGCCGCCTTCACCTCATCCACTGCGTCATAGATGATGTTGTAGTAACGGATGTCGATACCGTTGGTTTCCGCCAGCTTGCGCGCCTGCGCATCCGCACGCGTGTTGAAGCCGATGATGACCGCCTTCGACGCTGTCGCCAGATTGACGTCCGACTCGCTGATGCCACCGACCGCGCTGTGCACGATCTGCACGCGCACTTCGTCGTTCGACAGTTTGAGCAGCGACTGAACCAGCGCTTCCTGCGAACCTTGCACGTCGGCCTTGACGATGAGCGGCAGGTACTGCACTTCGCCTTCGCCCATCTGCTCGAGCATGTTTTCCAGCTTCGCGGCCTGCTGCTTCGCCAGCTTCACGTCGCGGAACTTGCCCTGACGGAACAGTGCGACTTCGCGTGCCTTGCGGTCGTCCGGCATGACGATGACTTCTTCGCCCGCCGCCGGCACTTCCGACAGACCCTGGATTTCGACCGGGATCGACGGACCTGCCGCCTTGGTCGGCTTGCCGGTTTCGTCGAGCATTGCACGCACGCGGCCGTAGGCGCTGCCTGCCAGCACGACGTCGCCGCGGTTCAGCGTACCCGACTGGACGAGGATCGTTGCAACCGGACCCTTACCCTTGTCGAGCTTCGCTTCGATCACGAGACCCTTGGCCGGTGCTTCGACAGGTGCCTTCAGTTCCAGCACTTCCGCCTGCAGCAGCACGTTTTCGAGCAGATCGTCGATACCCGCGCCCGTCTTGGCCGACACCGACACGAACGGCGAATCGCCGCCGTATTCTTCCGGCACCACGCCTTCCGCGACGAGTTCCTGCTTCACGCGGTCCGGATTCGCGTCCGGCTTGTCGATCTTGTTGATCGCGACGACGAGCGGTACGCCGCCTGCCTTCGCGTGCGAGATCGCTTCCTTCGTCTGCGGCATCACGCCGTCATCCGCCGCGACCACCAGAATCACGATGTCGGTTGCTTTCGCACCGCGTGCACGCATTGCCGTGAACGCTTCGTGACCCGGCGTGTCGAGGAACGTGATGACGCCGCGCGGCGTTTCGACGTGATACGCGCCGATGTGCTGCGTAATGCCGCCCGCTTCGCCCGCCGCAACCTTCGCGCGACGGATGTAGTCAAGCAGCGAGGTCTTGCCGTGGTCGACGTGACCCATGACCGTGACGACGGGAGGACGCGGCAGCAGCGGCGCGTCGGAGATTTCTCCTTCGACCAGCATCGCTTCCGGATCGTCCAGCTTCGCCGCGACGGCATGGTGGCCCAGTTCTTCGACGACGATCATCGCCGTTTCCTGGTCCAGCATCTGGTTGATCGTGACCATCTGGCCCAGCTTCATCATCACCTTGATGACTTCCGAAGCCTTCACCGACATCTTGTGCGCAAGGTCGGCCACCGTAATGGTTTCCGGCACATGCACTTCACGCACGATCGGTTCGGTCGGTGCCTGGAAGGTCGTGGCTTCCTGATGTTTGCCACGGCCCTTCGGACCGCCGCGCCAGCCGCGATCGACGCCGCCGCTCGTGTCGCCGCGTGTCTTGATGCCGCGGCGCTTCGCTGCGTCGTCCTGCCAGCCGCCCTTGCCGCCCGCCTTCTTCTTGTCGCCGCCGGGACCTGCCGGCTGCGTAGTCGCTGCCGGTTGTGCCGCGGTGGTCGCAGGTTTCTTCGCAGCCGGACGCGCCGACGTTTCGCCTGCCGGACGCGCCGGCTTGTGCAGCGTGCCCTTTGCTTCAGCGGGCTTGGCCGGTTCGGCGGGCTTCGGTGCCGGTTCCGGCGCCTTCACCTGCGCCTTGCGCGGCGTGTTCATCATTTCGCGGATCGCGCGTGCTTCGGCTTCCGCCTTGGCGCGGCGCTTCGCGATTTCTTCCTGTTCGATACGCGTCTTTTCGGCCTGCTCGCGTGCAGCGTCTTCGGCCTTCTTCGCCGCTTCGCGCTGCGCTGCGCGTTCTGCCGCCGCGCGCTCTTCGTCCTGCGACGACGCACGCTCCTGCTCGGCCTGCTCGCGAGCTGCCGCTTCGGCCACCGCCGCCGCGCGCTTCTTCGCCGCTTCCTCTTCGGCGCGGCGACGCTCCGCCTCGGCCGCCTGTTCGCGTGCCTGACGCTCGGATTCTTCAGCCGCGAGACGCTCCTGGCGCTCCTTCAGCTCCTGAGCCTGCTTCTCAAGCAGTTCCGCCTCGTGACGCGCTTCTTCCTCGCGACGCTGCAGTTCCTGATCTTCCGCTTCGACCACATTGTTCGATGCTTCCGCGCCTTGCTCGACGGCTTCGTCACGGCGGACGAACGTACGCTTCTTGCGCACCTCGACCTGAATGGTGCGAGCTTTACCCGTCGCGTCGGACTGCTTGATCTCCGACGTATGCCGCTTGGTCAGCGTGATCTTGCGCTTGTCGGCATCGTTCGAGCCGTGTGACTTGCGCAAGTGGTCAAGCAGACGCGCCTTGTCCGTTTCGGACAAGGCATCGTCCTCACTCGCTTTCTGAACACCCGCCGCGTGCAGCTGCTCGAGCAGCACGCCTGCAGGCATTTTCAGTTCCGCGGCAAATTGGGCTACGTTGTTACTCGCCATTCATTCCTCTTAATGCAAGGACCAATTCCTTGCGGTTAGCATCGGGTCATGCAGCCTTACGGCCGCGATCAGGTCAGTGGTTCATGGTCTTGGATCTCATTGAAACCAGTGTTCACGGGCCTTCATAATCAACGCCTTGGCGGCGTCTTCATTCATGCTGGTCATCTCAACCAGCTCGTCGACGGCCAGTTCTGCCAGCTCGTCGCGTGTATGGATCTGATGTTCAGCCAGCTTCGCGAACAGCTCGTCGTCCATACCGTCAAGGCTCTTCAGGTCGAGCGCAACGCCTTCGACCTTCTCCTCGTTCGCAATCGCCATCGTCAACAGTGCGTCACGCGCGCGGTTACGCAGCTCGTGAACCGTGTCTTCGTCGAATGCTTCGATTTCGAGCATCTCGTTGAGCGGCACGTATGCGATCTCTTCGAGACTCGTGAAACCTTCGTCGATCAGGATGTCGGCAACTTCTTCGTCGACATCGAGACGCGCCATGAACAGGTCGCGCAGTACGCTGCGTTCCTGGTTCTGCTTTTGCGCAGACTCGTCCGGCGTCATGATGTTGATCTGCCAGCCGGTCAGTTCGCTGGCAAGACGCACGTTCTGGCCGCTGCGGCCGATAGCGACGGCCAGTTCGTTTTCGTCGACGACGACGTCCATCGAATGCTTTTCTTCATCGACGACGATCGACTGGACGGCTGCCGGCGCGAGCGCGCCGATCACAAACTGGGCGGGATCTTCCGACCATAGCACGATGTCGACGTTTTCGCCACCGAGCTCGTTGCGCACGGCCTGCACGCGCGAGCCGCGAATGCCGACGCAGGTGCCGATGGGTCGATGCGCTTGTCGTACGCGACCACGCCGATCTTCGCGCGCACGCCCGGATCACGCGCAGCCGCCTTGATTTCCAGCAGGCCCTGCTCGATTTCCGGCACTTCCATTTCGAAGAGCTTCATCAGGAACTCGGGCGCCGTACGCGACAGTTCGATCTGCGGACCGCGCGCAGTGCGATCGACCTTGCCGATGTACGCGCGCACACGGTCGCCGACGCGCAGGTTTTCCTTCGGAATCAGCTGGTCGCGGCGCAGCAGCGCTTCGACACGGCCCGATTCGACGATGAAGTTGCCCTTGTCGAGACGCTTGACGGTGCCCGTCATGATGCTTTCGCCGCGCTCGAGGAAGTCGTTCAGGATCTGCTCGCGTTCCGCGTCGCGCACCTTCTGCAGGATCACCTGCTTGGCAGCTTGCGCGCCAATACGGCCGAATTCGATGGACGGAACGGGTTCTTCCAGGAAGTCGTCGATCTGTGCATCGGACTTCTGCTCACGCGCTTCGAACAGCAGGATTTCCTGATCCGGCTCCTGCAGCCCTGCTTCGTCGGGCACGACTTTCCAGCGACGGAACGTCTCGTGCTCGCCGCTTTCACGGTCGATATGAACGCGGATGTCCGCGTCTTCGTCGAAGAGTTTCTTGGATGCAGACGCGAGCGCTGCCTCGAGCGCGGCAAACACCACGTCCTTGTCGACATTTTTTTCGCGTGCCAGCGCATCCACCAGCATCAACACTTCGCGACTCATTGTTTGCGGCTCCTAAAGTCAACTTTCGGAACGAGGCGTGCCTTGTCGATATCCGCGAGCGTGAAATCCAGCATCGCGGCGCCTTCCTTCCCTTCAAATTCCAGACCGATCGTTTCGCCTTCGGGCGCATGCAGGATGCCCCGGTACGATTTCCGTCCGTCCAATGGCTTTTTCAATGTGATGACCGCCTGGCTGCCCGCGAAGCGTTCGAAGTCCGCCAGTTTTTTCAGCGGACGGTCGAGACCCGGCGACGAAACTTCAAGACGCTCGTAATCGATGTTTTCGACCGTCAGAACGTGCTGGAGCTGACGGGTAACTTTTTCGCAGTCTTCGATCCCGATGCCGGCGGGCTGGTCGATATACACGCACAGCATGCCGCGCCCGGTGCGCTCGAGATCGACGAGCTCATAGCCGAGGCCCACGACCGTGGTTTCAATCAGTTCCGTCAGTTGCACAGTGCCCTCTAAGATGTTCGCGCTGCAACCTTCGCGATACACCCGCGAGCTGCGCGCCAAGCCGGCGCACGTTCGTGCTACCCGAGATGCCGATCCACATAAACTAAGCGGCAAAAAAAAATGGGCGAAACGCCCATCATCTTATTGCCGGTGGTCGCACCTGAGCCGCACATGAAACCGCACGCCCAGTGACTTCGTGATTGTAGCCATTTTTCACGATGAACGCAAACCGCCGACCGGCCACTGACGCCCATTTGCGGCTGATTCCGCCGTAATCAAGGCGTGAAACCGGGTGTTTTACGGCATTTCCTGCCGATGGCCTCGCGCGACGCAAACCAGCGAAGCAGCGTAGGCGAAGCAGGCCCAACGCAAACCGGGGCGCGAACGCCCCGGTCATTCAATCATGCCACGCGACGGGCAGATCAAGAGTGCCCGCAACGATGACGCAATCAGCGTCCGCGCGATCGGTTGCGGGGCGCGCCGCCGCTGCGATTGCCGCCGCCGGCGTTCGGATTACCACCGGTGCGATTGCCGCCGTTGCTCGACCGGTTGCCGCCCGGCGCGCCGTTCGGCGTGCGGCCACCGCCGCTTCCGCCGCGCTTCGCATTGGCGCCCGCAGCCGCGCGATTGCCCGAAGGCGCGCGATTACCGTCGACGTCGCCGCGACCAGGACGGCCACGCCCTTCGCCGCGATTGGGGTTCGCATTGCCGAAGCCGCCGCCAACGCCAGAATTCAATGCGCCGAATGCGCCCGCGCCCTTCCCGCCGCGCCGGTTCTGACCGCCACCGCGTGGCTGCTGCTGATCGAAACGTCCATGCGACATCAGCACCGGCTCGCGGTTGATGAAGCCCATCGACGTCTGCATCGGATCAGGCTGACGACGCTCCGGCTCGCCACGGCGTCCGCCCTTCTCTTCGGCCGGCGCCTTCAGACCCACCGACGCCAGCAGGCTGCGCACCTGATTGTCTTCGAGTTCTTCCCAACGGCCGCGCTTCAGGCCGCGCGGCAGCGTGATCGGACCGTGACGCGTGCGGATCAGCCGGCTCACCATCAGGCCGACGGCTTCGAACATTCGGCGCACTTCGCGGTTGCGCCCTTCGGCGAGCGCGACGTGATACCAGTGATTCGTACCTTCGCCGCCACCGTCGCGAATACGCAGGAAGTTCGCCGGACCATCGTCCAGTTCAACGCCGTGCAACAGCTTTTGCCGGTTGCCTTCCGCCAGCTCTCCGACCACGCGCACCGCGTATTCACGCTCGACGCTGTAACGCGGATGCATGAAGCGGTTCGCCAGATCGCCCGACGTGGTCAGCATCAGCAAGCCTTCCGTATTGAAGTCGAGGCGGCCGACAGCCAGCCACTTCGCGGTCTTCATCGGCGGCAGCTTGTCGAATACCGACGGACGGCCTTCCGGGTCGGCATGACTGACGATTTCGCCCGTCGGCTTGTGATACAGCAGCACACGAGGCGGTTTGTTCTGCAGCTTGCGCTTGACGGGCTTGCCGTTGATGCGCACCAGATCGGTCGGCATGATGCGCTGGCCGATGTGCGCCGGCTCGCCATTGACCGACACGCGGCCCGCGACGATCAGCTCTTCCATCTCGCGGCGCGAGCCCATGCCCGCCTCGGCGAGCACCTTGTGCAGCTTGGGCGCGTCGTCGTCCGGCGACAGCACGCGCTTGGGCGCGGCCGGCCGGCCACGGCGCAGCATCGGCGCACGCACGCCGCCCGTTCCGGTGTTGTCGGCATCGAAGGCCGGCGACGTCACCCAGGCGAACAGATCGTCCTGCTTGTCGCCTTCGGCCGATGCCGCAGGCGCCACGTCACTCGCATCGCCACCACGGCTCTTGCGCTGATTGCCTTGATTACCTTGCCGCGGGCCCTGCTGGCCGCCCTGGCCTTGTCCCTTGCCGCCCGCGCGACGGCCGCCCTGGCCTTGTCCCTTGGCGGCCGCGTCCTTGCGCGGCATCCGCACTTGCGCGACGACTTCGCCGTCGGGCGGCGCTTCCGTCACGACGGATGCCGGCTGCGCGGCAGCGTCGGCCGTCTTCGCCTTCGTCCCCGCGCGGCGGCGCGCGATCAGGCTGCGCGGACCGCGTCGCAGGCCGCGGCGCGGACGCTCGTCGCCTTCGGCGTCCGGCGCCTGCGCGCCGCGCTCGCTGTCGCCCGCCGACGTTTGCGCCGTGCGCGTTTCGTCGGGGCGCGCAGCAGCGAAGGCGCGCTCGGATTCGGACGAATCGGTGTCGTGGATGTCTGTCAAAACAACCTCAAAATGTCAGGTCGCGCGCCCATTGCGGGCGCGGCAAAAAGTACGGTTACGTCAGGCGCTGCGCGACTCGGTTTCGTCGTCGGCGAGTTCGCCCGCGTCGGGTGCGGTGTCGCGGCGATCATGATGATCGTCATGCACTGCTTGACTCTGGTCTGGTCCGGCCGGGTTGGCGCGAGCCGCGTCCCCAGTCTCGTTATGCAATTCGCGCGTGCCTTCCTGCGGCTCTTCCGACTGCGCGTCGAAACCGGCTTCATGAGCCAGTTCTGTTTCGTGCGTCGCCTCGTCGGCGATGCGGTGTTCGGTGTGCGCCAACGCATCCGTGCGCTCGACGCCGCGTTCGGCATGGTCAACAGATGCTTGCGACGCCGTGTGCACGTCTTCTTCAAGCGTTGCCACTTCGCCCGCGTCGGGTTGCGGCTGCGTTTCTTCGCTGGCGCGTTCAGCTTCGACGGCGGCATCCGGCGGTTCTACACCTTCGGGTGCAGCATGAGCCATGCCATCGACAGCGTCGTCGCCCACGACCACAGCGACGCTCTCGACCTCGACATCGACCGTTTCGCCGTCCGTGAACTCGATTGCGTGCTGCGCGAGCAGATCGATGTTCGATTGCGCCGATGGATCGTCGAGCGGCGGCAGTTCTTCGAGCGACTTCAGGCCGAGGTCGTCGAGAAACGAGCGCGTCGTCACGTAAAGCGCCGGGCGGCCCGGCACATCGCGATGGCCGATCACTTCGATCCAGCTGCGGTCTTCGAGCTGCTTCACGACCTGCGTATTCACGGTTACGCCGCGAATTTCCTCGATATCGCCGCGCGTGACGGGCTGCCGGTACGCGATGATCGCAAGTGTCTCGAGCACCGCGCGCGAATACTTCGGCGGCTTCTCGGGATGCAGGCGGTCGAGATACGTGCGCATCGCGGGCTTGCTCTGGAAACGCCAGCCGGACGCCAGTCCGATGAGTTCGACACCGCGTCCGGACCAATCGTGCTTCAGGTCTTCAAGCAACGTGCGGACCGTATCCGCCGACACGCCGTCGGCAAACAGCTTACGCAAATCACCGAGCTTTAACGGCTCCTGCGCGCAGATCAAGGCAGTCTCGAGGACGATCTTCGCCTCTTGGGTATTCATGCAGCTAGGTCAGACCCTGTGGTCAAAGAAACCGGATCAAACAGACGATGTGGAACTGAAGACGCGCTCGCCCGATTCTGATCGGTCATATTGATGGGAGCACGCACCGGGGGGAGGCGAAAAAGGCATCGAGCCAAACCCAGCCGGACGACGGAGCAGCGAAATTCCGCGAGGGAACCGCGTGACTGGCTGCCATATTACGCAAAAACAATCGGTGCGTAAAGACGAAATCCAAACTGCACCGTAATCGACATGTACGGCCATGCATAACGCGTCGGCGCGCCACGTGACTTCGGGACGCGGCGCCGTTATCCCATGACCAACACGTTCAGCGCATTCAGCGCGCGGCGCTGTGCCGTTCGAGATAGTCTTTGAGCCTCTCGACGCCCGCGTCGAGCCGCGCCGTGTCGCACGCGTAGCACCAGCGCACGAAGCCCTCGCCTTCGGGCCCGAACGCGCTGCCGGGCGCGAGCCCGAGCCTCGCATCCCGTACCAGCGCCTTGCACAGATCGAGACTGCGCGACGCGCCCGGCAACGAGAAGAACACGTACATCGCACCCGGCGGCGCCTTCACGTCGACGCCCGGCACGGTCGACAGCGCCCTCACCAGGTGATCGCGCGAGGCCCGCAAATCGGCGACCAGTTCGCGCGTGAACGCCGCGCCCTGCTCGATCGCCGCGATGCCCGCCTGCTGCACGAACGCCGGCGAACAGGACGTGTTGTACTCGACGAGCTTGCCGAGATCGTCCATCAGCGAGGCCGGCGCGACGATCCAGCCAAGCCGCCAGCCCGTCATCAGCCACGCTTTCGAGAACGAGTTGACGCAGATCACGCGCTCGTCGCGCGCGGCGAGGTCGAGGAACGACGGCGCAGTTTCGCCCGGCTCGCCTGCGTAGTAGAGACGCTCGTAAACCTCATCGGCAACGATCCAGATGCCGTGGCACCGGCAATGCTCGAGCACGGCGCGCTGCTCGTCGCGGCTCATCACCCAGCCGGTCGGATTGTTCGGCGAGTTCAGCATCAGCAGCTTGGTATCCGGCGTCAGCGCGGCGAGCAGCCGCTCCAGATCGAGCTGCCAGCCCTGCGCACCATAATCGAGCGACACGGTTTCGACCTGTGCGCCGAGAATCTTCGGAATCTCGACGAGGTTCGGCCACAGCGGCGTCACGGCCACCACGCGGTCGCCCGCGCCCACGACCAGTTGCGCCGCCAGCATCAGTGCATTGACGCCCGCGCTCGTCACGGCCACCTGTTCGGCCGATGTCGGCCCGTGCAGCGCGCTCACATAGCGCGCGAGCGTCTCGCGCAACGGCGCGATGCCGAGGTTATGCGTGTAGAACGTCGCGCCTGAAGCGAGCGCCGTGCTCGCGGCATCGCGAATGAACGGCGGCGTCACGCGGTCGGACTCGCCGAACCAGAACGGCAACACGTCCGGCAAACCAAAGCCGGCGTTCGCGACTTCGCGGATCTGCGACGGACGCAGCGCACGCACGGCGTCGCGGGCGTCCGGTCGCGCGGTTGGCAGCGACGCGGTTGGCATCGATTCAGGCATCTGAGACGGGGCAAGTCCGTTTGGCGCATCGAGGGTCCCGGCGGGTCTGTCGAAAGATGCGAGTGTAACGTGTCGCAAAATGTGGACGGCGCGAATCCGGCAAGCGCGCCCGATCGCGGCCTCAGCGCAAATCCTCGGTCCGGCCGGGCACCTGGTGAATCAGATTCCACACGGCGTCGGCGGCGGGCGACAGCGAGCGGTCACGCCGCCGCACCAGTTCGACAGTCCGTTCGGCGCGCGGCACGAGCGGCCGGGCGACCAGCGACGATCCCGCCGGCAGCGGCATCGCGAGCCACGGCAGCACACTCACGCCGATACCCGCCTGCACCAGTCCGAACACCGTCGACGGATGGCCGAGTTCCTGCACGATATTGGCGCTCACGTTGTGCGCTTCCAGTGCGGCGTCGATGATCGGCCGGCTGCCCGACGCGTGATCGAGCATGACGAGGCGCTCGCCGTCCAGTTCGCGCCATGCGACCTGCGCGCGCGACGCGAGCGGATGGTCTTCGCGCGACACGAGGCAAAACGAGTCGGTCATCAGCGGCTCGGTGAACAGGTCGTCGGCGGATAGTGGGCCGATCACCACGCCGAAATCCACCTCGCCCGACTTGACCTTGCGCACGACGTCGCTCTGCACGTCGTCGCGCAGCCCGAGCGTGATGTACGGAAACTGCGCCCCGCACGCCGCGACGATATTCGGCATCAGCCGGCACGCAATGGTCGGGCTGGCCGCCACCATCACCCGGCCGCGCCGCTGCTCGCCGATTTCACGAATCTCGCGCAGCGCGTCGTCGAGATCGGTCAAGAGACGCGACACGCTCGCCACCAGATTGCCGCCGACGTCCGTCAGCTGGACTTCCCGCGTCGTCCGGTCGATCAGCTTCAGGCCGATCTCGGCCTCCAGTTCACGCACGCACCGGCTGACGGCCGACTGCGTCAGCCCGATTTCGCTCCCCGCGCGGCTGAAGCTCTGCAGCCGCGCCACTTCGATGAACACGCGCAGTTGGCGCAGCGTCACATTCATCCCCTCTCCTCATGAATGACGTCGTTTGATGCGGATTTTATGCTCCGAAACACGTTCGCGCACGGTTTCATCGAGTTCGCTGCAATGCAGCAGAAAGGCGCAAACGCACGCGGGACGGGCCTGATTGCACAAGATTGGTGATTGTCCCGATTTGCGTGATGAGTTTTTTGGATTCTCATACGGGCCAGGCTAACGCCCGAAACGGCTTGATGTGGCGGGGCTTCGAGGCGGTTAAGTGTAAGGTGGCACGCTTCATGCATTTCCCCTTGCACAAGAGTCGGCGCTGATTCGGACTGGTGAAAAAACGGTTCGCTAAGGCATAGGCCGGCTCTCCGCCGGCGCCCGATACCGATCGGGCGCATGAAGAGTGCGCAGCGCGGGGCAGCGCACCGGAGTTAGCTTCGCTGAGGTGAAACATGATGGTGTTCGACGATTTGAGAGACAACGAGTGGGCGCTGGTTGAGGCGTTGTTCTGTGCGGAGCCCGCACGGAGCGAACGCCGTGGTCGACCACGCGTCGAAGCTCGCGCGGTAGTCAACGCCGTGTTGTGGGTTTTGTCGACGGGCGAGGGCTGGTCCAAGTTGCCGGGCCGTTATCCGTCGCCGCCGACGTGCCGTCGTCGTTTCGACGAATGGCAGGCCGACGGTACACTCGCGGAAATTGTGAAACGTCTCGGCACGAGCGGCCGCGAGATTTCGCTGCGCGGGCGCATTGGCGCGACGGCTGCGAAGCCGCCTGCACCGCCGAGCCGCGACCGTCTGCGCGGCGCGTTCTGGACCAATCCGGAATCGTGGCGCGCACCTGTCAAGATGGCCTGATACAGCTATTCACGCAACCGGGCGCCCTTGGGCGCCCGGCGCGTTTCTGAGGCCGGCGCCCGTTCGGCCCGATTCCCCTGATTTAAAGAGGCGTTGCACGCGTGCGCGAGCTCGATCGCGTGCGCACGGACGCTGAATCAGCGTCTCCGCCTCCTTGACGACGGCCTGACCCGTCCGTCGATTTTTCCGCTGGTTACAACACCGGCGCGTCCGTCTTCGCGCATCGCCGCACGCGAGCGCCGACGCCCTTCCCGCCCGCCTGCGTCCGCAGTCATTCCGTCGGCATATCGACGGTGACGGGGCGAAACATCCATTTACTTTTATTTACAGCATGCTTTCGCAGCGCGGCATACCGTATGAGTATGCAAATAAGCCCGTCCCGGCCGGCTTGTCGGGAACCGATCATGAGGCCAATGTCACTGCATGTCTGCGGCCTGCTCGTGTCACTGCTCGCTGCGACTGCATTCGCGCAACAACGACCGCAAGGCTGGAACTGGCGGCCGGAGCAGCCTGCCACGCTTCAGGCGTGGCAGCAGGCGGAAACGCGCAATCAGAATTTCACGCCACCGACGCCGCGTGGCGATCTGCGCGGCGATATCGCGAGCAACGTTCGCGCGCGGCCCGATGGGCAGCGTGACGACGCGCCGCAGCGGCGGCATGCGCCCGGCGCGCATTAACGCCCATTAAGCGCGTCGAGGGCATGACCGAGCCCGAGCGTTCTGCAAAGACGTATGTGGAAGATGTGCGATATCGGGAACCACCTGCCGTGTCACCAGTCTCATCAATGCCATTAAGCACAGCGTGGCAGAAGTAATTCCGGTATGCCCGTATCCTCGCGATACGGGCTTTTTTTTGCATCTACGACCGGTCAGATCCGCGCAGCACGGCGCGCCACCCGGCGCAAATCGGGCGTCATAAAAGAAGTGTAAAAACGGGGAAATGGCGGCGACATGCCCTCGACGCGCATCATGCGGCGCGTTGTCCGCGCGCTCCGTTGTTCTCACGTGCGCGCGCCCTGCGAAGCACCGTCGCCTAGACGGCAGTTGCCCTCTCTCCGGCGACCGCGCCGGCGAAAACATAGCTGCGCACACGGCGCGCGTCCCAGTCGAGAGAGCGCTCATCGCGCGCGAGCCGCGCAAATTCGGCGCGGCCGAGTTCGGTCAGCACCGCAATGTCCACAGGAGCATGGAAACCCGGCGCAGGAGCGACTGTCCGTTGACGAACGGTGTCCATCATGCCAAGCGAACGGAGATATTGAAAAACGCCCGGGCGCTTGGCCCACGGCACCTGACGGTATTGCGCCCGTCGCAGCGCCTCGAGTACGACTTCGTTGGAATAAGCGGTCATCTCACTTCTTTCTTAAAGTGCAGCCATGACTTATTTGTTCGCGACACAATGGCACGTCTGCTGACGTGCGCACGACGGAGGGCGAAGATTTCACGCCTTACCCGCCAATGCGGCCATTGGCCGCCGTTTATTTCGGCCCCCGTGTGAACGCCGTGCTAGCGTTCTGCTTCCAACTGGCGGCGATGCGACCCATGAAGCCGCGATAGTCCGCTCGTGGAATGTCCGAATACCATACGTTACCCCAATAAAATTGATTCTTTTAACTTTATTGCTGCTTTTTTTTGCAGCTTTTATGCTGCTGCGCAGCGCCCGCACGCTGATCGGCATGACGACCATCGTGGTCTTCTGGGCGCTCGGCGCGGGGTGGCTCGCCCAGCCCTTGCTCGATCTCGCCCAGCCCGGCGCGCCGCCCGGCGGACAGACGGTTGCTCCCGCAACGTACGCCGCCCGCACCGCCATCGTGATGCTCGGCACGGGCACCATTCAACGCGACGGCAAGCTCGTTCCGCCCACGGACGGGATCGCCCGCATCGTCAAGAGCGCCGATCTCTACGCGCGCTGCAAGCGGGTCAGTCCCGTTTGCCACGTCATCGTCAGCGGCGGCAATCCGCAGCAGCACGAAGCGACGGAAGCCGACACCTACCTGCCCTACGTACTGCGCGAAGGGGTGCCGCGCGGCGACGTCATCCTGGAAAATACCAGCATGACGACGTACGAAAACGCCCGCAACGTCGCTGCCATTCTGCCCGACGGATATTACGGTTCGTTGATCCTCGTCACATCCGCCTTTCAGATGCCGCGGGCCTTGCTGGACTTCCACCGCTTCGGGATGAATCCGCTGCCTGTCGTGTCGAACACCCGTCGCGCAACGCGCGGCCTGCTGCCCCGCCGGGCAAACTTCTTCAACGCCGAGATCGCGCTGCATGAACTGATCGGCATCGCGCAGTTTCATGTCTACCGGCAGATCGGCTGGTTCTGATCCTCGCCGCGCGCGTGGCAGCTTGCTTAGCTATCCGATGGATTCGAAGCGACCCGTCGACCACTGCGTGTCACGCACAAGTGGGAAAATCTGACTTGTCGCGACACGCGCGGCGAAGCGCATCACAATACGGTCAATGGGCGATGGCTTCTGTGAAGCGCCTTCGCGCCTGCAGCCCATAAATGTAACAAGACGTAACTGTATGTGAATTATGTTACAGAAGACACGCTGGACTGAACATTGCTGGCTAGAATGCACTGTCGTTCCAACGGACAGGCCATACTCGGGTCCACAACCACTCTCTACGGAGGCAACGATGAAGAAAGTGTCCCTGGCAATCCTGGTTTCCCTTTCGGCACTGACGGGCGCGGCTTACGCGCAACAGGATCAAGGCGTGCAGATGAGCACCGATCCGGCAAAGGCCGCCGACATCGAGCAGCGCGCGCAAGATCTACAGGCAAAGCAGCAGGCGATGGAAAACGCGCCGCCAGCTCAGATGAAGCATCAGAAGGGCATGCATCACAAGAAGCCGGCCGCGCCGGCCCAGTAGCACGCTCTGTTGCGCATCGGCCCGACGCGCACGGGAAACATGCAGGCGCGCTTCGCGGCCGAACCACTGCGCAATGCAAAAAAGCCGAAGCCGTTCAACACGGCCTCGGCTTTTTTATTTGTGCTGGCGGGCGTCGATGACGGTCGGCGGGCAAATCACGCGCCGATCGCATGTCGCGAAGCGCGCATCGACGTTATGCTAAAGTCGCGCACCTAAGAGTCAACCCACTTCACCCAACCCGCGTGCGCCCCTGGTGCGGAGGACAGAATGAGCAACATCCAGCTGGACATCGAATGGACTGAAGCAGCATCCCGCAAGATCGAAAAACTCATGCCGCGTGGCAATCAGGATGCGTTCCTTGCGCTGCCGCCCGTCGAATGTCTGCCGATGGAAGGCGACGTGCTGTTTCTCGGACCGGCCGGCAAGCAGCAGCCGTTCATCGTCGCCGAGCGCCAGTATCATCATGAAGGCGACGCGGACTGGACGATCATCCTGATCCTGGACGTGCCGCAAGCGACGCATTGAACGTATCGCGCGCCTGATTCCCCGATCGCGCTTCGTTGAGCTTCAATCCGGGCCCGACAGCCACGCTGCCGGGCCTTGCTGTTTTCAGCCTCGCCCACTGCGCGTGCCAACTGTTACGCGATCTTCGACACGATGCGCAGTTCCGCCGATTCGATCCATTGCGCGGACGCCTTCTTGTAGGCCTCGATATGCGCCGACTTCGCGTGCGCGGCGAGCGCTTCCTCACTTTCCCAACGCTCGAAGAACACGAAGCGGCGCGGCTCGCGCAAATCGCGATGCAGATCGTACTGCAACGCACCGCGCTCCTTGCGCGTCGGTCCGACAATGCCCTCGAGCGCCGCGCGCAACTGCTCTTCATGCCCCGGCTTCGCCACCGAGATCGCCACCACCGCGATTTCCGACATGCTGCACTCCAGTTTTTGAAAACCAGCAGCATAGCGCCGCTGCCACAAACGCGCCGGCAATCTTCGCCAACTTCGAGTCATAACTGCGCAGACACTTGTAGCCGTCTGTGATAACCCGAACATTCGAATCGCATACGAACTGCTAGACTGATTTCGACGAACTGAACTGGACAACTGAGCGGAGTCGCGCGTGAACGGCATCGATCCGATTGCCTTTGGGCCCGACCTCCATTGCGCCGATGTTGCGCATGCCTGCCACCGGCATGTCGCTGCACACGGGCGAGCGCCGCACGCTGCATAGGACAATCTGCCGTCATGCCAAACGTCGACGATACGACGCTCACTGGCCTTCTGCAGCATATGGTGCAGGACGAGGCCGGATGGGCCGCGCCGTGGCGAACCATTACGTTGCGCAGCGTCTTCCAGCCGGTCGTCTCCGTGACGCATCAGCGCGTGGTCGGCTACGAAGCGCTGCTGCGCGCCTTCGATCCCGTCGGTCATCCGATCTCACCTGCCGTGCTGTTTTCGGGCACCCGCTCGACGGCCGATGCGCGCGCGCTCGACCGCCTCGCACGCTGCCTGCATGTGGCGAACTTCATGTCGCAAGGCATCGAAACGGGATGGCTGTTCCTGAACACGCGGCCGCAGGTATTCGAAACGGGTTGGCCGCAGCGCCCGTTCATCGATGAACTGTCGGAGCATTTCGGACTGCCGCAGGAACGCATCGTGATCGAAGTGCTCGAGCAGCCCGCCGACGACGAATCCGCCGTTGCCAGCATGCTCGCCGCATCGCAGCCGCGCGAATTCCTGATCGCCATCGACGACTTCGGCACCGGCTTTTCGAACTTCGATCGCGTGTGGCGCTTCCGTCCCGACATCGTGAAGCTCGACCGGTCGCTGGTGGCGCGCGCCGGCCGCCAGGACAACGACAACTCGCTGATCGGCCATCTGATCAACATGCTGCATCAGTCGGGCACGCTGGTGCTCGCCGAAGGCGTCGAAACGGAAGACGAGCTGATGACGCTGATGCAGGCCGACGTCGATTTCATCCAGGGCTACTGGTTCGGCCAGCCGAAAGCGTCGATCCAGGCGGCGACCGCGCGTGTGCCCGAACTGATCGAGCAGATGTGGCAACGCTTCGAAAGCTACGAGCGCTCGCATTCGCGCTATCAGCGGCCGGGCTTCGAAGGATTCACGGAAGCCGTGCTCGCGGGCGCCGCGCTCTACATGCAGACGGGCGACCTGGAAGAAGCCGCGAAGCCCGTCTTCCTGCTGCCCGACGCGCGCCGCGTGTTCGTGCTGAGCGATCGCGGCGAGCAACTGGCGCCGTCGATCACCGCAAGCGGCACGCCGTCTCCACCTGCGCGGCTCGCGCCGCTCTTTCCCGACACGCGCAACAACTGGTCGCGGCGCGCGTATTTCAAGCATGCGCTCGCCGCGCCTGGACGCGTCGCGATGATGGGGCCGCACTGTTCGCTGATGGATGGCCAGGATTGCTACACGGCGGCTGTCACCGTCCAGCGCGACGGCGCGACGCATGTGTTCTGCGTCGACTTCCTGCCCGAAGTGTGTAACGCGAGCCCTGTTTGAGGCAAAGCACGCTGCGTGGCGCTGTTGCTACGCTGCCGCGCCCTACTCGTGCGAGACGCGCTGCCGTCCCGATTTCACATCGCTGCGTTTCGCCTTGCCTTCGAGCCGGCGCTCCTTCGACGCACGCGTCGGCCGCGTCGCGACACGCGCCTTGCGGGTCACGCTGACGCTGTCGATCAGCGCGTCGAGCCGCGCCAGCGCCGCCACGCGGTTCATTTCCTGGGTTCGGTATTCCTGCGCCTTGATGATGACGATGCCGTCGCGTGTGATCCGATAGTCGCTCATCGCGAGCAAGCGCATCTTCAACACCTCGGGCAGCGACGAGGCGCGCACGTCGAAGCGCAGATGAATCGCGCTCGACACCTTGTTGACGTTCTGCCCGCCCGCGCCCTGCGCGCGCACGGCCGTCAGTTCGATTTCGTTCGGCGGGATCGGATAGCGTGAAGTCATGTCAAAGAGTCGTGCACGGAACGGGAAGTGTAACCGGCTATTTGCTAACGCATGAGCGGTATGCGAATTGCGTGCACACAGCGTGGCATTGGCGTTGCCTCCGGGTTGCTCACGCAGCGCGCCACGCATTTGCCGTCCATCGCCGATCTCGCCGATACTGACATTTTCAGCCCGAGGGCCAATTATCGTGATGAAGATGCGCCCCGCGCAGGTGCTCGAACTCGTCGTCAATCTCGTGTTGCCGTGGGTCGCGTACCGCCTCGCGCAGCCGTACTGGGGCGAGACGGGCGGGTTGATTGCGTCGGCCGTGCCGCCCGTCGCGTGGAGCATCGTCGAACTCGTGCGCTTCAGGCGCGCCGACGCGCTCAGCCTGACCGTGCTGCTCGGCATCGTGCTGTCGATCGGCGCGATGGCGCTGGGTGGCGACCCGCGCATGCTGCTGTTCCGGGAATCGCTGGCGTCGGGCGCGATTGGCGTCGCGTTCCTGCTGTCGCTGCTGGTGGGCCGGCCCGCCGTTTTCTACCTGACGCGCGCGTTCGTCGCCCGCGAGATGACCAACGGCGCCGCCCATATCGACATGCTGTGGCGCGAGCGCCCGGCGTTCGCCCGGGGAATCCGGGTGCTGACGGCTACGTGGGGCCTCGGCCTCACGGGCGAAACCGCGCTGCGCGGCTGGATGGCGTGGCACTGGCCGATCGAGCGCGTGCTGGTGGTGTCGCCGTTCGTCGGTTATGGCATCTTCGGCGCAATGATGGTCTGGACGCTGTGGTACCGGCGCACGCTGCGCGACCTCGCGCAAAGCGAGGCGGAATCCGAAACGGAATCACCGCCCAGCACGGCCGCCAACTAATTCACGTCATCTCGCAGGTCCTGTCACACGTCATCCCGCATCGCCTCGACGATTCGCGCCGCAAGCCCGGAGTCGCGCTGCGTCGGCGTCGCGATCGCGCGCATCAGCACGGCCCGCGAGCCGACCACCTCGACCCGCTCGCGCGCCCGCGTGACGGCCGTATAGACGAGTTCGCGCGACAGCACCCGGCTGAACGTCGACGGCAGCATCAACACCGCGTGTTCGAACTCCGAGCCTTGCGACTTGTGGACCGTGAGCGCGAAGGCCGTGTCGTGCGGCGGCAACGCCGCGGGTGACACCGCACGCAGGCTACCGTCCGCGCTACGGAAGAACACGCGCAGCGCGCCGTCCGCGCCCGGCAGCGCGATGCCGATATCGCCATTGAACAGACCTAGCGCATAGTCGTTGCGCGTGACCATGATTGGCCGGCCCGCGAACCATTGCGCGCCGACAGCCAGCGGCACGCGCGCAATGCGCCGCACCTGCGCGGCCATCGCCGTATTCATCTGCTCGACGCCGCGCGAGCCGAGTCGCGTCGCACACAGGATACGGAAGCGATTGAGCGCGTCGAACAGTGCCAACGCGCGCGAGGCCGCGCCCGCTGCGCCGTCGGAGAGCGCCGTCGCGAGCGCGTCCGCGTAGGGCGCAAACCCGGCCGCAAGCCGCTGGATCGTGCGTTCGGCAGGCGTGGCATCGGTGTCTTCGTGAAACGCCGCGGCGCAGGGTTTGACGGGATCGATATGCAGCACGTCGAGCGCTTCCTGCGCGGCGCCGCGCCGGATCGCTAGCGACAACCGTCCGATCGCCGACTCCAGCCCGAAGCGATAGTTACGTTCGAGCCACACGACACAGTCGGCAAGCGGCGCAGGCTGCGCATCCTGCAATGAAGACGGCACGTCGGACGGCATGCCGAACAGGTCGTCGAAAAACGGCTGGGTGTCTTCCGACGGCGCATCGTCACGGCCCGTGGGCAACGCGTCACGCAAACGGCGTTCATCGATTCCCAGTGCCGTCGCGATCGAGCCGACGCCCTTCGCCGTGAACGCAGGTTGCGCGCTCAACTCGGCGAACACGGCGCCCGCTTCCACGGCCGCGAGTTGATCCTTGTCGCCGAGCATTACGAGATGCGTGTCAGGTGCGAGCGCATCGAACAGATGCGTCGCCATCGCGACGTCGATCATCGACGCCTCATCGATCACGATCACGTCATACGGCAGCGGGTTGTCCCGATGGTGCCGGAAGCGCCCATTCGGCCCGGTACCCAACAACCGGTGCAACGTGAACGACGTTTGCGGCAGACGCGCCGCGAGTTCCTGCGGCAACGAACTGGCGCGGGCGAGCAGCGCCTCCTGCATCCGCTGCGCGGCCTTGCCCGTCGGCGCGGCGAGCGCGATGCGCAAGTCCTCCCGCGCATCCAGCAGACAGGCGAGCACGCCAACCACCGTGGTCGTCTTGCCCGTGCCCGGACCGCCGCTGACGATCGTCAGCCGCCCGGACAGCGCCATCACGGCAGCCACGCGCTGCCAGTCGATCTGATCGTCCTGAGGTTCACCGAAATAACGCAGCAGCCTGTCGCGCAAACCTTGCGATGACATGCCCGCCGACACGGCATCTTGATCCGCGCCTCGCGCATGTCCAACGAGCGACTGCGCAAGCCGTCTCTCATAGTCGTAGTAACGCGCGAGGTAAAGCCGCCCTTGCCCATCGACGACGAGCGGGCGCAACGCATGCGCCGGCTGCATGCCGTCGCTTGCGACTCCGCTCGCGAGCAATGCGTCGCGCACCAGCGCGACTTCGGCGTCATAGCGCTGCGCGAGTTCGTCGAGCGGCACACACACGTGTCCTTCCGATGTCGCGCGGCTCGCAGCAAACGCGCCGCGCGCGGCCCAGCGCACGGCGTCTGCGGATGCACCGCCGCGTTGCGCAAGCGCGCTCACGCGCCGCGCGAAGCCTTCGGCAAGCGCCGTACTGAAATCCGCAGGTGTCGGGACATTGACCTCGACATCGGGCAATGGCTGATCGAACGTGCTCATCGCGCGCCTCCGTCCATCAATGCATCGAGCGCCACGACGAGCGCATAGTCCGGCCGCCGCGCATGCACCCCCGCCGCGTGTTCGCCGTGTCGCCAGTCGGGCCGCACGCCGCGCACGAACAGATACAGATAGCCGCCGATGTGCCTGTCATAGTCATAGTCCGCGAGTCTCAGCCGCAGATAGCGATGCAGCGCGACAACATAAAGCAGCGCCTGCAGGTGATACGCGTGGCCCGCCATCGCATCGTCGAGCGGCGCGGCGGCGTAGTCGCCGGGCGTGTCACCGAGATGATTCGACTTCCAGTCGATCACCCAGAAGCGCCCCTCGTGCTCGACGATCATGTCGATGAAACCCTTGACGAAGCCACGCAGCGCGCCCGGTTCCAGCGCGACATCGGGAAAGCCGTGCGCTGCGAGCAGTGCGCGCAACGCGGGGAAGTCCAGCGATGCCGCCGAGAACAGAAACTCCATCTCGTTGAGCCGGCGCTTCGGATCGAGCGCCGCGAGCGTCATGCCGGGCACGAGTTCCGTGCTGACGATATCGGTGAGCAGGCGGTGCATCATCGCGGGCAGACGTTGCGCGAGTTCGGGCTCGGCGGGCGCTGGCCGTTCATGCAGCGCACGTTCGATCGCGTGCGGCCACGTACTGCGATCGGAGAAATCGGCGAGTTCGAACATGCGGTGCAGACATTCGCCCGCTGCCGGGCCGCGCGGAAACGCGAGGATGTCGTCGGGCGCAAGTTCGACGGGCGCTGTGACGACATCGAAAACGGGCGCGTGCGGTTCGCCCGTCGCGATGTCCGCCAGTTCGTCGTGATCCGGACGCGCTTCTTCGCTGACCGTCGACGCATCGTCGGTGCGCGAGCCCGCCGCGATCAGCGAGCTGAAGCTCGCCATGCGCCACGTGTCGCGCAACGCGCGCTGGTTCATGCGCGCGCGCATGCGAGCGCCGCTGTCGGCCAGGCTTTCCAGCGGCACCCGACGCGTAACGGACGGCAGATCCGCGATGGCCACCGGGTCGCCTGCCAGCGCCTCCCAATGCTGATAAACCGAGTCGTCATCGAGCGGCTTCGCGAGCCACTCGTCGAAATCGCGCGCTTTGCCCGCAACGAGCCAGTTCAACACGCTACGCGCCGATTCCTTCGTCGATCTCGACGCCAGATAAGCGCCCGCCACCAGGTAACAGCGATACACGGCCCGCGTCAGCGCGACATAGATCAGCCGCGCGCGTTCGGCCGCCTGTTCGCGCATCGCCTGGCGGTTGGCATAGTCGGCCTGCTCGTCGTCGCTGCCGTAATGAAGCACGGCCGAACCCTCGTCATCGTGATATTCGAGCGCGTCAGGCAGGACGGTCGCATACGGCTCGCGCAGGCGGCCGTCATTGAGGAACGGACAGAACACGACGGCGTATTCGAGACCCTTTGACTTGTGCACGGTGACGATCTGCACGAGGTTGCGGTCCGATTCGAGCCGCAGTTGCGCTTCTTCGCCGCCCCGCCCGCTTTCCGCGCGTTGCGCGGCGAGCCAGCGCAAGGTCGGCGCGATGCCCGGCTGCGTCGCGGCGCGCGCCTGCACGAGTTCGGCCAGATGGTTGACGTTGGTCAGCCGCCGCTCGCCCTCCGCGCCTTCTACGAGCCGCTGCGCAACGCGCAGCTCGCGCATCAGCGTGCGCCACATGACGGCGAAGCCGCGCTCGTGCCACAGCATCCGGTAACGCGAGAAGCGCTCGACCCAGCTCATTGCATCGACAGAGTGAGCGGCGTCGCCCGATATGGACGAAGCGTCGTCGATCTGTTCGAGCCGCCACAGCGTGGCGGCATCGAGACCGAACCAGTCGGTCGCTAGCGCCGCGCGCAGGCGGCGCAGATCGCCCGGCGTATCGACGGCGGCCAGCACGCGCTCGATCTGCTCGGCGTCGAGCGATTCGAACACCGACGCCTGCGCCAGCTCGACGCTGCCCACGCCCCACGCGGACAACACGCGCTTGATCAGACTGCCCTGCTTGTGCGTCTGCACGAGCACAGCGATATTGCCGGGTGCGAGCGGCTTGTCGCCGATCATGACGCTGCCCTCGCGCGCGCCGCGCAACAAGCGCACGATCTCCGCCGCGCACGCCTCGCTCGCCACACGCTGCGCGTCGCGCTTGGTCAGCACCGCGTCGCCTCGCGGCAGCGTCCACACGCGGAAGTCACCGTCAGCCGCGACGTCGCGGTCGATGAAAGGCGGCCGATGCCGCTCGCCTGCCCGCACAGGTTGATAGTCGAGCCCTTCGAGCACGAACGCCCGCGCGTTCGCTTCGAAAATGCGGTTGCACGCATCGACGATGGGTGCCGTCGAACGCTGATTGACGGCGAGCGTGTATCGCGCCGACGCCTGCGCGCGGGCCGCGAGATAGGTGTGCAGATCGGCCGCGCGAAAACTGTAGATCGCCTGCTTCGGATCGCCAACGAGAAACAGCGGACCCTTCGGCGCGAAGATGCGGTTGAAAATCGCGAACTGCAGCGGGTCCGTATCCTGAAACTCGTCGATCAGCGCAGCGGGATAGCGCTTGCGCAACGCATCCGCCAACCACACATGACTGGCGAGCGCGCGATACAGGTTCGACAGCAGATCGTCGAACGACACGACGCGGCGCGTGCGCTTTCGTGCCGTCAGTTCGTGCGGCGCGTAGTCGAGCCACTTCTGCACGAGACCTAGCCAGCGCGCGCGCTGCGCAGCTTCCGCCGCGAGCGAGGCGGCGGCGAGTTCGTCGGCTGCAATGAAGAACGCATGCGCGGGCGGCTCGAAATTCTTCTTCGTGCCTTTCGTCAACGCGCTGGCCGTCAGTTTCAGCGCTACTTTCGGCGGTGCTGCGTGACAGTCGTCCTGCGCGAAATAGTCACTCCACGCGCTGATCGCAGCGCTCACCGTTTCGGCTTTGTGCGACGTCTTGCTCAGACGCTCCTGCACCTGTTCAAGCAGACGCACGATGTTGTCGCGCTCGGCGTACCACATCTCGCAGGCTTCGTCGAAGCGCGCCTGCATATCGTTCGGCGCACCTTCGGCTCCGCCGACATCGCCCCATCGCAATTGCGCAAGCGGCTTCTTCAGGCGCCGCGCAAGCTGTTCATCGAGCGACGCGGGACCCGCGCCCTTCTCGACCAGCCACGCTGCGAACGACCGATGCGCCGCCGCAACGGGTTCCACCCGCTCGCGCCAGAAGTCGGCGGCCAGCTCGAAACGCAACGCGGCATCGTCCGCTTCCATCTCGAACGCGAATGGCATCGCGGCGGCGAACGGCGCCTCCTGCAACGCGCGCTGACAGAACGCGTGGATCGTGTGGATGGCTGCCTGATCGAACGTACGCAACGCGCGGCGCACGGTCTTTGCGGCCACTTCGAGGTCGATACCGCGTTCTTCGGAAAGCGTCGTTTCGAACAGCCGGACGATGAACGGATCGCCGCCATCGTCGCCCGTTTCGATCGCGCGCTGAACTTCGGCGAGACGCCCGCGTATGCGTTCATGCAATTCGGCCGTCGCGGCTTTCGTAAACGTCACGACGAGAATCTGATCGGCGCTCAGATTCTTCTCCAGCAACAACCGCACATAGAGTGCGCAGATGTTCCATGTCTTGCCCGTTCCCGCCGATGCCTCGATCTGATTGACGCCATCCAGATCGCACGCGAACACATCGAGTTCCTGCGCCGCCGGCGCATGCATCCATGCCGTGCCGCTCATGATGCGCTCCTCAGATGCGCGACCAGCGGCTTGAAAACGATCGCGGCCAAGGTGCCGAACGGTTCGTCGAGCGTTAGGGGCACGCCGCGAAACGCGATGCGTAACGCAGCATCATCGGACTCGCCCCGCACGCGGTCGCTGATCCACGCGCCTTGCGCGGCGGAATCGCCATCGCCGACCTTCGCCCACGCGCTCTTCGGGAAAAAGCGCAGCGGAAACGCGCGCCCTGCGTTGAACAACGCGGCAAGCGGCGCCAGTTGATCCAAAGGCTTTTCGACGGGCGCAAGTTCGAACGACTCGCCGCTTGCATGCCATACCGTGCGCCGAGGACCGTCAGGCAACGCCGCGCAATAGACGAGATGCGACAGCCACGCGGACAGATAATCCCGCGCCGTGGGCCGCGCGTAACGGAACACGACCTGCCCCGTCGGCGTCAGCAGATTGAGCGTGCCTTGCAGTTGCACTGGACCTTCCGATGTTTTGCGCAATGCCGTTTCGTAAGCACCAAAGAGCGCGACGTCGCCGGTGTCGGGCCAGCGCGCGTGGATGTCGAGCGAAAACGGCAGGCGCGTGACGCCCGACGCCACTTCGCGCCGCACGCGGTCGGCAAGGCCGCGCAACGCCGATAGCTCGCGCGTACGCCATACCGCGCCCGTCGCACCGCCCGGCAACTCGGGGCTCGCTTCCGCGACGCGCTGCACGCGCTCGAACGCCGCGCTGTCGAAGTCCGTATCGAGCAGCGCGGGCAACAGACGCTCGGCCAATGCATCGCGGCCCGCGAAGTCGAGCTCGAACGGCTCCATGTCGAGCAGTTCGCCTTGCGCATCGGAAAGCACGATGCCGAGGCGGTCACGCAACAATGCGCGCGCGGGATGCCGCCAGAACCGCTGGAAGTCGTCGAAGGGCACGGGCTCGTTCGGCACGGCGGGCAACGGCGCATCGAAGAATGGCGCGGGCGCCTCGCCTGACGGCGCGGCGAGCAATGCGGCCAGTTCCGCGCGGTCGCTGTCGTACGTGAAGAGGCCGCTCTTTGTATTGAAGTAATCGGAAGCAAACGGCTGCAACGGATGCTCGACGATGAACGCGCGCCGCGCCGCGTCGAGTTCGGCAGGCGACGCATCCTCTGCGGATGAAACGCGCGCGAGGTGATCGAGCAGCTCATCGACGAGTGCGGCAGGCGGCAATGGCGCGTTATCGCGAATGCTGCGACCCGTGTACGCGATCAGCAGACGGTCTCGCGCGGCAAGCAGCAGATCGAGGAACAGATTGCGCTCGTCGTCGCGCCGCTGGCGGTCGCCCGCCTTGCCGAACTCCGCCATCAGATCGAACTCGTCGGCGCGTGCGAGACTCGGCAGCACACCGTCGTCCATGCCCAGCATGCAGACGATCCTGAACGGCAAGCCACGCAGGCTCGTCAGCGATGAAAACGTGACGCTGCCCCACGGCACGCCGCCGCGTGCCGGGTCGTCGAGCGCTTCCGACAGCGACGTGCGCACCACGGCGGCCGGCAACGCCGTGTCGCCCGCGCCCGCGCGCATGGCTTCGCTCATGGCATCGACGGCATCGCGCACCGTGGCGAGGCTATCCGCGAAATCGACACCGCCGTCGAAGCACCGGCCCAGCACTTCGAGCAGCAACTGCGTCCACTCGACGGGCGTCATGTCGTCGGCGCAACGGCGCGCGAACGCGTCGACATCGTCGACGAAACTCGCGAGACGTCCTAGCAGTTCCGCGTCCGAGCCGTCCGCGCCTTCGACGGGCAGCCAGGCATCGACGGGCTGCCCGCCTTCCGGCATCGCGTAGCCGAGAAAGAGGCGCGTCAGCGCGTCGGCGAAGGTGTGGCGTGCGACAGGTATCGCGCTGTCGGCGGGCGGCATGGGCGCGAGACCGCGCCGCGCACCCGCTGCCGCGAGCCATTCCTGAATATCTTCGAGCGCCGCTGCATCGATGCCGTAGCGCGCGGCAATCGCATCGACACGCAGCCATTCGATCAACTCCGGCGCGCCAACATTGCGCTCGGGCAACGCGAGCCAGTCGAGCAGCACGCGCGCCACCGGGTTCGCCTGCGAAGGCGGCAAGCCGGTGATGCGATACGGGATGCGGCGCGTGTCGCCCGACGGCGCGGTGCCGAACACGGCGTCGATGAGCGGGCCTGCTGCGCCGAGATCGGGCAAAGTGACGAGCACATCGGAAGGCTGCAGATCGTCGAACTCGTCGAACCAGCCCAGCAGGCGGTCGTGCAGCACTTCGAGCTGGCGCGCGAGGCTATGGCACACATGCACTTCGATGCCGTGCGCTTCCGGTTGCGTGTCGAGTTCGCGCTCGTCGCGCAGATCGAGCATGCCGTTCTGCACGGCGGCGAGCCACGTCGGCGCGGCGTTTTCGGCGAAGTACGAGGCTTCGGACGATGCGGCGCTCTCCGTCAGCTCGTGCAGCATGTGAAGCTGCGCCTGCGTCTGGCGCGCCCATTCCGCGAGCAGCGGATGGCCGACTTCCTGATAGTCGAGCTGGCCCGCCGCATCGAGCGCTTCGACGCGCCCCACGCTGACGATGTCGAACCAGAACTCGCGGCAAGGGTTCATCGCGTACACGCGCACATCGATCCAGCGCGACAACTCGCGCAGCAACGCGATATGCAGAGGCGGCATGGTCGGCAGCGCGAACACGCTGACGGACTCGGGCCACTCGGCCCGCGCAATCGCGTCGAGATCGAGCGAGCGCACTTCGTCGAGAAAGCGATAGGCAGGCGGCGTGGCGGCGTCCGCGGAATGCGCGTCGCCTGCGACCTCGCCAAGCAGCGTGCGCCACAACGCGCCCTGCCAGCGCTCGTCCTCACGCGCCGCGGCGCTCGCGCCCGTCAGACGCGGGCCGGAGTCGTCCGCTGCGCCGCTTGCGAAGATCGAACCGCCCTTCTGCCATTGCAACAGCCATTCGGGACGATAGGTCAGATAGTGGTCGAGCACCGTCGCGACGCGGCGCGCAAGTTCATAACGCATCGGCGCGTCGGCGGCATCGAGGTAACTGCGCAGACGCGGCGACGCATTCCACGGCCGCGCTTCGTCGGCATCGCCGAGCAGACGGTAGCAGCGCCACACGAGCCGGTCCGGCGAGAAAGGCGAACTCTTCGGCACGTCTTTGATGACGCCGCCGATCTGCGTCCACAGCCATTGGGCGAGGTAACTGAACTGGATGTTCGCGCACACGCCTTGGCGCGCGGCAATATCGAGTTCCAGCCGCCGCCGCACGGCCGCGCTCGGTACGATCACAGGTTGCGCCGTCCACGGACTGGAAGGCGTGGCACCCAGTCCGTCGAGCAGCGCGCCGACGAGCACATCGTACCGGTTCGAATAGAAAAGCTGGAGCATGGAATGGCTTGAAACAGGCGGCGCCGCGCTGATGCACGGGCCGTGTGAAGAAACGATGCGACAGCATAGCAAACGCATTCGCAGACACGAAACCTGGCCATTCGGCAGATGGTCCGGGCGGGGGCAAATCAGTTAGACTCGACGGCAGTTCGAGCTGGCGACAGACCTGCGTTGGGGTGCTTGCCAGCCCATTGGCTTCATCAACATACGGACACGAGACACCAGGCGGTCGATGCGCTATTCAGTCGAAATCAAGAAGTTTCTGTATAGCCAGTACTTTTATGGCGGCTTGCGCATCGCAGTGGGCGTGTCGCTGCCCGCCGTCCTTTGCCTGATCGTCTTTCACAACCGCGAACTCGGCTTCACGATCGCCACGGGCGCGCTCGGCGCGTGCGCCGTCGACATGCCCGGCCCGCTCAAATACAAGCACAACGAGATGCTCGCGTGCAGCGTGATCGGCTTTCTCGCCGCGCTCGCCACCGGACTCGCGACCGTCAATCCCGTCGCGCTATGGTGCACCGTCGTGCCGCTCACGTTCGTGCTGTCGCTGATCGTCGTCTACGGCAACCGCTGGCCGCAGATCAGCTTCGCCACGCTCTTCATGATGGTCGTCACGCTCGAAGAGCACTTCACGCCAATGCAGGCGCTCATTAACGCCGCGTGGATACTCGTGGGCGGACTGTGGTTCACGTACTGGTCGACCCTGGTGAGCCGCTGGATGATGTACCGGATCGAGCAGCAGGCGCTGGCAGAGAGCGTGTTCGCGCTCGCCGACTATCTGCTCGCGCGCGCGGATTTCTTCGACCTCGACAACGATCTCGACGAGTGCTACCGCAACCTCGTCGCCAAGCAGATCGCGGCCGTGGCCATGCAGGACGCCGCGCGCGACATCGTGCTGCGCAATCTGCCCAAGCTGAAGAGCGGCCGCCTGCAGCCACGCCGCGCGACGCTCTTCAACCTGTTCATCCATACCGTCGATCTGCACGAGCAGTTCGTCGGCGCGCACACCGATTACCCGCTCGTGCGCAATACGTTCGGCGGCTCGGACCTGCTGATCTTCTATCGCGATCTGATCCGCAAGGCCGCCGCGGACCTCGAAGATATCGGCCTCGCCGTGCTGCAGAACGAGCCGCCGCGCGCGCGGATCAACGTGAAGGCGGAGTTGCGCGCGATCGAATACGAAATCGAGCTGATGCGCAAGCAGGACTTGCCGAAGAAAAATCCGGAAGCCTACTCGACTGTCTCGGCTTCGTTCAGACGCGTCTGGAGCGCGACGCGCCTGATTGACCGGATGCGCAAGAACCTGGCGAACGAAGAAAGCACAAAGGAAACCGATCTGCGCATCGACCAGGCGCTTACGCGTTTCGTGTCGAGCCGCCGCGTGCCGTTCGGCTCGATCTTCTCGAACCTGACGATGGCCTCGCCCAGCTTCCGGCATGCGTTGCGCATGACAATCGCCGTCGCGATCGGCTTCTGGCTCGGGCGCCTGTTGCCGCTCACCAATGCCTACTGGATCGTGATGACGACCGTCATCATTCTGAAACCCGGGTACTCGCTGACCAAGCAGCGCAATGGACAGCGTATCGTCGGCACGCTGATCGGCTGCGCGGCGAGCATCGCGCTCATCATGAGCGTGAAGGAGCCGCATATCCTCATCATCGTGATGTTCGCGTGCATGGTGATGAGCTACAGCCTGCTGCTGTTCAACTACACGGCGAGCGTCGTGTTCACGTCGTCGTATGTGCTGCTGATGTTCCATCTGCTTGCGCCCGGCAGCCTGCATATCATCGGCGAGCGCGCAATCGACACGGTCGTCGGCTGCGCGATCGCGATTGCCGCGAGCCATCTGTTCCCGTACTGGGAATATCGGCTGATGGGCAAGCTCGTCAACGACATGATCGCCGCGATGCGCAGCTATCTGGAAGCCAGCTGGTGGTGGGGAGACAAGCCGGCTGCTGCCGTCATCACGCCCTCCGCGCTAACGGAAGCAGCCGCGCTGGCGCCTGCCGTGGCCGTCGCGGAAATTGCCGCGAGCGGCGCTAACGGGATCATGGAATTGTCCGGCAACCCGGCTGGTTCGGGATCGAATGCGTCGGGAGCGGCGGCCGCAGCCGCTGCTTCGACGGGCGCTGCGGTCAAACCGTCCGCTCCCACGCCCGCCGCCGCCGCTGCCGCGAGCGCGCTCGATCGCGACTATCGCTATCGGCTCGCGCGCAAGAACGTACATGTCGCGTTCGCCAATCTCGGCCAGGCGTTTCAACGGATGATGCTCGAACCCAAGTCCGCGCAGAAGTTCGTGCCGGAACTGAACGGCCTGCTCGTGCGCTCTCACGTGCTTGCCTCGCAGATCACGGCGGTGGCGCCGTTGCTGCGCACGTCTTCCCAACAGATGGGCGGCCCATCGCATCAGCCCTTGCAACGCGCGCTGACGGTGATACGCGACAACCTTGCGAAAGCCGAGGAAGGCGACCCGCCTCCCGCCGATCAGGTCGACATTTCAAAACAGTTGACGCGTGAACTCGATGCGATGGTGATCGAAGCGGAGCGCTCGCCCGACTACACGCCGGATGCCGTGCACGATCTGAAGCTGCTCGCGCATCAGTGCAAGCAGATGCTCGCCGCGTCGTTTCAGATCCGCAAGGATGCGGGCGTGATCCGCTTGCCCGAGAACTAACTGAGAGGGTCGCGCTTACTGCGACGCACCCTTTGCAGCATTGACGGCAGCCGCCGCCGCGGACGCTGCTGACGCCGCTGGCGCCGTCGTATCGGCGGAATTTTCGCGGTCGTATTCGCGCTTTTCGGAGATCGCGTTATAGAGAATCGTCGCGATCACCAGCAACACGACAACGACGATAAACACTGCGATGCCAAGCGTCGGGTTTTTCTTCTTGCGCGGATCGTTCATGTGTCGGGCTCTGCTGGCAGGTGGATGCGGCAAAGCGGGCATTCTACGCTGAAGGACCTTGCGCGCGGCTTGCAGTCCGGCATGCTTGCGCGATCGCGGAACACCGCACCACAACGCGAAGCAACCCGGCAACGCTAGCGGCTTTCCGCGACCACGGACGCCCGCACCGGCAGGGCCGTCGAATACTTGATCTGTTCCATCGCAAAGCTGGAACTCACGTCGTAGAGCGGCACGGCGCGGATCAGTTGCTTGTAGACACGGTCGTAATCGTCGATATCCGAGACGACGACGCGCAGCAGGTAGTCGGTCTCGCCGCTCATCCGGTAGACCTCGACCACTTCGGGAATGTCCTGCACCGCGCGCGTGAAGTCCTGCGCCCAGGCTTCCGTGTGCTGGTTCGTGCGCACGGCGACGAACACCGTCGTGCCGACGCCCAGTTTTCGCGGATCGCACAGCGCGACCTGCGCGCGGATCACACCCGCTTCCTTGAGCCGTTGCACGCGCTTCCAGCATGGCGTTTGCGACAGGTTCACCCGCGCCGCGAGTTCCGCGATCGGCATCGTCGCGTCTTCCTGCAGGAGTTCGAGCAGCCGCCGATCAATGATGTCCATTCCCATCTTTCACCCAGATAGAAAATTATTCTATTTCTCGTCAAGACGAGGGAATTATATGGAAACTCTTTCTCTGCGCAAATCGGTATAAATGAGGGCAGTCCCCGATCTCGAAAAACAACGTCAGCGGAGCCTTTCATGAACCCGTCAGCCGGCCTGATCACACGCGAACCCTCGTTGGCCCAAAACCCTTCCATGTCCTGCGCGATGCCCGCGCCGGACGCGATCTCGCAGTTTTGTGCGGCGCTCGACGCCGCCTTCGACGCCTGCGCCGGCTCCGATGATCCGTCGCGGCACGCGGCCTTCGCACGCGGTGTGCGCGCGGCGCTTGCCGAAGCCGCCGCCGACTCGTCGCTGCTCACCGAAGCGCAACGCGAAGGCGCCGCCGCCTGCTATCGCCGCCATCTGCTCGCCGCCGATCCGCAAGGCCGCTATGCCATCGCTGCGCTCGTCTGGATGCCCGGCCAGGCGAGCCCGGTTCACGCGCATCACACGTGGTGTGGCTATGCCGTCATCGACGGCGCGTTGACGGAAACCGTTTACGACTGGAACGCGGATACCGACTGCGCGACACCCGTGCGCGAGCAGTTGCGCGAATCAGGCGCCGTGTCGTTCACGCGCTCAGGCCGCACGGGCATCCATCGGCTCGGCAACTGCAGCGGCAGCACCGCCATCTCGCTGCACATCTACGGCGTTTCCGGCGAACAGATCACGACGCATGTGAACGACATCGTGCGCGTCGCCGACAGCGTGCAAGCCGTTCCCGCCTGAGCAACGCGTCGTCCGCGCTGTACGCATCAAACGAAAGGCGTCACGCATAACCGCGTGACGCCTTTCTCATACAAGTCTTCACCCTCTGTCAGGTCTTCCCGCCGTCGCCCGCCGTTGGAATCTGCGGCGGCACGGATGCCGTTTGCCCCGTCGACGGCGGCGCCGGACGCGGCTCGTGCGACACGTCGCGCGCCGGCGGCATCGGGCCGCCCTTCTTCGGCCTGAATGGCGTCGTCGTGCCCGTCGCGGATTCGCGCGCATATTCCTCATGCTGCGCGTGCTCTTCCTCCCTCAACACCTCGCCCACTTCGTCGCCGCGCGATGTATGCACGCGCATCTGTGGCACGGGAATCTCGATGCCCGCTTCGTCCATCTTGCGCTTCAGGCGCAGATTGAAGGCGCGCGCCACGCTCCACTGCTGCAACGGCCGTGTCTTGATCTGTCCTTTGACGACCATCCAGTTCGGATCGAAACGGTCGAGCCCCCAGACTTCGACGGGACCGAGCATCTCGCGCCGGTAACGGAAATCGGCCATCAGGTCTGCGCCGACCGCGCGGATCAGTTGCGTCACCTCGTCGACATCGGCGGAAAACGGCACGCGCACTTCGAACACCGCATACGCGAAATCGCGCGACAGGTTCTTCACGATCTTGATCTGCGAGAACGGAATGGCGTGAATCGCGCCCTGGCCGTCGCGCAGCCGCACGGTGCGGATCGACAGATATTCGACCGTGCCCGCGTGCCCGCCGTCGATGTCGATCCAGTCCCCGACCGAGATCGTGTCCTCGATGATGATGAACAGGCCCGTGATCAGATCGCTCACCAGCGACTGCGCGCCGAAGCCGATCGCCAGACCGATCACGCCCGCGCCCGCGAGCAGCGGCGTGACGTTGATGCCGAGATTGGCGGCCGTGACGATGCCCGCGATCGTCAGGATCGTCACGAACAGCACATTGCGCACGAGCGGCAACATCGTGCGCGCGCGCATGCTCGGGTTCTTCGACTTGTTGCGCGGGCCGCTCGGATTGACGGCTTCCTGGATCGCCGTGTCGATCAGTATCCACACGAGCCACGACACGAACACCGTGATCAGGATCGCCGTCAGCGCGTGCGCGATGCCGCGCGCCGTGACGCTCTCTTCGATGATCTGTGCAAGCGATACATCCCACAGCCGCGACGCGAATTCGAAGTACGCGAGCCAGACGAACAGCGTGATCAGCGTGCCCGCGAAGCGCAACAGGCGCGTCAGATAGGGCGAACGGCGCCGCCGGCGCGCATTGCGCGGCCGCGTTACGCGCAGCACGATGGCCGACAGGAAGAACGCGAGCACCAGCAGCAGCGCCGTCACGACGGAAATCTGCAACACGTTCTCACCGCTGCCGATGCCGCCGATCGTCGCGATCACGGAAGCTGTCGCCAATACGAGCATCGGCACGTGCCAGAGCGACGCGAGCACTTCGAAGCCGTCGGTCGCGGCCTTGTGATCGTGCCGCTGTTCATAAGCGCGATTGCGGATCAGATGCGCGACGGGACGGCGAAACGCGAGCGCAAAGTAGGCGGTCAACACGGCCGCCGTCATGTTCGAGACGGTCGACACCAGCGCCGCGAGGTTCGTTCCGAGTTCATGCGCGACGTCGTAATTGACGGCGGCATCGCCGAGCGCGCTGCAGATGCCGATCGCGAATAGCGGCCGGCGCGCCTGCTCAATCAGCAGCCGCACGGCTGTGCGTCGGTGGCCCGAGCCGAACAGCGAGAACATGATCAGGCAGATCGCGGAGAACACGGCACCCGCGACGATCGCATACGCGATCACCATCGCGATCGTGCGGCCGAGCGAATCGGGCATCGAGCGCACGAACATCAGCGCGGCGACGAACGCGACGATCCACGGCCCCACGCGGCGCAGCGCGAAGATCAGCAGTTCGCGCGTGGTTGGATTGGGATCGAGCCGCACGACGATGCCAAAGCGCGCGTGAATCCTGCGCTGCAGGTAAATCAGGGCCGCCGCGCACGCACCCCACCCCGCGAGCACGGCGATCATGTTCAGCAACACGCGGCCGAAGTGCTCGCGCCCCTGGCTCGTGACGATCGTATAGATTTCGTTGCCCGCCGCGTTGAAGCGGCCCGACCAGTAGTTGAACGGCGAGCGTCCCTGCTGCACGTCGCTTTCGAACGATGCAATGCCCGCCGCGATCGCGCCGAGCAGACCGGCGCTCGACGGCGCGCTGGCGGACACGGGCGGCCCGACGGTCTTCGTCGCGTCGCGCAGTTTTTTCAGCTGCGTGACGAGCGCGGTGCGCTGGCGGTCGCTGTCGAGCGTCGTGATGACGCTGTCGAGCGATTTCTCCAGCTCGGCCTGACTGGCGGGCGACGGCGCCGATGCCGCATCCGCCGCCGACGCGCCCGACGCGGGCGCCGCCGTCGAAACCGTCGCGCTATTGATCAGGCTCTGCAGCGCGGGAATCACCGGCGTGCCCGTCGCGGCGCCCGCGGCTTGCGCGGTGCCCGGCATGCCGAGGCACGCGCCAGCGAGCGCGAAACACAGGCACAAGGCGGACGCGAGCGCGCCCGAACGCGCCCGGCGTAATGCTCCGGCGTGCGAAAAGAATTTGGATAAAGCGCGAAAAACGGCGTCAATCGCCAGAGGCCCGCCGGAAGACGGCGCAGCCTGCGATTCACGCCGCGCGAGGCATGACTTCATGGCAATCCGTGACTTTTGTGCAAGCAATCTGCATGGGAACGGGAGACGCCAAGTTTAGCGGGTGTCGTCGAGGGAAAGCTCCCCGATGCGTAACCGAATGTTAGTGCACTTGCGCGGCGGCGCGACAGTCGCTCATGCGCGCCGCGCGGCGCATGCGCGGCGCGCGGCGGGATTTCGAAGCCCTCAGTACGCGACGGTCGCGAGCTGGCGAACGAAACGGCCCTGCTCCAGCTCGTCGACGAACGCGATTGCGTAGTCTTCCGCCGAAATGCTGCTGTTGCCCTGCGCATCGACGATCAGCGCATTGGCGCCCGTGCGGAACGTCCCTTTGCGCTCGCCCGGCGCGATCAGCGCAGCGGGCGCGAAGAACGTCCAGTCGAGATCGCTGGCGGCACGCAGGATGGGCAGCACGTCGCGGTGCGCGAGCGCGATCGCCTTGTAGGCGTCCGGAAAGCCTTCTGTGTCGACCAGTTGCTTGCCGGGCGCCACTTCGAGCGAACCCGCGCCGCCCACCACGACCAGACGTTTGATGCCCGCCGCGCGGGTGCCTTCGACCAGCGCTCGGGTCGCCTTGTCGATCAGCATGAGGTTGTCCTGAGGCGGCGCATAGGCGCTTGCGACGACATCGTGTCCGCGCGCCCCGGCCGCGACGCTCGCCGCATCCGTCACGTCGGCCTGCGCCGCTTTCAGGTTCGCGACATCGGCAGGCACGCGCTCGGGATTGCGCGAGAAAGCCGTCACCTGATGCCCGCGGCGTGCCGCTTCCGCCGCGATGCGCGAGCCGATCATGCCTGTTGCGCCAAACAGCGCGATCTTCAGTGTCTTGCTCATGTCAATGTTCCTTCCGCTTAAATGTAACTATGTTGATTACATATTTGTTTAAAAAAATCGGGGCGATGCCCCGCACTTCATGCTTCATGCTTCGTGCTTCGTGCTTCGTGCTTCGACTGCGTTCAACTGTCCACGGCTTTGCGCTTACGTTCGCGCGCCCGTTCGGCGCGCACGACGTCGGCCGTCGCGTCGGCCAGCGTGCGCGACGCCAGCGACGCTTCGAGCGCCTGTTGCGCATCGCCGATGATGCCCGTCAGCACCGTCTGGATGTTGCGTCCGACCATGCACGCGGGATTCGGCGTCTCGCGATGCATGGCGAATAGCTGCGCATCGTCGACGGCGCGGTAGACGTCGAGCAGCGTGATGTCCTCGGGCTCGCGCGCCAGCAGCGCGCCGCCGCCCGCGCCCAGTTGCGACGTGGTGAGGCCCGCTTCCGCGAGCATCGCCAGCAGACGCCGGATCAGCACGGGATTCGTGTTCACGCTTCCTGCGATCATGTCCGACGACAGCGGCACGCCTTCCTGCAACGACAGCAGGGCGAGCACATGAACCGCAAAGGCAAATCGGCTACTCGTATTCACAACGCTAGATCATCCGATGCGCATCAGACGCGCAAACCACCTCACGCCAGCCAGCGACGATGTGTAATCATCATAGTTACACTTGTCACGCGGGTCAAGCGCCGGATTATTTGTCCATCTGTTTCTGGGCGTCACTGGATTCGGTGGGCGCGGATTGCGCGCTGCTCGTCGATGCTTCGCTCGACCACTGCTGCAGCTTGCGTCCCGCCGTTTCGAGTCCCGCGCCCGTCGAGCCCATCGCCTTGTTGACGGCGGCGTTCGTCGCGCTGGCGGCGTTGTCCAGATTGGCACGCGCCTGCGACGCGAGCGCGTTCGGATCGAGGTTGATCGACGGGCCGGATGCGGCCGTGTCGAGATTCTGTTGCGCCGTCGCCTTCGCGGCGTCGACCTGCTGGCCGACATAGCTTGCGGCCTGATCGAGCTTCTGACCGGCCTGCTGCGAGAGATCGTTGAGCTTCGTCGCCGTCTGCCCCGCCGATGCATCGTTTTTCTGGCAGGCGGCAAGACCTGCTAGCAGCATGGCAGCAAAGGCAGTCGTACGGACAAGCGGATGGCGTGAGATAAGTTTCATACTTGTGGTCGAGCCGCGGCGAGCGGCTTCATCATGCGAAAACGCCTCAATGATACGCCGTTGCGGATGACCGACTCTTCGGCCTCCACCGCGAAGCCCGCCCGCTCGAATGCGCGCCTCGCGCTGACGCTGACGTCGGCCGTCAACGCAAGCGCGTCCGCATCGCGCGCCCGCGCTTCGAGCCGCGCGAGCAGCGCCGCCGCGATCCCTTGGCGCATCAAGGCCGGCGCGACATAGAGCATCTCGATGTGATCGGCCGGATGGAGTTGCCCAAACCCGGCATACGCGCTGCCGCGCAAAGCGACCAGCGTGACGCCACGCGAAAGCCGCGCGCCGAACGCGGCGAGGTCGTCGGCGGCTGACGCCCATGCCCCGCGCGCCGCCGGATCGTAACCCGCGGCAGCCAGCGCCGCGTCGCGAAAGAGCGCGGCGAGAGACGCAGCGTCAGCGGGCCGGAACAGACGGAAGGAAAAAGGAATTGGATCGATCATGCGTTCGCGATGTTGTCAACGACCCTGGAGTAGACTGGCCGACGTTCGACGTGTTCCCTCAACCCTTGGAGGCATGCGATGGCAGCGAAGAAGATTCTGTTCCTGACGGGCGACTTCGCCGAGGATTACGAAACGATGGTGCCGTTCCAGGCACTACAGGCAGTCGGCCATATCGTCGACGCCGTCTGTCCCGGCAAGCACGCGGGCGACCGCATAAAAACAGCGATTCACGATTTCGAGGGCGACCAGACGTACACCGAAAAGCCCGGCCACTACTTCACGCTCAACGCAAGCTTCGATGAAATCGATCCGTCGCAATACGACGCGCTCGCGATCGCCGGCGGCCGCGCGCCGGAGTATCTGCGGCTCAACGCGAAAGTGATCGAGGTCGTGCGGCAGTTCGCCGAAAGCAACAAGCCTATCGCCGCGATCTGCCACGCCGCGCAACTGCTCGCCGCTGCCGACGTGATCCGCGGCAAGCGCATTTCGGCCTATCCCGCGTGCGCGCCCGAAGTGAAGCTGGCGGGCGGCGACTACGCGGACATTCCCGTCGACGCTGCCGTCACCGACGGCAACTTCGTCACGGCCCCCGCGTGGCCTGCGCATCCCGAATGGCTGCGCCAGTTCCTCGTGGTGCTCGGCACGCGTATCGAACTTTGATCCGCGTCAAGGCCGGGCATGCGTCCGGCCTGTCGATCGGGCGCGCATGCGCGTTGTCTATCCTGTTTGAGAGTTCTCCGATTTCCGTGACCGGTACCGCCACCTAGAGTTGCAGGTTAACTTTGGAAGGCACCATCATGGATCTCACAAACTGGGTGATTATTCTCGCTGTCGCGCTGATCTCGCTAACCTTCTTCTGCTCGCGCGCGCCGACCCACTGGTCGATCGAAAACCGCGCGCGGCGCTTCACCGGCACGCGTCTGCTCGCACAGGCCGTGCTGTCGTTCTGGACCGCGCTTCTCATCCTCACGCGCGGGCTGTTCGCGCTGGGTTCACGCGCCGTTCACGTCGCGCCCACGGTCATCCTGACGGGTGCGCTGCTGCTGATCATCGCGAGCGGCTACTGGTCAATCCGCGGCCGCAGAATGCTTAAGCCGCGCCGTCTGTTCTCCGCCTCCTGAGCGCTTTGCGGGCACGCTACGCGCTATCGCGCGTCCGCCCGCAACGCCTGTCCATCGCCCGTTGTCGCGGTATCGTGCTCGTCGTCGCGCGACGGTGCAGCGGCATCCGGCAGCGACAGATAGAACGTCGTTCCCACACCCTCCGCCGATTCCGCCCACACGCGTCCGCCGTGCCGCTCGACCATACGCCGCACGAGCGCCAGACCGATCCCCTCACCCGCCGCCACGTTGCCATGCAGCCGTTGGAACGCATTGAACAGACGCGGCATCGCGATTTCCGGAATACCCAAGCCGTTGTCCTTCACATAGAAGATGCGTAGCGTCTGCACGCCAGGCGGCGCAGGCGCCGTGCCGATTTCGACGACGCCCGTGCGCTCCGGGCTCAGATAGTTGATCGCGTTGCCGATCAGGTTCGCGAAGATCTGTTCGAGCGCTGTCGGATCGCCCCATACGGGCGGCACCGCCTGCACGATGACGCGCGCGCGACGGTCGCGAATCGTGGCCTGCATCGCGTCGATCACGCGTTGCACGATGTCGCGCACCTCGACCTGCTGACGCCGGTATTCGACGCGTCCCACGCGCGATAGCCGCAGCAGCGCGTCGATGATGTGCGACGCGCGCAGCACGGCCGTCTGCAGGAAATGCAGCGCCTCGCCGATGTCTTCGTCGATCAGCCGCTCGACATGCTCGCGCTGATGCGTCGACAGCGACGACTGGCGCAGGGCTATGCGCAGATCGTCGCACGCGTGCGTCAGTTCCTTCGAGAAACCCTGCAGATTGACGAGCGGCGCGCGCAGATCGTGCGACACGCTATAGATGAACGTCTCGTTTTCCTGAGTTTGCTGGCGCAGCGTTTCGTTGGTCTGCGCGAGTTCGGCGGCGTGGCGACCCAGATCGGACTGGAAGCGCGCCTGCTGGCGCTCCGCCTCGAGCAGCTTGCGGCTCGTCATATGCAGCGTCAGATCGAGCCGCGCGATTTCATCGTTGCCGGGCGTAAGCGGCGCCAGCGGCTCGTTGCTGGCGAGCCGGCTGGCGTTGTCCGACAGCAGCGCAAGCCGGCCGCGCACGCCGCGCGCGAACACCCAGAACGCCAGCGCGACGAACACCAGCGAGCCGACCACAGCCGCGACGATCAGCGACTGCTGCCGCTCCCGCGCCGCCGCGGCCTCCGCCGAGCGCACCGAATCGAGCTGCCGCTCCTGCGCCTGAAACGCCGCGATCTGCGCGCGAAAGCCGTCGAGCACGTCAGTTCCGGCGAGGTCGCGAAAACGCTGCAGCACGTCGCGCCGGCGTCCCGAGCGGATCAGGTCCTGCACGCGGTCCGACCATTGGCGGTACATCTGCACGGCCTGGCGGATCTGCGCGGCACGCTCGACTTGCGTGGGATTGTCGGCGACCAGTTCGGCGAGCCGGTCGATGCGCCGGTCGACGTCCATCCAGAACGCCACGGGCGTGGAGGTATCGCGTGTGCCGCTGACGACGGCGCCGCGCAGCCGCACCGATTCCAGCAGCACGGGCGCGAGAATGTTGGCCGTCTGACGCAGCACATCCTCGCTGTGCATGCTCCAGCGCTCGGCCTGTTCGGCATCTGACTGCGCCTTCACGAGTCCCGACAGCAATGCCAGTTCGAAGACGGCGGGGATCGCAATCAGAAGCAGGCCTTTGGTCGTCAGTCTCATGCGCGCGCCGGGAGAGTCGGGAGCCGGCGGGTCGCGCCGGGGACGGCACATTATGTCGGCGATTGCAGTCCGTGACAAAGCGCGGCTCGGCGGGCGCATCGCCAATCTGGTGCAAGAACGAGTGAGTCCCAGGCGCCCGGCGCAGCGTACTTTCGGGCTGCGTTCCGTTGCGCTCGTTCGCCAATCACCGCGTTATGAATTCGAAGGGAAATATTAAGCAAATCATAGGAATATGCCCGTTTTTGGGATAAGCAAATGCCCCAATTCCGCACTCATGCACATTCTCGGTGCCGCGATGGCGGACGTGTGTCGCGTGAACTAACGAACGGAAACACCACGAGACCACGCCAGCCCATTCCAGTGCAGCCTCGCACCGACAACACGCGTCCGCGCATCTATTTGGCCCACTTCTTGCATTCGATGCCCGCTTTTTGCGCATCGCAGGAATCAAACGGATGGACAGTCTGAAAACCGGTACCGATACCCTCTTTCTTCTGCTCGGCGCGGCGATGGTGCTCGCGATGCACGCGGGCTTCGCGTTCCTCGAGCTGGGCACGGTCCGCAAGAAAAATCAGGTCAACGCGCTGGTGAAGATTCTGGTCGACTTTTCGGTATCGACGATTGCCTATTTCTTCATCGGCTACACGATCGCCTACGGCGTCCAGTTCTACGGCAGCGCCGAGACGCTCGCCGCGCACAACGGCTATGCGCTGGTGCGCTTTTTCTTCCTGCTGACGTTCGCCGCCGCGATTCCCGCGATCGTGTCGGGCGGCATCGCCGAGCGCTCGAAGTTCAACCCGCAGCTGTTCGCGACCTTCGTGCTGGTCGGCTTCATCTACCCGTTCTTCGAGGGAATCGTCTGGAACGGCCACTTCGGCATCCAGACGTGGCTCACGCAGGCGCTCGGCGCGCCGTTCCATGATTTCGCGGGCTCCGTGGTCGTGCACGCGTTCGGCGGCTGGGTTGCGCTGCCCGCCGTGATGCTGCTCGGCGCGCGCCACGGCCGCTATACGCGCGACGGCCGCATCGCCGCGCACCCGCCGTCGAACATTCCGTTTCTCGCGCTCGGCGCGTGGGTGCTGGCCGTCGGCTGGTTCGGCTTCAACGTGATGAGCGCGCAGACCATCGACAAGATCAGCGGCCTCGTCGCCGTCAACTCGCTGATGGCGATGGTCGGCGGCACGCTGACCGCGTGGCTCGCGGGCCGCAACGACCCGGGCTTCACGTACAACGGCCCGCTCGCGGGACTGGTGGCCGTATGCGCCGGCTCAGACGTGATGCATCCGCTCGGCGCGCTGTTGACGGGCGCCGTCGCGGGACTGCTGTTCGTCTATATGTTCACGATCGTGCAGAACCGCTGGCGCATCGACGACGTGCTCGGCGTGTGGCCGCTGCACGGCCTGTGCGGTGCATGGGGCGGCATCGCGGCGGGGATTTTCGGCCTGCACGCGCTGGGCGGGCTGGGCGGCGTCTCGTTCGCGGCGCAGGTGATCGGCACGCTCGGCGGCGTCGTGTTCGCGACGCTCGGCGGCACGATCGTCTACGGCGCGATCCGGATGACGGTCGGACTGCGCATCGACCAGGAAAACGAGTTCAACGGCGCCGACCTGTCGATCCACAAGATCACGTCGACGCCGGAACGCGAGACGGTCGGCTGACGCCATCTGGCGCACCGCTGCAAGCCCGCCGCGTCTGGTGTAACCTCCCGTTTCAAGGATCGGGACATGCCCTTGGGCGCGCCGCCGATCCTTCATACAAACGCGCGCGCCGATGATAGACTTGCGCGCGCCGGAGATGGCATTCTCCTAAACCGCCCTCGTGGCTGATGATGCCTGCTTCGCCCGGACCTGCGGACGTTGCAGCGTCACGCCTCGCCGCAGCCCGGTTCGTCGATGTTCGGCTTTCCAGGTTTGCTCATGTATCTGTCCATTCTTGCCGTCGGTATCGGCGGCGCACTCGGTTCGCTGTTTCGCTGGTTCCTCGGTCTGCGCCTCAACGCGCTCTTTCCGGCGCTGCCGCTCGGCACGCTCGCGTCGAATGTGATCGCGGGTTACATCATCGGCGTGGCCGTCGCGTATTTCGGGCGCAATCCGCAGATCGCGCCCGAATGGCGGCTCTTCATCATCACAGGACTGATGGGCGGCCTGTCGACCTTCTCCACGTTCTCCGCCGAAGTCGTCCAGCATCTGCAGCAAGGGCGCCTCAACTGGGCCGCTGGGGAGATTGCGATTCACGTGGCGGCGTCCGTCATCATGACCGTGCTCGGGATCGCGACGGTCGCTGTCGTCTCGCGCTGAACGGCACGCACGCGCCGCCCGACAAGATCGCCACGATGATGACTGACACCCGCCGTTCATCAAAAGATCATCGCTGAACGCTGCCGCGTGTGCGTCGCGTGGCTGTATCATCGTCGTCATATGCTGCGGGCATCGTGACGACTCATCACGTACGCACCGCCGCCGAACGCGCGACGAACCTCGCATCGTCGCATCGTCGCCAAAAAAGGGCTTGGGCCGGACGGCGCGCGCTGCGCCCGCTTCGCGCGCATCCCATGCAAGCCAGCCGGGGACCTCTTGAAGTACAGATATCTTTCGCGTCGTTCGTTGCTTCCGCTGCGGCGCAGCGCAGAGGAGTTGTCGTTTGCGTTTTCGGAGCTGCTCGCGCAGCCGCTGAGCCGGCCCGAAGCGGCCGCACGTTTCGAAACCCTGTGGAACGAAGTCAACAACGCCGCGCAGTCATGCGACGACACCGACGCCGCCTTCACGTACATCGCGTTGCTGCACAGCATGGACCAGCGCTGGCGGTTCCTGAGATCGATGAACTAGCGGGCAAACGACCGTGTCCTCCCATCAGTCCGATAACGAGCAAACCAACGCGACCGCGCGGCCAGCCCGCTCCGCCGACGAAATCGAAAAGGACTTTCTGGATTTGCTGGTGTCGGGCATTCCGCCCGACGTCGCGCACGACAAGTTCGAGCGCCTGTGGGACGAGACGAACGCCCTCGCCGCATCGTGGATGATGACGGCGCAAGGGCTTCCATATATCGCGCTGCTCAAGCGCATGCATACGGCGTTCGCGGAGCGCTTTCCGCACTGAGCGGCTGAGCGCGAATGGCTCTCTGGCAACGCGGCGGCACGCGTGGCCGCCGCGCCACAGCTTACGACTTCGCGGGACGCCCCGTCTTTACCGCTTCGAGTTCCTGCACGGCCGCGATCAGCCGTTTGGCGGGCGACACGGCGAGCAGATTCAGACCCGCGCGCAGCAATTCGCTCTTCTTCACGGAAAGGCCCGCGTCGAGGCAACGCTGCTTGAGTTCGGCGATCTTTGCGTAGTCGGATTTGGGCATCGTGAAGCTGTCGCGAACGACTTTTTCCTTCTCCTTCTTCACGCGCGCCTTTTTCTCGGCGGCGGTAGCGGGTGCCGCCGGTGCGGTCTTCGCAGTCTTCGCGGTCTTGACGGCCTTGGCTTCCTTAGGCGCCTTCGCAGGCTTCGCGTTCGCGGCAGGGCTCGCGCTGTTGGCTGCCTTTTCTGCCTTTTCTGCCTTTTCTGCCTTTTCCGCCTTTGCGCTCTTCACCGCTTTCACAGCGCCCGCAGTGCTCGTAGTGCCGGCGGCCTTCGCGGGTTTGGCGGCTTTGGCGGTCTTCGGGCTTGCGCTTGCCGCTTCCGGCGCGCTCACGGGCGCCTGCCCGGCCGCCGCTGCTTTCTTCGCTTCCGGGGTCTGCGAAGCCTTTACTGCAGGCTTTTTCGTTTCGGTAGCCGGTTCCTTCGCGCTCTTCGGGAAGTGGAAGGCCTTCTTGGTGGGTTCCTTGATTCGTGGCGTGCTCATCGTGTTTCCTCGTTAACGGTATAAACAGTATATACGGTTTATCGGACAGTGCCGCGCGCCATAAAGTGTTGTGTGGAAGACAGCGCCCGCTAAGCTTCGTGCAGCAAACGCACCGCCTCGCGCCAGCGCGCCTTGCGGCACTCTTTCAGAAAGACGAGCGCTGCGTGCGCCTCGGTTTCATCGGAGAACAGGCTGGTGTTTTCGCGCAACAACGCAATGCTTGCCGTCACGTCGTTGAGTTCGCCGAAGCACTGCTGCAGTTTCTTGAGACGCTTCAACGTCTGGTCGTGACCGACGTCATCGAGCACGGGGCCGAAAAACTCGATCAGATAGCGAACCTTCTTGCCCGCCTTGCGCACGTCGTGAAGCGCATCGTAGTCGGCGCGTTTCGCGCGGGACGCCGTGCGCATCCGCTTTCGCAACGACTTTTCGGCGGCACGCACGCGCTTTGCTGCGAACTTCCGCAATGCGTGCCTTTCGGGCGCCGTGTTCAATTCCTTCGATGTGCTTGCGAGCGCGCCATGCAGCACGTTGCGTATGTCCGCGTTGACGAGCGTCTCGCGGCTCGCCGCCAGCGCGCGCTCGCGCGCTTCGAGCAGGCAGGCGGGTGCGGCGCTCGTCACGCCCTCTTCACCGTTTTCGCTCTTTGCGTTGGTCTCGCCCGCCAGCAGTTCCAGCAGGATGTCCCAGTCGCGTGTCTTACCGGCGGCATCGGCGAGAAAGCGGTACAGCGCGCGCTGCCGCGTGTTTTCCTGCCTGTCGAGCAGCGGACCATACGCCCACCACAACGAGCGCAAGCGCCGCAGCGCAACGCGCAGTTGATGCAGGGATTCCGGCGAAGCGTCGGCGTGAATGGATGCGTTGTGCGAAAGCGCTTCGTCGACGAGCGGCGCTGCGAGCGCGGCGAACGTCGACTCCGCTTGCGCCTCGCCGCCGGAGTCGGCGACATCATGCGCGCGATCGTCGTGTTTCATGGGGCCTCGTATCGGGAGCGACAGCAAGATGCCTTGTGATGCATCGACCGATGCAGCAGACATCATACGCTTTCCCGATCGCGCCAAAATCGCGACTTCGGGTGCTGCGTCTATCTGTCCTGCGGCAGGTTGCGTGCGACGAACGTCGGCAGATCCATCACGAGACAGAAGCTCTCGCCTGCCGCGAGCACGCAGTCGACTGGAACCGCCGCGCCCTCGTCTCGGGGCGCCTTGCGTCGCAATGCGACGACGCCCTGAATCCAGCGCTGGAATGCGGGTAACGGCCATCCGCACCACGCGACGTCCACCACTGCCACTTCCACGTTTTCCTCCTGCAGCCAGCCGCCGATGTAGTTGCGTGCGCGCAGTTGCAACCGCGGCAACGGCATCGTCTGCGAAACGCTCGCCACATCGACATGCCCGCTTTCGCTCGCCATGCTTTCGGCGGGAGCCAGATAGATGAAATAGTGCGGCGCGAGTATCCGCGTGCTGGCGAGCCTATCAACCGCGCCACCTTCGACGCGACGCTCGGACAACACGAACGCGTGCGCGTCGGGCGCCGTGTGCGCGCGCATCTCTGTCAGCTTGACGCGTAGCGCTTGAATTTTCTGCTTGCACGCATTCGTCCAGCGCTGTTCGGCATCGTTGAAATCGAGTTCGAGCGTGCTGAGGTCGCCCGGATGCACGGCCTTCGCATCCGCGAGCGCGCGTCGCGCCGCGACGATTGCCTTCGGCGCGCTCAGCGAGATGTATCGCGACAACTCGCGGCCGATGTCGTCGTCATCGATCCGGTATTCGAGCAGGCACCAGCGCAACGACGGATCGTGCATGGCCGCGTCGGCGCGCACGACACGTCCGCCGAGCGCCATCGTCGCGTACAGATATTCGACTGTCTTGCGCGTCGTCGACGCTGGCTGTTGATGTGGTGCAAGTGCGGGCTGGCTGAGATTCAGGGCGTCCATGTTCATTCCGGCGTCGGGGTTCACATTGCCGCGCGCCGGTTCAATCGACGCAAGCTGATAACCCAGCACAGCTAAAACTACGCCACGTGTCTGGCGCCCCGCTCGCCGACCAGGATGCACACGCAAGTCACGCTCCCTCGCGCGTCGCCTGAACGGACAGGAGCGGACAGGCACGCCGGATGCGCTATGCATCCCGTGAACTTCCAAAGGAGGAAATCATGACCATACTTGACCCGAAAATGAACCCGGCTCGTGGGGGCGCAGGCATCGTCGGCGGTGGCGTGGGCGAAGGTCCGGGGCCTGAAGTGATGGCCGCGGCGACGCTGGATGGCAACAAGGTCGTCTCGTCGGACGGCGAACATGTCGGCAAGATCTCGGACATCATGCTCGACGTGCGCAGCGGACGCGTCGCCTATGCGGTGCTGTCGGAGGGCGGTTTCCTCGGCATGGGCAGCAATCTGCACGCGATCCCCTGGAGCGCGCTGACGCTCGATACCGACGAGAAGGTATTCCGCGTCGATATCACCGCGCAACGCATCAAGGACGAACCGGGCTTCGACAAGGATCATTGGCCGTCGATGGCCGACGAGACATGGGGCACGCAGATGCACCAGTACTACAACCGCGATCCGTACTGGACGACGACGTCGGTCGATCCTGTCGCGGTACGGGATCGGGGGCTGTGATCCCGCTTTGACTTTCGGCTTCGGCCCAGCGTTCGCTCGTCATGTAGTGATCGGGCGAACGCTGATTCTTCTTTCCTTTGCCGATTTGCCGTCGCGGCGGCCGTCCTGCTGGACGGCCGCCGCGTCCTTTCATGGATGCGCGACGTTGGATCGAACGCGGCACTCCGACACCAGCGCATGCGGAGTGTTTGTCCGCGGCGAACATCGACGCGTCCCGCCGGCCACCCGGATCGGGACGCACAACCGGCCGCAGCCCCGCCGGTGCTCATTGAAGCGACGCAGGCATCACCGTCGGCACGGTCATTGCACTTGTTGGCCATAACTAACAGGAGCAGGACATGATGCGCCATTTTCCGCATGCAGCCGAACCGAGGTCGATTCGCACGACGACCATCGTCGCCATCGCCGCGCTAGCCCTTATCGCCGCTTGCGGGACGGGGATTGCCGCACTTTTCGGGCTTCTGCCCGAATCAGAAAATGTCGCGGTCACGGTGACCACGATCCCGCTGGTCGATATCTGGCGAAATGAGTCGAGCGCACCTATCCGGCCGCAGTCTGAAAACCGGGATTCGGAGATGCCCGTGGAGTAATCACCGGCACGGTTGACGCGAGTCGAATCGAACGTTTCGCCTCAGCACGTCCCCGCTTCACGACACCCTCCGCCTCTTCCCTTCCAGTCGCAAACGCGCAGCGAACCGTCGGAAATCGATCCGGCGAAAACCCGTCATGGTTCTCCGACGATCCCATAAAGCGGACCCGGTTACGGGTGGAAAGCCCAATTCAAAAGCACAAAAAAAAGGCGCCATGTTTCCATGGCGCCTTCAAAAAGTTCTAGCCATTCCGAGGGCCGTGCTAGAACCTGAGAGACGGTACTGAAAAACTGCCTGGAAAGCGGCGCCGCGGCGGCTGCATCTGCTTTTGATGCGCGCGCGATTACTGCACACTTTCGAAATATAGTTCCATTTTTTATGGTAATGCTGACTAAGTCAAGCAAAATTTAATCGCCGCAGACTGCTCGAAAATTACATTCCTATACAATGAATCGTCGTAGGAAAAAGGGACTTAGGCCTTGCTGAGAGAGGGCCTGGGGCGCTTTCAGGAAGTCACTGCCCTGAAACGTGTTCCACAATATTGAAATAACGTTTCATAAAAACCACATGAACCAGTCATCGACGCGCCCGGCCGTCATGGATTCCGCGAAGGAAAAAGACGGTTCCGGCGACGAGGTCACCGCGCTCGCACGCGGCCTGACGGTGCTCCGGCGGGTCGCGGCAGCCGACGCCCCGCTGTCCAACCGCGAGCTGACCGAACTGACGGGCATTCCAAAACCGACCGTCTCCCGGATCACCGCAACTCTCGTGAGCGCCGGCTTTCTGTTCCGTCTGCCCGACAGCGAGCGTTTCGTGCTCACGTCGTCGGTGCTGGAACTGAGCAACGGCTTTCTGCGCAACTTCGATATCCGCGCCCGCTCGCGGCCGTTTCTGATCGAGCTGGCCGAGCGGACCTCTTTGTCCGTGCACCTTGCAGTGCGCGACCGGCTCGAAATGGTCGTCATCGATGCGATCAAGCCGCGCTCCGCCGTGCTGGTGTCACGCCTCGACGTCGGCTCACGGATGGATCTGAGCCGCACCGCCGTCGGACGCGCGTATCTGGCGGCGCTCACCGACACGGACCGGGAAAAGCTGCTGATCGGCTTGCAGGCGGCAGCAGGCGACGACTGGGGAACCATCGGCGCCCGGCTCGACGCGGCACTGCGTGAAACGACTGCACAAGGCTTCGCGATTGCGACGGGCGAATGGCACGAAGGGCTCAACGCAATTGCGGCGGGCTTCATCGGGCCTTCGGGCGAGCGCTACGCGGTCAACTGCGGCGGGTCTGCGCATCAGTGCCCGCGCGACTGGCTCGTGTCGCGCGCAGCGCCGGCGCTGCTCGAGACAATCGACCGGATCGTCCATGAAATCGGCGGCACGCCGGGGCGCCGGCTGGACGCCTGAGCACGGTGAGCGGCAGCCGCGCGCCGCAGCCGTAAGCCGATGAAAACCCCGACATCCCGCTGACACACGCCTTTCGATCGCGCCACATTTGTGTAACGGTCGTAATCCGCCGAAAAATACGCCGCTGGACTGTAACTCGGCCCGAGACGTAGCATCATGCTTTCCCGCGCGCCCGGGGAAGCTGCCACAGTCCTCCGCGCGCCCGCCAGCGCATGCGCATCGGCAACGCGGACGGGAACGCGCCCGGCAACGGACGCAGCGGCGGACATCAGGACGGCCAACAGGGAGGAGCCGTCAGTCATGCCGATAACGTGTCTGGCCGCGAAGAGCGGCCGCCGTCACGTCACGGTCATCGCGATGAATCACGCATCTATTAGCATCGCGCAGGCGTGCGCGATCAACACGAAGCGGCGCCCGGCGAAACACGGCCGCGCGCATCGCACGTTTACATCAGCATGTTTGCCCCAGCACGTTTGCCCTATTAAGCCAGCCACCTGATCGAACGATGGACGAACAAAAAAAGAAGCCTGAACCTTCACGCAACGCCGCCCCCGCCAGCCCGCCTCCCGGGCGCGATCCCGGACCCGGCGCGGTCAAGCGGCATCGCGGCCGCACGATCGCGCTGATCGTCGCCGTCGTGGTGATCGCGGGCATCGTGCTGGTGCGCTGGCATCCGTGGAACAAGACCGCTGACGGCGCAAGCGCGGCAGCGGGCGCCAGCGGCGCACAGGCGGGACGCGCCAGCAGCGCCAGCAGCGGTGGCCGCCGCGGCGGCGCGGGCGGCGCGAACCAGCCGCAACCCGTTCACGTGGCAACCGTGAAGCAAGGCGAAATGCCCGTCGTGCTGAATGCGCTCGGCACCGTCACACCGCTCGCGAACGTCACCGTGCGCACGCAGTTGACGGGCACGCTGCAGACGGTCGCATTCCAGGAAGGTCAGATGGTCAAGAAAGGCGATCTGCTCGCGCAGGTCGACCCGCGTCCGTATCAGATCAGTCTTGCGAATGCCGAAGGCACGCTCGCCAAGGACACGGCGCTTCTGCAAACCGCCCGTCTCGACTTGAAGCGCTATCAGACGCTGCTGTCGCAAGACTCGATCGCGAGCCAGCAGGTGGACACGCAGGCGTCGCTGGTCAAGCAGTACGAAGGCCAGGTGAAGGCGGATCAGGCGAACATCGACACCTTCAAGCTCGATCTCACCTACGCGCGCATCACGGCGCCCGTCTCGGGCCGCGTCGGCCTGCGCCAGGTCGATGCCGGCAACTACGTGACGCCGGGCGACACGAACGGCGTCGTCGTGATTACGCAGTTGCAGCCGATCAGCGTGATCTTCACGACCTCCGAAGACAACCTGCCCGCCATTCTGAAAGGCATGCACGCGAACCAGAAGATGTCGGTGACGGCCTACGACCGCAGCAACACGACCTCGCTCGAAGCGGGCTATCTGGAAACCATCGACAACCAGATCGACACCACCACGGGCACCGTGAAGCTGCGCGCGACCTTCCAGAACAACGAAGGCCTGCTGTTCCCGAACCAGTTCGTCAACACGCGCCTGCTCGTGAACGTCGTGAAGGATGCCGTGATCGTGCCGACTTCGGCCGTGCTGAACGGCTCGATGGGCGCGTTCGTGTATGTCGCGAAACCCGATAACACGGTGACGGTGCGTCAGGTGAAGGTCGGCCCCGTCGACGGCGAGCGCACCAGCATTGCGTCGGGCCTGCAGGTCGGCGAGCGCGTCGTGATCGACGGCTCGGACCGGCTGAAGGAAGGCGCGAAGATCACCATTCCCGCCGATCGTCCGCGTGGCGCGTCGGAGGCTTCGGGCGCATCGGCGGCCCATGCGGCTTCGGGCGCATCGGGTGCCGCGGGTGCGATGGGTGCCTCTGGCGCGCACCGTCACCGGCACGCGTCGCAGACGTCGGCGGAATAACGGCTGATACCGCATGAATCCATCCCGCGCCTTTATCCTCCGCCCGGTCGGCACCGCCCTGCTGATGGCGGCGATCATGCTGGTCGGGCTCGTCGCACTGCGTTTTCTGCCGCTGTCCGCGCTGCCCGAAGTCGACTACCCGACCATCCAGGTGCAGACGTTTTATCCGGGCGCGAGCCCGGATGTGATGACGTCCTCGGTGACGGCACCGCTCGAACGCCAGTTCGGGCAGATGCCGTCGCTGAACCAGATGTCGTCGCAAAGCTCGGCCGGCTCGTCGATCATCACGCTGCAGTTCAGCCTCGACCTGCCCCTCGATGTCGCCGAGCAGGAAGTGCAGGCGGCCATCAACGCGGCGGGCAACCTGCTGCCGTCCGACCTGCCCGCGCCGCCCATCTACGCGAAGGTCAACCCCGCCGACGCGCCCATCATCACGCTCGCGATCACCTCGAAGACGCTGCCGCTCACGCAGATCCAAGACATCGCCGACACGCGCCTCGCGCAGAAGATCTCGCAGGTCGCGGGCGTCGGCCTCGTGAGCCTGTCGGGCGGCCAGCGCCCCGCCGTGCGCATCCAGGCCAATCCGCGCGCGCTCGCGTCGTACGGGCTGAACCTCGACGATCTGCGCACCACGATCTCGAACCTCAACGTCAACACGCCAAAGGGCAACTTCGACGGCCCGTCGCGCTCGTACACGATCAACGCGAACGACCAGTTGACGGACGCCGACGCGTACAAGAGCGCTGTCGTTGCGTACAAGAACGGCCGCCCGGTGATGCTGACGGACGTCGCGACCATCGTGGCCGGCGCAGAAAACACGAAGCTCGGCGCATGGGTCGACAGTACGCCCGCGATCATCCTGAACGTGCAGCGCCAGCCGGGCGCGAACGTGATCCAGGTGGTGGACAGCATCAAGAAGCTGTTGCCGACGCTGCAGCAGTCGCTGCCCGCCGCGCTCGACGTGCAGGTGGTCACCGACCGCACCACGACGATCCGCGCGTCCGTGCGCGACGTGCAGTTCGAACTGATGATGTCGGTCGTGCTCGTCGTGCTGGTCATGTATCTGTTCCTCGCGAACATCTACGCGACCATCATCCCGAGCCTGTCGGTGCCGCTCTCACTGATCGGCACGCTCGCCGTGATGTACCTGTGCGGCTTCTCGCTGGACAATTTATCGCTGATGGCATTGACGATCGCCACCGGCTTCGTGGTCGACGACGCGATCGTGATGATCGAGAACATCGCGCGCTACGTCGAGGAAGGCGAGTCGCCGTTAGAGGCCGCGCTGAAAGGCTCGAAGCAGATCGGCTTCACGATCATTTCGCTGACGGTCTCGCTGATTGCGGTGCTGATCCCCCTGCTGTTCATGGGCGACGTGGTCGGGCGGCTCTTCCATGAGTTCGCGATCACGCTTGCGGTGACTATCGTGATCTCGGCCGTCGTGTCGCTCACACTGGTGCCGATGATGTGCGCGAAACTCTTGCGCCACACGCCGCCGAAGGAAAGCCACCGCTTCGAAGCGCGCGCGCACGCGGCGATCGACTGGGTGATCGCACGTTATGCCGTCGCGCTCGAATGGGTGCTCAACCGGCAGCGCTCGACGCTCGTCGTCGCCGTGCTCACGCTCGTGCTGACGGGCGTGCTTTACGTCTACATTCCCAAGGGCTTCTTCCCGGTACAGGACACGGGCGTGATCCAGGCGATCACACAGGCGTCGCAGTCGGTGTCGTATGCATCGATGGCCGAGCGCCAGCAGCAGCTCGCCGCCGAAATCCTGAAGAACCCGAATGTCGAAAGCCTGACCTCGTTCATCGGCGTGGACGGCAGCAATATCACGCTGAACAGCGGCCGCATGCTGATCAACCTGAAACCGCGCGACGACCGCGACGCGACCGCGAGCCAGGTGATCCGCCAGTTGCAGCGCGACACGTCGCACATTCCCGGCGCGACGCTCTATATGCAGCCGGTGCAGGATCTGACCATCGATTCAACCGTCAGCCCGACGCAGTACCAGTTCATGCTGACCGATCCGAATATCGACGAATTCGCGACCTGGGTGCCGAAGCTGATGGAGCGCCTCGCGCAGTCGCCTGAAATCGTCGACGTCGCGACCGACCTGCAGAACAACGGCCAATCGGTCTATGTCGAGATCGACCGCGCGTCGGCGGCCCGCTACGGCATCACGCCCGCTACGGTCGACAACGCGCTCTACGACGCATTCGGGCAGCGCATCATCTCGACGATCTTCACGCAGTCGAACCAGTACCGCGTGATTCTCGAAGCGCAGCCGACCATGCAGCACTACACGGAGTCGCTGAACTCGATCTATCTGCCGTCGTCGACGTCGTCGGGCGGACAGGTGCCGCTCAACTCGATTGCGAGCTTCCACGAGAAGCCCGCGCCGCTGCTCGTCACGCACCTGAGCCAGTTCCCGGCCACGACCGTCTCGTTCAACCTGGCGCCTGGCGCGTCGCTCGGCGAGGCGGTGAAGGCGATCCAGCAGGCGGAAAAAGACATCGGCCTGCCCGCTTCGTTCCAGACGCGCTTCCAGGGCGCGGCGCTCGCGTTCCAGGCGTCGCTGTCGAACGAACTGTTCCTGATCCTCGCCGCCATCGTCACGATGTACATCGTGCTCGGCGTGCTGTACGAGAGCTTCGTGCACCCGATCACGATTCTTTCGACACTGCCTTCAGCGGGCGTCGGCGCGCTGCTTGCGCTGCTGGTGACGGGCCACGATCTCGACATCATCGGCATCATCGGTATCGTGCTGCTGATCGGCATCGTGAAGAAGAACGCGATCATGATGATCGACTTCGCGCTCGAAGCCGAGCGCGAGCACGGCAAGCCGCCGCGCGAAGCGATCTATCAGGCCTGTCTGCTGCGCTTCCGCCCTATCCTGATGACGACCATGGCGGCGCTGCTCGGCGCGCTGCCGCTGATGCTCGGCACGGGCGCGGGTTCGGAACTGCGCCGCCCGCTCGGTATCGCGATTGCAGGCGGCCTGATCGTCAGCCAGTTGCTGACGCTCTTCACGACGCCCGTGATCTATCTCGGCTTCGATTCGATTGCGCGGCGCCTGCGTGCGCGCTTTCATCGTGAAGGTCATGGCGATGGTCCGACCCGGCCGCCCGTCACCGACGCCGACGCCTGAATGAAGAGGCCGAACCGATGAACCTGTCGCGCCCCTTCATTCAACGCCCGGTTGCCACAACGCTGCTGGCGATCGGCATCGCGCTGGCGGGCCTGTTCGCGTTCGCGAAGCTGCCCGTCGCGCCTTTGCCGCAGGTCGATTTCCCGACCATCTCGATTCAGGCGAGCCTGCCGGGCGCAAGCCCCGAGACGGTCGCGACCAGCGTGGCCAGCCCGCTCGAACGGCATCTCGGCACGATTGCCGACGTCACCGAGATGACCTCGTCGAGTTCGGTCGGCTCGGCGCGCATCACGATGCAGTTCGGCCTGAACCGCAACATCGACGGCGCCGCGCGCGACGTGCAGGCCGCCATCAACGCGGCGCGCGCCGACCTGCCCGCGAGCCTGCGCTCGAACCCGACGTACCACAAGGTCAATCCCGCCGACGCGCCAATCCTGATTCTCGCGCTCACGTCGAAGACAATGACGGCGGGCCAGTTGTACGACTCGGCGGCGACGGTGCTGCAGCAGTCGCTGTCGCAGGTGGACGGCGTCGGCGAAGTCGACGTGAGCGGCTCGGCGAACCCTGCCGTGCGCGTCGAACTGGAGCCGCAGGCGTTGTTTCACTACGGCATCGGTCTCGAAGACGTGCGCGCGGCGCTGGCGTCGGCGAATGCGAACAGCCCGAAGGGCTCGATCGAATTCGGCCCGAACCGCGTGCAGCTCTACACGAACGACCAGGCGAAGAAGGCCTCGCAATACAAAGATCTCGTGATCGCGTATCGCGACGGCGCCGCCGTGCATCTGTCCGATGTTTCGGAAGTCGTCGATTCCGTCGAAGACCTGCGCAACCTCGGCCTGATGAACAACGAGCGCTCGGTGCTCGTGATTCTTTACCGGCAACCGGGCGCGAACATCATCGAGACGATCGACCGCGTGAAGGCGATGATCCCGCAGCTGAAGGCTTCGCTGCCCGCCGCTGTCGAAGTCACGCCGACGGCCGACCGCTCCACCACCATCCGCGCGTCGCTGAAAGACACGCAGTTCACGCTGATGATCGCCGTGGCGCTCGTCGTGATGGTCGTGTTCCTGTTCCTGCGCAACTGGCGCGCCACGCTGATTCCGAGCGTCGCGGTGCCGATCTCGATCATCGGCACGTTCGCCGCGATGTATCTGCTCGACTTTTCGATCGACAACCTGTCGCTGATGGCGCTGACCATCGCGACGGGCTTCGTGGTCGACGACGCGATCGTCGTGCTGGAAAACATCTCGCGGCATATCGAAAACGGCATGCCGCGCATGAAGGCGGCCTTCGTCGGCGCGCGCGAAGTCGGCTTCACGGTGATGTCGATCAGCATTTCGCTCGTCGCCGTGTTCCTGCCCATTCTGCTGATGGGCGGGATCGTCGGTCGGCTGTTCCGCGAGTTTGCGCTGACGCTGTCGCTGGCGATCGGCGTGTCGCTGATCGTGTCGCTCACGCTCACGCCGATGATGTGCTCGCGCCTGCTCTCCGAGCCACACGAAAAGAAAGAGGAAGGCCGTTTCGCGCGCTGGCTGGAACGCGGCTTCGACTGGATGCAGCGCGGCTACGCGCGCACGCTCGGCTGGTCGCTGCAGCATCCGCGGCTGATTCTCGTCGTGCTGATCGCGACGATCGGGCTGAACGTGTATCTGTACATCATCGTGCCGAAGGGCTTTTTCCCGCAGCAGGACACGGGGCGGCTGGTGGGCGGCATACAGGCCGATCAGTCCACGTCGTTCCAGGCGATGAAGGTGAAGTTCTCCGAGATGATGAAGATCGTCCAGGCGAACCCGGCTGTGGACAGCGTGGTGGGGTTCACGGGCGGACGGCAGACCAACTCGGGCTTCATGTTCGTGTCGCTCAAGTCGAAGAGCGAGCGCAAGATTTCCGCCGACCAGGTGATCCAGCAGTTGCGCGGACCGCTGTCGGACGTCGCTGGCGCGCGCACGTTTCTGCAGGCGGTGCAGGACATTCGCGTGGGCGGCCGGCAGTCGAACGCGCAGTATCAGTTCACGCTGCTATCGGACTCGACTGCCGATCTCTACAAGTGGACGCCGATTCTGACGGAAGCGCTGCAAAAACGCCCTGAACTCACCGACGTCAACTCCGACCAGCAGCAAGGCGGTCTGGAAGCGATGGTGACGATCGACCGGGCGACGGCGGCGCGTCTGAACATCAAGCCCGCACAGATCGACAACACGCTGTACGACGCGTTCGGCCAGCGCCAGGTCTCGACCATCTACAACCCGCTGAACCAGTATCACGTCGTGATGGAAGTCGCGCCGAAATACTGGCAGAGCCCCGACATGCTCAAGCAGGTGTGGGTCAGCACGTCGGGTGGCAGCGCGAGCGGCTCGCAGTCGACCAATGCGACGGCGGGCACGGTCACGTCGAGCACGACGTCGAGTGCTTCGTCGGGTGGCACGGGAGGCACGACGTCATCGAGCGCGGCCGCTGTCGCGGGCGATGCCGCGCGCAATCTGGCGAACAACTCGATTGCGGCGAGCGGCAAGTCGAGCGCATCGACGGGCGCGGCCGTGTCGACGTCGAAGGAAACGATGATTCCGCTTTCCGCGATTGCGAGCTTCGGGCCGGGCAGCACGCCGCTAGCGGTGAACCACCAGAGCCAGTTCGTCGCGTCGACGATCTCGTTCAATCTGCCGCCGGGCAAGTCGCTGTCGGAAGTGACGGCCATCATCTACCAGACGATGGCTGAGATCGGCATGCCAGGGACGATCCGCGGCAGCTTCCAGGGCACGGCGCAAGCGTTCCAGCAGTCGATGTCCGACCAGCCGATTTTGATTCTCGCGGCGCTTGCGGCGGTTTATATCGTGCTTGGGATTTTGTACGAGAGCTATATTCATCCGCTGACTATTCTGTCGACGTTGCCATCGGCGGGGGTCGGGGCATTGCTCGCGCTGCTGCTCTTTAATACCGAGTTCAGCATCATTGCGCTGATTGCGGTGATTCTTCTGATTGGCATCGTGAAGAAGAACGCGATCATGATGGTCGATTTTGCGATCGATGCGTCGCGGCAAGGGCTCTCTTCTCGTGATGCGATTGAGCAGGCTTGTCTGTTGCGCTTCCGGCCGATCATGATGACCACGTGCGCTGCGATGCTTGGCGCGCTGCCGCTCGCGTTTGGGCGCGGTGAGGGGCGGAGTTGCGTGCTCCGCTTGGGCTCGCTATTGTGGGTGGCTTGATTGTTAGCCAGATGCTTACGCTCTATACCACGCCCGTGGTTTATCTTTATATGGATCGGATTCGGGTTCGGTGGGAAGCGAGGCGGAATCGCGGGGCGGCGGCTTCAGGTGCGTGAGTGCTTGGGGTGGTTTGGGGTGGTTTTGTCTGCGACGCTGTAGGGCGTTGTGCGGTTTCGCGGCGCGGGTGGTTTGGGTTTTTTGGGTTTTGCGGTGGTATCTGCGTTCGGTGGCATCTGCGTTCGGTGGCATCTGCGTTCGCTGGCATCTGCGTTCGCTGGCATCCGCGTTCGCTGGCATCCGCGTTCGCTTGCATCCGCGTTCGCTTGCATCCGCGTTCGCTTGCATCCGCGTTTGGTTAGCGTGCTTCACGCGTTGTCCCTGTGCGGGGCGACGCTTGAAGCAAGCTAACCAAACGCGGATGCCAGCGCAAAGGCCCAAAAAACCAAACCGGATGCCAGCGCAAAGCCATGCAGCCCCACCCAGCGTCGCAGACAAAAAAAACACCACCTTAAAGCTTCTGCGCCATCGCCAGATCAAAAATCCTGACCCACTGCCGAGCCTCGCGTTCGGACCTCACAGGTAAGCGCCACTCGGGATGCGCCGCATCCTTAACCTCAAGCTTGACCTGCCAGCGCTCTCCATCCCGCACCGGCTGCGCCCCGCGAAGATCCGCAAAAATATACGCACCACTCAGACCGGCGACCTGCAAGTCACACAACCGCTTCCCCGCCGCGAGGCGAACCCCACCCCATTCGCCCTTGAGTTCGTGAGTCCAGTCGCCATCGCGAATATTCGCCGACACTTCCTTATGCCGACGCCACCACCAGGCCAGCGCCGCCAGCACCAATGCCGCAAACAGAATCGCCACACCCACGGCTACACCAAAGCCAAACTGAGCGGAAAGCGCATGAAACGCCTGCACACAGCCATATATCACTGCGATAAAAGCTAATAGGGCGACGACAATAGGCATAGCAACAAATCCGGCAATGGCGCGATATCTAACAGTTCAAACAGGCCTAGCAGGCCTCACAGACCCAACAGTCACACGGCAAAGACAAACGCAACCGTCAGACACCGCGCCGCATAAAACAAAACCTCAACCCGCGCCCGCTCAGGGCGACTTATGCGTCGCAGCCCACTCCTTGAGCGCCTGCATCGTATTCTCGACATGCTTGTCGGGCGACAGGCTCGTGTACTCGTAAATGATCTTGCCGTCCGGCGCAATCACATACGACACGCGGTTCGCCATCGACGCATGCATCGGCAGCCCCGCGTCATACGCGTTGATCACCTTCGAGTCGGGATCGGCAGCAACGGGGAATTTGCTGCGGCATTCGCTAACCGAGAACTTCGTCAGCGTGTCGATGTTGTCGTGCGACACACCAATCACGGTCGCGCCGTACTTCTTGTATTCATCCACAGCTTCCGCGAATTCGTGCGCCTCGATCGTGCAGCCCTTCGTGAACGCAGCCGGATAGAAGTACAGCACCACAGGCCCCTTCTTCAACGCGTCGGCCAGCGCATACGTGTAGGTCTTGCCGCCCAGCGACGCCTGCGTCGTAAAGTCCGGCGCGCTGTCGCCCGGCTTGAGCGTTGCGGAAGCCGTCAACGCATACAGCGACATACCCGCGCACAGCACAGCCGCCAGCGCGAATGGCACAATCTTCAGCTTCATGTCGAATCCTCGAATCGTAAGCGCACGATGCCCGTGCAACGCCTCGCGACGCTATGCCTTACAACATGAAGCGTCGAGGCTCAACTTGCGCCCTATATTGGACCACGTTTGAGAATTGCGCGTCGTCAGCCGGACAAGCCGGAGGGACTCGACGCGCGAGTCAGTCGCCCAGATGCGCGCCAAACCACGCAGCCGCCGACAGATTCAGCTCGGCCAGCACGATCGGCGTGAGGGCGCCGAATTCTTCCAGCGACTGCGCGCTCGCCACGGCAGCCGCATCCTGCGCCTCGCCCGCCGCTTCCGCGATGCTCAGCAGCGCGCCCATCTGCCCCGCCCGCTCGACGATCGCATCGCGAATCAGCGGCGACAGATCGAGCGGATCGAGTGTAGCGTCCGGCGTCGAATCGACGAGCACATGCACAAGCGAAAACACGCCCGTCAGGAACGCGGCGTCGGCAAACGCCTCGTCGTTCGGGCGAATCCAGCGCGCCGCCAGTTCCATGAAGCGCGCGCGCGTACCCGCCAGTTGCACGAGCGGATCGGAGCGCCACGGCAACTCGCCGCCGCCTGCGTACAGCAGCAGTTGCGCCCAGCGTGCGATCTGCCGCGTGCCCGTCGCGATGATCGCCTCGCGCAGCGACGAGATGTTGCGGCCAAGCCCGAACGCGCTCGAGTTGACGAGCCGCAGCAGCTGCATCACGACATTAGGATTGCGCTTGAGCTCATCTTCGAGCTCGACGATACCCGCGTCACGCGCGAGCAACGCGAGCAGCCGCAGCAGCGAGGTGCGCGACGATCGCGTACGGCGCGTCGACAGCACCTGCGGCCGCGCGAAGAAATAGCCCTGGAAGAGATCGAAGCCGAGTTCGCGGGCGAGCGCGAAGTCTTCACGTGTTTCGACCTTTTCGGCGATCAGCGTCTTGCCACGACTCGCGAGCGCCTTCGCGAGGCCCGGCAGTTGCGCGCGGTCCGTCTGCAGGAAATCCACCTTGACGATATCCGCGTACGGCAGCGCAGTGAGCAGGTTCGGCGAAAGCTCGCACACGTCGTCGAGCGCGACGCGAAAGCCCGCGCGGCGCAAATCGGCAATGCGCGCGATGAGCCGCTCGTCGAACTGCACCGTCTCGAGGATTTCGAGCACGAAGCGCTCGGGCTCCATCAGATGCACGATGTCGTCGAACAGCAGCTCGCGGCTAATGTTCACATAGCCGCGATGCGTGCCGAGCACGGAAGGCACGCCGATACCGCCGATCGTGCGCACCACCACCTGCGCGGTGGCCTGCGCGTCGTCGGAGACCTGTGCGTAATTTTGCGCGCTGCCGCGAAACAGCAGCTCGTAAGCGTGCAGCGCGCCGTCGCGGTCGAGAATCGGCTGACGCCCGACATAGACGAACTGCGCCGATGAGATCGCCTCGTCCTCTTCGCCTGCTTGCGCAAACGTTTGGGGGCGGCCGGCTTCGTCGTTTTGAAACGGATCAGGCATTTTTAACGGCTGCTTGGATTCGGAAGACGGCTTGCCTGCGGGGTCGCCAACTCGCGCCCCGTCAGGGGGAATAACGGAGCGCGTTCGCCGCCACTTTAGCGGAATCCACGGGGGATGCACAGGCATCCAGGCTAGCCGCGAATCCTTACCCTATGTTATGGCGCTTTTTGTGTCTGAAAGCTAAAGATTCCGTCGCAAACGTCGTTATCCCGTTCTGATGGACGGCCTCGCGCCTGCCCCGATCGGTCCGCCGACGGGCATCGCAAGGGCCTCCAGCCTCACGACGAACCGGGTAGTCAGCGACACACATGGAAGCGACCAGGATCACCCCAGCCCGCCGGGGCTTGCTGCGCACGGCAATCGACCGATTCCGCGCGGCCCGTCAGCCCGCGCGCGCGACGGTCGCACCAGCCGCATCTGGTTCGCCAGGTGCTTCGCACGGGCTCGAACAGGCCGCGCACGCCGTCGACTTCCTCGCGCACGTGGCGCGCAATCTCACCTTTCTGTATGTCTCCGAGGCGAGCCTGCGCTTCATCGGCTATCACCGCGAGTATCTGCAAACGGTCACGCTGCACGAACTCGTCGCGCCCGGCGACGTCGCCCGCCTCGACGCCGCGCTGCGCCGCGCCGACGAAAGCGGCGCCGTCGAAAAAGTCACGCTTGACCTGATCAAGTCGCTGACCTACCCCGTGCCCGTCGAGCTGCGCATTGCGCGTAACTGTCACGACGGCATCGAAGGCTATGCGATTGCGGGCTTCGACGTGTCGAGCTGGCGCGCGACGGAAGCGAGCCTCAAGCATCAACTGCATCACGACAACCTGACGGGTCTCGCGAACGTGCCCGCCCTTGTCGAGGAAATGCGTCACGCGCAGCAGAAGGCGGACGCGACGGGCAAGTCGGCCGCCCTGCTGCTGCTCGATCTCGACGACTACCAGCGCGTGAACCGCGCGCTCGGCTACGACGCCGGCGACGAGATGCTGCGCGACACCGCGCGCCGCCTGTCCAACATGACGACGCAAGGCGAACTGATCGCGCGCATCTCCAGCGACGAGTTCGCGATCCTGCTGCCGCCCGCGCACGGGCGCGCCGACGCCGCGATCGCTGCCGAAGCGCTCGCGCGGCGTCTGTTGACGGCGATCCAGCAACCGTACACGTTCAACCGACAGCCGGTGCATCTGTCGGCGAGCGTCGGCATCGCGCTGTATCCGGACACGCAGCACTCGGGCGAATCGCGCGAACACGCACCACGCGACAGCCAGCTGTTGCGCTGGGCGGACCATGCGCTGGCGCGCGCGAAAGCCGCGGGCGGCAACACGCTCGCGTTCTACGTGCCCGACGACAGCCCCGCCGACGCCGAGCGCCTGAAGCTCGAATCGGACCTGTACGACGGCGTGCGCAATGGCGAGTTCTCGCTGCACTTCCAGCCGATCACGAGCAGTCAGTCGCACGGCGTGGTCGGCGTCGAGGCGTTGATCCGCTGGCAGCACCCGGTGCATGGGCTCGTGCCGCCGTCCATGTTCATCCCGCTCGCGGAATCCGTCGGCCTCATCAACTATCTGGGCAACTGGGTGCTGAAGGCCGCGTGCATGCAGTTGATCCGCTGGGACATTCAAGGCATCCGGCTGCAATACGTCGCGGTCAATGTGTCGCCGCAGCAGTTCCGCGATCCGCGCTTCAAGGAAAGCGTGCGCGAAGCGATCGCGCTCACGGGCATCGATCCGCACCGGATCGTGTTCGAGATCACGGAAAGCCTGCTGATGCACGACCCGCAGCACGCCACCGCGTTGCTCGAAGAACTCACGGGCCTCGGCATCCGCTTCGCCGTCGACGATTTCGGCACCGGCTATTCGAGCCTTGCGTATCTGCAACGCTTCCCGCTCGCGAAACTGAAAATCGACCGGAGTTTTGTGGAGAATCTGTTAACCTCGCGCAACGATCAGGCGATCGTCAGCGCCGTCGTGGGTCTCGCGCAAACGCTCGATCTCGAGCTGGTCGCCGAAGGCGTCGAAACGGAAGCGCAGCGTGAGCTGCTCACCGAGATGGGCTGCGGTCACATTCAGGGCTGGCTCGTCTGCAAGGCACTCCCATCGGAAGAACTCGCACAGCGCTTCGTATCGCGCGCGCTTCACGTGCATGGTGAAGCGTGACTGACATGACGCGTGTTGATACTGGGCACAGTCCGCGTCACGACTTGCCACTCACTGGAACTTGTATGGCTCTTGCGGGACTCTCATGCTAAAGGCTGCGCTGCTTGACCGGCTCTGGGCTCGCATGAACGAGCGCGGCGACTTCCCGATGCTGCAGCAGTCGCTCCGCTCGACGATGGCGGCGATGAACAACGATGACCTCGATTTCAGCGCCCTCGTGCAGATCGTGCTCTCCGACTTCGCGCTGACACAGAAGGTGCTGCGTCTCGCGAATTCGGCGATGTACATGGCGTTCGGCGGCAACATCACCACAGTCTCACGCGCGTTGATGGTGCTCGGCATGGATGCCGTCGGACATCTCGTCGTCGGCCTGAAGATCGTCGATCACTTTCATCACAGCGTGCCGCGCCGCATCGACGCGAAGCTCGAACTCAACCGCACGATGCTGTCGGGCTGCGTCGCGCGCAAGCTCACCGAGCGCGGCGATCTGCGCGACGGCGAAGAGGCTGTCGTCTGCACGCTGATGCGCCAGATCGGCAAGCTGCTGGTCGTGTTCTATCTGGATGCCGAGTGGGATCACATTCGTCGCCAGATCGACATGGGCATGGGCGAGAACGAAGCCTGCGACACCGTGCTCGGCGTGACGTTCCAGGAAATCGGACTTGAAGCGGCGTCGCGCTGGCGCTTGCCTGAGATGATCCGCGTCGGCATGACCGAGTTCGATCCGCTGCAGGACGACGAGCCGCGCCAGGTGCAATGGCTGCGCGCGATCACGAACTACTCGACGGAAGTCGCGAACGTGCTCACGCAACCGCATCTGCCTCAGGCACAGCGCGACGTGCGCATCGCCGAGCTTGCGCAGCGCTACAGCCGCACGCTCAACACCGATCCCGAAGTACTCGTCGACATGAGCCTGACGCTCGCCGAAGAAGAGACCCGCGACGGCGTGATGCGCGAGATCTTCGAACTGCGCGCGAATGCCGATGCGATTGCGCGCGAAACGCTCGATCCCGAGTCGTGCATCCGTGCCGGCGTCAGCGAATTGCAGGCGCTGCCGAGTGACAGCGGACTCGCGCCCGCGCTCGCGATGGCGTCGGAAACGGTGCTCGCGGGCTTGCAGTTCGAGCGCACCGTCGTGTTCGTGCGGCATGGCAGCGGCATCTTCAAGGCGACGATGGGCTTCGGCGCGAAGATCGAGGCCGCGCTACCGAAGCTCAGCTTCGCAACGGCCTTCGCGCCCGACGTGTTTCATCTCGCGATTGCGAACTCGGTCGGCATCTTTATCGAAAACGCGCGCGATCCGAAAATGCACGCGCGCTTGCCGGACTGGTATCGCCGCGCCTTCGAAGGCGTGCATTCATTCGTGCTGCTGCCCGTGGTGCTGGAGAACAAGTCGACGGTCGCCCTGCTCTATGGTGACTGGGCGCATCATGACGTGCGGCGCCGCATCTCGCAGCGGGAAATGGCCGCACTCAACGAACTGGCGCGCGAGTTGGGACGGTTCTTCGCGCATGCGCCCGTGAGCGAAGTCGAAACGCTCTAACGATAGACGCGCGCCCTCTTCCACATCGACATCGACATGCGCGGCTTATAGGTTCGAGCCGCGCATTCTCCCGCATCAATCCTCGATCCGCTCCAGCCCCGTCGCCTCGGCGCTGCGGTCGGCGACGCCCGCCCACGCGGCCGAGACGAGGCCCATTTGGGCGACGTCGAGCGCCTGCAGACCTTCGAGCCGTTCGCACGCGCTTTCGATATCGGCCCATGCGCCGCGTTCGAGCGCCTCGACCACCGTCAGCAACGTGCCCAGCACGCCTTCGCGCAACAGGATGGCGTCGCGGATCGGCTTGGACAGCGCGAGCACATTGAGCGTGTGTTCGAGCGAGCCGCCGAACACCGAGTCGACGAACGAGAACACGCCCGTGAGGAACGCCGCGTCGGTTTCGTCACGTCCCGCTTCGGGCAGACGCTGGATGGCCAGTTCCATGAAACGCGCACGCGTCGCGGCCAGTTGCAGCAGCGGATCGTCTTCGAGCGCAACCTTGCGGCCGTCCGCGTACAGCAGCAATTGTGTCCAGCGCGCGATGCGGTTCGTGCCCGTCGCGTTGATCGCTTCGCGCAAGGTCGTGACCTTGCGTCCCATTGCGAGACCGCTCGAATTTGCAAGACGCATCAGATGCATGACGAGCACCGGGTTCAGCTTCAGCTCGGCTTCGAGCTGCGCGACGGTCGGCTCGCCACCGAGCAATTGCAGCAGATTCAGCAGTGCGTGGCGCGGCGCGCTGACCTTGCGCGCGGCCGCGCCCTGCGGATGCGCAAAGTAATAGCCCTGGAAGCGGTCGAAGCCGAGATCGAGCGCCTGCTCATACACTTCCTGCGTCTCGACGCCCAGCGCGATCAACAGCTTGCCCGCTGATTTCAACACGCTCGCAAACTTGGGAAGCATGGCTTGCGGGATGCGGTGCATGTCGATCTTCACGGCGTCGGCGTACGGCAGCAGGCGCGCGAAGGTGTCGTTGGCCTGCGCGACGTGGTCGATCACGAAGCGATAGCGGCGTCCATACAGTTCGACGATGCGCGTGATCAGTTGATCGTCCGCGACGATATCGGGCGGCAGCTCGAACATGAAACGCTCGGCGGGCAGACTGCGGATCGCGTCGTCGAACAGCAGTTCGCGCGTGACGGGCAGATAACCGGGATGATTGGCGAGCGCGGCGCGCACGTCGGGCTGCAGGATCGCGTGGATGATGGACCCGGCGGCGGCGGCTTGCGTCTCTCGCTGCTCGCCTTCCGGTTCCAGCCCGCTGGATTCGCCGTCTTCGGCGGCGGGCGCCTGATACAGCTTGAGTTCGAACGCGCACAACATGTTGTCGCGGTTCAGGATGGGCTGACGGGCAAACGAAACGTTTGCGCGCGCGTCCTGCGCAAAGCCCGGAACGTCTTCTGCCTGGCGTTCCTCAGCGACTGCGGTGGTGGTCATTCCGGTCCCCTGTCCGGCCAGCGTTCGCGCTTCATGGCTTACGCTGGTCCCATGCAAGTAGTTGCGGCGAAGCGTGGCGCTTCGTGCTCTCGTCTGTTGAGTATCGTTCTGGCGGCATCATCCGATATGCCTGGCTGCACCCGCAGCATATCGAGCCGTCTTTCCCCGTGCGCAGATTTTAGCGCACGCCGCCATGCGCAGGAGCATGAAGAAGCGAAAAAAGACTGGAAAACAAGGGTAAAAAAACGGCCGCATGAAGCGGCCGTTCGACGTTCGACTCCGGCGCGACGATCCGCGCCGGATGAAGCGCGCATTACTTCAGCGTGACCTTCACGTCGAAATACTTCGCGGCGAGCTTGTCGATCGTGCCGTCGGCCTTCAGTTCCTTGAGCGCCTGGTTGACGGCGTCCTTCAACTGGGCGTCGCCCTTGCGCAGACCGAAGCCGACGCCCGAGCCGAGCAGCTTTTCATCCGACACGGCCGGGCCGGCGAATTCGAATCCCGCCCCTTGCGGCTTCCTCAGGAAGCCCTTCGACGCCGCTTCCCCGTCGAGGAACGACGCATCGAGACGGCCCGCGACGAGGTCGGCATAGACCTGATCCTGCGCCTGATACGGAATCACGTCGACACCGAGGGGCGCCCACTTCGCCTTTGCGTAGGCCTCCTGGATCGAGCCTTGCAGCACGCCAACGTGCTTCCCCTTCAGCGATGCCGCTGTCGGCTGCAAACCGCTGCCCTTCTTCGCGATCACCTGGTTGGGGATCACGTAGATGGGATCGGTGAAGTCGATGACGGCGCGGCGCTGGTCGGTAATCGACATGTCCGAGTTGATCGCGTTGAACTTGCGAGCCTGGAGCGCGGGAATCAGACCGTCGAACGCGTTCTCGACCCATACGCATTTCGCCTTGAGCTTCGCACAGACGGCGTTGCCGATATCGATGTCGAAGCCCTGCAGGTCGCCGGCGGGCGACTTCGATTCGAACGGCGCATACGATGCCTCGACGCCGAAGCGGATTTCCTTGATCTCGGCTGCCGTTGCGGCCGTTACCGTCACTGCCATCAGGGTGCCCGCCACTGCGGCGAGCGTGGCCATCTTTTGCCAACTCATTTTCATTAAAGCTTTCCTCAAGAAGTGCTCGTGGGCGGAATGCCCCGCCTTGGGCGTGCCGCGATCATGGGCACGCCAAAAATACGGTTCAAACGCCGTCGTCCGGTTTGGTGCGGCGCACAAGGCGACGCGAGCGCGGGATTTTACAGGGTCTTCCTCAGCCGCCCCGCGAGTGCACCGGTTTTGTGTTTCGCGGTGCGCTGATCGAGATCGGCTCAAATCAGAAAAATCCTGTCGCAACGACGCAATCTTCTTTAGGAAATTCGCCAGCACACAAGAGACAACTAGCGGTTGTGATGCAAATCTGTCGATAGATTCAGACAACTGGCATGCCGTCGAGCTTGCGGCGCGTCAGCGTACCCGGCGCCCCACGACGACGCAATACGCCTTTAGGCTAATACGTTAATTGCTTCGTATTGCGTATGATATTTTCAGTAAGGATTCCGACATTATTTTTTTACAGAAACAGCGTCGACGTCCGTTGCACTCCACACACCGCAGGCGAATCTTCGAGCATCGACCGCAATGAAACACAGCACGGCCATTCCGCTGACACCACTAGCGACCAGCTCGGGCGACATCGACGCGCCGCCATCGGGCCCGCGTTTCAAGCGGCGTTTTCACGTCATGGCCAAGCCGACGGGGTCGGCCTGCAACCTCGATTGCACGTATTGCTTCTATCTGCACAAGGAGCAATTGCTCGACCAGCGCCGCGGCGATTTCATGAACGACCAGACGCTGGAAACGTTCGTCCGTCAATACATCGAAGGGCAGGACGGCGAGCAGATCGTCTTTTCCTGGCAAGGCGGCGAGCCGACGCTCATGGGGCTCGACTTCTTTCGCAAGGCCGTGCGCCTGCAGGAGAAGTACAAACGCGCGGGCCAGCGCATTGAGAACAACCTGCAAACCAACGGCACCGCGCTCGACGACGCGTGGTGCGCGTTTCTCAAACAGCATGATTTTCTCGTCGGCCTGTCGATAGACGGGCCGCGCGAACTGCACGACGCCTACCGCGTGTCGCGCTCGGGCAAGCCCACGTTCGACAGGGTTATGCGGGGACTCGAATGCATCCACCGTCACGGCGTCGCCTTCAATGCGCTCGCCGTGATCAACCGGCTCAACGCACGCAGACCGATCGACGTTTATCGCTTTCTCACGCGAGAAGTCGGCGCGACCTACCTGCAGTTCAATCCGTGCGTCGAGGCCAGGACATTCAAACAGGTCGCGCCGCAATTCTGGGACGAGGCATCGATCCCCGTGGTCGGCACCGAACGGGCGAAACCGGGCGCGGCGGATTCCGTCGTCACCGACTGGTCCGTCGATCCCGACGACTGGGGCTATTTCCTGAGCCGCACTTTCGACGAGTGGCATCGCGAGGATCTGGGCCGGGTGCTGGTCAACCTGTCCGAGACGGCCGTCGCGCAGACCATGGGGCTGCCGTCGCAGCTCTGCATCACCGCCCCTTTCTGCGGTAAAGGGCTCGCGATGGAGCACGACGGCCGCGTCTACTCCTGCGATCACTACGTCTATCCCGAATACGAACTGGGCGACATCTTCAGCCACCCACTGCATCACGTTGCGTTTTCTGAGCGCCAGAAAGCCTTCGGATTCGGCAAGAAGGACACCCTTCCAAAGTACTGCCTGCAATGCCCGCACCTGAACCTGTGCTGGGGCGAATGCCCGAAGAACCGGCTCGTTCGTGCGCCAGACGGTGAGCCCGGACTCAACTATCTATGCCCGTGGATCAGGCAGTTTCATTCGCATGCGGGCCCAAGGCTGCGGCAGATCGCCCGCAGCCTCCAGGCGGGATAGCAGGACCGGCCCGTCATCCGCGCGTTCAAACACAAAGCAGATGGGAATCCCGTCCGCGTCGCCTCCTGCCGCCTCGCTTTCGCAGGAGATATTCAAGTGCAGCACCCATAGCCAACAAGAGCAATCGATGGAAAAAAAGACCATGCCTCTCAGACACATGCTCAAACGCAAGCTCGTCACGGCGCTCTCCGCGGCGGTATCCGGATGGCTGGCGTTGAGCCCCGTCGCGCACGCAGCCGACACCACCCGGCCGCCAAACATTCTCGTCATCTTCGGCGACGACATCGGTCAGACCAACATCAGCGCGTATGGCCAGGGTGTCGTCGGCTACCAGACACCCAATATCGACCGCCTCGCCCACGAGGGGATGATGTTCACCGACTACTACGCGGAGAACAGTTCGACGGCGGGCCGCTCCTCCTTCATCACGGGGCAATCGCCGTTGCGCACGGGCTTGAGCAAGGTGGGTGTTCCCGGCGTGCCGCAGGGGCTGCAGGCGTCGGATGTCACGATCGCCCAGGCGCTCAAGCCGCTCGGCTATGCGACGGCCCAGTTCGGCAAGAATCACCTGGGTGACCGCAACGAATATCTGCCGACGGTCCACGGGTTCGATGTGTTCTACGGCAATCTCTATCCCCTGAATGCGGAAGAAGAGCCGGAACGTGCGTACTGGCCGAAAGCCGACACACCGCAAGGCAACGCCTATGCGAAGTATTTCATGCCGCGCGGCGTGATGGACTGCAAAGCCTCGGAGCATGACGACCCCACCGTCGATGCGCGTTTCGGCAAGGTCGGCAAACAGGTTTGCACGGACACAGGCCCGCTCTCGTCAAAGCGCATGGAAACCATCGACGACGAAACGACCGGCCGCGCCATCGACTTCATGAAGGAACAGGCCAGGTCGGACAAACCGTTCTTCGTCTGGATGAACACCACGCGCATGCACGTGTTCACCCACGTGCGCCCGGAGTACAAGGACAAAGGCGGCATGGCCGGTAACACCTACGCGGACGGCATGTGGGAGCACGACCAGGACATCGGCAAGCTGCTCAAGTCGCTCGACGAAATGGGGATCGCCGACAACACGATCGTCGTCTATACGACGGATAACGGTCCGAACCAGTTCACGTGGCCGGACGCCGCGACAACGCCGTTCCGCAACGAGAAAGACTCCAACTACGAAGGCGCGTTCCGAGTGCCCGCCATGGTGCGCTGGCCTGGCCACATCAAGGCGGGACAGATCTCCAATGAAATCTTCTCCGGCATGGACTGGTTCCCCACGCTGCTCGCGGCGGCGGGCGACACGAGCGTCAAGGAGCGTCTGCTGAAGGGTGCGAGCATCGGCGGGCGAACCTTCAAAAACCATCTGGACGGCTACAACCAACTGCCGTACCTCGAAGGCAAGCAGGCGAAGAGCGAGCGCAAGGAGTTCTACTACTTCGACGACGACGGCGTGCTGGTCGACATGCGCTATGGCGACTGGAAGTTCGTCTATTGCGAACAGCGCGCTCCCGGCGGCTTCGCGGTGTGGAACAACCCGCTGACCTGTCTGCGCGTGCCGAAGATCTTCAACCTGCGCATGGACCCGTACGAGCGCGCCGACGTCGTCTCCGACCAGTACTACGACTGGACGACCAAGAACGTCTATGTGCTCTACGGCGCGATTGCGGAGACGGCGAGGTTCCTTGACACCTTCGTCGCGTATCCGCCCGCGCAGGCTCCCGCCAGCTTCTCGGTCGATGGAATCCGCGCTGGCGTCGACGCTGAAATCGCGCGCAACAACGCACGCGCCAAAGCGACGACCAAAAAGGACGACTGACGCGCCATTCCGTCTCGCGAGGCACGCGTTTCCGGCGTGCCTCGCAGCTGACGGCGCACCAGGCGCCGATTCGCGACGCCTGCTCGCATCGACATCATTCTTCGAAGGCTATGCCTGTGATTAGACCGATCCTGTTGATCATGCTCAGCATGGCCGCCTCCGGCTGCACGTTGCCGCGATCCATTTCCGTGCTCGGCTCGTTCTTTCCGGACTGGCTCTTTTGTGCCACCGCCGGGCTCGGGCTCGCGCTGATCGTGCGCAGCCTGCTGATCCGGCTCGGACAGGAGCGCGCATTCGGGCCGCCCGTCATCGTGCAACCCACGTTGATGCTGCTCTTTTCGCTGCTGGTCTGGCTGGTCTTCTTTTAACGCTGCAACATCGTCAATCAGAGCCTTCCGATGGCCGATCGCCCCAACACATTGAAAAGCAGAAAGTGGCCCGCGCTGATGCTTGCCGTCATCACGCTGGCGCTGCTCGCCTACGTCATCTGGCGTGTGGATACGTCACCCGGCACCGACGACGCCTATGCCCAGGCCGACACAATCGATGTCGTGCCCGACGTCAGCGGACGCATCGTCGAGATGGCCGTCAAAGATAATCAGCTGGTCAACAAGGGCGATCTGCTGTTCCGTGTCGATCCGCGCCCGTTCGAAGATGAGCTCGCGCGAGCCAGGGCATCGCTCGTCGCGCTCGACAAGCAGATCGTGCTCACGCGGCGTGTGGTCACGGCACAGCAGTACGGCGCCGATTCCGTGCATGCGCTCGTCGAGCGCGCCCGCGTCACAGCGGCGCAAACGGCGGAAACACTGCGGCGCACGCAGCCTCTGCTGGCGCCGGGCTACGTGTCCGCAGAGGACGTCGATCGGGTCCGCACCACCCAACGCGCGGCCGAGGCCGACCTGGTGGCCGCGCGGCTCCAGGCCCAGCAGGCCACCTCGGCCGTCACGGGCATCGATGCGCTGGTCGCGCAACGCGACGTGGTCCTCGCCGACATTGCGCTGATGCAGTTCCGCCTCGACATGACGACGGTGCGCGCTCCCTTCGACGGCCGTATCGTCTCGCTGAAAACCTCCGTCGGCCAGTTCGCTTCCGCGCTCAAGCCGATCTTTACGCTGATCGATACACGGCACTGGTACGTCGTCGCCAACTTCCGCGAGACCGAACTGAAGAACATTCGCCCCGGCACGCCCGCTACCGTTTATCTGATGAGCGATACGGGCAAGCGCTTCAAGGGCAGGGTCGATTCGATCGGCTACGGCGTGCTGCCCGACGACGGCGGCCTCGTGCTCGGCGGACTTCCGCGCGTACAGCGCAGCATCAACTGGGTGCGGGTCGCGCAGAGGTTTCCCGTGAAGATCCTGGTCGATCAACCCGATGCCGAACTGTTCAGGATCGGCGCGTCGGCCGTCGCACAGTTGAACCCGCAGCTGAACCCGCAGGCCGCCGATAAACCCCGTTCCTGAGTCCGCGATGAAACTGGCCGACTACGTGCCGGAGCCTCTCCAGGCTCTGGCGAGCTTTTTCCGCGAGGAACTGACTGAGGCGCGTCCCGGGCGCGTCGCTCAGGCAACCCAATTGGGCTCGCTTTGTCTGCTCGTCGTCTTTGTGTCGATGACACTGAGCGTGCCGATGATCGCCGTGTCCCTGATCGTGTTGTTTTATGGCGTGCAGCAGAACGCGTTCTTTACGAGAGTCGTCGCGCTTGTATTCGTCGTCGCGACCGTGCTTGACGTCGGCGCCCTGTTTCTGGTGCTCAAATACGCTTACGGCTATCCGTTGATCCGCATCGCGGCAGCCAGCCTGATTCTGTTCGCCAGCATGTATCTGATGCGCGTCAACAAGCTCGGACTGATGTTTTTCGCGGTTGCGCTGGTGGCTGCCTACGGTCAAACCATCCCCGATTCGCTCGACTTTCCTGAAATCGCGGTACGCGCGTTGATGTGGGCGGTCGCCGCGGGCATGTATCCTGTTTTGCTCATGGTGATCGTGTGCGGCTTTCTGTTCCCTTCCCGTCCCGTCGCCCTGTTGCAGCGCGAATTGCATCGTCAGCTCTCCGATGTATCGGCGCGTCTCGAACAGATGCGCGGCGCGGCACTAACGGATGCATCGGCGGTATCGCCTGCCACACGCATCGAAAAAGACACACTGGCGCTGCAAGGGCTGCACACCTTCGCCAGTTCGGACGACGCCGGCTATCACGCGATCGCGCCGTACTGGAAAGCGTGCATCGCCGCCGTCGGCTACCTGCGCGCGACGACGAACGCACTCGCCGCACGCCCGCTCCCGATGGGCGATGCCGGACGTGGGCTCGTGAGCAGACTGAAGGACGAAGTGGCGGCGCTGAACGCGTCGGTCAAGCAGGCCGAGCCGTATCGCGGCGCATGGCTACCGACCCATGCTGAACGCGCCACCGCCAGGACGTTCGGCCTGGACGGTCTGTGCCATACCTTGCAAGACCTGGCGCGTTTCGACCTCGGGCAACGGGCGCCGAAGGCTCCAAAGGACGCGTTGTTCGCCCCCGACTCGCTGACGAACCCTGCGTATCTGCGCTTCGCGCTCAAGGTGACGCTGGCCGCATTGATCTGCTATGTGTTCTATCACGGCGCGCAGTGGGACGGCATCCATACCAGCCTGCTGACCTGCGTGATCGTCGCGTATCCGAGTACGGGCGCGTCGTTCCAGAAAATGATGCTGCGCTGTGGCGGTGCACTGATCGGCGCGCTGCTCGCGTTGCTCACGACCGTCGCCATCATCCCCCGCCTCGACGGCATCTTTGGCTTTCTGCTGATGCTCGCGCCGATATTCTTCGCGGGTGCCTGGGTGGCCACGGGCTCCGAGCGCTCGTCCTATATCGGCACGCAGTTCGTGTTCACCTTCGCGATGGCCACGCTGGAAAACGGCTTCCGTCCGTCTGCCGATCTGGGTGAGATTCGCGACCGCGCGATCGGCATCCTGATTGGCATCGTCGTGTCGGCCGTGGTCTACACGTTCATCTGGCCCGAGAGCGAGGTGAATACGATCCGCCAGAAGCTCGCCGATGCGCTGCGCGAAGCGGCCAGGCTCGTTCGTCAGCCCGACTGCGCGGGCGGTTCCGAACAGTTGGGCTATCTGCAACAACGCGTGGCTTGCTGGAACGCGCTCAAGAACTGCGAAGACATGCTCGAGCGCGTGACACTGGAAGTCAACCTGCCATCCACCACACGACAAACGATGTTGCAACGCGCGCGCGACGTTCTGGATGGCGGCCGACGGATTGTCGATCAATGGGACGTCCTGCGTGACAGGCTGGGTGCCGAAGGCCATAAAGAACCCGCCGTCGATCAGGCATGGGACGCATGGCGTGAGCAGGCGGCAGAGGCGCTCGGCCACTACGCCGACGGCCTGGCTGCGCAGCCGCCCGTGGCCACTCCGCCCCGCTCGTTGTCCGTTCTTCCATCCGCCAACGTGCCATCACCCCTCGCCACACCCGCGCGGCAACTGGCCACGCAGATTATCGAACTACCGGATTGGACGACGACGCTTGCTTCCGGCATCGACACAGCCGCTACGCAAACGGGAAAGAGCATTTGACATGGCACACTCACTCTCTCGCTTCAGGCTCGACATACTGATCTGCTGCGCAGCGCTGCTGTCGGGCTGCGCGTTGATCCACAACGACACGGCGCCGCGCGCGCAGATCGCGCCCGACCAGATCCGGCTTGCCGATGACATCCATCTCGCCCACGACGGCTGGCCCGACGCCCAATGGTGGAAGCGCTACGACGACCCGCAACTCGACGCGCTGATCCAGCGCGCGCTGGCGGGTTCGCCGACTATCGCGATGGTGCGCACGCGTGTCACGCAGGCGGGGTCCCAGGCCGACGTGCTCCGTGCCGGTACGGGCCTGCAAATGGCCGCGTTCGCGCTCATCAACGAGCAACGCGCATCGGCGAACGGTTTTCTGGGTCCTTATGCGCTGAATCTGCCGCGCCTTGGCATCACGGGCCCGTGGTACACGGAAGGCGTGCTCGGGGCGGTCGCCGATCTCAATATCGATTTGTGGGGCATGCACCGTTCGGCCGTCGAAGCCGCGCTCGGCGTGCAGAATGCGCGGATCGCCGAAACGGCCGCCGCGGAGCTGGACATTTCGTCGGGTGTCGCGCAGCTTTACTACAGCATGCAGACCACGTATCGGATGCTCGATTTGCTGCAACAAACGCGGGACGCACTCGACTACGCGGTCGACGCGCATCGAAGTAAGGTCCAGCACGGACTGGAAGCGAACACGCCATTGCATGGCGCGCGCGCACAAGTGCTGGCCGTCGACCGACAGATCGTTGCCGCACAGGGACAGGTCAAGGAACTTCGGGAATCGATCCGGGCGCTGGTCGGCGCGGGACCCGACGACCTGAACGACATCCAGCCCGTGCCGTTGCCGCAAGTGGAAGCGAGCCTGCCCCGTACGCTGCAATATGAACTGCTCGCCCGACGCCCCGATCTTCAGGCCATGCGCTGGTACGTGCAGTCGTCCTTCAGACAGATCGATGCCGCCAAGGCCGCGTTTTATCCCAGTCTGGACATCAAGGCGTTGATCGGTCTCGACTCGCTGCACCTGGACAAGCTATTTCGCAGCGCCAGTCAACAGATCAACCTGATACCGGGTCTGTACCTGCCGATCTTCGACGGCAGCCGTCTGAATGCCAATCTGCATGGCACGCGCGCCACCAGTGACATGCTTGTCTGCAGGCGCTCGATGACGAACGCGCGCTCCAGATGGAAAAGATCGGCGCAACCCGATTCGCGCAAGCATCAGGCGAGGCGTACTACACGCGAGGTCTGGCGAGCCGTCAGATTGCAACGGAGGCCCGCCTGCCCGTGCTGGCTGAACAGATGGCGCTTTTGCTGCTCGATGGCCAGCGCCTTGCGCAAGGCATCGCGCTAACCAAGGCGCTGGGCGGCGGCTATGCAAGCGACACCGCCAAACCATGAGATGCGCGCCCGTCCGGACTACGCGAGTTCCGAGTGCGTTTGGTCGGTCGTCTCGACGACCAGAAGCCCGGCCCGCAATCCCGGCTTCACCGTCGCGTTCGGAAACACGATGCGCTCCTCGTCATGGCGCACGACATAGCGATAATCGCCATCGCGCGCGAGCACCGTATCGCGCGTGAAGGCCGTGAAATTGGCCACATCTTTTGCGAGCAGCAACTCGAACGAATCGCTTTGCTTGGTGATCTGATCGATGACGGTAAAGACACGCGGCAGCGGCAAGGAAGCATCGCCAGGCTCGCCGGCAATCAGCTGGCGCAACGCTGCATTGGCAGAGGCAAACCGCGCAAGATCGTTCTGCCCAAAGGGGCGAACCTTCCCAAGCTCCAGCGTGCAGGCATCCGCGCCACACATTTCGGCGGTGAAATGCGAGTACGTATTGCCTTTGGTGGTGTGCAACAGCACAGCCGCAATCCGCGCATCGCGCAGCCATTCGAACATCGCGCGCGACAGCGGCGCGCCCGTATGCGGCAGCAGCGCGAACTGCTCGAACACGGAAGCGCGAATCGCCGTATGCAGATCGACATGCCATCGCGCGCCGGGCGCATCGGATGCCCCGGCGAAAAACTGCTGCGCGATGCGCTCCAGCGCCACTGCACGCGGCGCCTCATGACTCGCGGACAACTGCGCATGACGCCCGCTGAACAGCCGGTTCAGATCGTCGTCGATATAACGGCACGACTCGCGCATCGCCTGCACGTTGCCGAGGATCACCAGCAACCGGCAAGCAAGTGCAGCGCGTCCCTGTGCGATGTCGCGCACCACGAACGACAACAGTTCGATCGGCGCAGTCTCGTCGCCGTGAATGCCCGCCGACGCCAGCACGCTGCGTCCAACGCCCTCCACCAACCCGGCCGGCTCGAACCGCAGCACACCGTCGTCGATCCATGTCCAACGCACACCGTTCGCGCACACGCCTTCACGCGCATCGTGGGCGGGCCGATGGCCGGCCAGCGTGAACGCGAGGAAATCGTCGAGCATCGCCGGCACGGACGGATCAGCGCTGGAAGTCATACAGCGAACCCAGACCGAGAATCTGCGTCAGTTCATCGAGTGCCGTGCGCGATTCAACCAGCAGTTTCGGATCGGCGAGATCGGTCGGCGCGAGACGGTCGCGATAGTGCGTGTCGATCCAGGTATCGAGACGCGTGAAGAGCTTGTCATCGATCCACACGCCCGGCGTCACCCCACCCCGCTCCGCCTCGTTCAGCACGACCCGCAAGCGCAGGCAGGCCGGGCCGCCGCCATTCTTCATGCTCTCGCGCAGATCGAACACCAGCACGTCGTCGATGGGCGCCGTGCTGGCGACCAGTTCGTCGAGATAAGCCGCCACGCGCGGATTCTCACGGGACTCCTGCGGCACGACCAGCACCTGCTTGCTATGCGTTCCGTCGTTGAGCAACAGCAACTGGCTGTTGAACAGATACGACGACACGGCATCGGCGACGCTCACCTGCGCGTCCGGCACTTCGATGACGTTGAACTCGCCATTGAGCTTCGAGAGCTTCGAACGCAGTTCGTCGTACACGGCCTTCTGCTCGACGAACGCAAGCTGATGGCAAAACAGCGTGCGCGCATTGCCGACCGCGATCACGTCGTTATGGAACACGCCTGCATCGATGACTTCGGGCGTCTGTTGCGCGTACACGGTCGCGTCGTCGGCAAGACCGTGACGATGCGCAACCGCGCGGCTCGCCTCGAAGGTCTGACGCGCCGGATAGCGCTTCGGCTCCGGACCGCGGCGATATTCGCTGCGTCCGTACACGAAGAACTCTACGCCCTTCGCGCCATATTCCGCGCAAAAACGCGTGTGGTTCGCCGCGCCTTCGTCGCCGAGCGCGGGCGTGCCGGGCAATGCCTCATGCACGACGAAGCGCGACGGGTCGGCGAAAATCGCGCGCAGCGTGCGGCGCGTCGCTTCATGCTCGATCGCGCGATGCAGCTTGCTGGTCAGGTTCGCGGGCGTGAAATGCACGCGGCCATCCTGCGTATCCGCCGACGGGCTGACCGTCGCGGCATTCGCCGTCCACATCGCCGATGCCGAACTCGCCGCCGCGAGCAGTTCCGGCGCGTTCTTCGCGACACGCTCGATCACGCTCGCGTCATCGCCGGAAAAACCGAGCTCGCGCAGCAGGCGGATCGACGGACGCTCCTGCGGCGGCAGCACGCCCTGCTTGAAACCGAGGTCCGCAAGCTGCTTCATCTTGCGCAGGCCCTGCTTGGCAGCGGCCTTCGGGTTCGCGATGGACTTGTCGTTGTTCTGCGACGCGACGTTGCCGAACGACAGTCCCGCGTAGTTGTGGGTCGGTCCGACAAGTCCGTCGAAATTGGCTTCAGTGGCTTGCATCGTCGATCCTTAGAAATGAAGACCCGGCGACACGCTCGCGGGCATTTGCAGTTGCGCGCTTTCGACAGAGGCCATCGGGTAGGCGCAGTAATCGGCCGCGTAATACGCGCTCGGCCGGTTGTTGCCCGAGCGGCCCGTGCCGCCGAACGGCGCCGCTGACGATGCGCCATTGGTCGGCCGGTTCCAGTTCACGATGCCGGCGCGGATCGTGCGCTGGAAGTGCGTCCACAGCGCTTCGTCGTCGGCGAGCAGACCCGCGGACAGGCCGAACTCCGTATCGTTCGCGCCCGAGATCGCGTCGTCGAACGAGCCGTAACGGACGATCTGCGCGAGCGGCCCGAAGTGCTCTTCATCGGGCAGATTCGTCACGTTCGTGACATCGAGAATGGCGGGCGAAACGAAACCGAGCTTCGGATCGCGCTGCTCCATCTTCAGCAAAGGTTTCGCGCCGTCCGCAATCAGACGCTCCTGCGCTTCGACCAGACGCGCCGCTGCACGCGCCGAAATCACCGCGCCCATGTACGGCTGCGGATCGGCGTTGTATTCGCCAACAGCAATGCGCGAAGTGACTTCGACGAGACGCGCGAGGAACTGATCCCCGAACGCATCGTTCGGCACGAAGATGCGGCGCGCGCACGTGCAGCGCTGCCCTGCCGACAGAAACGCCGATTGAATCGTGTGATGCACGGCGGCATCGAGATCGGCAACGGGCGCGACCACGAGCGGATTGTTGCCGCCCATCTCCAGCGCGAGCACGATCTCGGGACGGCCGCCGAACTGCTTGTGCAGCAGCGTGCCCGTGTCGGAACTGCCCGTGAAGAACAGCCCGTCGATCTGCCGGTGATTCGCGAGCGCCACGCCCGTATCCTTCTCGCCCTGCACGAGATTCAGCACGCCAGCAGGCAGGCCCGCGTCTCGCCACACTTCGACGGTCGCACGCGCCACGGCCGGCGCAAGCTCCGAAGGCTTGAACACGACCGCGTTGCCAGCGATCAGCGCAGGCACGATATGCCCGTTCGGCAAGTGGCCCGGAAAATTGTACGGCCCGAACACAGCGACGACACCATGCGGACGGTGACGCAGCACAGCCGTGCCGTCGGCCATCGCGGCGCGCCGCTCACCTGTGCGTTCGTTGTACGACTGGACCGAGATGTCGACCTTCGCCGCCATCGTCGCGACTTCCGTACGCGCTTCCCACAACGGCTTGCCCGTCTCGCGGCCAATCGCTTCAGCGATCGATTCCTTGCGCTCGTTGATCAACGCAGCGAAGCGGCGCACGACGGCGACGCGCTCGTCGAGGCTCACGGCCGACCACAACGCGAACGCACGGCGCGCGCTCATCACGGCGCGATCGACGTCTTCTGCCGACGCGCTATTGCCTTCCCACACCGTCGCGCCCGTGCCCGGGTTGCGCGATGCGAATGCGTGTCCTGTGCCGGCGACCCATTCGCCGTCGATGAAAAGCTCGCTCATGTCAGTCCTTATTTCTGTTTCAGGGGCAGCACGCGCACCGGCTCGCCTGCCTTCACGTTCAAAGCCACCGCTTCGTCCGCCGTCAGACGGAACACGCCGTTGTCGACGACACCCGCCGCGACGCCCGTGCGGAAATCATCCAGCGACGTGTTCGAGACGAGCGAGCGCGGGCCGCCCTCCGGCGCTGCGACGCCAGCAATCTCGACGGGCACGACGACGCTTTCGCGCACCGTGCGCAAATCGGCAACGTGACATTCGAGCACGGGGCCCGCATCGAAAATATCGACGTGATTCTCGTAGCGCAGCCCTTCCGCTTCGAGCATCTTGCGGGCAGGCAGCGTGTCGCTATGCGTAAGGCCGATGGCCTGCTGCGCTTCGTCGGGCAGCAGTTCGACGTACACGGGGAAACGCGGCATCAGCTCCGCGAGGAACGACTTGCGGCCATGCGAGCTGAGATAGTCGGCGGCGTTGAAGTCGATCTGATAGAAATGCGAGCCGACCGCGCGCCAGAACGGCGACGTGCCGTCGGCATCGAAATGGCCGCGCAACTCCGCGCAGATGCGCTGCGGAAAGCGCTCGCGAAACTGTGCGATGAACATGAAGCGCGAACGCGACAGCAGACCGCCCACGCCATGCGCACGATAACGCGGGCTGAGAAACAGCGAGCACACTTCCGCGTAGCCCGTCAGATCGTGCGAGATGTTGAGCGCGCGCATGCGCGTCCAGATGCCGAGATCCTGCGACGCATGCACGACCGTGCTCACGCGGTAGTTATAGAACGGCTGCTCGAGTCCCACGGCTGTTTCGATCCCGCAGACGCCGGCGATGTCCTTCGTCTGCGAATCTTCCATCACGAAGAAGTAGCCCTTTTCGTGCGGCACGGCCTTGTCCTCGATCGTGCGGCGCACGCGCTCGACGCGCTCGGCGAGCGCATCGCGATCCGGCTTGAAGGTCGTGAGACCGGGGCCCGTCTCCTGAGCGAGCGCGACGAGCGCGTCCACATCGCCCGTTTGAACGACGCGAACGACGATCATTGTGCTTCTCCCGTGGTGTGTGTCGGTTCCTGCTGATGCAGCGGCACGCAGCGCACCGTATCGCCGTCCTGCACATCGAGCGCATGGCGCGCGGCAGCCAGCAGCGGCGCGCCGCCTTCCGTCTGTGCGGGCAGATCCGCGAGCACGCAGCGGAATTCGCCCGGTTTGTTGCTTGCGATCAGATACGTCGCGCCCTGTTGCGCCGACGCCTCGTGCACGGTGCGCGTCTCGTTGCGCTTCACGCACGCGCTGCGTTCGATTTGAGCGGTCAGCACGGGGCCCGCATCGAAGATATCGACGTAGCGGTCCGTCTCGAAGCCTTCTTCCATGTGGATGTCGTACGCTAGCAGCGCCTTTTCGTCGGGCTCGCCGAGTACGCGCTGCGCAGCTTCGGGCAGCAGCGGCACGTAGATCGGATAGCTCGGCATCACTTCCGCGATGAACGTGCTGCTGCGGCCGCCCGACTGCACTTCGATATCGGCGAAATTGCGGCCGAAGAACTTGCGGCCCACGGCTTCCCAGAACGGCGACACGCCCGTATCGTCCGTCACGCCGAGCAGCAGCGAGAACACTTCGGACGTGAAGCGCTTGCGGTTCGCGGCGATATACATCATCCGGGCGCGCGACATCAGATGCGCGGCGGCATCGCCGCGCATCGCCGGGTCGATGTAGAAACCGGCGAGACGGCTCTTGCCCGTCAGTTCATGCGACATCGTCAGCGCGTGAATCTTGCGGTTCACGTGCAGTTCGCGCGACGCGTGAATCAGCGCGTCGTTGCGGAACACGTAGAACGGTTCCGAATAACCCGCTGCCGCGACGATGCTCGACGTGCCGTGCAGCTTGCCCGTCTCGCTGTCTTCCAGCACGAAGAGATAGAACTCTTCGCCCGGAAAATCGACTTCCGCGCGAAACGAGTCCTCCGACAACGCGACGCGCGCCTCCAGCGCGCGCCGGTCGTGCGGCAGCGAGTGCAGCACGGGCTGCGCGTTGCGCGCCATCTGTTGCAAGGCGTCGAGATCGGCCAGGCGGCCAGGGCGGACGAAGAGCATCGTGGTCTCGTGTAATGTGGCTTGCGGATTACTTGGCCAGCGCCGTTGCGCCGACGACTTCCTCGATCGCCTTTTCGAAGCGCGCGAGACCTTCGTTCATGTCGTCGGCGGAAATGATCAGCGACGGCGCGAAGCGCAGCACGTCGGGGCCTGCCATCAGCATGATCACGCCATGCTTGCCGGCTGCCGTGACGAAGTCTTTCGCGCGGCCCTTGTAGGCTTCCGTGAGTTCCATGCCGATCAGCAGACCCTTGCCTCGCACGTCCTTGAAGATACCAAAGCGCTCGTTGATCTTCGCGAGCGTCGCCTTGAACTGTTCGCTGCGTGCGCGCACGCCTTCCAGCAGTTTCGGGTCGCTGACGAGATCGACCACTTTCAGCGCGATGGCCGTCGCGAGCGGATTGCCGCCGTACGTGGTGCCATGCACGCCGACCTTGAAGTGCGCGGCGAGTTCGTTCGTGGTCAGCATCGCGCCGATCGGGAAGCCGTTGCCGAGCGCCTTCGCGGTGGTCAGGATGTCGGGCGTCACGCCCGTGTCCTGATACGCATAAAAGAAGCCCGTACGGCCGACGCCCGTTTGCACTTCGTCGAAAATCAGCAGTGCGTTGTGCTGGTTGCAGGCTTCGCGCAACGCCTTCAGGAACGCGGGATCGGCGGGGATCACGCCGCCCTCGCCCTGCACCGGCTCGACGATTACCGCGCAGGTTTTCGGGCCGATCGCGGCGCGCGCCGCTTCGATATCGTTGTAAGGCAGGTGTTTGATTCCGGCGGGCACGGGGCCGAAGCCTTCCGAGTATTTTGGCTGTCCGCCGACGCTGACCGTGAAGAACGTGCGGCCGTGGAACGACTGGGTGAACGAGACGATTTCGTCCTTCTGTGCGCCGTGGCGGTCGAAGGCGACGCGGCGCGCGAGTTTCAGGGCGGCTTCGTTGGCTTCCGCGCCGGAGTTCGCGAAGAATGCGCGGTCGGCGAAGGTGAGTTCTTCGAGGCGTTTTGCGAGGCGCAGGACGGGTTCGTTCGTGTAACCGTTACCGATATGCCACAGCTTGGCACCCTGATCGTGCAGAACCTTCAGCAGTTCGGGATGCGCGTGGCCCAGCGCCGTGACGGCGATGCCGCCTGCGAAGTCGATGTAGTCCTTGCCTTGCGTGTCCCATACGCGGGAGCCGGCGGCGCGGTCCGGTACGAAAGACGCTGGCGCGAAGACGGGGACCATGACTTCGTCGAAAGTCTGGCGGGTGACATTTTGGTCGTGCATGGCGGGGCCTCGGGGTTTGGTCACTTTGACGGTTCTTAGTTTAGGTGACAGTGGGCGGGGCGTCTTGCGTGGAAGCGACGGGTTCTTTTTTTATGTCTGCGACGCTTGGGGTGGGTTCGGGGTTTTTGTTGGCTTGCGGCGATGGGTGGTTTGCCGGATTTTTTGCGGGTATCCGGTTTGTGCCTTCGCGGCGCGGGCAATGCCGTTTTGGTCTTTGCGCTGGTATCCGCGGTTTGCCCTCGCGCTTCAGGCGTTGCCGGGCGGTGTTTTGGTCTTTGCGCTGGCATCCGCGGTTTGCCTTCGCGCTTCAAGCGTTGCCGGGCGGTGTTTTGGTCTTTGCGCTGGCATCCGCGATGCGTTAGCGTGCTTCAAGCGTCGCCCCTGTGCGGGGCAACGCGTGAGGCACGAAGGCAAAGCGCGGATGCCAGCGCAAAGGCAAACACACCGCGCCGGAGCCCGCGCAGCAAACACCGTAACGCGGATGCCGCGCAAACACCAGCAAACCGCCCCAGCGTCGCAAGACAAAAAAGAAAACTAACCCTCTTGATCCGGCGGCTCGATCATCGCCGCGGGCCGCGGCTCGCTAATAGCCGCATTGGCACCACTGCCATGCTGCTTCTCAATGAAATTCCTACGCTCCTCACGCGGCGTAACCCCAAACTTCTCCCGATAAGCATTAGAAAAATGCGCAGCAGAAGAAAACCCACACGCGAGACTAATCTGCACAACAGACTTGCTAGTCCGCTGCAACTGCGTCCGCGCCTTCGCGAGGCGCAAACCCAGGTAATACTTCGAAGGCATTGACCCAAGATATTGCCGAAACAGCCGCTCCAACTGCCGGCGCGAAACGCCAACAAGCCCAGCTATCTCATCCGAAGTCAGCGGATCTTCAATATTCGCTTCCATCAACAGCAAAGCATCATTCAGCCGAGGATGCCGCTCGCCCGGCGCCGTCACGAACGGAATCCGCTGACGCTCCTCACCGGACCGCAGCACGCCAACGCCTAAAGTATCGGCGATACGGTCCGCCAGCTCCGGCCCATGCTCCCGCCCAATCATCGCCAGCATGAAATCAACCGTCGCCTGCCCACCCGCGCAGGTCGCCCGATCACGATCGATCTCGAAGATCTGCTGCGTAACGATCGACCGCTCGAATTGCTCCGTGAACTGCTGATACGTCTCCCAGTTCACGCTCACCCGATAGCCGGACAATTGCCCCGCCATGGCCAGCCACCACACGCCGTGGTGAATCCCCGTCACAAGCGGCGTACGCTGCCCAACCCGCGACAGGCTAGCAAGAAACAACCGGTAATCCGCAAACTGCTGAAAGCGCTCACTAACGATAATCAGCCAGTCGCACGAAATCGCATCGCCGAATGCGGCATCGGCGGGCCATTGCGCGCCGCCCGCGAGGGGAACCGGCCGGCCGTCCCACGAGCACACCTGCCAGCGGTACAACGCGCGGCCATCGATCTCATTGGCAAGATTCAACGCATCGACGATAGGCCCCACGCCCGACATCGAAACGGGGGGCAACGCGACAATCGCGACCTGAGTCGTGCGTGCCGGACTGGACGACGGACGTGGCATTAACGTGTGCTGCAGGGCGCCGGATTACTTCAGGCTGCCCGACAGGAACTGCTTGAGCCGCTCGCTCTTCGGCGTGGCCAGCACCTCGGACGGCACGCCCTCTTCCTCCGTGCGTCCCTGATGCAGGAACATCACATGGTTCGACACGTTGCGCGCAAAACCCATTTCGTGCGTCACGACGATCATCGTGCGGCCTTCTTCGGCGAGCTTCTGCATCACCTTCAACACTTCGCCGACCAGTTCGGGATCGAGCGCGGAAGTCGGCTCGTCGAACAGCATCACGTCCGGGTTCATCGCCAGCGCGCGCGCAATCGCCACACGCTGCTGCTGCCCGCCCGACAAATGCGACGGGTATTGCTTCTCCAGACGCGGAGCAAGACCGACCTTCTCCAGATACTCGCGCGCGCGGTCTTCGGCTTCCTTGCGCGACAGGCCGAGCACGTGAATCGGCGCTTCGACCACGTTTTCCAGCACGTTCATGTGTGCCCACAAATTGAAGTGCTGGAACACCATCGCGAGCTTCGTGCGGATGCGCTGCAGCTGCTTGTGATCCGCGACCTCGAAGTTGCCGTGACGATCGACCTTCGTGCGCACCGCCTCGCCATCGACGACGATCTGCCCGGCGTTCGGCCGCTCGAGAAAATTGATGCAGCGCAGGAACGTACTCTTGCCCGACCCGCTCGCACCGATGATGCTGATCACGTCGCCCTTGTTGGCATTCAGCGAGACGCCCTTCAGCACTTCGTTATCGCCATAGCGCTTGTGGATGTCCTGCACGGCGAGCTTGCAGGCTTCCGTTTGAGTCGTGTGGAGCAAGATGCTCTCCCAGAGTGAAGACGGGTGAAACGGATGCTGACGTGTAGTCGGGTCGCTGCGCGGTCAATGCCCGCGCACGGCCAGATACGCGAGCCAGTGGCGCTCGGCGCGCCGGAACAACGCAACCAGCGCGAACGATACAGCAAGATAAATCAGTGCCGCGAGTCCGAAGGCCTCGAACGAACGGTACGTCGCGGAGTTCGCATCGCGTGCGACCTTCAGCACGTCGGGCACGGTGGCCGTGAAGGCGACGGTGGTCGCGTGCAGCATCAGGATCACTTCGTTACTGTACAACGGCAGCGCGCGGCGCAGCGCGGACGGTATCACAATCCGCCGGTACATCGTGAACCAGCTCATGCCATAGGCGCGCGCGGCTTCCACTTCGCCATGCGAGGTCGCGCGAATCGCGCCTGCGAAGATCTCCGTGGTGTACGCGCAGGTGTTCAACGCGAACGCGAGAATCGCGCAGTGAAACCCGCTGCGGAAGAACGAATCGAGCAGCGCATGCGAGCGCACGAACTCGAGGCTGTACATGCCCGTGTAGATCAGCAGCAGTTGCACATAGAGCGGCGTGCCGCGAAACACGTAGGTGTAGAGGCGCACGGGCGTCGACAGCCAGCGCTTCCTCGATACCCGCGCGACGGCTAGCGGAATCGACGCCACGAAGCCGATGCCGATCGATGCGACCAGCAGCCACAACGTGACGGCAAGACCCGAGATACGCTGCCCGTCCCAATAGAGGAACGCGCGCCAGAACTGGTTGAGAATGTCGATCATGGTCGTCTCCTGCGCGTGGCGCGAATTAGAGTTCGGCGTGTCGAACGCCGATCGAATAGCGCTTCTCCAGCCAGATCAGCACGAGGTTCGACACGGTCGTGATGGCCAGATAGATCGCCGCGGCAACGAGGATGAAGAAGAACATGTTGAAGGTGCTCTTGCCGGCGTCCTGCGCGGCCTTGACGACATCGGCGAGTCCGATGATCGACACCAGCGCCGTCGCCTTCACGAGCACCTGCCAGTTGTTGCCGATGCCCGGCAGCGCAAAGCGCATCATCTGCGGGAACAGGATGCGCGCGAACACGCGCGCCCCGCTCATGCCGTACGCCGCGCCCGCTTCGAGCTGGCCGCGCGGCACGGCGAGAAACGCGCCGCGAAACGTCTCGGTGAAGTACGCGCCGTAGATGAAGCCGAGCGTGAGCACGCCCGCGACGAACGGGTCGATGTCGAATTGCGGCAGGTTCAACGCATCGGTCAGATTGTTGACGGCGATCTGGATGCTGTAGAACAGCAGCAGCATCAGCACGAGATCCGGCACCGAGCGGATCAGCGTCGTGTATCCCGTCGCGATCGCGCGCATCGGCCGGTTGAGCGACAGCTTCGCCGCCGCGCCGATCAGGCCGAGCACGACGGCCGTCGCCAGAGACAGAACCGACAGTTCGATCGTCTTGATCGTGCCGTCGAGGAGCACCGGGCCAAAGCCATATAAGAACACGCGTGTCTCCTTTGAGGTTATCCGGAAAGCCGCAACGAACTGCGGCATGGCGCGGATACTCGCAAGCAAAAATAATTTGCTCAAACCGGGACATGCGCTTGTTGTGCATCGCAACATCGGCGAAGGCGCCGCATGGCGGGCGTTGGACGCCCGGTATAGCGGGCGCTATCTGTTTGTAAGCGGATGGCACGCACGCTGCAGGTGCGGCGAATTCGCAAGTTTGCGGTCGCTTTTTCGATAGACGCGCGAAGCCGCCTGCATGCTCGCAAACCCGCGCCGACTGGGGCTTTCCCTGAAAGACAGGAGCACGCGATGCTGCCAGGCGATTCCCATCCACGCCGTCCGGAAGCACACGCGTTAGACTGGCTTCTCCCTTCCGACACCCGACGCTTCCGCGACAAGGATCGCCGCATGACACTTCGCCCCGACTCCACGACGCTCGACGCCTACACCCACGACGCCGCCCGCTACTCGCGCGAATGGCTCGACCAGCCGCCGCCCGACGACATGTACGCGCTGTGGGAAAACCATCTGCTGCCGACGGGCAAGACGGCCGATGTCGGCTGCGGCAACGGGCGCGACGCCGCGTGGCTCGCGGACCGTGGGTATCGGGTGACGGGGTTCGATGCGTCGGCGGGTTTGCTCGACGAAGCGCGGCGGCTCTATCCGCAGATTGCGTTTCGCACGGCGACGTTGCCGTCGCTCGCCGAGATCGACGAGCAGTTCGACAACGTGGTCTGCGAAACCGTGCTGATGCATCTGCCCGTCGACGCGATCACCGATGCCGTCGACAACCTCGTGCGCATCCTGCGGCCCAATGGCATGCTGTATCTGTCGTGGCGCGTGACGGAAGGCGTGGACGCGCGCCAGCCGGATGGACGGCTTTACTCGGCGTTCGAGCCGTCGCTCGTCACGGACGCGCTGACCAGCTGCGTGATCCTGTTCGCCGACGACACGACGAGCGCCAGTTCCGGCAAACGCGTGTGCCGCATCATCGCGGCGAAGCGGTCCGAGGACTGAGCGCGCATCGGGTCACATTTCAATCGATGCCGAGACACGCGCGGATCGCAGGCAGCATCGCCTCGACGGCCGCGCGCCCTTCCGCAATCGCGGGCTCCGCGCGGTGAAAATCGAAGATGCCCATGCCGGCGAGGCGCGGCTGGATCAGGATGTCGGCCGGCTCGCCCGCAAGGCGGCTGCGCGTGATCCGCACCTGCATGATGTCGATGCTTTGAGCGATCGAACTGAGCATCGACGGCACGCGCGCGCTCGGCGCGGGCGGCACGCGCACGTCGCGCGAATACTGTTCGGGCGATGGCTGCAGCCAGGCCGGAAACGGCTTGCCGTTGCGCCTCAGCAGAACGGGCGGCGCAGGCGTTGCGATCACGGGCGGCGGCGCGTCGGGATCGAGTGGCTGCGGCTCGGCTTCCTCGGCAACTCGCTCGATCACGGCCTCGATCGATTCGTCCGTCGGCATGGGCGGCAGATCGACCACCGCGCCGCCGAAGTCGCGGCCATTGAGAATGTCGTTGTTCAGGTCCACGGCGATCACGCAGTCGGCCCGCATGCCGCGCGCCGCCGATACAGGCACGGGGTTCGACAGCCCGCCGTCGACAAGCCACACGCCCTCGTGCAGCACCGGCGTGAAAATGCCCGGAATCGCAATCGACGCGCGCACGGCGTCCACCACGCCGCCGTCCTGCAGCCACGTCTCGCGGCCCGAATCGAGTTCCGTCGCGACGGCGGCGAACGGCATCTGCAATTGACTGATCTCGCGTCCGTTGAAGCGGTTCGCAAATACCTGGATGACTTTCCTGCCGCCCAACAGCCCGCCCGAAAAGCGCAGATCGAGCAGACGCACGACCGACTGCCACGTGAGCCGCGTCACCCACTCTTCGAGCCAGTCGAGATCGCCGTTCGCATAGACGGCGCCGACCAGCGCGCCGATCGACGTGCCCGCCACCAGATCAGGCTTGATGCCCGCGTCATGGAGCGCCCGGATCGCACCGATGTGCGCCCAGCCGCGCGCGGCCCCGCCGCCGAGCACGAGGCCGATGCGCTTGTATCGCCTACGTGTGGCCATTGTTGTTTTCTCCCTTGTTTGCAGGCGTTTTCTGTTTGGACCGTGGCGCGCGGTTTTTGTTTTCAGCCCTCGCTTAGCCCTCAATTAGCCCTCGCTTCTGGTCGCCCTGCTCGCCCTGGCTTATCCGCCCTCCGTTAGTGTCCGCGCATCACGTCCGAGCGCGAGGTCGTGTAGACCACGTGATTGACGTCGAAGTGCACGTTGAAAAAGCCTTCTTGAGTGACGCCGCCTTCGCGCCACTTCCAGCTCCATACCGTCTCGGGCTTGAGCGGATAAACGGCCACTTCGCCGGGCTTGCCGAGCAGACGGCGCACTTCGTCTTCCGTCATGCCGATGCGGATCTTCGCGAAGTTCGCTGCCGTCAGCACCTGCGTGATCGCCTGCAACGTGCCGTCCGGGCCGATGTCGACCATGTACGTGTTGAGGCCCTGTGGACCGCGCGGATATTCGAAGCGCTTCGAGCCGTCAGTGAACTGGCGCTCGGTTTCGGGCTTGCCCATCTGGTCGCGGATCTGCGCTTCCGTCGTGATGCCGGGCGTGAGTCCCTTCAGAAGCAGCGCATCCGGTTTGACGGCGTTGAAAAATTCCTTGAGCTTTTGCACGGCTTGCTCGCTCTGCTGGTCGTCGCAGCCGGCGAGCGCGGACAGCGCGCCTGCCATGGCCACGGAAAGCATCATGTTGCGCAACGAGGTGCGATTAACCATCTTCGATAACTTGCTTGACACAAACGATGTGAACGACACAGAGCATAACCCGGTCGATAGCCGGATCGCGAACGATGGCTGCACAGATGTGTATGGAAAGTTAAAGAATTGCTACGCGAGATTTCTCGTGCGCGAGAAGTGGGAAGTGGAATCTGCGATGAACGCTGGGGAGAAAACTTGCGATCGGGAGCGCGGTGGGGTGCATTCAGCGACATCGAAAGCGTTTCGGCCAGAAGCCACATGTGCTTCTGGCCGTGACGCAATTTTCACTGCTATGACGACCGCAACGACAACGGCCGCTGGCCCCTCGACTATCCGGCAAGTGCTGACAATCTAGCGTCAGGTTCGAAAATGTGCGAGAGCGCGTTTACACCGAATCGGCTGACGAATCGCATGCGATCTCGCGTGCGGCGGCCACCGATTAGTGTCGGCACGCCAGCCTCATCACTGCGTGATGCGTGTGTAGTCGCCGCGCCGACGCACCGGGTGCATGGGTGCGCCCGGCTGACCCGGCCGACCCGGTTCGTCCGGGTGTGCACTGCGTAGCCGACCTACGCGTGACGTGAGGGGCCGACCGGCGTCGAGGTCCGTGGAGGCCGCCGCCTCGTCGCGCGGGCATGCGTTGCGCAAATCCGCGTCGTTGGCGGCGACGATGACACATTAACGCTCGCGCGCGTGTCATTCCGTGCGACGGCACACGCATCGGACCTTCTCGAAGCAAGCAGCGACGCATTTCGAGCCCTGTTTTCAGGGGTTTTCTGCATCGCTGACCGCGCGGCCTCCGATTCACGCACACGCCGACCCTGCTGCCGGCAGGGACATGATCAGCCCGCAAGCAGGAACGGGAGCGCTTTGGCACAATCGCGTTTTCCCGCACGCCACGCGGACCCGCGCTTCGTCCTTGCAAAAGACGATAGTTGGCCGCACATCGATTCCATGATCCCCTTTTCCGTCCTCGACCTTTCTCCCATCACGGCTGGCGCGAGCGCGTCCGATGCGTTCCGCAATTCGCTCGATCTCGCGCAGCACGCCGAGCAATGGGACTACAAGCGCTTCTGGCTCGCCGAGCATCACAACATGACGGGTATCGCGAGCGCGGCGACGTCGGTCGTGATCGCGCATGTCGCGGGCGGCACGAAGACGATCCGCGTCGGCTCGGGCGGCGTGATGCTGCCGAATCACGCGCCGCTCGTGATCGCCGAGCAGTTCGGCACGCTGGCGTCGCTGTTTCCGGGGCGTATCGATCTGGGTCTCGGCCGCGCGCCTGGCACCGACCAGACCACCGCCCGCGCGCTGCGCCGCGATCTGAACGGCAGCGCCGATTCGTTCCCTGACGACGTCGTCGAACTGCAGCGCTATTTCGCCGACCCCGTGCCGGGTCAGCGCGTGCGCGCCGTGCCGGGCGCGGGCCTGAAGGTGCCGTTGTGGCTGCTCGGTTCGAGCCTGTTCAGCGCGCAGCTGGCGGCGGCGCTCGGTCTGCCGTTCGCGTTCGCGTCGCACTTCGCGCCCGACTACATGATGCAGGCGCTGCACGTGTATCGCGCGCAGTTCCGCCCGTCGGAAACGCTCGACAAGCCTTACGCGATGGTCGGCGTGAACCTGTTTGCCGCCGACACCAATGACGAAGCGCGCCGCCTCTTCACGTCGCTGCAGCAGCAGTTCATCAATCTGCGGCGCGGCACGCCAGGCCAGTTGCAGCCGCCCGTCGATCACCTCGCGGTGTCGGAGATGGAGTTGAGCAGCGTGCAGCATTCGCTCGCGTGCTCGGTGATCGGTGATCGCGAGACGGTGCGCGACGGCCTGCGCTCCATCATCCAGCAAACGGGCGCCAACGAACTGATGCTCACTGCGCAAATCTACGATCACGCGGCGCGGCTGCGTTCGTTCGAAATCGGCGCGCAGGTACGCGACGAACTAGCCGACGCTTGAACGGGAGCGAGTCAACAACTGCGCCGGCACGCGCGCCCGCGTCCGGCTGAAGCGAAGGCGCGCCGCAGCCTTCGCTTCAATGGCACATTCGCGCGATCATATTCAACGCATCACGGTCGTCGAACTGCAAGTAATGCCGGCAATAGCTGATTCATTCAGCTGTACGACTCGCCCCAGATCAGAACCCCCGTCAAGGGGCGCCTCTCTCGTCTATCACGCGCTTTGCTGCGTTGAATCCTGCCGTCAAGGCGACATCCACCGTGTCGAAGACTCGATTGTCTTCTCCGACGAGCCCAATCGGTGAGCCTACCGGTCGTATCGGGTCCACCGTGCAGATACTCACCATTGCAACGTACCCCACCGGGGGCCCATAGGTGAATTCGCTTGACACGGCCCGCACCGACTCAAGCTTCACGGTGACCTCAAAGCCTTTGTACAAGACCATTTTTTCCATTGATTTACTCCAAGCCTGGCAGACCGCGAGCCCGTCGCACGCGCGAATACAACGTAGCACAACAACATGCCGTGCAGCGCTGGTTTTTGCGGTCGGTCGCCAAGGCACCAATCCTGGCGGCCCGCGATTCGCCTGAATGCGCGCTCTCTCACGGCGACCGCCATCACCGTGGGTGCCTGCGGGCATGTGATGGCGCGTACCACTCAACAGCTTGAACGCTCACCGATTTGTCGGCACCGCCGCCAACCCGTCCAGCAACGCCTTGTGAAACGCCGCCGGGTCCTGCATCTGCGGCGCATGGCCGAGTTCGGCGAACTCGACGAGCGTCGCGTGCGGAATCGCCTTCGCTGCCGCCTTGCCCAGCTCCGGGTAGCGACCGATCTTCGCGCGTACCTCGGGAGGCGCGGCATCCTTGCCGATCGCCGTCGTATCCTTCTGACCGATCAGCAGCAGCGTCGGCATGTTCAACTGCCCAAGCTCATAGACGACCGGCTGCGTGTAGATCATGTCGTACAACAGCGCCGAATCCCACGCGACTTCCTTCTTGCCCGGCCCGCGATACATCCCGGCGAGCATCTGCACCCACGGCTCGAAATCGCTGCGCCACTGGCCCGAGTAGTAGGTCCCCTGCTCGTAGCGGCGGATGCTGTCGGCCGTGGTCTGCAGTTCACGCTCGTACCACTGGTCGACGGATAGCGACGGCACGCCCTTCGCCTTCCAGTCCTCCAGCCCGATGGGATTGACGAGCACCAGTTGCTGCGTCTGCGCCGGGTACATCAGCGCGTAGCGGATGGCCAGCATGCCGCCCGTCGAATGTCCGACGATAGTCGCGTTCTTCACACCGATCGATTCGAGCAGCGCATGCGTGTTGCGCGCGAGTTGCTGAAAGCTGAACTGGTAGCGCTGCGGCTTGCTCGACTTGCAAAAGCCGATCTGATCAGGCGCGATCACGCGATACCCCGCCGCCGACAGCCGCTCGACCGTGCTTTCCCATGTCGCGGCGCAAAAATTCTTGCCGTGCAGCAGCACGACGGTGCGGCCGTTCGGATGCTCGGGTGCGATGTCCATGTAAGCCATGTGCAGCGTTTCGCCCTGCGACGTGAACTCGAACTGCCGCACGGGCGCCGGATAGTTGAAGCCCTGCAACTCGGGGCCGTACGCGGGACCGTCGTCGGCGGCGGGTGCGCTCGACGGCGGCGCAGCGGCGGCATTGACGGCATCGGCGGCGCACGCATCGAGGCCCAGCATGGCGATGCAGGCGGACAGGCAAACGGCAACGAGGGATGAACGGATTGTCATAGGGTGGCAGACAAAGGCAAAGACGGGAGCAAGGGAAACACAGGCCCGTCATGATGCCCGCGTCGCGGCCCGCTTGCAGCGGCGCGTGCAATGGCCTCGCCCGAAGCAGCCGCGCTCGCGCTTCAAACAGCCCTTTCAAGTCCCGCGCGGGTTCTGCGCGCAATCCGTCCGGCATAATTTGCCCGAACGGCTGACGGCCAGGCATCGCGAGCCCGCCTTTTCTACCGGCCCGCGCGCGGCCCCTCCCGCCGGACCACGCACGAATGTGGCATGGCGAACGCGGCATGTTGCGCGCGGCAGGCGCATGGTCCAGACTAATCGCTGGCCGGCGGGAACATGCATTGCGGACGCCAGCCGACAGCCAGGGCCAGAAGCCATCGCGCATCAGAACAGGACCACAACAACAACGCACAGCGTCAGTTAAAAGACAGAAAAACACAGCAACGCCGGGGCAAAGAAAAGCTTCCACCAGGGCTCACCAATAAACGGAGACGCACATGGATTCGCCGGCAAGCCTCAACGATCTTCAACACACGACACTCGCCATCGTCCTCGCAGGCGGACGCGGCACGCGCCTCGGGCCGCTGACGAACAAGCGCGTGAAGCCCGCCGTGCACTTCGGCGGCAAATACCGGATCATCGATTTCGCGCTGTCCAACTGCCTGAACTCGGGCATCCGCCGCATTGCCGTCGTCACGCAGTACAAGGCGCACTCGCTGCTGCGGCACGTGCAGCGCGGCTGGGGCTTCCTGCGCGGCGAGTTCAACGAGTTCATCGACCTGTGGCCGGCGCAGCAGCGCGTCGAAGGCGCGCACTGGTATCGCGGCACGGCCGACGCCGTGTTCCAGAACCTCGACATCATCCGTTCCATCGGCCCGAAATACGTCGTCGTGCTGGCGGGCGATCACATCTACAAGATGGACTACACGCGGATGGTGATGGATCACGTCGAATCGGGCGCCGATTGCACGGTCGGCTGCATCGAGGTGCCGCGCATGGAAGCGACGGCGTTCGGCGTGATGCACGTCGACGAGCAGCGCCGCGTGACGGGCTTCGTCGAAAAGCCCGCCGACCCGCCCGCGATGCCCGGCCACCCCGACATCGCGCTCGCCAGCATGGGCATCTACGTGTTCAGCGCCGATTACCTGTACTCGCTGCTCGAGGAGAACATCAGCAGCGTCGCGACGGACCACGATTTCGGCAAGGACATCATTCCGCGCGTCGTCACGACGGGGACGGCGATCGCGCATCCGTTCAGCATGTCGTGCGTGTCGTCGGACCCGAGCGTCGAGCCGTACTGGCGCGACGTCGGCACGATCGACGCGTACTGGGCCGCGAATCTCGATCTGGCCTCGACGATTCCCGCGCTCGACCTCTACGATCGAAACTGGCCGATCTGGACGCATCAGGAACAGTTGCCGCCCGCCAAGTTCGTGCGCGACCTGAACGGGCTGCAAGGCTCGGGCACCAATCTGATCGTGTGCGGTGGCTGCGTCATCTCCGGCTCGCAGATTTCGCGCTCGGTGCTGTCGTCGAATGTGGTGGTGAATTCGTTCTGTAACATCGCTGAGGCAGTCTTGTTGCCGCAGGTGTCGATCGGCGCGAGCTGCCGGTTGCGCAAGGTCGTGATCGACCGCGGCTGCCAGATTCCCGACGGCACCGTGATCGGCGAAGACCCGGTGCGCGACGGCGAACGCTTCTACCGGACCGACAGCGGCGTCGTGCTGGTGACGGCCGAAGCGCTCAAGCGGCAGTCGGCGGCGGCGCGGTAGCGCCCGGCGGGCGGACACGGCAGGCACGGCGATCGCAGGCGGCACGCGACGAAGCACGACGCAGTGCGCGGCGCGCCGGCGGGTGCCGCCGCGCGCCGCCCGTCTCCGTTGCGCTCCGTGAAGCTCCGTTATGCGCGTTCTGCACGGCGCGGATCGACACCGTGCGACGCACCGAAACGACACTGCGCAATCCACCGCAACCCTAGCGAACAGGACTGAAGCCCATGACGATCCGCGCGCTGCATGTCGCAAGCGAGCTGTATCCCCTTCTGAAAACGGGCGGCCTCGCCGATGTCGCGGGCGCGCTGCCGCCCGCGCTGATCGAGCTGGGCGCCGACGCGCGCGTGCTGCTGCCCGGCTTCCCCGCTGTAGTGGCCGGGCTGTCGGACCTGCAGCCCGTCGCGCGGATCGGCGATCGCTTCGGCGCGTCGAACGTCACGCTGGAGCGCGGCACGCTGAGCGCGAACGGCCTCGTCGTCTACGTGATCCGCGCGCGGACGCTGTATGACCGCGAGGGCAATCCGTATCTCGACGCCGAACACGTGCCGTATGGCGACAACGCTCAACGCTTCGCGATGCTCGGCTGGACGGCCGCGCAGATCGCGCAGCATCTCGACCCCGCATGGGCGCCGCAGATCGTCCACGCGCACGACTGGCACGCGGGGCTCGCGCCCGCCTATCTGAAAGCGGCTGAACGCGAGCACGGCAAGCCCGCCGCGCGCACCGTGTTCACCGTCCACAACCTCGCGTATCAGGGCGTCTTCCCGTCGCATCAGTTCGGCCAGCTCGGGCTGCCCGCCGACTTCTTCAATATGAGCGGCGTCGAGTTCTACGGACAGATGTCGTTCCTGAAGGCGGGCCTGTTCTACAGCGACCGCATCACGACCGTCAGCCCGACCTACGCACGCGAAATCCAGACGCTCGCGCAAGGCGGCGGCCTGGACGGGCTGCTGAGCCAGCGCTCGCACGACCTGTCGGGCATTCTGAACGGCGTCGACTACACGATCTGGCAGCCGACCACCGACTCGCTGATCGCTGCGCACTACACGGACACGCGCCTTGCCGGCAAGCGTGCGTGCAAGACGGCGCTGCAGGAACGCTTTCATCTCGCGCCGAAAAGCGACGCGCTGCTGTTCGGCGTCGTGAGCCGGCTGACTGAACAGAAGGGCCTCGATCTGCTGCTCGCGGCGCTGCCCGAAATCATCAAGCGCGGCGGCCAACTGGTCGTGTTCGGCACGGGCGACCCGGCGCTCGAAAACGGCTTGCAGCTCGTCGCGCAGGCGCATCCCGAAAGCGTCGCCGTCGAACTCGGCTTCGACGAAACGCTCGCGCATCAGATCGTCGCGGGCAGCGACGTGATTGCCGTGCCGTCGCGTTTCGAGCCGTGCGGCCTGACGCAGCTCTATGCGCTCGCGTATGGATCGCTGCCGCTCGTGCATCGCGTGGGCGGTCTCGCCGATACGGTCGTCGACGCGTCGCTGGAAAACATCGCCGACGATCTGGCAACCGGCTTCGTGTTCGAGCGCTTCGAGCCGGAAGCGCTCACGGCCGCGATCCGCCGCGCATTCGCGCTGTACGCGCGGCGCACCGACTGGAAAGCCACGCAGCGCCGCGCAATGCGCCAGGACTTCGGCTGGGGCGCGTCGGCGGAACGCTATCTCGCGCTGTACCGCGAGCTGGTGTGAGCGCGTCAGTGGATCAGCGGATAAGTGGATAGGCGCGCCGCATGATCTTGCGCAACATCGGCTTGCGCATTGATGGTTCGACGCAACACGACGGGGCCGGATCGATTCCGGCTCGCGAAAACTCATGTATCTTGTGATGAACAGGGCGTGACGCGTCCTGTCGGCGACGCGCTGTCGCGCATCGCCGTTCGTTGTTCGCCGCGCCAAAGCGGTGCATCGAAGCTGCCCATCCGTTGCGCATCTTTCTTCCGGCGCCCTTCCCGCGCCGTATCGGTTCGACATGAAAAACGTTCTGAGCATCCAGTCGCACGTCGTATTCGGGCACGCGGGCAATAGCGCCTCGGTGTTCCCGATGCGGCGTCTTGGCGTCAATGTGTGGCCGCTCAACACGGTGCAGTTCTCGAACCATACGCAGTACGGCCATTGGGAAGGCAGCGCGATCGATGCATCGCAGATGCTTGCGCTGGTCGAAGGGATTGGCGCGATCGGCGTGCTGCCGCGCTGCGACGCCGTGCTGTCTGGCTATCTCGGCGCGCCCGAGCAGGCGCAGTCGGTGATCGAGATCGTGCGCGCCGTGAAGTCGGCGAATCCACATGCACGCTATTTCTGCGACCCGGTGATGGGCACGACAACGGGCTGCCGCGTCGAGCCGGGCATCCAGGAGTTTCTGGTCCGGACGATGCCCGAAGTGTCCGACGTGATGTGTCCGAACCACAGTGAGCTGCAGCGGCTCGTGGGGCGCGAGATCGAGACCGTCGAGGAAGCCGTCGCGGCGTGCCGCGAGGTGATGGAGCGCGGACCGAAGATGATGCTCGTCAAGCATCTGCTCGACCGCAACAGTCTCGCGGACCGCTTCAACATGCTCGTCGTCACCGAGCGCGAAGCGTGGATGGGGCAACGGCCGCTCTATCCGTTCGCGCGGCAGCCCGTCGGGGTCGGCGATCTGACGAGCGCGGTGTTCGTCGCGCGCACGCTGCTCGGCGACTCGGTGCGCAGCGCGTTCGAACATACGGTCGCCGCCGTGAATGCCGTCGTGCACGCGACGTGGGACGCCGGGCGTTATGAGCTGGAGATCATCGCCGCGCAGGATGAAATCGCCCGTCCGCGGGAATGGTTCGATGCGTGGGTGGTGGAGTCGGCTTAGGCAGCAGACTTAAGGCAACGGGCACAAGAAACGCCTCCGTCAGCCTGACGTCCTATAATGCGTGCCGCGCGTAAAAACGCGCGGCATTTTTTATTGGCACTGGTTGACTGGCAAGAGAGGCACAGATGGACGGCACGATCCGCAGCGAACGTGAAGAGCAGTTTGAAGAGTTGTGCATCAGCGTCGACGCAGACGAGACGCACGAGCAGGAAGCGATCGAATTCTTCGAAGCGCAATTCGGCGAAGCGGATTTCGATGCCGCGCAATGGCTCGATATTGCGCTGTACTATTCGCCCGCCGTCGCGCGCGGCATCGTCGATATGGTCACGCCCGACGACAAGGCGCGCAGCAACATCGCCCAGGTGATCGCCGACAATCTCGACATCTCGTACGGCGAAGACGAGTGCCAACAGTTCGCGGAAACGATCCAGTTCGCGCTCGCCAATGGCATTCCCGTCGATCTCGACGTGGTGCTCGACGGTTGTCACCGCGCGATCGACGACCTCGATACGTGGGCCGAAGACGACGTGAAGGAACCGCTGCTACGTCTGCGCGAAGAACTGTTGCGCATGCAGGGCGAGCAGTGAACGCCCGGCATTAGACCATACCCGCACACACCTGCGCGCAGCGCTATCAGCATCACGCGCTGCGCGATTCGAACGTGCCCGATCAGGCGGCACGACACGCGCATCACGCGGCCCTCCTCCGCGCTCTCCTGCTCGACGTCCCCCTTCATCTTCGCAGCCGACGCTTAAAAACGTGCGGCGACGCTGTGCTGAAATGCGCATCCAACATGCCGCGAACTGCCAAGACGCGCGCATATTGGCTTTCTATATTCGCGCCACGGATCGGCTGCAGCACGCGGGTTGCGCGACATTCCCGGTCCGTCGGCAGACGGCGCGCAGTGATTTTGGCTTTGGTGTTTTCCAGCATTGCCTTGCACACTGCATCGTCCGTAATCTCGTCCGTGTTTTAAGTCCGTGCATTGTTTGCATACACATCGAAGGAGACCTGTCGACACACTGCATCGCGCAATCCGACCGGCAGCGCCGCGCTTTCGAATCACGCGCGGCGCGCACTGCAAGCCGGCTGTTTTTCCCATCCCTGTCTGCCGATGTAAGGAGAAACCATGAGCTTTTGCAAGACGCTGAACCCGTTTGCCGTGATGTTGGGCGCTGCGCTGTCCATCGCGCCGCTCGCCAGTTTCGCCGCCGACGAAACGCCCGTGAAAATCGGTTTCGCCGCGCCGATGACGGGCGCCAACGCAGGCTACGGCAAAGACCTGCAGAACGGCGTGCGGCTTGCCCTCGAGGAAGCCAACGCGCAGAAGATCAAGATTGGCGACAAGGTCGCACGCTTCGATCTCGTGTCCGAGGACGATCAGGCCGACCCGCGCATCGGCGTGCAGGCCGCGCAGAAACTGGTGGACCAGAACGTGTCGGGCATCGTCGGCCATTTCAATTCGGGCACGACGATTCCCGCTTCGCAGATCTATGAGCAGGCGGGCATTCCGATGATCGACCCTGCCGCGACGAACCCGACCATCACGAATCGTGGCTTTGCGAACACGTTCATGGTGATTTCGACCGACGCGCAAAACGCCGGCAACGCGGGCACGTACGCGGTGAAAACGACCAAGGCCAAGCGCATTGCGATCATCGACGACCGCACGGCATTCGGCCAGGGCGAAGCGGACGAGTTCGAGAAGGCGGTGAAGGCGGCGGGCGGCAACATCGTGGCGCGCGAGTTCACGAGCAACACGGCTGTCGACTTCAGCACGCAGCTCACGAAGATCAAGTCGACCAATGCCGATCTGATTTTCTTCGGCGGGCTCGATACGCAGGCGGCTGCGATTGCGAAGAAGATGAAGCAGTTGGGGATGACGGCGCAGTTGCTGGGTGGTGGCGGTGTCGAAGACCCTGAGTTCATCAAGCTTGCCGGCGATGCAGCCGAAGGCGCGATGGCGTGGGAGTATGGCCGTCCGCTTGCACAACTGCCGGGTGGCAAGGACTTCTCGGCGAAGTTCAAGAAGCGGTTTGGCGATGACATTCTGTCGTATGCGCCGTTCGGGTATGACGCGGCGTGGGCCGTGATCAAGGCGATGGAGACGGCGAAGTCGACGGACCCGAAGGTTTATCGCTCGGCGCTGAAGTCGATCAGTTTTGAAGGGGTGACGGGGACGATTTCGTTTGATGCCACTGGGGCGCTGAAGAGTGCGGCTTCTACTCTTTATCAGGTTAAGAATGGGGTTTGGGTGCCTGTTGTCACGAAGAGTGGGGTTTAAGGTTTAGGTTTTTGGTTTTTGTTTTTGGTTTTGGTTTTGGTTTTGCCAGCGGGCGCTATGTCTTGGATTGCATGGCGCTTTGCTGGCATTCGCCGGTTGAGCTTTCGCGGCGCTGGCGTTGTCGGGTGGTGTTTTGGCTTTGAGCTGGCATCCGCGATTTGTTAGCGTGCTTCAGGCGTCGCCCCTGTGCGGGGCGGCACCTACTTTTCTTTGCCGCCGCAAAGAAAAGTAGGGGCGGTTTCAAAGACCAAGTGCAACAGCGGGGTTGATTTCGATTCCCTGTTTCTTGCAGTTTTCAATAAAGGCTTGCGCAGGCGTTCTCCAGCCGAGAGTCTTGCGTGGACGGGTGTTCATCTCGATAGCAATCAGGTCAAGCTGACGCTGTGAGAGCACGGACAGGTCCGCGCCTTTGGGCAGGTACTGGCGCAACAGACCGTTGGTGTTCTCACAGATACCGCGCTGCCACGGGCTGTGTGGATCGCAGAAGTAGATGCGGATGCCCGTCGCTTTGGCCAGTTCCTTGTGCAGTGCCATCTCCTTGCCCTGATCGTAGGTCAGCGTCTTGAGCAGTTGCGGGTCAAGCGGCGCGAACGCCGCGCTGTAGGCCCGCAACGCCTCTTCCGCTGTGCTGCCATCCATTTTGACCAGCATCAGGAACAGTGTGCTGCGATCGATCAGCGTGCCCACCGCCGAGCGGTTTGCTGCACCCTTGATGAGATCGCCTTCCCAGTGTCCGGTAATCAACCGCTCGTTTGCCTCGGGCGGACGCACGTGGATGCTGACCATGTCGGTGAGCTTGCCTCGTCGGTCTTCACCGTGCGAGCGGGGTCTGCGCGTGCTGCGCCCCCGTCTGAGAAGCGCGATCAGCTCGCGTTTAAGCTCGCCCCGAGGCATTGCGTAGATGGCGTGATAGATGGTTTCGTGAGATACGTTCAGGGTGGGCTCGTCCGGATGCGCCAGCTTCAGTTGCGCACTGATCTGCTCGGGTGAATGGTGTTTGCTCAACAGTTCGCGCACTTGCGGCCACAGCGCTCCGTCGATGTGCAGTTTGCGCTCCCGCCGTGGCTTGCGCCGCAGTCTGCCTGCCCGCAAACCCGCACGTCTTGAATTGTAGCCGCCTGCGATCGCAGGGCGTCCCATCACAGAGCGCTCGTGGGCCGGTTTCCAGTCATTGCGCCTCAGTTCACGACTGATCGTACTTGGTGAGCGCAAAAGAGCACGCGCGATCTCGCGCGTGCTCTTGGCCTCAAGCTTCATTGTAAAGATCACACCGCGCTCTTCGGCGCTCAGATGTTCGTAGTTCTTTCCCATGCAACGTATCCTAAACGGAAGTGTTGCACTTGCATCTTGAAACCGCCAGGCAAAAGAAAGCGGCTAACACCGCCAATTCTTCTTCCTGCCTGAGGGCCCCCACAGGGTCTTACACTTCACACGGCAACGCGCCAGTTCGCGTGCGTTGCCAACGTGCTCTCTGTACGCCTCACCCGCTCCATGCGCCCGCGTCGCGGCACGCCGCGCCAGACAGTCCGCCGCCGCCCAGGTGGCAAACTGTGTGTCGGCTTTCGCGCCATACACGCATCACTCCGGACTGGGTAGCAAGGTGGGTGTTTCTGGTAAGAGCACTAACCTGTGCGGTGCGACAACCTACACACAGTTTGCCACCTGGGCGGCACATACCAGTCGATGCCGCTGGCATTGGTGCGGGAGTTTGAGGCGGGTGAGGCGTCGATTCAGAGCGTTGGCAACGCAGGCAAACAAGGACGCCGCCGTGTGAAGCGTAAGACCCTTTGGGGGCCCTCAGGCAAGAAGAAATGCTGGCGGTGTGAGCCGCTTTCTTTTGCCTACTTTTCTTTGCGGCGGCAAAGAAAAGTAGGTGCCGCCCCGCACAGGGGCAACGCGTGAAGCTAGATAACGCATCGCGGATGCCAGCGACAAACACCAGCAAACCAACCCAGCGTCGCAGACAACAAAAAAAACAAAAAACCCCTACCGTGCTCTCACAACAATCTGCGCCAACGCATCCCTCTCAATCTTAACGAGCGAAGCCCGAGCCAGGGCAAACTCATCAGCACTACACACCTGACGCCCAAACCGCGCGCGCAAACGCCGCGAAATCTGCACAACCCGCGTAGCGGAATCAAACACATACCGCGACTCATAGTCAAAAAACCGGTCCCGCACGACAACATCCTCCGGCATATCAGTAACGCGAACACTATCAGGCAACGCAATCTGCGCGACCTCATCAAAATCGCCGCCAATACAGACCCACGGCTGCGTCCGCTCCGGCTCGGCGAGCCAGGCCTGCACCTGCGTCGCGATCCCGCCCGACAAACTCGTCAACGCAGGCAACGCCGTCGTGCCATCAGGCCAGGTGAAGTGCTCGAGCGAACCTTGCATGGAAGTCGTAAACGGCCCCATGGTCGGCGTCACTTCGCCAGGCTGCATCCGTGCGATCCCATGCAACCCCGTCTGCCGCAAGCGATCCGCGGCAATCGACTGCCAGCGCTGCCGCGTCGCGCGCCGAAACACATTGCGCTCCAGCTCCGCCGACACCCCCACATCCTCGACGCGATACGTGAACGCCGCAGTGCCCGTCCGGTCGATATCGATCTCGAGCCGCACATTGCGCCCGCGTTCCTGCGTCGCGGGCGTGCGCGCGAGCACGCCATCGTCGACCAGCAACACCGGCCGGTCCATCGCGCCCGGCGGCAGATAACCGAAACCGACACCGCCCGCCGTCGTATCCGCATACAGGCGCAATGAAGGAATCCACGTGATCGCATGATTGATCGCGCTCGCTCCATAGCCCGGCACATCGGGCAGCGTATAGACAGGCCCGAGGTTGAGCAGCACAGCCTGACTGTCGATGCCGACGGCCGCGAGCATCGCGCCATACAGCGCGACGTGGTCCTTGCAGTCGCCATAGCGGTTGCGCAGGATATCGCTCGCCCTGTGCGGCACGGCAGCCGTCTCGCCAAGAAACAGCGCGACATAGCGAATGTTCAGGCGCACCCAGTCGTACAGAATCTGCGCCTTCGCACGCGGATCGTCAGTCTGCGCCGTCAGCGCCTGCGCAAGCTGCGCAATGGCAGGATCGCGCCACGTCGGGTCCAGCGCCGCCGTCCGATAGCGTTCGGCAAACGATGCGAAGTCGCGCGTCGTCGACACCATCAGCCGGTCGCCCCATGTCGCATAGCCGACGGCGCCCGACTCGATGGGCGCATACGGCCCATGCCGATACTCGAACGTGTAACGCGTGCGGCCGTTCTCCGTCACGGGCGGCAACGCGACGTAGCCGCGCGCATCGGCGTACAGCGGAATGTCGGCGGGCAAGTCGAAGATCAGTTGCTGCATGTCGACGGGGCCGCGCGTCGGCTCGACGAAATAAGCGAACGTGCCGCCTTGCAACGGCAGCGCGCGCGTTTTGCGAAACGCCAGATGCACGCGCGAGCCCGGCTCGACGCCCGGAAAGATCACCGTGCGCAACACGCCGTCCTGGAAGGTCGGTGCGCCCGCCGAACGCGGCTCCTGCACGTCGCGAATGCCGTCCGGTCCAACCGGATGCACGACGCCGTTGGGATCGATCGTTTCCGCCGCGAGCAGCTGCACCTGCTCGATATCCTTGTTGAACCACACGTAACGCTGCGCGATATCGTCGACGCCGCTCGTCGTGTTCGCGCGCAGCACCGTATCGTCGTGTTCCTCGATCGAGCCGTCCTTTTGCACGACGAACAGATGCACGTCGCGCTCGATCGTCGACGGCGGAATGTCGTCGGCTGCGACGCGTTCCTGTGCGTGCGCGGCGCCCGCGCCGTATGCGCAGACGATCAGCGGCAACAAGGCCGCCGCGCGCAAGCGGTGTGCGCGCCGGCTCATGCGTCACGCACCCTGTGGCGATGCACGGCGAGGTTCACGTGCACGCCGCGCTGCATGCGCCACGCACGCGGGCTCATGCCGAATTCAACGCGAAACGCGTGATTGAAATTGGACACGTCGTTGAAGCCGCTATCGAGCGCGATATCGACGATCTTCGTATCCTCGTCGGCAAGACGCAGCGCCGCATGGCGCAGGCGCGCGCGCAGCACGTATTGATGCGGCGTCACGCCCGTGACGCGCTCGAACGTGCGCAGAAAGTAGAAATCGGACAGCCCGCACATCTGCGCGAGACTCGCGAGCGTATGCGGCGCATCGGGCGTTTCGTCGATCAGGCGCACGGCCTGCGTGACGCGTGACCATGCGGACGCGCTCGTCGTCACAGCATGAGGTTTCGCATCCGCCTGCGTCGCGCGCAGCGTGGCCCCGGCCAGTTCGACGGCGAGTTCATCCCATGCCGTTCCGGACGCGCGGTCCGTCGCCCCGGCGCACGCCCGCGCGATCAGGCCGGAAAACGCGCGCATCGGCGGCATGCGGCCATGCCGGAAGGATGTATCGGAACGAGAAAAACCCGCATCGGCGGCGAGTTGCTCGAAGTACGCCGGCTGATAGTGAAACGACACGCAACGGTCGCCGGGTGCATGCCGATGCCCGCATTCAAAGCACTCGCCCGCATTGCCCAGCAAAAGCGAACCCGGCGTGAGCAACTCGCGCCCCGCCGCCGACCGGTAGCCGAACGCGCCCGCCGCCACGATCGCAATGCAGACGCCCGCGTGCCGCTCCTCGAACGGCCTGTCACGCGGACCGAAGGTGCACAGCACGTCCATCGCCGACCAGCCGTCGCCCGCGGCAAGCGCGCGCATCTGCGTGTTGCCGGGCGCGCCGAGCGTGTCGCGGCGTGCCAGCGCGGCTTCGAGATCGACGGCAATTTTTCCCAAGATGTCACCTCGGCAGGTCCGTATGCTCGTTTTATCACAACGGCGGCAGGCGCGGCGCGACGCGTTCGCCACCCTTTTCAACCCGCTTCAGCATACGGAGCAACCCGCAATGAATGCATTGGATCACGGTCCCGCTGCCGGGTTTCACGCAGCACTCGACGCGCCCGGTCGCGCGGCTGACATCGCTGCCGCCGACGACCTCTACGGCTGGCTCATCGGCAGTTGGGACATGGACGTGCTGCACTATCGCGTCGACGTGCGCGAGCGGCATCTGACGGGCGAAATTCACTTCGGCTGGGCGCTCGAAGGGCGCGCGGTACAGGACGTCTGGATCATGCCGCGCCGCGCGGATCGCGGCACACGAAGCGACAGCGGCCTCGACATGTACGGCACGACGCTGCGCGTATGGGACCCGTCGATCGAAGCGTGGCGCGTCACCTACATCAACCCGGCGAGCGGACAGCGCGACGAACTGGTCGGCCGCAAAATCGGCCGCGATATCGTGCAGATCGGCACGCATGCGAACGGCACGCCGATCCGCTGGAACTTTACGGACATCACCGACGATTCGTTCCGCTGGACAGGCGTCGCGCTTGCGGCCGATGGCATCACGTGGAATCTGGAAGGCGAATTCATCGCGCGGCGCAGGCGCGGCTAGCGCGTTTGCAGCGGGCCGCGCGCACGGCCTAGGCCTGCCGCAATGCCGCGCCCTCGTCCTTCGACAGCTTCACGAAGAAGAACAGCGAGCACAGCACGGCCACGCCGACGACGAAGAACGCGGGCGAGAAATCGCGCGCGGTGAGATGCGCGGCGCTGCCGCCATGCAGATGCGCGGTCAGCGCGAGCAGCGACGCGCCGAACGCGACGCCGAGGCTCACCGAGAGCTGCTGCGCCATGCCGGAGAGCGCCGTCGCGCGGCTCATCTTCGGCTTCGGCATGTCGGAGTAGCCGAGCGTGTTGAGCGTGACCATCGCGAGCGAATTGAACAGGCCGCCCACCAGCAGCGTGCAGAAGATCAGCAGATGCGGCGTGCTGGGCTTGAACAGCCCATAGCAGGCATAGAAGCAGCCCGTCATGCAGGTCGCGGCGATCAGCAGCGTGCGAAAGCCGATGCGCTGAATCGCCTTGGTCATTACGCCGCGCACCGCAAGCGAACCGACGGCCGTCGCGACGCTCAGCGATCCCGACGTGAGCGGCGACAGGCCGAAGCCCAGTTGCAGCATCAACGGCATCAGGAACGGCGATGCGCCAATGCCGATGCGCAGCGGCATGCCGCCGAGCACGGCCGTCCGGTACGCCTTGTAGCGCAACAGCAAGGGATCGATGATGGCATCGACGTGACGGCGGCTATACAGCAAATACAGCAGCATCGACAGCGTGCCCGTGCCCGTGAACGCGAACGTCACCCATTGCGGTACGAGCCCGCGGCCGGCCGTATCCAGCCCGCCGACAAGACCCACGAGACCCGTCGACAGCAGCACGAAGCCGGGCAGATCGAAACGCTCGACGATGCGCTCATGCGTGTCGTCGATGAAGGCGAGAGCGCACAGCACGCCGATCACGCCAAACGGCACGTTCAGCAGAAATATCCAGCGCCACGACGTGATCGTCACCACCACGCCGCCGAGCAGCGGACCGGCCAGCCGCCCCACCGCACCCGGTACCGTGAACCACACCATCGCGGCGACCATCCGCGCGGGCGGCACGCTGCGCAGCAGGATCAACCGGCCGACGGGCACCATCATCGCGCCGCCCATGCCCTGCAGTACGCGGAACACGACGAGCTGCGGCAGCGACGTCGCGATCCCGCACAGCGCCGAAGCGAGAGAAAACAGCCCGATTGCCGAACAGAACACGCGGCGCGCGCCGAAGCGGTCGGCAAGCCAGCCGCTCGCCGGCAGGAACACGGCGAGGCTGAGCAGATAGGAGGTGATCGCGAGATTCAGATGCAGCGCCTCGACGCCGAGCGAACGCGCGATGGAGGGCAGCGCGGTCGCCATGATCGACGTATCGAGGTTTTGCAGGAACAGCGGACAGGCAACGATCAGCGGAATGATGCGGGCGCGGTCGGTCATCCCGTTCTTTTACCGCAAAACAGCCGCCGATGGCGAGTCCGGCGGCACGCCCGGTGTTACGGATTGTTGCGCTCGCTACGGCCTGACGAGGCACGCCTCATGCGCGCCGTGCCCGTCAGCGTGTGCCTTCTTCGAGCGCGCGCCGCAACGAAAGCGCGATGCCACGCGCCGCGAGCGTCACTTCATCGAGCGATGGGAACGACGGTGCGATGCGCAGGTGCCGGTCTTCGTCGTCGAGTCCATAGGGATACGCGGCGCCCGCCGGCGTCAGCACGAGACCCGCCTCGGCCGCGAGCGCCACCGTGCGTTTCGCATAGCCCTTCGGCGCGTACAGGCTGATGAAATAGCCGCCTTCTGGACGATTCCACGACACGCCGGGAATATCGGCGAGCAGCGCTTCGAATGTGGCGACGACCGCGTCGAACTTCGGCTGCAGCAGCGCGCGATGCTTCGTCATCAGCCGTTCGAGCCCTTCGCGGTCGCGCAGGAAACGCACGTGCCGCAGTTGGTTCAGCTTGTCCGGACCGATCGTGCGCACGCCCATATGCTTTTGCCACCAGCCGATATTGCGCTGCGACGCCGCGAGAAACGCGATGCCGCCGCCCGCCACCGTGACCTTCGACAGCGACGCGAACACCAGCGCGCGGTCCGCATGCCCCGCCCGTTCGCACAGTTCGACGATGTTGGGCGTGTTACGCGGCGTGTCCGTCAGATGATGAAAACGGTACGCGTCGTCCCAGAAGAGACGGAAGTCGCTCGCGGCAGCGGGCAGCGCGGCGAGTCGATCGACCGTTTCGCGCGACCAGATCGCGCCGCTCGGGTTGCTGTAGAGCGGCATGCACCAGATGCCCTTGATCGAAGCGTCGCTTTTGACATGCGCTTCCACGGCGTCCATGTCGGGGCCGTCCTGCGTCATCGGCACGGGAATCATGCGGATGCCGAGCGCCTCGCAGATCGCAAAATGCCGGTCGTAGCCAGGCACGGGGCACAGGAACGCCACTTCGCCCTGTTTGCTCCACGGCGTGTGCCCCGGCATACCGTGCAGCATCGCGAACGCAAGCGCATCGTGCATCAGTTCGAGGCTCGAGTTGCCCGCCGCGACCACTTGCGCCGCATCGACATCCAGCAGTTGCGCACCGAACTCGCGCGCCTCGGGCAAGCCCAGCAAGTGCCCGTAGTTGCGGCAATCGATGCCGTCGCGCGACACGTAACCGGCCGTGCCCGCTTCGTCGAGCAGCGCGCGCGACAGGTCGAGTTGCTCAGGCGACGGCTTGCCGCGCGACATGTCGAGCCGCATCGCAAGCTGCCGGAATTCGTCGTAAGTGGAAGGCGTCGCCATGATGTCCCCGGATGAGTGCGCTCGCGTTAGGTATCGAGCACAGTGTGTAAAGCCAGTATGCCGCCGCCCATGAGTTCAGACAAACGCGTTATATTGAACATTTCGATCAATATTTCTGATACGCACTTCAAGGGGATGCAAGCGGATGAAAGCCCTCGATCTCGATGTGCTCGCGATGTTCGTCGCCATCGCCGACACCGGTAGCTTCGTGCGCGGCGCGGCGCTCGTGCATCGCTCGCAGTCCGCGCTGAGCATGCAGATCCGTTCGCTCGAAACCGCGCTCGGCAAGCCGCTGTTCGTGCGCGGCCCGCGCAGCGTGACGCTCACGCAGGACGGACAGGTGATGCTCGGCTACGCGCGCCGCATGCTCGCGCTGCGCGACGAAGCGTGGGCATCCGTCGTGCATCCCGACGTGAAAGGCCGCGTCGCGATCGGCGTACCGGACGATTACGCGTCGTCGCTGCTGCCGTCCGTGCTGCGCAACTTCTCGGCGACCTATCCGAAGGTCGAGATCCAGGTGGTCGGCCTGCCGAGCAACGCGCTCGAACCGCTGCTGAAGGACAACAAGATCGACCTCGCATGCGTGACGCGCGTGAAGGGCCTGGCGGGCGAATTCATCCGGCTCGAGCCGATGGTGTGGGCGGGCACATCCACGGCGGGACGCGAAGTGTGGAAGGAACGCCCGCTGCCTATCGCGCTGTTCGGCGTCGGCAGCGTCGCGCGCGCGAAGGCGATTCAGACGCTGGAGCGCGCGAAGATCACCTATCGCACGTCGTATGAAAGCCCGAGTCTGATGGGCCTGTTCAGCATGGTCGACGCGGGTCTCGCGGTCGCGCCGCTCGCGCGCTGCGCGGTGCCCGAGCGCTTCGTCACGCTCGGCCGCCAGCATGGGCTGCCGAAGCTGCCCGAACTGGAGATCATCCTCGCGCGCAGTGCGCGCTCGAACCGGCCGCCGTGCGACTATCTGGCCGAGCAGATCCTCTGCGAACTGCGCGACTGATCCGACCGCCGCGCGAACGGGCGCTTCACATCGCCGCCATCAACCGTTGCCGCGCCGCGCGATAAGCAACGCTGTGCACGCCCGAATCCCGCGCCGCGTCCAGCAGGCCGTCGCGTGCCTGCGTGCTAGGGCCATCGTCGGGAAGCCATGCGTCGATGCCGGCCTGCACGTCACGCTGCCCGGCCGCGCTCCGCGTACGCAGATGCGCGTCAGCGAGCATGCGCTCTTCCCACACCATCAGATGCGCGAGCCGCGCGTAGCGGCTCGCGCCCGCTGCGCACGACGGCTCGAAATGCGTCTGCGCGATCCATTCAGGGAACTGCTCGCCCGACATCGGACGCGCGATCCCGTAGCCCTGCGCGAGATCGACGCCAAAGACCCGCAGCGCGTCGAGCAGCTCAGGGTCTTCGACGCCCTCCACCACCACCGCCTTGCCGAGCGCCTGCCCGAGCCGCGTCAGATGATGAATGAACGGCAGCACGTCGGCGGCGTCGTGATCGTGCAGATCCGCGATGCTGCGATCGATCTTCAGGCAATCGAACGGCAGCTCGCGCAGCCGGCTCAGGCTGCTGTGTCCCGTGCCCAGATCGTCCTGCGCGAGGTCGACTCCGAGCGTCTTGTAGCCCGCGATCTGCTGATCGAGCTCGACGCCCTGCGGCAGCGCGCCGGACTCCAGGATTTCGAGCATCAGCTCGCCCGTCTCGCAGCCGAATTCATCGAATGCAGCGCGCGTCGCGTCGAAGTAGCGCGGATCGCAGAGCGCGGTAGGTGGCAGATTGACGGACACGACGATGTCGATACCGATACGCCGCCATGCGTTGCGCTGCGTCAGCACCTGCGCGAGGCCGCGCCTATACAGCTCGAGATGGTCGTCGTTGCCCAGCGACGGCAGAAACTGGCCTGGCGCGAACAGTACATCGCCGTCGCGCAGCCGCGCGAGCGCTTCGACCTTCGTCACGCGGCCGGCGCGCAGGTCGAGCAGCGGCTGATAGTGCATGCACAACGCGTCCTCGCGCAGCATCTCGGCCCATCGCTGATGCGCGGCGCGCGGCGCCACACCGGATTCGGTTGAAATGGATCTGCTCATAAATGGATTTGCCGAAAGGTTGGGGAGGCGTTTGCGCTGATCACCACGCGCATGGCGGGATCGACAAGCCGAGAGCATTGATAGGGAATGCCAGGCGATCATGAATCTATCCCCTGCGATGAACGCGCCAGATCGAAGACGCTGACCAATATCAATGCCTTCGTCGGACACAGTGCCGACAATCTCTTCATCGGCTAGCTCATGGTCGACGGGGCGAGCGCATCACACTCCACAGTGCGCGACGTCTCTTCGGGCTCCGCAGTTCCCCGGCTGCGGAGCCCCTTTTTTTTGAATGGCCAGGAACACGCTCTGCCTGCGGAGCGCGCGCCAGCAAACTAGCGGAGCGCCTCGTTGAAGTGACCGACTTCGGCGGCAATCGTCGAGTGATAGCGCTCGGGCAAGCCACTCCTGCGCGGTTCGTTCAACACCCTCCTGATGCGTGCGTCGAACTCGGCCTTGACCTCGGCTCGCGTCGCCGGCATCAAACTGGCGAGAATCGCCTCCAGCAACTCACCGGACACGATCAGCCGCGCGCCATACTGGATCAACGCATCGCTTTGCAGCGACGAAAGTTGCGTGAGCAGATCGACAGACGAGTCGGCGCTCTTGCCGTCGTCGCCACATGCGGCACGATGAGTGGAAGATGCTTGCATTGATATTTCCCTGGAGTTCAAAACGATTCCCAATCGCCATCGGCAGACACGGCCTCTTTTGCCGCTACGGACTTCCCAGCCGGTTCGACGCGGCGTGCCGCTGCCTGGGCGTGCTTCGCCGCGGCGACGGGCGCGCGCACGGCGCGCGGCAGCGTCACGGCAGGCGTGGCGCTGGGCGCATCGGCAAGTCTGAAGACGGTGATCGCGCCCGTCATCTGCATGGCCTGCTCTTCGAGTGCCTGCGCGGCCGCCGCCGACTGCTCGACGAGCGCCGCGTTCTGCTGCGTGACCGTGTCGATCTGGCTGATCGCCTGGCTCATCTGCTCGATGCCTTGACTCTGTTCTTCCGACGCCGCAGAAATTTCGCCCACAATATCTGACACCTGCTTGATCGCGCGCATCACCTGGCCCATCGTCGAGCCGACTTCTTCGGCCTGGCGCGAGCCGTCCTTGACGAGTGCCGTCGACGATTCGATCAGATCCTTGATCTCCTTCGCGGCCGACGACGAACGTTGCGCGAGCGAGCGCACTTCACCCGCGACGACAGCGAAGCCGCGCCCCTGCTCGCCCGCGCGGGCCGCTTCGACGGCTGCATTCAGGGCGAGGATGTTGGTCTGGAACGCGATGCCTTCGATCAGCGTCGTGATATCGGCGATCTTCGCGGAGCTCTCGCTGATGTTGCCGATCGTGCGCATCATCGCCTGCACCGCGTCGTTGCTCGCATCAGCCATCGAGCGTGCGTTGGCCGACAGCGAATTGGCCTGGCGCGCGTTGTCGGCGTTCTGCTTGACCGTTTCGGCCAGCTCCGTCATCGTCGCGGCCGTCTCTTCGACGGATGCCGCCTGCTCTTCCGTGCGCGACGACAGTTCCATGTTGCCCGCCGCGATCTCGCGCGAGGCCACTGTCACCGAGTCGCTCGACGTCTTGATGCGGCACACGGTGTCCGCAAGCTGGCCGCTCATGCGCCTCATGGCGTCGAGCAGCGAGCCGAATTCGCCTGTTGCGTCGACGGTGATCGGACGGTCCAGGCGGCCGTCAGCGATGTTGTTGGCGATGTCGACGGAGCGGTTCAACGGGCGCGTGATCGCCTTCGACAGATACACCGTCGCACCGAGACACACGAGCGCGCTCGACGCCAGCATGCCCAGCGCGATCCAGAACATCTGCTTCGACGAACGCTCGCTATCGCTCGTGAAGTCTCTGGCCTGCGCCTGGTTCAGGTCCATGTCCTGCTGGACCAGCGCATTGAGCGCCTCGGACACGCGCAGCACGGAACTGCGCTGGAACTCGATAGCGCCCGCCACATCGCCCTTCTCGATCTGCGCGACCTCCTGATCGATCAGTGACTTGAACGTGCTGGCCTGAGCGTGAATCCTGTCGGCGATTGTCTGCTCATCGCCACTGCTGATACCGCCCGAATAGTATTGCGCCCAGCACGAGTCCATTGCGGCCTGCAGTTCGCGCACGCGCCGCAGGTTGTCCTTGTCCTGCGTGACGAGCGTCTGCCACAGCAGACGGCGGATTTCGATCTCGTGAATGCGAAACATGGCGAGCTGAGTGACGGGAACCAGATTGCCCGTGTAGGCGATCTGCATGTTGTCACTCATCGTTTTGACAGCACGCATGCCATACAGCGCGTTGCCAACCAGTAACACGGTACACACGGCAAAGGCCGCGATGATCCTGAAGCGGATCGTTTGAAAAAACTGAGTCATTCCATTCTGCCGGATGATGGCGCTCGGGCAGTTCATCTGCCGCGCCTCGCGATTGAAGAAGAAGACGGCTCGCGCGCGCATCGCGCTGCCATCGCGGAACGCGTCTTCGTCAGGTCGCGTTCTCATGTCGATCGAGCCGCAACGAACGACACGCGTCATTCGGGGCTACTGTCCACTGTGATCGTAAGGATGGCCGGGCATGCGGGCAATGATGGAAGTCAATATCAAGATGAGCGAAAATCTTTTTTTGACTATATTAAGGATGCCTTGTTATTAAATTCATACGTTTTTTGCGCGGTAATTTCAAAAAAATAGCGCAGCAAATCGACATGTCGGCTCTAACCCGCAGTCACGTTTTCTACATTAACCAAGGATCAGATTGCGTATTGCATCACGCCGCCTCGAAACGGATCTGTCGTCCATTCCCTACACGATGCTTCCCCGCCCTACGCGCGATTCAACCGAACACCCATTTTATTTTGAGACAGCGCGGGCAACACTCTCGATCAGGAATTTGACGTAAGCGCTACGGACACACCACACAGGTTGTATTGCGATGCCACCCCGTTCGGATCGCACCGCCTGATCGTAGCCACGTCGCCTTGCGTGCGAGGAAACCATGAAAGCTGACGATGTTTTTTCGGAGATACGCGAAGTCAATCTGGCGTATCTGATGCTGGCTCAACGCCTCGCGCGCAGGAATCCCATCGAGGCACAGGTGCGTCTTGGGATGTCGGCACAACTCACGGCCATCATCGGTGGCCTGTCCGCCGCGCAGATCGTGCGACTCGCCGATTCGGACGTGCTGCTGTGCCGTGCCGGAATCCATGAGCGATCGGTGCTGAGCGCGCTCAATGACAGCCTCGGCCGGCATGACATGCAGCCGATGCACGCCGCGATGCTGCTCGCGCAATTGCCTGCGAGGACGCTGTGATGACCGCGCTTGCTTCGCTGAGGGCCGTTGTCGCGCGTGCGGACCCGGGGCAACGCCGCCTTCTCGACGACGTCAACGAGACGCTGCTCGCCATCGAACTGTTCGAACTCGGCGCGCGGCTGCAGGTCACGCAAGCCGAGACGACGCTGTCGCGTGACCGTCTGATTCGCCTCTACAAGGAATTGCACCGCGAATCGCCGCCCAAAGGCATGTTGCCGTTTTCCGCCGACTGGTACGTGACGTGGCTGCCGAACATCCACGCGTCGCTGTTTCATGCGTTGTACCGGTCGATCTCCGCGCAGGGCGACATCAGGCGGATCGCGGCGATCATCGCGGCGTACCGGCTCTATCGCGAGTACGTCTCGCCAGACACGGAGCCTGTGTTGAGCTTTACCCGCGCGTGGACGCTCGTGAAATTCGTCGAGCACGACATGCTGCATCTGAGAACGTGCGGCTGCTGCAAGGGAAACTTCCTCGTGCTCGCCTACGAACTGGAACCCGGCTACATCTGCGGACTGTGCAAGCCGCCCTCGCGTGCCGGGAAAACAGGCCGCCCTGCCAGAGTTGAATAAAGGCCCCGTCCCGCACGACGTGACGAACCCCGAGCGCAGACACCTACGGCGCGCAGGGCATGTTTCTAGTTACTGGAGATTCAAAAGTTGGACCACAACGAAACGCTTAAGGAAATACGTGAGGTCAATCTGTCATTTCTCTCTCTCGCGCAGCGGCTTGCACGCATCGATGGCCCGAGGGCCATGCGTCTGCTCAGAATCGATGAGGAATCGGTGAATGAGATTGCGCGCTTGCCGCCCGAACAGATCGCCAGGCTCGCCGCGACGAACATGCTTTTCTGCCGCTTTGCGCTCGACGACTGCGCGTTGCTTGCGTCGCTCGTTCACGGCGCTCAGCGCGGTGTGGAGCGGCAGACGGACGAGCCGCTCGCGGCGTGAACAACCATCCCGGGTTGCATGCGCCCCATACGAATCTGCCGTAGAACGGGCCAGCACTCACGGGCAACTTCCAAATTTGAGAACGTCGTTTCCAGCCGCACGCATTGATAGTTATCCTATTCGACATATGATTGTCTACGAGCATTCGTGAGGATAGTCCGACGCGGCCCGCGTGCAATGGTCACATTGCTGCGCAGGATTGCACGCATGAGGCGCTCGCTCGAACGCGAGCCTGGCGCCACGGGAACACGCAGCACAAGTCACCGTACACACCACGACACGACCCGCAACACGCCTGGGCGGGTATACGCGATGCAGCAACCCGACGATTTGAACCAGAACATGAACACTGCTGCATCGCCATCCGGCCTGAGCCCGCGCACGGCATCGATAACACTCGCCGTCTTCATGGCGGGCGTGCTCGCGGCCTCCTTCACGTCCTGTCTCACGCTGCGATGGACCACGGTCGTCGCGGGCGCAACGGTACTCGCATGCGCGGTCGCATGCATCGTGTGGTCGCGCCGCCAGGAACAGCTGAGCCTCACCCACCCAAAACCGTTCGACGACAATGCGCCCTGCGCCCCGCCCGTTCAAACCTTCGACGAAGCGCGCCTGACGGCCATCATCCGTTCGTCACGCGAAGCAATCGTAACGATCGACGCAATGCAGCGCATCGTCCTGATGAACCCGATGGCGGAGGAACTGCTCGGTTGCGATGCGGCGAAGGTCATAGGCGGTCCGCTCTCGCGCTTCATCCCCGAACGGTTTCGCATCGCACATGCGATGCACGTCGAGCATTTCGGTGCGACGAGCGGGTCCGACCGGCGCATGGGCAGCCAGCGCGTGCTGTATGCGTTGCGCGCCGACGGTCGCGAGTTCCCGATCGAGGCGTCCATCTCGCAAAGCCAGTATGGCAACGAGAAGCTCTACACCGTGATGCTGCGCGACATCACCGGGCGCATGCGCGCCGAAGAAGCGCTCAGGCAGTCGCGCGAGGACCTGCGCGAACTGTCGGCGAACCTGCAACGTGTGCGCGAGGAAGAAAAGGCGCACATCGCGCGCGAATTGCACGACGATCTCGGGCAATCGCTGACTGCGCTGAAAATGGACCTGTCGGTGATCGGGCATGCGCTGGAAAGCGAGGGGATCGACAACGCCTACGTGCACGAGCGGCTGCAAGCGATGGCGCGCGTGATCGACGCGACGGTTGCGTCCGTGCGGCGGATCGCGGCAAACCAGCGGCCCGCAATGCTCGACGATCTCGGCCTCGTCGCGGCGATCGACTGGCTCGCCGACGATTTCTCCCAACGCTATGGCATCCGCGTCGCACGCCGGCTCGAAGTCGGATCGGCGGCGTTTTCGCACGGCGCGGCGACGGCGATTTTCCGCATCGTCCAGGAAGCGCTGACGAATGTCGCGAAGCATGCACAAGCGTCGCTCGTCACGCTCGCGATGCGGGTCGACGGCGAGCACTGCACGCTCGACATCGTCGACGACGGCCGCGGCCTGCCCGCCGTCGAACATGCGCGCGATCCGCGCACGGGCAGGAACTTCGGGCTGCTCGGCATTCGCGAGCGGGTCCATATGCTCGGCGGCACGCTATCGACGGGCGGGCCCGGCCACGGCTTCAACCTGTCCATCACATTTCCGCTCGACGCATTGCAATCTGAAGAGACGCAGCCATGATCCGCATTCTCATCGCCGACGACCACGCGCTGATACGCGAAGGTCTGCGCCACATCCTGAAAGGCTCACCCGAGTTCGAAGTGGCCGGCGAAGCCGCGGACGCGCCCAGCACGATCGCGCTCGCGCGCTCGACGGATGCGCACATCCTGATCCTCGACCTGTCGATGCCGGGGCGCAACGGCGTCGAAATGATCCCGCAGATCAAGGCGACCAATCCCGGGCTCCACATCCTCGTGCTGACGATGCACGGCGAACATCAGTACGCGGTGCGCGCGTTCAAGGCGGGCGCGTCCGGCTACCTGACGAAGGAAAGCGCGAGCAGCGAGCTGGTGAGCGCGCTGACGAAGATCGCGGGCGGCGGCGTCTATATGAGCCTTTCGATGGCCGAGCGCTTCGCGCGCAACCTGCACGAGCCGCTCGAGATGCTGCCCCATCAACGCCTGAGCGACCGCGAGTTCGACGTGTTCCGCCGCATCACCGCAGGCCAGACGATCGGCGAGATCGCCACGCAGTTGTGCGTCAGCACCAAGACGATCAGCACCTACAAGGCACGCATCCTCGACAAGATGCAGATGCCGCATGGCGCGGCGCTGGTGCGCTATGCGATGCGCCACAAGCTGTTCGACGACAGCGACGAGCCCTGAACGAGTCCTGCGTAGGCTGCACCCTACACACACTCCGATTGACTGACCGCAGTTTCATTCGCCGCTGATTCAATTTTGAGACAGCACCCAACATACTTTCGGTATTGACATTGCGTGCCGTGCTGTCCAGCTGCAGCGACGCGGACGCCGTACGACACCATTTCATCGCGCGTGCATCATGGCCCGCACGCGCATTCCCGAAAGGAGGCCACCATGCTACTTGCCGACGCACCGACGATCACGCCCTCGCCGTTCACACAGGCAACCGACTTCGTGCGCAGGTTCCAGCCGGGCAGCACGCAGCATCCCGTGCCGCGCTGCTCGCAATGTGCGATCAGCCCGCTCTGCAATCCTGGCGAACTGAGCGCCGAGGAGCTCGCGCAAGTCGATTTGCTGGTTCAGGAAGTGCGCACCGTGCAGCGCGGCGCGAGTCTCTATCGCGCGAACGATCCGTTTCACAACGTCTACATCCTGCGCAGCGGCTCGTTCAAGACGGTCGTCATGCATCGCGAAGGACGCGAACAGGTGACGGGCTTTCAGATCGCCGGGGAAATGCTAGGACTTGACGGGATCGTCGGCGGGCAGCATCTGTGCGGCGCCATCGCGCTCGAGCGCAGCACCGTCTGTGTGATTCCGTTCGAGTCGCTCGAAGACCTGTGCCGCGAGATCAAGCCGATGCAGCGGCATCTGCACAGGGTCATGAGCCGCGAGATCGTCCGCGAATCGAACATGATCATGCTGCTCGGCACGATGCGCGCCGAGCAGCGTGTCGCGGCGTTCCTGCTGAATCTCGCCGACCGCTACGGCACGCGCGGCTATTCCGCCACGGAGTTCAACATGCGCATGACGCGCAGTGAGATCGGCAGCTACATGGGCATCACGCTCGAAACGGCGAGCCGCATGTTCTCCAGGCTGCATCAGGAAAGGCTCGTACAGGCGCGCGGCAAGCAGATTCGCATTCTGGACAGCGGCGCGCTCGCGCGGCTGTGACACGTCATGCGATACAGGCTGCTACGCTACGCGTTCATCCCTCTTCGCCCAGTTGCACGAGCAATGCGTGCAACCGCTCCGTGTGACGCAGCAGCATGTTCCGATGCTTGTCGATCTGTTCGAGGCGACCGGCCAGATCCGCGTGAATGGGATCATCGAGCTCGGCGGCCGACAGCACGTCTTCGACTTTGGAACGCACCGATGCGAACTCGACGGTCGGATGCGTCAGCGAGCGCTCGAAGCGCCGCACTTCCTGCACGGCGAGGTCGCGTACCTTGCGGAAATACGCCTGGCGCCGATGCAGTTCGGCCTCGGCGACTTCGTCTTCCGGACGGCGCTGCGGCTGCTGTCCGAAAATCGGCTCCGGTGGACGCAGCACCGATTTTTTGCGTACCGGATGCGCCGTGCCGCGAAAACGCGCGAGCGGCGTTTCGTTGTCGATCGCTTCACGCGCATTGTCCGGCACGTCCGCGGGTTCGTGCGGCGCATCCATCCAGCCGGCGGGCAGCCCCGTCACGGATTCGACGCCGCGCACGAATTCCTCGCTGAAGTCGCGCTGGGCGGCGAGCATCAGCTTCAGATACGACGCCGAAAACGTCATCATCCGCGCAAGCCGCGTGACCGCGCCGACCTCCCGCGTCAGCAACGCCAGATTGGCCCGCCAGATGGGAAGCAGGGATTCGTCGGAATATTCCATCGCTGGGTCTTCCTTCATCAGTCTTGCTGCTAAGCCTGCGTTGATCGGGCCACACGCACCGCAACGCGCATGCCCGGGCGCCGCGTCCGACAACGATAGTCGCATCGCCATGCGGCGCGCAACCGGATTCGCTACGCGGTTGCTGCGCAACGACAACCGTGGCGCGCGCCGCGGCGCATGGGCGTTTCACTGAGGATTGACCCTGGCGAACGGGCGGCGTTCCGCACAGAGGCGCGAGGACGGATGAATTTCGCCATGTGGATTTTGCCACGCGGCACATCAAGGGAGAGGAACGAGGCGTCCGGACGGACGCCTGCGAGGTCGCTGCGCACAAGGCCGAGCCCGCGCGCACGCGTTCTTCAGGCCGCCGCGACGTGCGCGAGCGCCGTCTTCACGAGCTTTTCGAGCAGCGGCTCGATTTTGCCGGCGAGCGCATCGTCATACGCATACGGCATCTGTTCCTGCATATACGTAATCTGCGACAGCTCGAGCTGTACCGCATGCACGTTCTGCGCGGGCTGGCCATAGTGGCGCGTGATATAGCCGCCTTTGAAGCGGCCGTTCGCGATGGCCGTATAGCCGCCATGCCCGTCGACGATCTTCGCCAGTGCTTCGGCGAGCCCCGGCGCCGCGCTTGCGCCGTTCGACGTGCCGAAGTTGAAATCGGGCAAGCGGCCATCGAAGAATCGCGGCACATGCGAGCGGATCGAATGGGCTTCCCACAGCAGCACCTTGCCGTGCTGCGCCTTCAGCGCCGCCAGCTCGCCCTGCAAGGCTTCGTGATACGGCTTCCAGTACAGGTCGCGGCGTCGCGCAACTTCGGCGTCGTCGGGCAGGTAGCCGTCGCGATAGAGCGGTTCCTTGTCGAACGTATCGACGGGCAGCAGGCCTGTCGTGTCCTGCCCCGGATAGAGGTTGGCGCCATCGGGCGGACGGTTCAGATCGATCACGTAACGCGCATAGGTCGGCGTGAGGATCGACGCGCCCATGCGTTTTGCGAACGCGTACAGGCGGTCCAGATGCCAGTCGCAATCGTCGGTGCGCGCGGCGACGGGCGTCATCTGCGCGGCGATATCGGCGGGAAGACGCGTGCCCAGATGCGGGATCGAGATCAGGAACGGCAGGCTTCCCCGATGCAGCGAGAAGACGGGCAAGGTATCGGTGGCGGTCATGTCGTCGGTGCTTATCAAGGTTGACTCGGGTTCACTTCAGCAGGTCGGCGAGCGCCGCGCGATAGTGCGCATACGCGTGCTCTTCGTCGCGATGCCTGCGGTTGTCGACGACTTTCGCGCCGCCCGCGTAGACATCGCGAATCGGCGTCTCGCCGTGCTCACAGAATACGACACCCGAAAGCCATGCGTCGTTCGCATGCTCGGCGATGCTCGCGTGATCCGCATCGAGCACGATGAAGTCCGCACGCGCGCCCGTGCGCAATGCGCCCACCGCTCGGCCCGTCGCGAGCGCGCCGCCTTCCAGCGACGCCGCAAACAGCCGATCCGCGACGCGCGGCATCTCAGCCGACGCAAGCACGTTGCGCTGCCGTCTCGACAGACGTTGACCGTATTCGAGCAGCCGCAGTTCCGCGCGCCAGTCGACACCGATATGGCTGTCGCTGCCGACGCCGATGCGCCCCTTTTGCTCCAGATAATCGTGCGCCGGAAAGATGCCGTCGCCGAGGTTTGCTTCCGTGGTCAGGCACAGGCCTGCGATCGCGCCGCTCTTCGCGAGCGCAGCCGTTTCATTCGCGTCGACATGCGTCGCGTGCACGAGGCACCAGCGCGCGTCGACATCGAAGCGGTCGAGCAGCCACTGCACGGGCCGCGCGCCTTCCGTTGCGACGCACGCGTCGACTTCCGCCGTTTGCTCGGCGATATGGATGTGCACAGGCGCGCCGGGCGACATCGCGTCGAGTCCACTCAACAACTCGCGCAGCGAATCGTTCGACACCGCGCGCAACGAATGCGGCGCGACGCCATAGCGCAGCGCGCCATGCTCGGGACGCGCGCGGCGCAGCGTGTCGAGCAACCCGAGCAGACTGTCGGGCGTGTTGATGAAGCGGCGCTGGTCGTCGCGCGGCGGTTGCGCGCCGAAGCCCGCGTACTGATACAGCACGGGCAACATCGTGATGCCGATGCCGCTCGCGCCCGCTGCATCGACCACGCGTTGCGCGAGTTCTGCGTCGTTCGCGTAGCGCTTGCCGTCCTGCATGTGATGCACGTAATGGAATTCGCAGACGGACGTATAGCCCGCCTTCAGCATCTCGATGTAAAGCCATTGCGCGATCGACGCGAGCCCTTCCGGCGTGATGCGCGCGGCGAATCGATACATCAGGTCGCGCCAGCTCCAGAAGTTATCGGTCGCGTTCGCGCGGTATTCGGTGAGGCCCGCCATCGCGCGCTGGAACGCGTGCGAATGCAAGTTTGGCATGCCGGGCAATACAGGACCGCTGGCTTTCGCGACGCCCGCGGGCGCTTGCGCATCGGGTGTCACCGAAACCAGCGCGCCTTGCGCGTCCCATTGCAGCAGCACGTCGCGCCGCCAGCCTTCGGGCAGATACGCGTGATCGGCAAAAAGCGATTGAGTGGCTTGAGTCATAGTCGATCCCATTCTCGCGTCGCGCTCAGCGCGCCCGACGCTTATAGACGGTGTCGCCGCCGCGCACGACGCGCTCGCACAGCGGCCGTCCAATCCAGTAAGCAAGTTCCGCGAGCGATTGCACCGACCACACCGCGAAATCGGCGGCACGGCCCACGGCGAGCACGCCATGCGTATCCGCCTTGCCAAGTGCCTGCGCCGCGTGGCGCGTCACGCCTTGCAGCACTTCGGGCACGGTCATGCGGAACAGCGTGGTCGCCATGTTCATCATCAGCGGCAATGAGGTCGAAGGCGAGGTGCCCGGATTGCTGTCCGTCGAAATCGCGATGGGCACTTCATAACGGCGCAACAGTTCGAGCGGAGGCAACTGCGTTTCGCGGATGAAGTAGAACGCGCCAGGCAGCAGCACGGCGACCGTGCCCGCTTCCTTCATGGCGGCGACGCCCGCTTCGTCGAGAAACTCCAGGTGATCCGCCGACAATGCGCGATGCCGCGCCGCCAGCGCGGTGCCGCCACCGTTCGACAACTGCTCCGCGTGCATCTTGACGGGCAGCCCGCGACGCGCAGCGGCATTGAACACGCGCTCGCTCTGTTCGAGCGAAAAGCCGATGCGCTCGCAGAATACATCGACGGCATCGACGAGCCCTTCGTCGGCCAGTGCGGGCAACATGCGCTCGCAGACTTCGTCGATGTAATCGTCGGCGCGGCCCGCGAATTCCGGCGGCAACGCATGCGCGCCGAGAAACGTCGTGTACACCGTCACCGGGTAACGCTCGCCGAGTTGCCGCGCGACGCGCAGCATCTTGCGCTCGGTTGGCAGATCGAGGCCGTAGCCGGATTTGATTTCGATGGCCGTGACGCCTTCGGCGAGCATCGCTTCGAGGCGCGCGGCCGACTGCGCGAACAGCGACGCTTCATCGGCGGCACGCGTGGCGCGCACCGTCGAGACGATGCCGCCGCCCTGCTTCGCGATGGCTTCGTAGCTGACGCCCGCGAGACGCTGCGCGAATTCGTCGGCGCGCTGGCCGCCGTAGACGAGATGCGTATGGCAATCGACGAGACCGGGCGTCACCCACGCGCCGCCCAGGTCTTCGCGCGGCCACCCGGCGTATTGCGCGGGCAACTCGCGCGACGAACCGAGCCACGCGATGCGGCCGTTTTTTTCGACGGCGATCGCGGCGTCGTCGATCGTTTGATTGGGATCGCCCTGCGGACAGAGCTTCAGATGGTTCCAGACGGTTTGCTTCATGGCAGGGCTGTCTGTGATTTGGGCAAGCGCTCAGGCTTGCGATGTGTCGGTGTAGCGGATGCTGACGGCGAGCAACGCGCCCTTCCCTTTGACTTCGCACGACAGCGCGCGGGCGTTGTCGATGCGCAAGGTGTCATTGCTCACGAGCGTCGTGGCATGAGCATGGTCGCCCATGATGACGAGCAACTCGCCTTGCGTGCAAAACAGCAGCACGACGTCGGCGTCAAGTTCTGCGCGCATTTCGTCGCGCCAGATTGCAACATCGCCCGTTGCCGTGCCACGCCGCACCATCAGGTTGAAGTCGCGCGTCGCGCCGTCGATGAGACGTGCATCGATGGCCGTTTCGCCTTCGAAGCGCGCGATGTCGAGCGGCTCGCGCAGCGCGTGCGTCGCACCGCCCGCTTCATCGAGCAACATGCCCGCGCCCGATAGCAGCACGAGCGTCCGGTCGATTCCCACGAAACGCGAGAACGGACCGGCTTGCGCGACATCGGCGACGCTCACGCGCCACACGAACGCGTCGAGCGCCGCGCCCTCGGGGAACGCGGCAACTTCGCGCGTGACGCCGCCGCCGTTCTTCCACGGCGACGCCACGAGGTCCGCGCCGCGAATCAGCGACACGCTTGCAGACGATGGCGTCGCGGACACGATCAGCGGCCCAGCATCGGCAGCTTGAGACCGGCTTCGCGAGCGGTCGACTGCGCGAGTTCGTAGCCGGCATCCGCGTGACGCATCACGCCCGTTGCGGGGTCGTTGAACAGCACGCGGCCGAGGCGCTCATGCGCGGCATCCGAACCATCGGCGACGATCACGACGCCCGAGTGCTGGCTGAAGCCCATGCCGACACCGCCGCCATGATGCAGCGACACCCACGATGCGCCGCCTGCCGTGTTCAGCAGTGCGTTGAGCAGCGGCCAGTCGCTGACGGCGTCCGAGCCGTCCTTCATCGATTCCGTTTCGCGGTTGGGGCTTGCAACGGAGCCCGTATCCAGGTGATCGCGGCCGATGACGATCGGCGCCTTCAGTTCGCCGTTCTTGACCATTTCGTTGAACGCCTGGCCCAGACGATAGCGATCCTTCACGCCAACCCAGCAGATACGCGCCGGCAAGCCCTGGAACGCGATGCGTTCGCGCGCCATGTCGAGCCAGTTGTGCAGGTGCGGATCGTCGGGGATCAGTTCCTTGACCTTCGCATCCGTCTTGTAGATGTCTTCCGGATCGCCCGACAGCGCGACCCAGCGGAACGGGCCCTTGCCTTCGCAGAACAGCGGACGGATATACGCGGGCACGAAGCCGGGGAAATCGAACGCGTTCTGCACGCCCATTTCCAGCGCCATCTGACGGATGTTGTTGCCGTAGTCGAGCGTCGCGGCGCCGCGTTCCTGCAGCGTGAGCATCGCTTGCACCTGCTTGGCCATCGACTGCTTGGCGGGCGTCACGATGCTCTGCGGGTCCGTCTTCATGCGCTCGCGCCAGTCTTCGATGTTCCAGCCTTGCGGCAGGTAGCCGTGAATCGGGTCGTGCGCGCTGGTCTGGTCGGTCACGCAGTCCGGCGTGATGTTACGCTTCACGAGTTCGGCGAATACGTCGGCGGCATTGCCGAGCAAGCCGATCGATACGGGCGTGCCCGTCTTCTTCGCTTCTTCGATCATTGCGAGCGCTTCGTCGAGCGTCATCGCCTTCTTGTCGACATAACGCGTCTTCAGACGGAAGTCGATGCGCGACTCATCGCATTCGACGGCGATCATCGAGAAGCCCGCCATCGTCGCCGCGAGCGGCTGCGCGCCACCCATGCCGCCGAGGCCGCCCGTCAGGATCCAGCGGCCCTTCGGGTCGCCGTTGAAGTGCTGGTTCGCCACCGAGAAGAATGTCTCATACGTGCCCTGCACGATGCCCTGGCTACCGATGTAGATCCAGCTGCCCGCCGTCATCTGGCCGTACATCATCAGGCCCTTGCGGTCGAGTTCGTGGAAGTGATCCCAGTTCGCCCAGTGCGGCACGAGATTCGAGTTCGCGAGCAGCACGCGCGGCGCATCGGCATGCGTGCGGAACACGCCAACGGGCTTACCCGATTGAATCAGCAGCGTCTCGTTCTCTTCGAGGTCCTTCAGCGACGTGAGGATCTGATCGAAGCAATCCCAGTTACGCGCCGCGCGCCCGATGCCGCCATACACGACGAGCGCATGCGGATGCTCGGCCACTTCCGGGTCCAGGTTGTTCTGGATCATCCGGTACGCGGCTTCCGCGATCCAGGTCTTGCAGGTTTTCTCGCTGCCACGCGGTGCGCGGATCGTGCGGGTCGGGTCGAGACGCGGGTCGATGTGTTTCGGGTTGTTCATGATGCCCTCGGAAGCGCTGATAACTCGGTAACGGAGTCGAAGATTGAACGGAAACTGGAATTCAAAAGTGGCCGGTGAACCGGTAGCGGTTGCCCGGATGCCAAAGGTTGGCCACCGAAGCGACCACACCCTGCGACCACGTGCGCCGATGCAGCACGAGGCAAGGTTCGGCGTCGTCCATCGTCAGATGCCGGCGGGTGTCGGCATCCGGCGCGGCTGCTTCGATGCGGTACTCGACGCGCTGCAGCGGCGCGACGCGCACGAGATACTGGTTAGGCGTCGTGTTGGTGAAGTCCTGCAACGCATATTCGGGCGCGACGGCCGGGTTCACCCAGCGCTCTTCGAGCTGGACGGGTTCGTCGTTCTCGAAGTGCAGCACGCGCGAATGAAAGATCGGGTTGCCCGCACTCACCTGCATTTCAGCAGCGAGTTCTTCGTCGGCGATCGCGGCGCCCACGTGCAGCACCTTCGCGTGATAACGATGGCCACGCGCGACGATCTCGTCGGAGATGCTGCGGATCGCCACCAGCGTCGACTCGTACTTCGGCCGCGCGACGAACGTGCCCGAGCCCTGAACGCGCGTGAGCACCTGATCGGCCGTCAATTCACGCAACGCCCGGTTGACCGTCATGCGCGCGACGTTGAATTCGCGCGCAAGCTCGTTCTCCGATGGAACCTGATGGCCTTCGCTCCATTCGCCCGCGTGAATGCGGGCGAGGATGAAGTCCTTGATTCCCTGATAGGCCGGTGCGTTCATGCCGGGCGTCTCGCTATGCGGATGAATTAACGTTGCTCGGAGATGAACGAGAACGGGCTGTGCGCCGCGATCGTGCCGTCTTGTACGAGCTTCGTGCACGCCGCGATGTCAGGCGCGAAGTAGTGATCGAGTTCGTAGTGCGCGACCTGAGCGCGGATCGTGTCCATCACCTTTTGCAGCGACGGGCTGGTCTTGTGCGGCGCACGCAGATCGACGCCTTGCGCGGCGGCGAGCAGTTCGATCGACAGGATGTTCGCGGTGTTCTCGGCGATGTCGGCGAGCTTGCGCGCGGCGAACGTCGCCATCGACACGTGATCTTCCTGATTGGCGGACGTGGGCAGCGAATCGACGGAAGCCGGGTGAGCCAGTGTCTTGTTCTCCGATGCGAGCGCGGCAGCCGTGACGTGCGCGATCATGAAGCCCGAGTTCACGCCACCATCCTTGACGAGGAACGGCGGCAGGCCCGACAGCGTCGCGTCGATCAGCAGCGCGATCCGGCGCTCGGCAAGCGCGCCGATTTCCGCTACGGCGAGCGCGAGGTTGTCGGCGGCGAACGCGACGGGTTCAGCGTGGAAGTTGCCGCCCGACAGCACTTCGCCCGTATCCGGGAAAATCAGCGGGTTATCCGACACGGCGTTCGCTTCGACGAGCAGCACTTGCGCAGCGGCGCGCATCTGGTCGAGGCACGCGCCCATGACTTGCGGCTGGCAGCGCAGGCTGTACGGGTCTTGCACCTTGTCGCAGTCGGCGTGCGACACGTTGATGGCCGAGCCTTCGAGCAGCGTGCGATACGCAGCGGCGGCGTCGATCTGGCCTTGATGGCCGCGCAGTGCGTGAATGCGGTGATCGAACGGTTTGACGGAGCCCATTGCCGCGTCCACCGAGAGCGCACCCGCCACCAGACCCGTGCGGTACAGATCCTCGATCGCGAACATGTTGTACAGCGCGAGCGCCGTCGATGCCTGCGTGCCGTTCAGCAGCGCGAGGCCTTCCTTCGCTTGCAGCGTCAGCGGCTTCAGGCCGACGAGGCGCAGGCCTTCCGTCGCCGGGACGCGCTCGCCCTTCGCGAACACTTCACCGACGCCGAGCAGCACGGCCGACATATGCGCGAGCGGCGCGAGGTCGCCCGATGCGCCGACCGAGCCCTTCACGGGAATCACGGGCAGCACGTCGGCGTTGAACAGCTTGATGAGCGCCTCCATCACTTCGCGGCGGATGCCCGAGTGACCGCGGCCGAGACTCGACAGCTTGAGCGCGATCAACAGGCGCACGACGGGCCGCGACATCGGCTCACCGACGCCGACGGCGTGCGAGAGCACCAGATTGCGCTGCAGCAGTTCGAGCTGATCGTGCGGAATGTGCGTGCTCGCGAGACGGCCGAAGCCCGTATTGATGCCGTACGCCGGCTCGCCCTTCGCGGCGATGTCCGCGACGGCTTGAGCGCATGCGTCGATGTCGGCGAAGCTCGCGGGATCGAGTTCCAACGTGACCTGCTCGCGAGCGATCTGGCGCAGTTGGGACAAAGTCAGGGTGCCGGGCGTAAGGATCATGATGTGAGTTCCTGTCTATACAAATTTTGAGAAAGTGTAGCCGCGTCAGCTTGTATATACAACTCAAATTTTGGGGTTTGAGATAGGGACTTTCCATTAGGGGCAGCGGGTTTGCTGGCATGGTTCTGGCAGTTTGGCCCGCCCTGTCTGGTTGCGGCAGCGAGCTCGGTTCAGGTGCAGTCTTGCCAGAGAAAGTCCGATAACTTGTATATACACGTTCAATTTTCGGGTTGGCAAGCGGACAAAAAGCGGCCTTGTCGCGGTCGGCCGGTCACCGAACATGGCCGCAGCGTTTCTCCTCGATCGCCATTCTTGACTCCAGATCAAGATTGATTTGAAACCAGCCCACTTTTTGCAAAACTCGCCCGCCTCCATACTCAAGTCATTCCCAGTTTTCTCTCAAAGGAGAACGTCTTGAACATCTTCATCACTGGCGCAAGTGGCTTTATCGGCGGATCGATTGCGGCGGGTCTCGTGCGCGCGGGTCATCGTGTGACGGGCCTGATCCGCAACCCGGAGCATGCGGCTGAACTGAAGCGCCTCGGCATCCAGCCTGTGGTCGGCACGCTCGACGACCGCGACTTGCTGATCGCGCAAGCCAAAGCCGCCGATGCCGTCATCAATGCGGCAAGCAGCGACCATCGCGGCGCGGTGGAAGCGCTGATCGAAGGTCTGGAGGGCTCCGGCAAGCCGTTTCTGCATACGAGCGGTTCGAGCATAGTCGGCGATGCGTCGGGCGGCGAGCGCGGCGACGCGAAGATCTACACGGAAGACGCGCTACCCGAGCCGACGGCAGACAAGGCCCCGCGCGTCGCAATCGACAACCTCGTGCTCGACGCGGCAAAACGCGGCATCCGCTCGTCGGTGCTATGCAACACGCTGATCTACGGGCATGGCGCCGTCAAAGGCAGCGCGAGCGTGCAACTGCCACGACTCGTGCGCCAGGCGCAAAAGAGCGGCATCGTGCGGCATGTGGGCAGCGGCGGCAACATCTGGTCGAATGTCTTTATCGACGACGTGGTAGAGCTGTATCGGCTCGCGCTCGACAACAGCCCGGCGGGCACCTTCTATTTCGTCGAAAGCGGCGAAGCGTCGTTCCGCGAGATGACGGACGCGATCGCCAAAGCAATGCACCTCGGCCCGGCTCAAGACTGGCCGCTCGATCAGGCGATCGACGAATGGGGCTACGAAATGGCGTCGTATGGTCTCGGCTCGAACAGCCGCGTGCGCGGCACCCGCGCACGCAAACTGCTCGACTGGCAGCCGACGCACACGTCGGTGATCGAGTGGATCGAGAACGACATGACGAAAGACGCGTAAAACACGCGTCGAACCGCGCGTAGAACGTTGGCCAGCGCACACGTTGTAAGCCAGGCTGTTGCGTATCCGTAAGCTCGCATCGCTAGAATCGGCGATGTTCGATCAGGTTGATGACAACCTCGATCTTTCGGCTCGAGCCCGGATCATTCAATGTTGCTTGCACTCAATTTCGACTGGCTGACCAATCTGCTCGCGATTCTGTTCGTGGTCGCGTGCCTGTACGACTCGCGCTACGACGAGTACGGCACGCTGACGCTCGCGTCGGGCGCGATGGGTCTCGTCGTGATGGGCATCCAGGAGTTTCTCAGGCCCGCGTTCGAAATGTCGCTTTGAACGCGGGTCCGGAATGGCAGGCCGCCTTCCACGCCTGAGAGCCCATCACTTGTGCGCCGCGTCATGACAGCAGGCGCCCGTCTGCTGTTTTTCCTGCGCCAGCGTCTTGCCCGTCACGCCGTCGTCATAGCTGTCGTGACGGCGCAGCCAGCCCATCATCTTGTTCTCGTCCTCATCGCGGCCCTTCGGCACGAAATCGAGCAGCGTATACGTGCCGATCAGCGGCTCGCCGCCACGACCGTATGACGAGAACGTGCGAAAGATCTCGCCCTTGTCGTTGCGGTAAAACACGCTCATGCCGGGCAGTTCGTCGCACGCATAGTCCTGCGTCTCGAAGTTGTAGACGACTTTGCCATGCGCTTCCTGCTCCGGCGCGAACGACACGTCGAAGTCGTAATTGAAGTCGCTGCCGAACGACGACACCCAAGGGAACTGCCATCCCATGCGTGTTTTGTACGCATCTATCTTCTCGAGCGGCGCGCGCGAAACGGCCACATACGTCACGTCGCGGTGCGCGAGATGCACGAGCGCGCCGTCGATGTGATCCGACAGGAACGAGCAGCCGGGACAGCCCTGCTCCCAGTCCGGCCCGAGCATGAAGTGATAGACGATCAACTGGCTGCGTCCCGCGAACAGGTCGGCAAGCGTCTTCGTGCCTTCGCGCGTATCGAACGTGTAGGCCTTGTCGACCTTCATCCACGGCAGCGCCTGACGCTTCTTGACGAGCGCGTCACGGGCGCGCGTAAAAGCCTTTTCCTCCGCCAGATGCGCGCGTTGCGCGGCCAGCCATGCTTCGCGTGAAACGATCTTGTGCTCTTCCATCTGCTCCTCCAGTTGCGCGGCCGTATCGCTGTTTGCAATCGGTCGCGGCCTTCACGAGAAATAGCGTTCGAGTCCGTCGAGCGCTTCCGTCCATCCGCCGCGATGCGCGTCGCGCGCGGCTTCGTCAAAGAACTGTTCGTGCGTGAGCGTGAGCCATGTGCCGTCGCCATCGGCTTTCAGCGAAAACGTGACGATGGACTCACGTTCCGGCGTCGAGTGGAATGCCCAGCTATAGACGAGCTTTTCGTTGACCGCGACTTCACGGAACAGGCCACTCACGTCATGCATTTCGCCGTCCGGCGCGCGCATGATCATGTGAAAGCGGCCGCCCACCTTCAACTCCATCTCCGAGAGGATCACGTCGCAGCCGCCGGGATGCAGCCACTTCATGATCTGCTGCGGGTCGGTCCACGCACTGAAGACTTTTTCCGGCGACGCGTTGATGTGTCGCTGGAGCGTGAGACTGGGGCGGGCGGACATGACGGCTCCTCCACATAGGCGGCCAGTTGATCGAGTGCTTCGGACCAGAACTGCTGATAGCGTTGCAGCCAGGACATGGCCTGCTCCATCGGCGCGGCGGACAGACGGCATGAGACTGTGCGGCCCGTCTTGGTGCGAGTGATGAGGCCCGCGTCGGCCAGCACGTCGAGATGCTTCATGACGGCCGGCAGAGACATGGCGAATGGTTCTGCGAGTTGGGAGACTGACACGTCTCCCCTTTCCGATAGACGCGCGAGTAGCGCGCGGCGGGTTGGGTCCGCTAGCGCGGCGAACGTGCGATCAAGGTCTTGTAACTTAACCATGAGGTTAAGTTTAGGTCGCTGGGGCGATGTGTCAAGGGTTTGGTTTTTTTGCCGCTTCGCGGTCGAGCCTTCGTGGCGCGGGCGTTGCCGGGCGGTGTTTTGGGTTTCGCGTTGGCATCGGCGTGTTGCCTTCGTGCCTCGTGCTTCGCGCGTCGCCGTTTTGTTTCTTGGCCTTCGCGTTGGCATCCGCGATTTGCCTTCGTGCTTCAAGCGTCGCCCCTGTGCGGGGCGGCACCTACTTTTCTTTGCCGCCGCAAAGAAAAGTAGGGGCAAAAGAAAGCGGCTCACACCGCCAATCCTTGTGTTTGCCTGAGGGCCCCCAACCGGTCCTACGCTTCACACGGCAATCACGTGACCCATGTTCGTTGCCAACGCTCTCTCTGTACGCATCACCCGCATCATGCACCCGCGTTGCAGCCTGCCGTGCCAGATAGTCCACCGCCGCCCAGGTGGCAAACTGTGTGTAGGCCGTAGTACTGCATACGCCTCACTCCGGACCGATAGCGCACGCGTCCCACCCTGTAAGAGCGCCAAGCTATACGCCGCGACAACCTACACACAGTTTGCCACTTGGGCGGCACATGCCGTTCGCTGCCGCTAGCGCGTGTGCGGGTGTTTGAAGCGGGTGAGGCGCGCATTTGAAGCGTTGGCAACGCACGCGAACAGAAATGCTGCCGTGTGAAGCGTAATTCTATTTCTAATTCAACAGTGAATTAATGATCCAAGGCCACGCGACGATGGAGCGAACCCGTTGATGGTCCAGCTCAAGGTCGCGAAGCGAGTCACACAGATGGTGTTCGAGCGCGTCGATGCTGTCGAAGACACGGTTGTGAAAGGACTTTTCCCGCAGATCGTCCCAGAGATGTTCAACTGGATTGAGCTCAGGCGAGTACGGCGGGAGCGTGAGCAGGCGCAGATTGTGGGCCAGCCTGAGCGAAGCACTCTGATGCCACCCGGCGCCATCGAGGACCATCACGATTCGGTCGTCGGGATGACGCGCGCAGACCTCATCGAGAAACAGCTGCATGCAGGCGCCATTGACGTGCGGCAGGATCAGCGAGTCGAGTGCGCCATCAGTCACGGAGACGGCGGCATAAGCGTACGTGTACTCCTGCGTCACCATCGCCTGACACAGCGGGCGAGTGGGTTTGGGGCACCAGCAACGCCGCGTGTCGGAGATGCGACCGAAGCGCGCTTCGTCCTGAAACATCAGGCGGATCGCCCCTTGGCCCGGCCACGCGCGCTCGATTTCGAGGATGACGTCGGGGAGTTTTTTTTCCAGGCGTCCTGGGCGGCCACATCGGCCTGGGGGTGTCGCTTGTCGGGTGCCAGCTTGCGCCAGCCATGACGGTGTAGCAGGTTGTAGGCGGAAGCCAGGGCAACCTTGCGCCCAAGTCGTTCGTCCAGCGCCTGCTTGATCTCGCCCACCACCAGGATGCCGCCCGCACTGGCCTTCTCGAAGAAGGGCGCAAGAAAGGCCGCCTCTTCTTCTCGCGTCATATTCTCCCGGCGGCGACCACCTGGCGTGGGGCGGTCGACCTCAGGCAGCCCGCCCGCCAGGATGAAGCGCCGGCGCAACTGACAGGCCCAGCCGACCGACACGCCAATCGCTTGCGCGGTCTGCGCGAGCGTCAGCCCGAATTCCAGCGGTAACAGTACTGCTTGTGCCTGCCGCAATTCATCTACCGTCCTGGCCTCGACCACGAGCCGCTTCGCCCTTTCGAGAACTTCACCACCACTCGCTTGACGAACCATCGCACATCCCTCAACACAAGAAAGGTGCGCTTATTATTTCACTATTGAATTAGAAATGGAATAAGACCGGTTGGGGGCCCTCAGGCAAGAACTAGCGCTGGCGGTGTGAGCCGCTTTCTTTTGCCTACTTTTCTTTGCGGCGGCAAAGAAAAGTAGGTGCCGCCCCGCACAGGGGCGACGCCTGAAGCTAGATAACAAATCGCGGACGCCAACGCAAAGGCGAAAACACCACCCCAGCGTCGCAGACAAAAAAACTTCAGATCGCCCACCCGCCGAGATAAAACACAGCAAGCACAACAGCAATCGCAACCGTCCCGACATTGAGCTTGCGCCATTCCCCGCTAACGACACGCCCAATCACCAGCGTACAGAACCCAAGCATGATGCCCGTCACGATATTAGCCGTCAGCACGATAAAAACAGCACACACGAGCCCCGACATTGAATCGACCATATCGTCCATATGCAGCTTGCTCACGCTGGAGAGCATCAGCAGCCCGACATACATCAAAGCAGGCGCAGTAGCATAAGAAGGCACAAGCGCGGCAAGCGGCGAAAAGAACATCACGACGAGAAACAGCAACCCAACGACAGCCGCAGCCAGTCCCGTCTTCGCGCCCGCAGCAACACCAACCGTCGACTCAATATACGCAGCAGCCGGCGCCCCGCCCATAAAACCCGAGAAAATCGAACTGAGCGAATCAGCCGTCAACGCGCGGCCACCGTTGATAATGCGGCCATTCTCGTCGAGCTGACCAGCCTGCCCGGCAACGGCGCGGATCGTACCCGTCGCATCGAACACAGCCGTCATCACCAGCGCAAGCACGCTAGGCAGCACAGCAAGCGACAACGCGCCCTTGATATCCATCGCTCCGATCAGCGACGCATGCCCCGGCGCACTCAACGAAGGCAGCGCGAACACACCATGAAACGCAACAGCAGGATCGAGCAGCAACGCAAGCGCCGAAATCGCGACGATCACGATCAGGATCGACCCCGGCACGCGGCGGCGCACCAGACCGAAGATGGCGGCGAGCCCGCCCACCGACATCAGCACAGGCAACGACGTGATATTCCCCAGCGCGACGGGCAGTCCCGGCCCAGGATTCTTCACGACGAGGCCGACATCGTTCGCGGCGATCAGCAGCAGAAAGAGACCGATGCCGATGCCCGTCCCATGCGCAACGCCCGCAGGCAGATTGCGCAGAATCCACGAGCGCACACCCGTCACCGAGATCCCGGTGAATACGAGGCCCATCAGGAACACCGCGCCGAGCGCGACATTCGGCTGCAAGCCCTTGCCGAGCACGAGCCCGAACGCGGTAAAGGCCGTCAGCGAAATTGCGCAGCCGATCGCAATGGGCAGGCGCGCCCAGATGCCCATCAGCAGCGAGCCGAATGCCGTCGTCAGGCACACGGCGACAAACACCGCGCTGGTGTCGAAGCCCGCCTTGCCGAACATGCCCGGCACGACGAACACGGAATAGACCATCGCGAGAAACGTCGTGATGCCGGCGACGATTTCCTGGCGTCCCGTGCTGCCGCGCGCCGTGATGTCGAAAAAGCGGTCAATGAACGCCGCCGGCTGGTCGCGAGTCTTGTCGAACGCCTCGCTCCCGGCTTCCGCGATGCTCTGGGCCTGGGGTTCCATCATGATGAGTGCCTCCTTTATCAGCATGCCGAAACGGCTGCCGTCACAGGCTCGCCGTCATCAGGTTCGTCTCGTTGAGTAGTAGATGTAGTGCGTGTTGCGCTTTCCGCATGGCGCGCAGGTGCGCATCGTCCTCGTGACGGCGGGTAATCCGTCGCTGGACGATCGATCGACATCGCGTTCCGTTTTCACCAGTCCACGACCCACTTCACGCCGTTCTTTTTATGCTGAAGCGAAGGTTAGGCGAATCCCAATATATCTCCCATCGCAATAAAAACATGCCGCGCATGTCGCAACGCGTATATCGCTTGACACGCGGCAATGCGGGCTGCGCACCCGGGTGTTAACACCTACGGTTGCGGCCTGCCCGACGCGCGTGTGAAGCCCTGCTGAAAGGGCTTTGAAGCCTGCTGCCGGACCTGTCCAACGCAGCCAAAACAGGGGCCGTTCGACGTCACGGGTTAAACTCTCGGCAAACCATGCCTTTAACTCATTGCCGGCGAGGCTCTCGATGCCTGCATGAATCGCTGGATCGTCTCTTGCGACAGCACCTGCACACCTGCATCGGCCCGCCGCCCTGGCCACGGAGTCCCACTTGATGATTGGCGGTTTCCTACGTCCAGCCTTCCGTCTTTTGCTGTTGGCCGTTTTTGCGGCCTTTGCCGCCATGATGTCGGGCTGCAGCCTGTTCGGACCGACCGAGCAGCCGCCTGCGCCCATCACCGAAGCCACGGTGACGCCGCTAGTCGTTCCCGCCCTCGAACCCGCCTCCGAGCCGGACCAGGCCGAGGCGCCTGAACCCAAGGAACCGAAGAAGCCGCGACCGCCCGTCGTGCGCCCGCACAAGCCGGAGCCGCCGCCGCCCGTCGTCGCGCCCGCGCCGCCGCCTCCGCCGCCCGCTCCTGCCCCCATCATCGTGACCCGCACGCTCGATCGCAACACGACGCATGGCCTGCTCGACAGCGAAGTGCAGAAGCTCGACGGCAAGGTGCTCGGCCGCGCCATCGACATGACGGCTGACGGCAGCGGCACGCCGCGCCAGATGATCGTCAACCTGCAGGGATTTCTCGGCATCGGCGACCGCAAGGTCGGTTTTCCGTGGACTGCGTTCCGCTTCGCGCCAGGCGCGAAAGGCGCGCCCATCACGATCACGACCCCGCCAAACCAGTTGGCCGCGACCAACCGGGCGAAGCCGTCGGCTTCGCTCGCGACGCCGCTTGCGGCCGTGACGGCCGCGCCCGCGGTGCCGCCGGGGCAAATGGAACTGATGGATGCCGACGTCGAGCGTCCGAACGGCGGCAAGGTGGGCCGCGTGATCGACGTGCTGATCGATGTGAACGCGCAGCCGCAGGCCGTCGTGCTCGACGTGAGCGGCATCATCAGCCCCGATCGCCGTGCGATCGCCGCGAACTGGTCGGCGTTGCGCTTCGTCGCCAAGGACAAGACGCTGCGTCCGTTGATGGATCTCAATGACGCGCAGATCAAGGCGTCGCCCACTTACGAGTCAGACAAGCCGATCCGCGCGGTCTCGCCCGCCCCTGCTCCCACTCCAGTTCCCGCGTCCGCTCCTGCACCCGCTACAACGGCTGGCCCTTCATCGTCCGCTGTTGCGGCCTCAACCGCACGCACTTCACGATGACGAGCCGTCTCATGGTCAACGCACGCAGTCTCCGCGCCCTCGACTGGCTCAACTTCTTCGTTGCCAACGTGCAGACGGGATTCGGGCCGTTCATTGCTTCGTACCTTGCATCGCACAAGTGGACGCAGGGCGAGATTGGACTCGCGCTGTCAGTCGGCACGATCAGCGCGATGGTGAGCCAGGTGCCTGGCGGCGCGGCCGTCGATGCGCTGCGCAACAAGAAAGGCGCGGCTGCCTGGGCGATCATCGCGATCATTCTCAGCGCCGTGCTGCTTGCGGCGAGCCCGACCGTGCTGCCCGTGATGGCCGCCGAGGTCTTTCACGGCTTTGCGAGTTGCATGCTCGTGCCGGCGATGGCGGCCATCTCGTTCGCGCTCGTCGGCCGACACGACCTGGGCGACCGGCTTGGGCGCAATGCGCGCTGGGCGTCGATTGGGAGCGCTGTCGCTGCGGGTTTGATGGGGCTGTTCGGCGAATATTTCTCGGCACGCGCGGTGTTCTGGCTGACTGCCGTGCTTGCGGCGCCTGCACTCTTTGCGTTGTCGATGATCACGATGCCGCAGCATCAACCTTTGCCCGCGCACCAACCCGCGAAGAAGGAGCGCGACGACGCCGAAGAAAAGGAATCGATCTTCGAGTTGCTGCGTGACAAGCGGATGTTGATCTTTGCTGCGTGCGTCGTGCTGTTCCATCTGTCGAATGCGGCCATGCTCAATCTCGCGGCGGGTGAAGTGACGGCGGGCATGGGCGATAACGTGCAGCTGGTGATTGCTGCGTGCATTATCGTGCCGCAAGCGATTGTGGCGATGTTGTCGCCCTGGGTTGGGCGCACTGCCGAGCGCTGGGGACGGCGGCCTATTCTGCTGCTTGGGTTTTCTGCGCTGCCGGTGCGGGCTTTGCTGTTTGCTGGCGTTAGCAGCCCTTACCTGCTCGTGCCTGTACAGATGCTCGATGGCATTAGCGCTGCTGTGTTCGGTGTGATGCTGCCGCTGATTGCTGCTGATGTTGCCGGCGGCAAGGGGCGTTATAACCTCACTATTGGGCTGTTTGGCCTCGCGGCGGGGATTGGGGCGACGCTTTCTACTGCTGTTGCCGGGTTTATCGCCGATCGCTTCGGCAATGCGGTTAGCTTTTTTGGGCTCGCCGGTGCAGGGGCGCTTGCTGTGTTGCTTGTTTGGGCTGCTATGCCTGAGACTCGTGATGCGAATGGAGGTGTGCAGGAGAAGCCTGCACCCGCTGATGATGGGTCGTTGAAGCGGGCTAAGTGAAGCGGGTTTTTTTATCTTGCGACGCTGGGTGGGTTGTTTTTTTGCTGGCATCCGCGTCATGTCTTCGTGGTTCACGTGCTCGCCATTCGGTGTGGTGGCCTTTGCGCTGGCATCCGCGATTCGTTAGCGTGCTTCAAGCGTCGCCCCTGTGCGGGGCGGCACCTACTTTTCTTTGCCGCCGCAAAGAAAAGTAGGCAAAAGAAAGCGGCTCACACCGCCAGCTCTTGTGCTTGCCTGAGGGCCTCCAACAGGTTCCTACGCTTCACACGGCAACCTGCTTGTTCCGCATTCGTTGCCAGCGCTCTTGCGGTGCGCCTCAACCACTTCACGCACCCGCGCTGCATCATGCCGTGCCATATATTCCACGGCCGCCCAGGTGGCAAACTGTGTGTAGGCCCTTGTGCTCCACACGCCTCACCCCGGTCCGATAGCGCACGCGTTCCACCCTGTAAGAGCGCCAAGCTATACGCCGCGACAACCTACACACCGTTTGCCACCTGGGCGGCACATACCATTCGCTGCCGCTTGCCCGAGTACGGGTATTCGAAGCGGGTGATGCGTTCATTTATAGCGTTGGCAACTAACATCAAATCAGCGCGTTGCCGTGTGAAGCATAAGACCGGTTGGGGGCCCTCAGGCAAGAACTAGCGCTGGCGGTGTGAGCCGCTTTCTTTTGCCTACTTTTCTTTGCGGCGGCAAAGAAAAGTAGGTGCCGCCCCGCACAGGGCGACGCGTGAAGCTAGATAACAAATCGCGGATGCCAGCGAAAACACAAGCAACCCACCCAGCGTCGCAGACAAAACAAAACCTTCAATCAATAGGCCGCCCAGCCGTCTCACGAACAAACGGCAACGCCAACAAAGAGACCAAACCGCACCCAATCAGATACCACGCCGGCGCAAGCGTACTCCCGGACAACTGAATAAGCCACGTAGCAAAGAACTGCGCAAAACCACCAAAAATCGACACCCCAAGACAATAAACAATCGACATCCCAGTAGCGCGAATGTCGCGAGGAAACATCTCAGGCAGCATGACGATATTAGGCACAGCCGTAAACGCAACAAGTACACCGAGCCCAGCAACAACCGAAAGCAAAACCGGCACGGTAGGCACAGCATTAATAACCATAAACGCAGGATAAACACCCGCAATCAACAGAACCCGCGAAACCCAAAGCACCCGCTTGCGCCCATACCGATCCGACAACGACCCAGCAAACGGCGAGCAGATCACCGTAACAAGAGCAGCCGTCCAAGAAGCCCATAACGCCAGCGACATCGGCATATGCAAGATCTTGATCGCATAAGTAGAAAGATAAAACAGCACGATATAGTTCGCGGCCGTGCCGCCAATCGTCGTCACGACGCCCGTCGCAATCGAGCCCATATGCGTGCCGAAAATCTCGCGCACAGGCTTCGAAACCGTCACAGCTTCGAGAGCGGGCGAATGATCTGAAGCCGCCGGCAAAGGCAACGTTTCATCCAGATGCCGCCGGATATACACGCCAATCGGCCCCATCGCCATGCCGATCACGAACGGCACACGCCAACCCCAGCTTTCGAGCGCATGCGTCGAGAGCATTGCGGCCAACGCGACCCCAAGCAGCGACCCGACCACCGTGTTCAATCCCTGGCTCACGAACTGCCAGCTGCCATAAAAGCCGCGCGTGCGGTCGCTGCCGTACTCCATCAAGAGCGATGTCGACGCGCCTATCTCGCCGCCCAGCGCAAAGCCCTGAATCAGCCGCGCAAGAATCACAAGCACGGGCGCAGCAAGCCCAATCGATGCATACGTCGGCGCGAACGCAATGATCGCCGAGCCCAGCGTCATCAGCCACAGGGTCAGGCTCATCGCCGCCTTGCGGCCCGCACGGTCCGCGTACGCGCCAAGCACCACACCGCCCACCGGCCGCATGATGAAGCCCACACCAAATGTGCCGACAGCGAGCATCAGTTGCGCAAGCTGCCCTTCGACAGGAAAGTACAGCTTGCCGATGATCGTCGCGAAGAAGCTGTAGATCGTGAAGTCGAAGAACTCAAGGCCGTTGCCAAGCGTGATCGCGGCGATCGCTTTCGCGTGGCTCGCGCGCTGCGGCTGTACACCGCTCGTTGAAACGCTGTCGTCCGACGTAGAAGTCGTTGCGGCTGTGTAAGTCATATCCGTCTCCCGGATGCGTCAGACGAGAAATGATTGCGCGAGTCGTACCCAATATGCGGCGCCCGTCGCAAGGCAATCGTCGTTGAAGTCGTAGCCTGGGTTGTGCACCATGCAGCCGCCCTCGCCGTCTCCGTTGCCGATGATCAGATACGCACCCGCACATTTTTCGAGCATGAACGCGAAGTCCTCGCTGCCCGTCAGCGGCTGCATGTCGGCGATCAGGCCGTCGTCGCCGACCCAGTCACGCGCGACCTGCGTCGCGAATGCCGTCATCTGCGCATCGTTGACGAGCACGGGATAGCGTCGCTGATAGTCGACCTCGGCGCGCGCGTTGTACACCGACGCTTGTCCATGCACGACTTCCAGAATGCGCGTCTCCAGAAAGTCGCGGACTTCCGGCTTCAGCGCGCGCACGGAGAGGCGCATCTCAGCCGTCTCCGGAATCACGTTGGGCGCTTCGCCCGCGTGAATCGCGCCGACCGTGATGATCGCCATATCGAGCGGCGCGACGTTGCGCGACACGATGGTCTGCAACGCCAGCACGATCTGCGCGCACACGACGACGGGATCGACGGCCTTATGCGGCACCGCGCCGTGTCCGCCGCGCCCTGTCACTTTGACGATGACGGTATCCGACGACGCCATGAACGAACCCGGCAGAAAACCGAACTTGCCCGTCGGATGACCCGGCATGTTGTGCATCGCGAACACGGCGTCGCACGGGAAGCGCTCGAACAGCCCGTCCTCGATCATCTTCTTCGCGCCGGCAAGGCCCTCTTCGGCGGGCTGGAAGATCAGGTTCAGCGTGCCGTCGAACGAACGTTCCTGCGCGAGATGCTTCGCTGCGGCGAGCAGCATCGCCGTGTGGCCGTCGTGGCCGCATGCGTGCATCTTGCCGGGCAGCTTGCTCGCGTACGGCAGGCCCGTCTGCTCGTGGATGGGCAGCGCGTCCATGTCGGCGCGCAGGCCGAGCTTGCGCGTACCGCTGCCTACTTTCAGTTGCCCGACGACACCCGTGCTACCCAGCCCGCGCGTCACGGTGTAGCCCCACTCGGCGAGCTTGTCGGCGACCAGCTCGCCCGTCACGTGTTCTTCGTACGCAAGCTCCGGATGCGCATGGATGCGGCGGCGCAGCGCAATCATTTCTGCTTCGAGATCGGCGATGCCGGCGGGGATGACCATGGTATTCACGCTGCTGTCTCCATCGATGTCTGTGAACCCAGCATAGCCGTCCGTTATTTTGACGGGCAGGCGGGAAACGGTTACGGTGGCAACCAGTGGTTGTCACCCTAGATGCCACCTTTCATCCTCCCGACATGAAACTGCATCAACTCAGCACGCTCGCCGCCATCGCGGAGACAGGCAGCATCCGCGCCGCGGCGCGGCAACTGGGCCTGTCCCCTGCCGCCGTCACCAAGTCGGTGCGCGAACTCGAAGCGGACCTGCGCGCACCGCTGGTGATACGCGGCACATCGGGCGTCGCGTTCACCGAATACGGACGCGCGCTCGTCGTGCATGCGCGGCTCGTGCTCGGTCAACTCGCGCGCGCCGAGGCCGAACTCGAAGCAATGCGTGGCGCGTCGGCCGGAAAACTCTCGGTGGGCGTCACACCGTGGCTCGCGCTGACGTTTTTGCCCGAGACGGTCAACCGCTTCAAGCAGAAAATGCCCGACGTGCAACTGGAATTCTTCGAAGGATTGTTGGCCGTCGTGCAGCCGCGTCTGCGCGACGGCAGCCTCGACTTTTCGATCGGGCGGCCGCCGCCTGCGTCGCCGCAATCGGAGTTTCACAACGTGCCGCTTTTTTCGACGCATTCGGCCGTCGTCGCGCGACGCGGGCATCCGTTGGGCGAATGCCGTACGCTGCACGAACTGCAAGACGCCGAATGGGTGTTGAACTGGGACCCCGCGAGCCGGGAGTCGATGGCCGACAATCTGTTCCGCAAGCGCGGGATGAGGGTGCCGCACACGATCCATCTCGCGCATTCATTTGCGATCGTGCTAGGCCTGCTTCAGCAGACGGATTTCCTCAGTATCTTTCCGTGGCCGCTCGTCGAGGTGAACATTGCGAAGCAGAATCTGCGCGCGCTGCCGTTGCGCGAAGTAGTCGATGAGACGATCGTCAGTATCACGTCGCGGCGCGGCGTGCCTGTCAGTCCGGCGGGCGCGTGTTTTATCGAATGCCTGCGTGAAGTGATCGACGAAGGCGCGCGGTCGCAGGATGCGGACCGCCGCCGTCTGTTTCATTCGATCGAACTGCTTTTCTAGGGCTTATTTCCCGTATCCGACGACGCCCTTGATCTCCAGAAAGTCTTCGAGTCCGAACTCGCCGTATTCGCGCCCATTGCCCGACTGGCGATAGCCGCCAAACGGCGCTTCCGGCGAGTACTCAGCGTAGTTCAGATAGATCGTGCCTGTGCGCAGCCGCTTCGCGACGGCGCGCGCACGTTCGAGCGACGCCGACTGAATATAGCCCGCGAGACCATAGATGCTGTCGTTGGCCATTGCGACGGCTTCGTCTTCCGTGTCGTAGCCGAGAATCGACAGCACGGGTCCGAAGATTTCTTCGCGTGCGATCGTCATGTCGTGCGTCACGTGGCCGAACACAGTCGGGCGCACATAGTAGCCGTCGCCCAGGCCTTGGGGACGTCCCGGTCCGCCCGCTGCGAGCACCGCGCCTTCGCGCACGCCTGCATCGATCATCGATTGGATCTTGTCGAACTGCTGCTGGCTGATCACGGGGCCCATATCGCTCGACGGCGCGTCCGCCGGACCGGCGACGAGCGCATCGGCCACTTCCTTCGCATAGGCCAACGCTTCGTCCATCCGCGCGCGAGGCACGAACATGCGCGTGGGCGCATCGCACGACTGCCCGCTGTTATCGAAGCATGCGCGCGCGCCACGCGTGACGGCATCGCGCAGATCGGCATCCTCCAGAATCAGGTTCGCGGACTTGCCGCCCAGTTCCTGATGCACGCGCTTGACGGTATCGGCGGCGGCTTTTGCGACTTGCACGCCTGCGCGCGTCGATCCCGTGAACGACATCATGTCGATGTCCTTGTGACGCGACATGGCATCGCCCACCACCTGCCCTTCGCCGTTGACGAGATTGAACACGCCTGCGGGCACGCCTGCTTCATGCAGGATTTCCGCGTACAGCATCGCGCTCATCGGGGCGAGTTCGGATGGCTTCAGCACCATCGTGCAACCGGCTGCGAGTGCGGGCGCGACTTTCGTCGTGATCTGCAACGCGGGCCAGTTCCACGGCGTGATGAGGCCGCATACGCCGACGGGCTCCTTGCGGATCAGCATGCTGCCTTTTAGCTGCTCGAAGTCGAAATGCTGCAGCGTGCGGATCATCGTTTCCAGATGCGCGGTGCCCGTCCATGCCTGGGCGTCGTGGGCGAACCGTTTGGGCGCGCCCATTTCGCGGCTGATCGCCTCGACCATGTCGTCGTAGCGCTTGCGATAGACCTCGAGGATCGCTTGCAGCAGATCGATGCGCTGTTGCACTGTGGTTTCAGAATACGATGCGAAGGCTTTTTTGGCCGCCGCTACTGCGAGATCGACGTCGCCCGCACTGCCGAGCGAAATCGTTGCGAACGGTTTAGCGGTGGATGGGTCGATTACGTCGAGTGTTTTGGGCTCGATCGGGTCGATCCAGTTTCCGTCGATATAGAACTGCGTGGCGTGCTGCATGATGTATTCCTGTAGTTGGTCCGATACGTTACATCGACTGTTCTCGAACTACATGTCTTCAAATCGAAATTCATTGGCGAGCGTCTTTAGCTCAGACTCGCGTTTCCCAATCAACCCGCTTTGATCTGCTATTCATTCTGGAGACTTTGACATGAGCAACATTACTTTTACCCGTATCGATGCGAAGGGTCCTGGCGCTATGGGCCTGCAGCCGGCGTTGCATGATCCTGCTGATGTGATTCTCGATGGCGCTAAAGCGCCGCATGCGTTGACTGCTTTTTCTGATGCTGAGAATGTGCTTACCGCTGGGGTCTGGCAGTGCGATGCCGGTACACTCAAGTTGTCTGATCTGCCGATTCATGAAGTCTGTGTGCTGATTGAAGGTGAAGTCGTGATTACCAGCGAGGATGGGCGTTCCGATCACTATAAGGCTGGTGATGCGTTCATTTTGCACAAGGGCTTCTCGGGTACCTGGCATATGCCTGTTGCTACTAAGAAGTACAGTGTTGTTTATTGTGGTTGAGGGTCTGGTTTAAACCGGCCGCGCGGTTTATGCGCGGTTTTTTTGTGCTTGCCGTAAGGCTGGCATTCGGGCCTTTTCGCTGGCATCCGCGTTTTGTTAGCGTGCTTCAGGCGTCGCCCTGTGCGGGGCAACGCTAGCAAACCAATAACATCACGCGGATGCCAGCGTAAGCGTAAGCAAAAACCAACCAAACCGGATGCCACCACAAACACAAGCACACCACCAAAAGCGTCGCAGACAAAACAAAAACAAAAACCAAAACCAAAACCAAAACCAAAACCTACATCGGAAACCCAAGCGCCTTAATAGAATTAATCCACCACCTCCGCCATCCACCCCGATCATCCGCCCCATCAAAAGCATTAAACGTGATCTTGGCAGCGATCCACCGCACAGGCTCTGGCGGAATATAAGAAGACCCCTTCCGCGAGATATCAAGCGAAGTGATCAACGTATCGCGATTCCAGAGCATTTCGAGCCCCATCCTCGCGCCGAAGCGGCTTCCGGCGACACCAAACCCGGTATACCCGGCAACAAAAACAGTCTTCCCACCGTGATACTTACGCGCAAAAACCGCCCCGCGAGAACAGTAATCAATCGGCCCACCCCACGCATGCGTGAACTTCACATCATCCAGCTGCGGGAAAGTCCGATAAAAAGCCTCTGCGAGTTTGTAGTAAGTGCGCTCATCACGATCCTGCGCAGGATTGTTATCGCCACCAAAGTGATAACTAACACGCCCGCCAAAAATGATCCGGTTATCTTTCGTGAGACGAAAATAATTGAGCTGCGTGCGCGTGTCATACACGCCCTGCCGGTTCTTCCAGCCAATACGCGCCATCTGCTCTTCCGTTAGCGGACTCGTCGCGACGATGTGATCACGCACCTGCATCACACGCCGGTTGATATCCGTCACGCCAACATTCGCCGTACCCGTGCCGAGCAACACACGCGGCGTATCAATCCGCCCCGCCTGCGTATGCACGACCATCTTCTTGCCCGCGTCTTCGAGACGCGTCAACGGCGAATGCTCATACAACCGCACGCCAAGTTTCAAGGCTGCCGCCTTGAGCCCCCAAGCAAGCTTCGCGGGATGAATCGTCCCACTACGATTACGCGACCACATCGCACCTGCAAACAACGGCGAATCCAGTTGCTCTCGCGCCTTCTCGCTGTCGAGCAATACAACATCATGCCCATGCGACATATGCAGTTCGAAGTCATTCTGCAAATGGTCGAGATGCTTTTCGTCGACGGCCACCGTCATTTCGCCGTTCCATTCGACATCGGCTTCGATGCCATAGCGAACAAGCGATTCCTTGAACCCGTCGAGATTCTCCTGCCCCAGACGCTCGAGTACATCGAGATCTTTCGGGAACACGCGCGTCGCATTCGGCAGCCCGTGCATCACGGACGTCGAGATGATTCCGCCCGGACGGCCTGACGCTCCATATGCAATCTTGCCCGCTTCGATCAGCACGACATCCAGACGAGGATCGTTCTCCTTCGCCTGAATGGCTGCCCACAAACCCGTAAAGCCTCCGCCGACGATCACGAGATCGGCCGCGGTGGGCCCGATCAGTTCGCGTTCAACGGCAGGCGCCGCCGGATTGTCCAGCCAGAACGGAAACAGCTTGACACCTTCGAATGCGCGTTTGACCGACTCGCTCATCTTCTCACCTGCTCTATTCCAGTCTTTGATAATGATGCCACTAGCGGCATGCTCTCTTTTATTACGCGGCGTCCTGCGTGTCGAATACTTCTTCGCGCGGCGCCGTCATCCTGTTGCCTCGCAGGCCTTCCGCCGTGCGCGGTTCGACCACCTTGATCCGCGCATGCGTGGCCTTGTGGCTGCCGCGCAGCCATCGTCGACCTTGCGGTCCATATACGCCGTCCGGCTCAGGGAAGCATTGCAGCAACGTCACGTACAGCGTGCAAGCCATCGTCAACGCGACAGGCAAGCTGATATCGAGACCACCCGCGAGTTCGCCGAGCGGGCCGACGAACTGATCCGGCAAATTGACGAAGCACAGGCCCGTCAGCGCGCTCGGCACCCACGCGCCCATCGCGCGCCAGTTCCAGCCGTGCGTGAACCAGTAATGGCCACCACGTCCGCCGCGATTGAACACCTGCAGGTCGTCGGACAGATAGAAGCCGCGGCGCGTCACGTAGCCGATGATCATGATCACCATCCACGGGCAGCTGCATGTGTTGATGAGCACCGAGAACGTCGACACGCTTTCCACGAGATTGAACACGAAGCGCCCGAGAAAGATGAAGCCAATCGCAGCACAGCCGATCAGGAACGTCGCACGCACGCGGTTGAGCAGCTTCGGGAACATGCTCGACATGTCGAGGCCCGTACCGTACAGCGCCGTCGTACCCGTCGACATGCCGCCGATAATCGCAATCAGACACACGGGCAGGAAGAACCAGTTCGGCGAGATCGCCAGCAATCCGCCGACGTAGTTATTCGACGCGATAAAGTCCGGTGCCTTCTGCGCGATGATCGTCGCCGTCGCGAGGCCGAAGAAGAACGGCACGAAAGTCGCGATCTGCGCGACCATCACGGCCAGCATCGTGCGATGCCTCGGCGTGTTCTGCGGAATGTAGCGCGCCCAGTCGCCCATCGTCGAAGCGAACGAAACGGGATTGCTCAGTGCCACGAGCACCGCGCTCACGAAGGCCGGCCAGAAACCGACCGCGCCCATCGCAAACTTGCCAGCGTAGTGGCTGTCGAACGGACCGGCGAACGCGAAGATGCCCGCGATGAACAGCAGACTCGCCGTCCACACGGCGATCTTGTTGACCCACAGCATGAAGCGAAAGCCGTAGATGCACACGGTCAGCACGAGCACCGCAAAGACGCCGTATGCGGCGCTCAGCGTAAAGCCGTTCACAGGCAGCCCGAGCAGATGATTCGCGCCGCCCACGAGCGCATCGCCCGAACTCCACACGGCGAGCGAAAAGAACGCGACGGACGTCAGCAGCGCGAGAAACGAGCCGACGATCCGTCCATGAATACCAAAGTGCGCGCCCGACGAAACGGGATCGTTCGTGCCGTTGCGCATGCCGAACAGGCTCATCGGCGCAAGAATGCACGAGCCGACCAGCACGCCGATCACGATCGACGCGACGCCCGCCCAAAACGACAGGCCGAGCAGCACGGGAAAGCTGCCGAGCACGGAAGTGGAAAACGTGTTGCAGCCGCCGAACAGCAGGCGGAACAGATCGATAGGCCGCGCATAGCGGGACGCGTCGGGGATACGTTCGAAACCAAAGGTCTCGACGGTCGTGATGCTGCTGTTGTTGCTCTCGTTGGGGTTGCTGCTCATGTCTCCGACTCCTCTGACGGCCAGGGAAATCACACGGCTCGCTACTGGCTGGCGGCGTCCGCTTTTTAACAAATGTCTGGCCGCCACTGTAAAGAGAAACAATTCGGGCAAAAATATCGTCGGCGCAACCTTTACTTCGATATCGGTCGATGTAAGTGGAAATCCTTATCCAGCAAGGCTTCCCAAGCGGATCGCGACGTCCACGAAAGTCTCGAAAGCAGCTTGCGGCGTGCAAAACGTCGAAAACAATCGGCAGATTTCAGGTAGAGCGGCGCTTCCTTGCGGCCGCAACGGCAGGCATCGGAATCGGCACGCTGCCCTTCGTGCCCTGTTCGATCAGAAAGTCGCGGAACAGGCTCGCGACATGCGGCAGGCGCTTGTCCGACACGTGCATCACGTACCAGTCACGCTCGATCGGGTTGTCGGGCAGCGGCAGCAGCGCGAGTAAGCCCGCCTGAAATTCGAGCGAACACGCGTGCAGCGACAGAAACGAAATGCCGAGCCCCGCTTCCACCAGTTGCTTGATTGCCTCGTTGCTCGACAGCTCGGAACCGATATGAAGCTTGTGGCCCGCCTGCCTGAACAGGTTTTCGACCGTCGAACGCGTGCCCGAGCCGCGCTCGCGCACGAACAGGTTCGCTGATTCCAGATCGCCGAGTGTGAGGCGCTTCTTTTTCATCAGCGCGTGCGAAGGCGACGCGACGAAGGCCATCGGATGCTTCGCGAACACCGTCGCCACCGTGCGCAATTCACGCGGCGGGCTGCCCATTACGGCGAGATCGATTTCATGCGTCGCGAGCATGCGGATGATGTCCGCGCGATTGCCCACCTTGAATTGCACCTTCACTTGCGGACGCGCTTCCGTGAAGCGCACGAGAAACGGCGGGATCAGATACTCGGCCGTCGTGATCGCGCCGATGCGCAGCGTGCCGCCCTGCTCGCCGTGCAACGCGGCGAGATCGTCGGCAGCGCCGTTCCACAGGTCGAGAATTTCGAGTGCATAGCGCGCGAGTATTTCGCCCGCCGCCGTCAGTTGCACGCCGCGCCCCACGCGCTGCAGCAGCGGCGCGCCCGCTGCGTCTTCCAGCAAGCGGATTTGCAGCGACACGGCGGGCTGCGTCAACCGCAATTCCTCTGCCGCGCCCGACACGCTGCCAAGCTTCGCCACCGTATGAAGCGCCTTCAATTGACGAAATGTCGCTACCTTTAACATAAGTGAAAACCTATATGTTCTGTACAAACATTAAATTGTGCTGCGGTTTCGCCCAATTCTATACTCGACCTCACTGATGATGTTCACGCATGAATCCGCCTTGAAAACGTTTCAGGAGAGTACGCATCATGACCTCGATCGATCGACACACCGCAAGTAGCACAAGAACTGCGCCGCACCGAATCGTCGTCGTTGGCGGCGGCGTAGGCGGACTGGGACTCGCAACGCGTCTGGGCGAATCGCTCGGCAAGAGCGGGCATGCGCAAGTCGTACTCGTCGACCGCTCGCCGACGCACTTCTGGAAGCCGCTGCTGCACGAAGCCGCGTCAGGCCAGATCGATCCCGCCACGCATCAGCTGCAATTCGCGGTGCAGGCGCGGCGTCATGGCTTCGAGTTCGAACAGGGTGCGCTGCAATCGCTCGATCGCGCGCAGCGTCACATCACGATCAGCGCAACGCGTGATGACAATGGCCGCGAAGTGCTCCCCGCGCGTCAAATCGCGTTCGATACGCTCGTGCTCGCGCTCGGCAGCGTGACCAACTACTTCGGCGTCAAGGGCGCGGAACAACATGCGCTGCCGCTGGAGTCCGTCACGCACGCGGAATCGTTCCGCCGCAAGCTGCTCGATGCCTGCACGCGGGCGAATCATGTACGGCGTGTGAGCGGCGCGCAGCAGGTGCAGCCGGTATCGATCAACATCGTCGGGGCAGGCGCGACGGGTGTCGAGCTTGCAGCGGCCTTGCGCGACAGCATCCGTTTGATGCACCGCTACAGCCTTTTCGCACTCGACCCGGAACGCGACTTTCGTATCAGGTTGATCGAAGGCACGGAGCGTGTATTGCCCGCGCTGTCGCAACGCATCTCAGCGCGCGCGCAGCGGATACTCGGCGGTCTCGGCGTCGAAGTGCTCACGACAACACGCGTGACGGAAGTACGCGCAGATGCCGTGCTCACCCACGACGGTCAGCATCTGCCGAGCGACATCGCCATCTGGACCGCGGGCATCGCCGGGCCGCCCGTGTTGCGCGTGCTCGACGGCATCGACGTGAACCGCAATGCGCAAGTGCTCGTGACGCGCACGCTGCAAACCACGAATGACGCGAACATCTTCGCGCTCGGCGATTGCGCGGCCTGCCCTTCGCATGCGGACGGCTTTCTCGCGCCGCGTGCCCAGGTTGCGCATCAGCAGGCGATGTTCCTGGCACGCGCGCTGAAGTGCCGTGTCGGCGGCGAAACGCTGCCCGAGTTCACGTATCGCGACGCGGGCACGCTGGTCGGCTTCGGCGATGTGGGCACGATCGGCAGTCTGAGCGGCCTGCGCGAGCGGTCCGTGTTCGTCGACGGCTGGCTCGCCACCGTCGTGTACCGGCTGATCTATCGCCGGCACGTGATGACGGTTACCGGCTTCGCGCGCATGGCGCTCGATACGGCGAGCCATTGGCTGCGGCGCCGCGTGCATCCCGTGATCCGGCTGCATTGAGCCGCGCATTACCCAGTCACGCACAGAAACGGCAGGCGGTCAGTCGAGAAACTCGGCGGACCGCTTGCGCAGCGCGGCCCCGAAATCGTCGAGCCAGCCGATCGACAGCCGCCAGCTCTGCCAATACAGATCGACGTCGAGATGCTTGCCCGGCGCCATGTCGATCAGTTCGCCGCTTTCCAGTTGCGCGGCGATCATTCGCTCCGGGCACATGCCCCAACCCATCCCCGTCGCGCACGCGCGCAAGAAGCCGGATACGTGCGGAATCCAGTGCGTCGGCGCATCGACTTCGCCACGCGTGATCTTCTGCACGAAGCGCTTTTGCAGTTGATCCTTCGGATTGAAGTCGACGCACGGCGCGGCGCGCAGCGTGTCGCGACTGATGCCCTCGCTGAAATAACGCTCGTAAAACGCAGGCGTGCAGACGGCGCGGTAACGCATGCGCCCCAGACGCGTCGAGCGGCAGCCCTGCACCGGCTCCGATTGCGTCGTCACCGCGCCCTGCACGCTGCCGTCGCGAATCCGCTGCGCCGTATGGTCCTGATCGTCGATCACCAGATCGAGCAGCATGCCGCGCTCGGCGCAAAAGTCCGCGACGGCGTCGATGAACCATGTGCCGACGCTGTCGTCGTTCACCGCGACGCGCAAGGTCGGCCACGGTTCGAGCAGCGCGCCGGGCAACTCGGGCATGCGGCCATTGAGCTCCGCCTCCAGCAATTGCACGCGCTCCGTATGCCTGCACAGCAGCGCGCCCGAGCGGGTCGCCGTGCACGGCTGCCCGCGCTTGACGAGCACGCTGCCGACGCGCTCCTCCAGCAGTTTCACCCGCTGCGACACGGCGGAAGGCGTCACATTCAGCGCCGCAGCCGCGCGGTCGAACGAGCCATGACGCACGACAGCCGCGAGCGCATCCAGCAAAGCATAGTCGAGCATTAGCGTTCCTTAAGCGGCGTTACGGAAATTAGTTTCTCTTATTCTATCGACGACGGCACACTCACGCATCCGATTCCTTCTCTCCTTCACACCATCATGAACTTGCTGGCTTTTTCGCATGGCGCCGCGTTGTGCGCCTCGTTGATCGTCACTATTGGGGCGCAGAACGCGTTTGTGCTCCGTCAAGGCATCATGCGCTCGCATATCGGCAAGATCGTGCTGCTGTGCACGCTGTCGGATATCCTGCTGATCGGCGCGGGTGTCGGTGGCGCATCGGTGCTGGTCGAGCGTTATCCGACCTTCATCCACGCGCTGCTGTACGTGGGTCTCGCGTATCTCACGTGGTTCGGGATCAGCGCTTTGGTGCGCGCGGTGCGCCCCGGGCATGCCACGCTCGATACCGATGCGAAAGCCGACACCGCGCCGCCCGCGCAACGCGCGCTGCCCATCGTGCTGATGACGCTCGCGTTCACGTGGCTCAATCCGCACGTCTATCTGGATACGTTTCTGTTGATCGGGACGGCAGGTGCACGTGAAGCGCAGGGCTCGCGCGCCGCGTTCGCGGTCGGCGCAATGGCCGTTAGCGCGATCTGGTTCGTTGCACTGGGGTATGGAGCGCGCGCGCTTGCGCCGCTGTTCAAGCGGGCCACTGCCTGGCGCGTGCTGGATGGCGCGATCGGCAGCATGGTGTTGCTGCTCGCCGTCACGCAGTTGCGCTGATACGCGAGCCTGCCGTTCAGCGCGTGAGCGAGACCTTCGTGAGCGGCTCGGCGTCTTTGATGATCGAGTGGCTCATGCCGATGGTCTGCAACCCGCCATCGGCCACATACGGCACGATGCCGAGCGCGCTGATCTTCTGCACGATCTCACGGCGGCAGGCTTCGTCTTCCGGCGGACAATAATCGATTGAAATGACGGGCAGGCTGTAACGTTCGTGTATCTCGCGCGCCTGGGCGAGCAGCCATTCGCGGTCGTTGCCGGGTACTTCGCTGTAGCGCTGATTCGCCTGATCCCAGCGGCCAAACAGCGATTCGAACGCGACGGCCGCAACCTGATCGTGCACCTGCGGCAGAATCTCGAAACCCCGGTTCAGTATCAGCCGCGCCTGCGGATAGCGGGCCTTCAATTCGCGCAACACTGCGCCAATGCCCGCCTGCTGCTGCATCCGTTCGGCGTCCGTCTTCGCGACGAGTTGATACGAATCCAGCGTATCGAGAAAAAAGCCGCGATACCCGCGTTCCCACAACGGCGTGATGATCTGGTCGACGAAAAACGCGGGCCATCCCGAAGCGGTCTGGTCCACGACCGTCGATGACCAAGCCGCGTTGCTGCCCGCGAACCACGTCTTCGGCATCTGCGCGTAGTACGCGCGCTCTTTCGTCACTTCGCCGACGCTCACATACGCGTACCAGTTCGGGCAATGCGCCGTATGCGCGCGTGGGTCGAAACCGCTGTCGGGTTCGATCACCACGGTATCGAACGGTTCGAAGCGCTCGGCCTGCACGTTCGCGCCGTAGAAGAGCGCAACCGCCCCGATTCCCGTCGATGAAGCCCGCTTGCAGGCGGCCAGCGCGGGCCGCACCCACGCAACCGACAGCAACAGGATGACCACCGCCGCGCAAGCGACGACGATCCACGAAACGCCCAGACGGGCGAACGAACTGGCTGTCATAAAACGTTCAATTGCGCAGCATGTAAGTTTCGTATTCGAGCTTGCTGAACTTGCGATCCAGGAGTTGCACTGCGGCAGCGACGAGAATCAGCAGCGTCAGCGCGAAGCCATAACCATAATAGTCTGGCTGCATGTACAGCGTAATACCCGTCAGGATGCCGTTCAACAGCACGAACGCAAGACACAGACGCAACACCGTGCGCCTCGCATCGAGATAGAAGAACACGTTCAGCAGACCGAGCAGCAACACCTGCAGGCTCGCCGCGATCACGTCGACCATCATCAGCGGCATATACAGCGACGAAATGCCGAGCGCATCGAGCACCAGATGGCCGAACGCGAGAATCAGCAGCAGCACCACCGCCTGAATCTTCACGATCTCATACAGGCCCGCGCGCACGCTGCCGACCATCATGTCGCGCATGTCGTTGATATGGCGCAGCGTCGCGCCGCTGCGCACGGCGTCGTAGAAGCGGTCGTAGTATTCGACGAAATCGGCTTCGATGCGCACGAGGAACGTCGCCATGCCCGGCATCACGCACACGTAGGCGATGAAAACGGGAATGTCGTAAATGACGGACGCATGCAGCGGCCCGATGACTTTCGACCCTGTGCCCGGCGCATACCAGAACATGAACTTGTCGAGCCACACGCCGAGGTTGAACAGGAACCCGACCATCGCGAGACTCGGATACGCAAAGCGCTTCTGGAACACCTCGAACGAGATGAAGCGCGGGCTGCGATAGTTGCGATAGATCAGCCCCGACAAACCAGCAAGCAGCACGACATGCCCAGCGACGAAGCCGCCGAGCAAACCCGACAACCCGTGCGAATTGAGCATCAGCGCGAACGCGACGGTACAGCCGTAACCGATCGCGAACACAAAGAGAATCTGCCGGTACTGCTTTACGCTCGACAGAAAGATCACCGCGATCCAGATGTTGCTGACGACGACGAAGCCCGCCACCATCAGCAGCCGGTACATCAGCGGCTCGCCCTGAAAGCCGAACGCGACGGCAAGCACGCCGAGCACGCCCGACGCCGCCGTCGAAACCAGAACGACGCCGTTGTAGTTCGACAGCACGAGATCATCGCGCTTCTCGAAGATCCGGTCGGAAATGAAGCGTGTGAACGACAGTTGCAGCGGCCCCGTGAGGATCAGACTGCACGCAATCAGATACGTCACCGATACCTGGAACTGCACGATCGCGTACTTCGGTATCACGAACGCGAGGCTCATCACGCCGATGATCAGAATGCCGAAGATCGACAGGATCAGCGGACCGGAACTGATCAGCCCCGCATACGCGTAAGCGCGTGCGACGCCGAACAGCGTCTGCCGCTTCAGAATCTTGCGAAGCTCGAAACCAATGCCAGCCATCAGCGCACCCCTTCCGTCTGTGTCGACTGTGCCGCTGCCGCCCTGCCCGCATGCATCGGGCAACCGCCGCCCTGCCCGCCTTCAGCGGCTTTGACTTGCGAAGGCGCCGCCATCAAACGCTGATACAGCACACGATATTGATCGATCATCTGCGCCTTCGTATAGAAACGCCGCACGCGCGCCAGTCCCGCCTGTTGCGCGGCAAGCCAGCGAGGCTCGTCGCCGAGCAGATCGAGCACGGCCTGCGCGAACGCTGCAGGATTCGCGATCGGCACCACGCTCCCCGCTGCACCCAATGCGCGGTCCTCGTCGCCGTAGCCTTCGATCAACTGCCGGCACGAACCCACGTCCGTCGTGATCGACGGGATGCCCGCTGCGAAGCCTTCCAGCACGACGAGCGGCAAGGCCTCACTGATCGACGTCAGCGCGAGCACATCGACCTTCGGCAGAATCTCGTCGATGCGCTGAAAGCCGAGAAACTTCACGTTATTCGCAAGACCCAGGCTTTCCGCGAGCGCGCGGCATTCCTGCGCGTACGACGGATCTTCTTCTTCAGGCCCGACGATCCATCCTTCGATATCGGGCATCGCGCGCGATGCGATGAACAGCGCGCGAATGTAAGTCTTGATGTCCTTGATCGGCACCACGCGGCCGATCAGCGCGACCACGTTGCGCGGCCGTACGACGCGCTTGTCGACGAGCGGCGCGAGACCGTCCACGTCCACGCCGTTCGGAATGTTGCGCGTACGCGCGGCCTGCGCGCCGTCCGTGATCTGCCGCTGACGGTTCGCTTCGTACAGCGCGACGATATCGTCGGCGGCGTCATAGGCGAGCTTGCCGAGCGCCTCGAAGAAACGCACCCACAGTTCGCGGAAGTAACTGATCTTCGAAATGTCGCGTTCGAACGCGCCGCGGTTGTCGCGAATCCACTGGCTTTGCAGCAGGTCGATCTTGCGCTCTTTCGTATAGATGCCGTGCTCGGACACGAGCAGCGGCCGCCCCGTCCGATAGTGCAGCAAGGCGCCCAGAAAGCCCGCATATCCCGTCGACACCGTGTGATAGACCTTCGCGGGCGGCAACTGCTCGGCGACGCGCGCAAGCTGCCACAGCGGCTTGTGCATGATGCGCACGGTCCAGAAGTAATCGGTGAACGATGGGTCCGTGCAATAGCGGTGATACTGATCGACGATGAAGTCCCACGCCGCGCGGCTCGTCAGGAACTGTTCCTCGCTGAGCGGCGCCTTGTCGCCGATCAGCTGCACCATATCGGCCATCATCGCGCCGGCATCGACTTCGCCGCCGTTACGCCAGGCTTCGTGCAGCGCCGCCGATTGCGCGAACGCCTGCGCATCACCGGGAATTTCGCGCGCCGCCTGATCGTCCGCACCGGACGTCTCGTACAGATAGTGCGCCTCGAAGTGCACGACGTTGTCGGGCAGCGCATAGGCGGCCGCCTTGTAATCCTCTTCGCGGCTGCCGATGAACGCAATCGCGAAGCGGATCTCCGGATACGAGCGGAGCATTTCGTTGACCCAGCTCGACACGCCGCCGCGCACGTACGGGAACGTGCCTTCGAGCAGCAGGCAGACATCGGCGTCCGCAGCGCGGCGCAACAGTGACGGTTTCATGTGGACCAGTAACGCGCAACAGGTTTGAGCATCGGCAGCGTCGCGGCATTGCCGAGCGACGCGAGCAGTTCGGACACGCGCGCATAATCGCCGCGCAGATATTCGACTTCGGCAAGCCACGGCACCAGACGCTCGCGCGGAAAACCGAGCGATTGCGCGCGGTCCATGTGCTGCGCGGCTTCGTCCGCGGCGCCGTTGGTCAATGCGAGGCGGCCGCGAATCATCCACAGCGCGGCATCGCTGGCGTCGATTTCGAGCGCGGCGCGCGCATGGCGGTCGGCCTGTTCGAGCGTGTGCCGATAGACGACGCCCTGCACGAGGTTTTGATAGATCAGCTCGAAATACAGCTCGGCGAGATGCCGGTTGATCGCATGACGATCGCCTTCCGACTGCGCATCTTCCAGCGTCTTCGACGCATGGAAAATGCGCTGCATCACGTCGTTTTCCGCCTGATCCAGCGTGCCGTACGCGATCAGCCGCACGTCTTCGACCGGGTCCGCGAGCAGATCGCGCAGCAGCGTGCCCGTGGTGCGGGTCGGCATGCTCTGGATCGCGACGAGCGCCGACAGGCGATCGGCGATCGGCGGCCGCGACCTTCGTGTTCACAAGCCGCGCCTGCAAGCGCGCACCGCCGCCGTGCGAGACACGCGACATCAGATACGTGACGAACTCGGGCGCGGGCACGTCGCCCATCTCATCGTCCGCATGCGAGGCCGGATAGCACGCCGCCCAGATGCAGCTCACCAGCACGACGAGACCGCCGAGCAGCGGCACGAACGTGCACGCAAGGCCGAGCAACAGCAAGCTCCACGCACGCGGCTCGCGATAACGCAGCGGCAGCAGCAGGCGGAACAGCAACGCCTGGAGCACGCCGCACACGATGTTGAACGCAACGGCGGGCAACAGCGGATCGTACGCGGTGGGCGTATTCGCGAAGTACACGATGCCCACGCACTGAACGCCGGCAACGATGACGATGCCAAACGCCGCGAGCACGGCGACCAGCGCGGCCACGAACCCGCCGCCGCTGGAGCGGTTTGCGGTGGCCTTATCCATCGATACCACTGCGCAGAAGAAGGCGCTTCAACGCCAGGCCCGGCTCGTCGCCGCCCAGATGCAGCGTGTGCACGCCGATGCGCGCGCCTTCGAGGTCCAGATTGAACTGCGCGCGCAGGCTCGATTCGATCCGAGCGAGGTAGCCGTCGACGCCCGTCGCGTCGGTTGCGGGCATCAGATTCAGCAGCACCGACTGCCCTGCCGATTTCACCGGCCACATCAGATCGAGCGACCGGCGGCGGCGCATCACGTGCTCGAAGAACGAATCGCCGGCATCGTCATGCGGGAACACCAGCGCCACCAGCGACGACGTGATGCCCGCCGTGCGTTCGAGCCGCGTGAGCCGGCTCACGTCGAGCGCGAACTCGTACGGGCAATCGGGCACCGCGTGCAGGATCTCGCGCACCTGCTGCGAGTGCTCGACGCCGTCGGCGTAATAGCCGAGCAGCACGAGCAGCAGTTGCAGATTGTCGAAGTTCAGCGACAGGAACGGCATGCGGCGGATCGCGAGCATCGCGAGCATGGTGCCGTCCGCGGAGATCAGCGGCGCGCACACCAGCAGATGCGTATTCGTCACCGGTCGCTCTTCGCTCTTCAGATGCGCGACGGCACGCGTTTCGAGCGCGCGCTGCACGAGTTCGTCGCGCGGATCGAAGTCGAACGTATCGCCGATATGCGCGAGCGCGTCGCGCCCGACCTTGCCGTCATGCACGGGATACAGCGCAGCCACTTCGATCTGGCACGCCTGCGCGATGAATTCGAGCAACTCGCGCGTGCCGGGCATGTCGCCGGAACTGCGCGGCTTCGTGTCGAGACCATGCGCGACGGAAATGCGGCGCAGCTCGGTGATCGAATCGCGCAGCGTGGTCGGCTTGGTCAACAGGTCCTTTTCGAGGCGCTCGTGCGACAGGCGCATCAGATAATGACTGTTCGTGATCGCGACGAGCCGGTCGTTCAGATAGTCGTTGATCGCGTTCGCGCGCTGCGCGCGGCTGCCCCACGTATCGCCGAAGTGACCCGCGACGATAGTCTGCAGTACGCCGCCCGTGAAGAACAGCGTCGGCCACGCGGCCGAACTGCCGTGCATCAGCACCTGCGTGAACACCTGGTATGCGCCGATCAGCATCGCGCAGCCGAGCAGGCCGAGCAGCGTGCCATAACGCAGCGCGACGATGAGCGGCGCGAACCACAGCCACGGAAAGCCCGTGTGCAGCAGGAACGGATTGTTGTGATCGAGCGCATAGGAAGCCGCGAAGACCACGCCGATGAACACGACCGTCTCCACGATGGAAAACGGACGCGACACCGCGGGCGCGACGAGGCGCCGCCACGCGCTCAGGTTGCCGAACGGGTTCGATTGGCGCGGTTTCGCCGCGGCACTGGCGGCGCTTTGCGCGGTGACGGTATTCACGGCCGACTCCTCATCACGTGTCGAGTTGCACTGGTATTGCAGATTGCCGCGCGCATGTCGCGAAGCACATGACAGACGCGCGACGCCATCAGCCGCGCGTGCGCAGCGGCGACAGCAGGCTGCCGATCAGCGACGACGCGACGCTCGACAGGCTCGAGCGCGTCCAGCCGCTCTTCGAACCCGTCGCGCTCCACACCACCTGGCCCGACGCCACGTCGATCAGCTCGAACGTCACGCCCGCGACGGGCTCGCCATCCACGCCGACCTTGTAGCGCCACTCTTCGACAGCGCCCGTCAGCACGTACTTCACGCGCTGCTCACGCGCCCATGCGAGCTTCTTCTCGCCGATATCGCGCTGCGCGGTGTCGAACATCGCGTTCGCGGATGCATCGACGGGTGCGAGGCGCACATCGGCAAAGCCGTTCTGACGCAATGCGTTCGCCGCAATCGCCGCGGCGCTGCTGCCCGCTGCCGGCGTTTCCGTGAAGTTCGCCATCGTCACCACGGCGACTGAGTCCTTCGATTCGATGGCAGGCGAGCCCGCCTGGCGAATCGAACCGCATGCGCCCAGCACCAGCGCCGAAGCGGCCGCTGCCGCCACCCACTTGATCAAACGTGTCCAGCCGTTGATGTTGCTCATCGAACCACTCCTCAGAAATGTCGTTATCGTCCCAATTCGCCGAATCAGTAGAACCCGAATCAGTAAAGCCCGAATCAATAGAACCATTTGTACCGCGCGCCCAGCAATGTGACGGGCGTGCCGATCTTCGACACGCGCTGATGCTGCAGGAACACCGCCAGGTGATCGCCGCCAAACACCGTGCCCGCAACGCCGATACTCACGTCCGGGCCCCAGCCCTGAATCGAGTCGTGCACGATGCCCACGTCGAAGAAAGGACGCCATGCATGCGTGTACTGCTCGAGCAGATCGTTGCCGAAGCCGAAGTAAAAGCCGTATTGCGTGTACGTGTCCGGCATGAAGTCCTGCGGCGACGCAGGCTGCAAGGCCGTCGGCAACAGGCGCGTCATCAGCGCGTCGGCCTGGCCGCTTGCGCCGTAGGCGCCGTGCGTGATCAGCGCGCGCAACGTGTAGTCCGGGTAGGTCGTGCGGATACGGTAGGTCACTTCGGCCGTCGACAGCACGCCGCTGCCGATGTAGTTGCGCGCCTGGCTATAGAAGCGGTCCGCTTCGACGCTGCCCGTGAGCGTGATCCGCTCCGTCATGCGATACGTGAGATCGCCGATCACGTTGTCCTTCATGCCGCCGACCAGCAGCGTCTGGTTTTCATCCGCGACCTGGTTGCGGCCCGCGCGCACGCCGAGCGTCAGCGGCGAGTTGCGCCCCACTTCGCCCGCGAGATCGAGCGTGTAGAACGCAGCCGAGCCGACGCGCCGACCGCCCGTGACCGTGAACGACGTGTCGCGCGTTTGCCGCTCGCCGTAGATGTTGAGCCAGCGGTCGACGGACGGCACGTTGACCAGCTGCGTGATGTCGGTCGAATGCTGGAAGTGCTGCACGGCCGTCACGCCAACCAGATAGCGCTCGGCAATCTTGCGGCTGGCCGCGAGCGTCGTCTCGACGTAATCGAGCGGATGCTCGATGTGATTGACGACATCGGCGTCGATCGATTGCGGCCAGTCGAGCGTCGTTTCCGTCACGCGCGTATGCAGGTCGGTGTCTTCCGGCGCGCCGTCGAGCGCGTTGAACGCGAGCTGCTGCGCGCGGTCGGGCCGGTCGACGGCAATCGTCGCGTCGATGCGGTCGTTGACGGGCAGGCGCGAGCGCTCCACCGCGAGCAGACGTTCCATCTCGGGGATATCGTTCTCGGCGAGCGCGATGGTCAGCTGTGCATCGGCGGGACGCGACAGACGCTCCGCGTATTGCTGCGCGAGCCACCGCTTCGCCAGCGGATTGCTTTCCTTCGACAGCGCCCACGCCACGGCCACTTCTTTCGCGACGGCGCCGCGCACCCGCGCGTTCTCCGGCAGCCCGGCGCCATCCAGCGGCGCGCCACCCGGCAGCCCCTTCGCCGTGCCGATCATCGTGCGGCGCACGATCGAATTGTCAGCCGATGCGGGCCGCGTCGACATCAGGCTGTCGAGCAGCGCAGCGGACGCATCGCCCGTTGCGAATTCGGCTGAGAGCGTCACTCGCCGGCCACGCAGGTCTTCGAGCGTCTCGGCGTCCTGCGCGGTGCGCCCACGCATTGCCGCGCGTTGCGCGCCATGCAGCTTCACGAGCTGCGCTTCGTCCTGCTGCATCTGCAGCCACACCTTCTTGCGGATCGACCACGCGAGGCCGTCGTGCCCCGCCTGCTCCTGCGCGTCGGCATAGGTGAGCAGCCACAGCGGATCGCGCGACATCATCGCCGACTGGCGGCGCAGATATTCGAGCGCGGCGACGGGCCGGTTCAGGCGCATTTCGGCGGCTGCGTACGGCTCCCACAAGGCCGAGCTTTGATCGGCACTACCGCGCCAGCGCTTCAACGCTTCGCGCAGATCGCCGTCGCTGCCGTAGTCGACCAAGGTCCACAGGTACGCGGCGCGCAGATCGGAACTGGCGCCCGGCAAATCGACGGCGCGCTTCAGATCGGCGAGCGCCCTCTGCGGCTCGTTGATGAGGCGATAGTATTCGGCGCGCACGCCGAGCAGCGCGGGCGAGGCTTCCGCCGCCTTGAGTTCGTCGGGCGTGAGACTCGCGAGCAGCGTCGCGATGCGGTCCATCGCCTGCGCGTCGGTGTAGTAGAAAATCGCGTCCTGCAACGCGCGCACCGTGTGATCGCGGCGATAACGCAATTCGGCGACGCGGCCCGCATCGATCGGATACGGGTCGTAGAAGTACGTCATGTCGCCGAGGTCTTCGGGCGTCGCCGCGCCGCTCGCGATCAGATGGAAATACGCTTCGTTCGCGTCGTCGTCCCGTTGCAGCAGACGCGCGAGTTCCGCGTAGTTGCGCCAGAAGTCCTCGTCGCTGTCTTTCGCGCCCGCGCGCGCCGTCTTCAGCGCGGCCAGCGACGCACGATAGTCGCCCTGCCGGTACAGCACGCTCGCCGTGCGCAGCGCCGCATTCGCGTCGTTCGGATGACGTGCCTGCACCGCGCGGTACGTTGCGAGCGCCTGATCGTCGTGACCCGTGCGCTCCGCGAGCTGGCCGATGCGCTGATCGATCGCATCGGCGTTCGTCGCGCGCGGCAGCGAGCGCAGGAACGCGAGGCCATCGTCGGGACGGCCGAGACGTTCGTACGTTGCCGTCACGTTGTCGATCAGCTTCAGGTCGTTCGGTTTCGCACGCGCTTCGTGTACGAGTGCTGTCAGATAGGCTTCGTCGTCGTCGAGCATCGGCGCGATGCGCAGCACGTTCTGCCAGCCGACCTGATCGTTCGACAGTTGCGCATAGTCGAGCCACGACTTCAGCGCGAGCGACGGATCGCGATTCCATTCGGCGACCTGCGCGAGGCGCTTGACCCATTCCACCGAACGCGGATCGCGCTGCACCTGCTGCGCGGCGACTTTCTGCGCGCTCGCCAGATCGCCCGATTCGACGAAGGCCTGAAACACGACATTGGCCACGCTCGGGTCCGAGCGGACGGCGGAAGTGTCAACGCTGTTCACACTGCTGGCGGCTTGCGGCGCTTGCGCTACCGGTGCTACCGGCGCTGCTTGCGTGGCGACGCGGATCACGCGCACTTCGCCCTGCTCTTGCGCCGCTGCCTCGCGCATCGCGGCGCGCAGGCTGACGAGCGAGCCGCCATGCCGATACGCGACGGGACCATCCATATACGCATAACCCGCTTGCGCCACGTTGCGCACATGCTCGGCTAGCGGCGACGTCGGCTCGGCGAGCGCGTACTTCGCCAGCAGCTTCGCGTACCGGTCGACAGCATCCGGACGATTCGCCGCGCGCGCGAGATTGAGCAACACGATGAGCGTGGCGGGATCGTCGGCGAGCTTGCCGAGATGCGCGTCGGCGGCCGTCAGCGCGTCGTCGAGCAGATTGCCCGACTGCAGTGTGCGCACGCCCGCGACGAAGCAACGGCGCTGTTCGTCGCGCGTCTGCGCCACGGCTTCCTGACGGAACCATGCATCGGCGGCAGCGTGATAGTCGCCGACCTGCAGCGCGTAGCGCGTGATCTGCGTGTCCCACTTCGTGCGTCCGTCGGGATCGTTGGCCGACAGACGCGCGTACAGATGCGCCGCGAGATCGGGCATGCCGACGGCGGCCGAACGCTGCGCGAGCCACTCCAGATCCTTCGGCGCCCACGGCAGCTTCGCAGCCTGCGTCAGGCGCGCGCGGAGCTCGTCGAGCGCGGGCGCGCGGCGCGGATCGTCTTCGGGAATCGCGAAGGTGCGCTGCTCCGTCACCGACAGATGCAGCATCATCGCGCTACGCATCATGTCGTCGGTGCCGAGCGCTTCCATGCGCGTGGCGATGCGCTCGGCGTCGTCGGTGCGCCCCAGATACAGATACTGCGCACCCAGCAGCGAGAGGAATTCCTCGTTGTCGGGCCGCACCTTCGACCACGCTTCCAGGTACGCGACGCTCAACTCGCTCGGCGCACCGACGGACGCGACGCGCTGGCGCAAGCCACCGCGCGGCGACACGCCGTACATGGTCGCGAGCACGACGCCCGCGAGCGAGTAGACGAGCCACGTCGGAACGATACGGGGACGTTTGTCGTTCGTTTTATCGTTCACAGCGGATCTCGACGGGCTGATAGTGGGCTTCGAGGGCATTGAGCGCGGGCGTGTCGAAGCGTACGTAGGCGCCGTCGCGTTGCAGCGGCACCGCGCGGCCCGCGATGCTCGCGGTGCAGCTTTGTGCATTCGCGAGCTTCACGAACGGCTGGTAGTAGCTGCCGAACTCGAACGACAGGTTCTTGCCGTCGCGCTTGAAATCGCGCACGAAGCCATTGGCTTCGGCGATGTACGGCAGCGCATCCGCTTTCGACAGCGCACCTGCAGCGTCAAAAGACACGCGCGCCGCGCCATCGGTGATATGGATGTACGTGCCGTCCGGGCCCGCCGCGTAGCCCGTCACGCCGCGCGACGCATGCAGATCGGGCGATGTTGTCAGCGGCCAGTGCAGTTCGCGCACTTCGCCGTTGCCGCGCACGATCCAGTCGCTCGACTTCGCGTTCGACGCCTCGCTCTGCACCGTGCGCGCGACGGCGAACGAACGCCAGTCGAGCACCTTGTGCGCGTAGTCCGTCATATGCACGGGCAGCACCGGCTGCTTGAGCACGGCCGCGAAAATCTGGTCGAGCGCGCGCAGCGACGCGACCTTCGTGCCGCTATACATGTGGTAGTAGATGTCGATCGGCTTGAAGCGCAGCGGCTTGTCCGTCATGTCGAAGGTTTCGAGCACGCGCGTGAAGCCATAGAACGGGCCGAGCCAGTCGTTCGTGTAGACGTTCTCGTCCTGGTTCGGCGCATACACCTGATACGCGCCCGGCCCTTTCAGCACGCCGATGGGCGCGATATTGGTCCAGCTGTTCGCGCTCTTCGTGATCACGGTGTCGCCGCCGTTCACGTTGTCGACGCCCGCCTGATAAACCTTCCGCACGACGATCGCGGGCGGCTCGCAGTTGCCCGGCCACTGCAGGATCGTCGTCTTCTTGCCCGGGGGCGCGAGACGCGTATTGATGTAGTCGATCGAGCCCGTAACTTCACGGTCGATATTGAACGTGTAGTTCGGGATGTTCAGCGAGAACGCCGTGTCACCGCCGCCGCGGTCGATACGCTCGCCCGTCTTCGCATCGACGTTCTCCCACTCGAACGGATGCGAATACGTGTGCGTGCCGATCGCGACATAAGGCAGCGCGAACATCTTGCGCGCGATCTCTTCGAGTCGCGGCGAGATCTGCGGATACAGGCCCTTCGGCCCCACTTCGCCTTCGATCACCGACAGCGTCATCGGCACCTTGTAGCGCGTGAAAATCTGCTGGAACAGCGCTTCGCCCGAATAGTCGGCGCCCGGGAATTCCGCGCGCGACGCGAAGCCGTCGCCATCCACGTGCGACATAAACAGACGCCGGCCGTTTTCCGTCGTGACGCTCGGCGACGGCATCGGTTGCAGACGCAACGCCTGACGCAGGAACTCGATCGGCTGAATGGCCCAGCGCTCCTGGCCGATGCCGTTGAGCGAGACCACTGTGTAGGGGCTCATCGCGAAGCCGCCCCACGGCGTGATCGCAATCTGGTCGAGCGTCGCTTCGCCGCTCTTCACCCGCAGCAGCGACTTGCTCGCGCTGCCGACTTGCACGCCCGTCAGATCGCGCGTGCCGAGCTTTGGATCGACTTCGAAACCCACCATCGGATCGCGCGTGACAACTTCGATCTTGTCAGCGAACGGCCCTGCCACGGCTTGAAGATCGAGCGCGCGCCCTTCATCTTCTGCTGCATCGAAGCCGAACTGGCCGAGAAACACCATCGGCACGCGCGCGGCGAGACGCGCATCGACCCACGCGCGCCACGCGCCGCTGTTCGGCGTCTCGTCGCCCTGTAGCCACGCGACGACGCCCGCATAGCGGTCCGGCGTGATGCCCTCGGGCAACGGCTCGTGGACGTTCGCGTATTCGACGTCGTAGCCGAGATAGTTGAGCGGCGTCGCGAGATCGCGCACGCCAGGTGTTTCGTCGAGCGGCAAGTCTTCGTCGCTGTCCTGCACGATCAGCACCTTCCGCGGCAGCACTTCAATCGCGCCGATGCCGACCGCGTTCATCGATGCGTTCGTCACATACGGCGTGACGCCCGCGGCGAGCACCTGCGCGGCCGTTGCGCGCGCGCAGGCGCGGTCGTCGGCGGGACAGGTTTCGATCGATACGACGGGCACGCCCGTCGATTGCGTGAACTGTTGCGCGGCGGCGCTGCGCGCGTCGCGCTCGCCTGCCGCGACATTGCCGCTCGCCGCGTCGCGCACGAGCGACGGGCCGACCACCGCATATAGCGCTTTCGCGTGCGGCAACGCGGCCTGCAACGCCGCGTCGCCGCCGATCACGAGACGCGCGTCGGGATGCGCAGCGCGGATCGCATCGACGGCTGCAATGGCCGCCGGCGTGTCGAGCAGGAAGCCGCGATAGCCGCGCTGCCAGAGCGGTTCGATCTGTGCAGCGACGAATGCGTCGGGCGTGGCTTGCGCGGCATCGGCATGCGTGCGCGCAAGCCACACGGTATGACGCAACGGATGCGCGACAGGGTCGAAGCCGCTGGCGGGATCGATCACGACGGCATCGAACGCCTGCAACTCGCCAACGGGCACGCGCGAGCCATAGAAGAATGCGAGATTGACGTGCGGCGCCTGTGCGCCGCCCGATGCTTGCGCGTGCAACTGAGCAGACGCGGGAGCCTGGGCCTGAGTCTGCGCATGCGCGGCGACGCCCTGCAGCGCAAGCGCGGCTGTCGCCGTGAGCGCAACCATGCGAGCGTGCGCGAGCGCACGAACGAGAGCGCGCGATTGCGCCATCATCGCTCTGTACATTCGCGGCTTATCGCCTTGCATTACCCCGTCGAGCGCCGGTCGCGCTTCGAATATCGATTGAATCCCCACTGGCATACGATTTTTTCTTCGGTTTATTACTTTTTTACCGACCGGCTTTAAAGCGCCGGTTTTCCCCGGGATTTATGTCCCTACGGCAGCATTGGATGACCAAATGTCAAATACCCGGCCATCCGCCACATGCGGATGAAAATCTGCAGACTGGAAAGATCAGAGGATATGAAGCGCTATCTCTGTGAATCGGCGCGAATTCTAACGCGTCCAACGTCAAAAAAGACGGGTGTCGCAAAAATATCACGCGGCTGAAAACGCTTTAACGACGGGCAAAAAGCGATACTGGATTAATCTGAGAAAGGCTCGCAAACGTTAAACAGATAATCGCGAACGCATATTCACTTTTCATTATTTTTCAATTTGGCGCCAACACAATACCCGATATTTGATGCAGGGCGTGTCCATTTTAAAGTCCAATATTTCGCTATTGAGAGGCGCGCAAACGATTTCGCGGTTGCAACGCGTTGCAACTCGCGTCGACGCGCACGTTCATGCGATCATCGGGCGTATGAACGATCAACGTTTTTGGTGCGATCCGCAGCTGCCGTTCGTCGAAAGCCGGCTCGCTTCTCATTCCCGCGCGTGCTATGTGCCGCATACGCACGACACGCTATCGATCGGCGCCGTCGACAGCGGACACAGCAACTACACGTGCGGTGACGACCGCGCGCGCCTCGGTCCGGGCAGTCTCGTGCTGATCCCGGCGATGCGGGTCCACTCGTGCAATCCCGATAAGGAGAGCGAGTGGAGCTATCAGATGCTTCATCTCGACGTCGCATGGGCGAGCGCAGTGCTGCACGAGAACGGCAGCGCGGACGCCGATACCGTGCTCGCGTGTCCGTCGATCAACCAGAACCGCGAAGCGTACCTGCGTTACTGCGCGCTCAACCGGCTGTTGTTCTCGAACGCGGATAGCGCCGAGAAGGAAGCCGCACTGATCCTGTTCGTCAGCGAACGCTCGTGGCTCGGCGAGGCGCGCGACGTGCCGCCCGTGCCGCGCATCGCAGCCGAACGCCTCGCGCGCATCACCCGTCTTCTGCATGACGCGTACGGCGAGCGCCTGCCCATCGCGCAACTCGCGCAGATGGCGGGCATGAGCCGCTATGCGTTCATTCGCGCGTTCCGTGCTGCGACGGGCATGTCGCCCCACGCGTATCAGCTCGATCTGCGCATCAACGCGGCGCGACGTCTGTTGCGTCACGGACGCGCGCTCACGGCCATCGCGCATGAACTCGGTTTCGCGGATCAGGCGCATTTCCAGCGCGCCTTCAAGGAGCGCGTCGCGATGACGCCCGGCGCTTACCGCCGCGCGGCCGTATCGTAAGCGCGCTCTTCTGCGTCGCGCCGCGCACTTTTCTTCAATATCTTCGTTCGCCTGTCCAGCAGACTCCCGTCAAACACAAGGAGTCGAGATGGGTCTTTCTCTGCAGCAATTCGCGATGGTCGCGGGCGCGCATCTTCTTGCGCTGCTCAGCCCCGGCCCGGATTTTTTTCTGATCGCGCGCAGTGCGCTGTTGCGCGGCTGGCGCAAGACGGGCGCCGTATGCTTCGGTATTGCCTGCGCGAACGGCGTGTTCATCGCACTCGCGGTGGGCGGCTTTGCGGCGCTGAATCGGCATGGGATCGCCTTCGCGCTCGTGCAGGCGGCGGGCTGCGCGTATCTGTTCTATCTCGGCGTATTGATGCTTCGGCATGCAAGAGCGGCATCGATTGCGGCGCATGTGCAGGATGATTCGCCTGCCTCGAAGACGGGCGCGTGGCATGCGCGTTTCGCGATTGGCTTTGCATCCGCGATTCTCAATCCGAAGAACGCGCTCTTCTACGCAAGCCTGTTTGCGTTGCTCGCGGCCCGCGATGCGCCGTTCGGCGCACAGATCATGTACGGCGTATGGATGTTCGCTGCCGTATTCGGGTGGGATCTGCTCGTCGCGATGGGCATCGGACATCCGGCCGTGGTCGCGCGCTTCACGAGGCATAGCGCCGCGATCGAACGCGTCACGGGCGTCGTGCTGCTCGCAATCGCAGCGAGCGTGCTGACGATGCTTACACGCGAGTGGCTATGAGGTCGTTGTAGCAATGACTCTGCGTCATCGATTGTTATCGATCAATGCGGCAAGCTCATCGATCCTGTCAGGCGCAAACACGCTGATGCCATGCCGTTCGAGCAATGCGGCCGTCACGCCGGATGCGTCGTGCGCGACGCGCGAAAACGTGCCGTCGTAGATGAAGCTGCTGCCGCACGATGGACTGCCGTCGGCAAGCAGCGCATAGCGGCAGCCATGCGCAAGCGCCTGCTGGAGCGCGTGGCGCGCCCCGTCGAGGAAAAGCGCGGTGACGTCCGCGCCATCGTTATCGCGGATGCTGGCCGTGCCGTCCAGCACGTCGCGTCCATTGCGGCGCAACTGGATTTCGGCCGGACGGCGCGGCGTGCCGAAGCCTGCCGCCACTTCCGGGCACACGACGACGAGCCGCCCTTCATCGTGCCACGTCTGCAGCAGCACGCTTGCGAGCGTCTTCGCGGAACCGTCGTATCGCACCGGCAGACCGGCGAGGCACGCGCTAACGAGTATCCTTTCCATAAGGGGACGATTGGGTTTCAGTGCGCCGCGGCGTTCGACCGATGCGAGATGGGCACGGGTGTTGCTCCATCCCGTGACGGCGGCGCCTGTGTCTGTCGATGCGGTTCCCGCGCGTGGGTCGGTCATCGGATCGATCTGTCCAGCAATCCTTTGGTGGAGACTTCCATGCTTCGATACGCTGCCATCTTTTTCGTCATCGCCATTATCGCGGCAATCTTCGGGTTTGGCGGCATCGCCGCCGGCGCTGCCGAAATAGCGAAGGTGCTGTTCTTTATCTTTATCGTGATCTTTCTCGTTACGCTGCTCATGGGCGTGATCAGACGTTGAGGCTGCACGCGGGTCTTTTGCATCTTCACGCGTTAGCGAAGTGACCGCCCTTGCCGGCGGACGTGCAATTTATAGTGCGTCCGCTTGCAATACTTTCCTCCCCCTAGCACTACGCCCCGGCGCGCGACTCCAGCGCGCTCAGCGCCTCATCCAGCCTTCGCGCGCGGTTCTTCTGAGCAGGAATACGCGCGGCGGCCGACACGTCGTCGACGCGCTTGCGCCAGTACGACAGCGGTATGTGATCCGTGCCGGAAATCCGCGCCAATACATGCTCGAGATGGTCGAGAGCGGACTCAAGCTGGTGATGGTTCATGCCTTTCCCCGTGGCACCGTCCGCGCGGACCGACTGTGTCGTCGTGTGTCCATCGCGGCGGTGTCGAATTGATATGTCTTTCAGGAGGCCACTATAACGCTCGCCATCGGGATGACTCATCGAACGGCGAGCGTTTGCAGCCCTCGGACGCACAATATGACATCCGGGAAAAATCCCCCGCAAGCCCGCCGTCGCCGCCGTTGCGTATACGAGGAATCCTCATAACTTTCACGCGCTTGTAAAACTGTCATCCTCCGGCGCCAGTCGCGGCATGTCGGGACTGAGATCGTAGTTCAGGAAACCGAGAATCAGCCGGACCATTTCGTCTTCGAACGCATCGGTGCCGAAGTAATGCGGGCGCTCCAGCGCCGTCGCGAGCAGCACGCCGGAGATCGCGCGAAACAGCACGAAGCGCGCTTCGTCGCGCGCAATACGTTTGCCCAGATCCGGGTTCTCGCGGTTCAGCGTGCCTGCGATCAGTTCGAAGTAGCGCCGCATGCCCTGGCCGATCGCCGTGTCGGGCGCAGCGTCCGCCCATTCGGCGCGCAGGATGCTGTAGAGGCGCGGACGGTCGCCGATGAACGCCGCCGTCACGCGCATCATGCGGCGTGCGTTCAGGCCCGTGCCGAACGGCGCGGGCTGCGTGAGCGCTTCCTTCATCATCGCTGTGAGGCGTTCCAGCTCGCGACGCGCGAGCGCTTCGATCAACCCATCCTTGTTCGGAAAGTACTGGTAGATCGCGCCGATGCTGAAGCCTGCCGTATCGGCGACGCGCTGTGTCGTCAGCCCTGCCTTGCCATGGGATTCGAGCGTGCGGGCGGCGGCTTCGAGAATGCTGTCGAGCGCGAATTCGGCGCGCGCCTGCTTGGGCTGCCGACGCGACGTGTGAGTCGTGGGCAAAGAAACTCCGTGAATGAATGAAGGTTGAAGATCGTTGGGTGTGCAACCTGATGTGCCATCGAACCTCGATGCAAGCAGTTTGCATCAACCATGCCGATGATGAAACACCATGACGAGAAAACGGTGCACGATGCCGCAGCGAGGTTATCACGCGCCTCGCCGCCTATCACCGGCGTGGCGCTCTAGACGTGCGCTCGATGAAGTCGAGATCGAGCGCTTCGCAGAGGAAGGTCCGCAATGCGTCGATGGCTGTTTCCTGCGCGCTCGCCGCCTGCCGCACGAACAGGCCGAGGTCGGCGGCGGGCGGCTCCGGCAGGCCGTCGGCGGCGCCGAGCACGCGCATCGTGTCGTAACGGATATTGCCGTCGAGCAGCACCGATACACCCAGCCCCGCCTCGACAGCCGACTGCACGGCGGGCAGGCTCGTGCTCGTGCAGACGACGCGCCACGCAATGCCCGCGCGCCGCAGCACCGTCATCACCTGCTGCTGCCACAGACACGCTCCGCCCAACGCGACGAGCGGCAGCGGCGACTGCGGGTCGGCAAGATAACCGCGCGCGCCGACCCAGAAGAGCGGCTGTGTCCACGTGACGAGCGGCGTGGCGTCGACCATCGCGGGATCGCCGACGAGCACATCGAGCGCGCCATCGTTGAGGCGTTGCGACAGCGCCGCGCTCGCATCGACGACGATCTCCAGCGCAACCTGCGGATGCGCGGCCGAAAAGCGCCGCAACGCGCGCGGCAGGCGGCCCACGGCAACGTCTTCGAGCATCCCCAGGCGCACGGTGCCCGCCACGTCGCCGACTTCGAGCGCGCGCCGGGCGTCCTCGCCCGCGCCGAGAATCGCGTGCGCGTACGGCAGCAGCCGGTGCCCGGCGTCCGTCAGCCGCACGCCTCGCGGCGAGCGCTCGAGCAGCCGCTGGCCGATGTCGTCTTCCAGACGGCGCAACTGCATGCTCACGGCCGCCTGCGTGCGCGCAAGACGCACCGCCGCCGCGCTGACCCCGCCCGTTTCGGCGACCGTCACGAAGGCTCTGAGAAGGCTGCTGTCGAAGTCGCGCATTATTAGCGTCCGTGATAGCGGCATAAGAAATATCAGCTTATCTTAATCCCCGTTTCGTCGATATGATGGGCCTGTCTGAAGTGCGCCCGCTCAAATCCATGAAAAATTCCACGCTCGCCGAACCGATCTCCTTTGACACCGCGCCGCCGTCGAGCGCCCCCAGGCGCCATATCGGCATGGCTGCGCTGCTCGGCCTGCTGTCGATGTCATGCGTGCAATTCGGCGCCGCCCTCTCCGCGCCGACGATGGCCGCATTCGGCGCGTTCAGCACGACGTGGTTGCGGCTTGCGTGGGCCGCTGTGATTCTCGCGCTCGTCGTGCGTCCGAAGCTGCGCAGCTACTCGCGTGCTCACTGGTTGGCGGCGGGCGTGCTCGGCGTGGCGATGGCGGGCATGACGCTATGTTTTTTTTCGGCGATCGAGCGCATTCCGCTCGGCCTTGCCGTTGCGATCGACTTTCTCGGACCGCTCACTGTCGCGACGCTCGGCGTGCGCCGCTTGCGCACGTTGCTGTGGCCGCTGCTCGCCGTCGCGGGCGTGCTGCTGCTCGCGCATGATCGTTCGGGTTGGATCGGCGAGCCTGTCGGCATGTTGCTCGCGGTGGGCGCCGCGTGCGGCTGGGGCGGCTATATCGTGTTGATGAAAAAGACGGGCGTGCTGTTCGATGGGCTGGAGGGGCTCTCCGTGTCGCTGATCGCGGCAGCGCTCGTCGCGACGCCCTTCGGCCTCGTCGAGCACGGCCTGCACATCGCGCCGATGCAGCTCGCCGCTACCGCGGGCCTCGCGGTGCTCGTGCCGCTGCTGCCGTATGCGCTTGAAATGATCGCGCTGCGCCACATGCCTGCGGCGTCGTTCGGCATTCTGATGAGCGTCGAGCCGGCCATCGGTGCGGCGGCGGGTTTTATCGTGCTGAATCAGCCGATGACGGCGCTGCAACTGGCAGGCACGCTGTTCGTCGTGAGCGCGAGTGTGGGCGTGATCGTGACGTCGAAGTGAACCGGGTGGGTCGGGTCTGAATGATGCGGCATGTGGGCCGTCTACAATTGACGGATCGCATGCCGACCTGCAAGGAACACATCATGACCGACGACGAACGCGCCATTCGCCAACTGATCGATACCTGGCTCGCCGCCAGCAAGGCAGGCGACACGGCAACCGTGCTGAGCCTGATGACTGACGACGCGATCTTCATGGTGCCCGGGCAGAAGCCGTTCGGCAAAGCCGCGTTTATGGCGGCGTCCGAAGGACAGAAGAATGTCGATATCGACGGCAAGAGCGAGATTCTGGAGCTTCAGGTGATGGGGGACTGGGCTTTTCTGCGCTCGCAGCTCGAAGTCACTATCACGCAGAAGGAGGGCTCTGCGCCGCCCGTGCGTCACGCTGGGAACACGCTCACGATTCTGCGCAAGGAAATTGATGGGCGGTGGCTGCTGGCGAGGGATGCGAATTTGCTTGTGGTGCAGGGATAAACGCTTTTGGGTTTTTCGTTTTTTGGTTTTTGATTTTGCTTCTGCGCTGGCATCCGCGTTGCGTTAGCGTGCTTCAAGCGTCGCCCCTGTGCGGGGCGGCACCTACTTTTCTTTGCCGCCGCAAAGAAAAGTAGGCAAAAGAAAGCGGCTCACACCGCCAGTTCTTGTGTTTGCCTGAGGGCCCCCAAAGGGTCTTACGCTTCACACGGCAATCACGTGACTTCATGCTTGTTGCCAGCGCTCTTGCGGTGCGCCTCACCCACTTCACGCCCCCGCGTTTCAGATGCCTTGCCAGATAGTCCACCGCCGCCCAGGTGGCAAACTGTGTGTAGGCCGTAGCACCGCACGCGCCTCACTTCGGACCGATAGCGCGCGCATGCCACCGTGTAAAAGCGCCAAGCTATACGCCGCGACAACCTACACACAGTTTGCCACCTGGGCGGCGCAAACCATTCGCTCCCGCTAGCTCTTGTTCGGGTGTTTGAAGCGGGTGAGGCGGTCATTCAGCGCGTTGGCAACACACGCGACCAAGGACGTTGCCGTGTGAAGCGTAAGAACCTTTGGGGGCCCTCAGGCAAACACAAGAACTGGCGGTGTGAGCCGCTTTCTTTTGCCTACTTTTCTTTGCGGCGGCAAAGAAAAGTAGGTGCCGCCCCGCACAGGGGCGACGCTTGAAGCACGCTAACGAAACGCGGATGCCAGCGAAAATGCCAGACCAACCAAACCAGCGCAGAACCAAAACCCACGAGTCGCGACTCAACGAACGAACATCATCTTTCCCAAGGCGCCGCCCTGTCATCGCCATGACAGTTGTACTGCGCCAGCGCCTGCTTAACGACATCACGCGCAATCGCACCTTCATCGACGAGAGCCTTCAACGCCGCAATCACAATCGACGCACGATCCACTTCAAAGAACGCCCGCAGTGCCGCACGCGTATCGCTGCGCCCGAATCCGTCCGTACCGAGCGTCACGTAGCGGCGCGGCACGTACGCGCGAATCAACTCGGGCACGGCTCGCACGTAATCGGTTGCGGCAATCACCGGACCGCGCGACGCAGCAAGCGCAGAGCTCACATACGGCATCGCATTTTCGGCATCGCCGAACAGACGCTCCGCACGCTCCGATGCGACGCCATCGCGATGCAGCTCGGTAAAGCTCGTCACGCTCCACACGGCGGCGTCGATATTCCAGTCGTCCTTCAACATGCGAGCGGCCGCCTGCACTTCGCCGAGTATCGCGCCCGAGCCCAGCAACTGGACCTGCGCAGTTTCCAGCGAAGAAACATCCAGCGGATACATGCCCTTCAGCACGCCTTCGCGCACGCGATCAAAAGAAACCGCAGGCAACGACGGCTGCGCGTAGTTCTCGTTCGTGACGGTCACGTAATAGAACACATCGCGCTGCCGCCCGATCATTTCTTGCATGCCTTCTTCGACGATCATCGCCACTTCATAGGCAAACGCCGGATCGTACGCGCGGCAGTTCGGCACTGTCGATGCTGCCAGATGGCTCGTGCCGTCCTGATGCTGCAAGCCCTCGCCGCCGAGCGTCGTCTTGCCCGCCGTCGCACCGATCAGGAAGCCTCGCGCGCGCTGATCGGCTGCGGCCCAGATGAGGTCGCCAATGCGCTGGAAGCCGAACATCGAGTAGTAGATGTAGAACGGCAGCATGGGCAAATCGTGCACGCTGTACGACGTCGCCGCCGCGATCCACGACGACACCGCGCCCGCCTCCGAGATGCCCTCTTCGAGAATCTGCCCGCCCGTGTCCTCGCGGTAGTAGAGCATCGAGCCCATGTCTTCCGGCTCGTACAACTGCCCGAGCGGCGAATAGATGCCAACCTGGCGGAACAGGTTGGCCATGCCGAAGGTGCGCGCCTCGTCGGCGACGACGGGCACGACGCGCGGCCCAAGCGACGCGTCTTTCAACAGGCTGCCGAGCATCCGCACGATCGCCATCGTCGTCGACATTTCCTTGCCGTTCGCGTCCAGCGCGAATTGTCCCCATGATGACATCGCAGGCACGGTCGGTGTCTGCGATGCCGCTTTCCGCCTTCTGGGCAGATAGCCTCCCAAGGCAGCCCGGCGTGCATGCAGGTATTGCATTTCCGGGCTGTTTTCTGCTGGTTTGTAGAACTTGAGCTGCTCGACGTCGCTATCGGACAACGGCAGGCGAAAGCGGTCGCGGAACGCCTTCAACTGCTCGACGTCGAGCTTTTTCTGCTGATGCGTCGTCATGCGCCCCTGGCCGATTGCGCCCATGCCGAAGCCCTTCATCGTCTTCGCGAGAATCACCGTGGGCTGGCCGCTGTGCTTCAACGCGCGGTCATACGCAGCATGCAGCTTGCGCACGTCGTGGCCGCCGCGCCGCAAGCGGTCGATATCGTCGTTGCTCAGATGCGCGGCGAGCGCGGCAAGCTCCGGGTTCTGCCCGAAGAAGCGCTCGCGGTTGTAGGCGCCGTCGTTGGCCGAGAAGGTCTGGAACTGGCCGTCCACCGTGTGCGCGAACGCGCGCAGCAAGGCGCCCGTGCGATCGCGCGCAAAGAGGGCATCCCAGTCCGAGCCCCACACGACCTTGATGACGTGCCAGCCCGCGCCCGTGAACTGCGCTTCGAGTTCGTCGATGATGCGGCCGTTGCTGCGCACCGGACCGTCGAGCCGCTGCAGATTGCAGTTGATCACGAACACCAGGTTGTCGAGCCCTTCGCGCGCCGCCAGTGACAATGCCCCGATCGATTCCGGCTCGTCCATCTCGCCGTCGCCGAAGAAGCCCCACACCTTGCGGCCTTCCGTCTTTTGCAGGCCGCGGTTTTGCAGGTAGCGCATGAAGCGCGCCTGGTAAATCGAGTTGATCGGCCCGATGCCCATCGAGCCCGTCGGGAACTGCCAGAAGTCCGGCATCAGCCACGGATGCGGATACGAACACAAGCCCGGCCCTGCGATCTCGCGGCGATAGTGTTCGAGATGCGTCTCGTCGAGAAAGCCTTCGAGGAAAGCGCGTGCATACACGCCCGGCGACGAATGCGGCTGGAAGTAGACGAGATCGCCGCCATGCAACTCATTCGAGGCACGGAAAAAATGATTGAAGCCGACTTCGAACAGATCAGCCGCCGACGCGTAGCTCGCAATGTGGCCGCCCAGTTCCCCATACGCGCGATTGGCCCGCACCACCATCGCGAGCGCGTTCCAGCGCAATGCAGCGGCGAGCTTTTCCTCGGTGTCGAGGTCGCCCGGATACGGCGGCTGCTGATCGACGGAAATCGTGTTCGCGTACGGCGTAACGTTCGCGCGCGCCGTCGCGACGCCGTTACCCAGCGCATGCGCGGCCAGCCGGTCGAACAGATATTGCGCGCGTTCGAGGCCGACGTGCTGGACGACGCCATCGAGCGCAGCCAGCCATTCGGCCGTCTCCTGCGGATCGCTGTCGATGCGAGCTTGAGTGAGAGCAAGAACGGGGCGGGCACCGCTCGATAAGTCCGTCATGGCACAACTCCGGCTGAAAAACGTACGTGAAGACGACTCGAAAACGTGTAATCAGCTTACCCATGCATCCGCAAAATGTGCGTCTCTTTTGCTTGCGCCGCCGCTTTCAGATAGTGTATTTATTCCTGTAAATCGACCCAACGCGGAATATTTACACCATGAGTTCAGACGCAAAACCGGCCGCGCGGCGGCTGGACCGCATCGACATCGCGATCCTGCAGCAGCTTCAGCAGAACGCGCGCATCACCAACGCGGAACTGGCGCGCGCCGTCAATCTGTCGCCGACACCCTGCTTCAACCGCGTGCGCGCGCTCGAAAAGCTCGGCCTGTTCCGTCAGCAGGTCACGCTGCTCGATGCCGGGGCGCTCGGCCTGCGCATCAACGTGTTCATTCAGGTGAGCCTCGAAAAGCAGGTCGAAGACGCGCTGCGCCGCTTCGAGCAGGAAGTCGGCGAGCGGCCCGAGGTGATGGAGTGCTATCTGATGACGGGCGACGCCGACTATCTGCTGCGCGTCGTCGTGCCCGACATGCAGAGTCTCGAACGGTTCATCGTGCAGTGGCTGACGAAAATTCCCGGCGTGTCGAACATCCGTTCGAGCTTCGCGCTCAAGCAGGTGCGCTACAAGACAGCGTTGCCGCTGCCCGTCGCGGGCCTGACGCTGTCGACGGAGGATGACGCGCCGCGTGAGTGGGCCTGATCTGGACCGCGCGCCGGGTTGATTAGCGCGGCGGCGTCACGCGCTCGCGCAGTTCGCGCCGGATGACCTTGCCTGTCGCCGTCATCGGCAGCGCGTCGACGAAATGGATCGCGCGCGGATACTCGTGCGCCGCGAGATGCGTCTTCACGTGCTCCTGCAGCGTCTGCACGAGCGCGTCGCTTGCCTGATAGCCGGGGTTCAGCACGACGAACGCAGTGACGATCTCCGTGCGCTGCGCGTCGGGCGCACCGACCACGGCCGCCATGCGCACAGCGGGATGACGCAGCAGGCAGTCTTCGATCGGCGCGGGACCGATCCGGTAACCGGCACTCGTGATCACGTCGTCGTCGCGACCGACGAAGCGGATAAAGCCGTCCGCGTCCATCAATCCCATGTCGCCCGTCAGCAGCCAGTCGCCGCGAAACTTGTCGCGCGTGGCGGATTCATTGCGCCAGTAGCCGAGGAACATCACCGGGTCCGGCGCGTGGATCGCGATGTTGCCGGGCTCGCCGCGCGGCACCGTGTGCCCCGTGTCATCGACGATCGCCACGCGATGGCCCGGCACCACCTTGCCGATCGAACCGAAGCATGGCTCGAACAACGTCGAGCATGACGACACGACCACGTTGCATTCCGTCTGCCCGTAGAACTCGTTGATCGTCACGCCGAGCGCGCGCCGTCCCCATTCGATCAACTCCGCACCGAGCGATTCGCCGCCGCTCGCCACCGCACGCAGCGACAGTGTCCAGCGCTCGGGATGTTCGACGGTGCGCATCATCTTCAGCGCCGTCGGCGGCAGGAAGGTATGCGTGACCGCATGACGCTGCATCAGGTCGAACGCGGCCTCGCCGTCGAACTTCTCGAAGCGCCGCGCCAGTACGGCCACGCCGTGATGCCACGACGGCAGCAGCACATCGAACAGCCCGCCGATCCATGCCCAGTCGGCGGGCGTCCACATCAGGCGCGCGTCGTTCGGGAAGAACGCTTGCGGCATCTCGACGCCGGGCAGATGGCCGAGCAGCACGCGATGCGCATGCAGCGCGCCCTTCGGCTTGCCCGTCGTGCCGGACGTGTAGATGATGACGGCGGGATCGTCGGCCAAGGTCGGCTCCGCGTCGAAAGCGGCGGGCGATTCGTTCAACGCCGACCAGAACGATTCGACCTGCAATGCGGCATCCGCGTGGTCGGTGTCGACGCAGAAGATCGAGCGCAATTCAGGCAGGCTCGCACGCACCGAGGCGATCTTTTGCGCGCCGCCGAGGTCTGTGACGAGCGCGACGGCGCCGCTGTCGGACAAACGATATTGCAGCGCGTCGGGACCGAACAGCGCGAAGAGCGGCACGGCGATCGCGCCGCACTTGTAGACGGCGAGATGCGCGAGCGCCGTCTCAACCGATTGCGCGAGAAAGATGCCGACGCGCTCGCCCTTCTTCACGCCGCTTTTGCGCAGCGCATTGGCGAAGCGATCGGACAGCGACTTGAGTTCGTCGAAGGTATAGCGCGTTGCCTGCCCGTCGCGCGTCTCGCAGATCAACGCGAGACGGCCGCTGCCGTTGGCCCACTTGTCGCAGGCATCGATGCCGATGTTGTACTGCGGCGGAATGCGCCATTCAAACGCGGCGACCAGGCCGTCGTAGGTGTCAGCGGCGTGAAGCATCCAGTGTCTCCTGAGTATTGGGTACGCGCCCGCTCATGCTACTCCGCAAGCAAGGCCTGCGGCGCGCCCCGCTATTTCGCGCTCGAAGCCCAGCGCGCCGCCCAGCAGCAACGCGAGTCCAAGGCGCATCACGACTTGCGTGATCGCCTTGATGTCGTCGAGATCTGAGAATTCCCGGGCTACTGTCAACCAGACTTCATGCCACCATCCAGCCATGCCCTCCTCCTCTCGACACGGCAACGCACGCGCTGTGCCGCTGCGGGAAAGCATAATGTAATGTCAACGCATGTAGCCGGGTAGCGATACCGACACACTGAAGCCCGCTAAAGTTTTTTTCAGTTGCCTGTTGCGGCCCTCGCCCGCGACAATGCGCCAAACGAGGGAGGACTATGAAGAAGTGCATTCTGCTCGCCGGAATTGGCGTGCTTACCGCGTGTACGGCGGTATCAGGCGTGGACAGAAAGCAGAACGGCTACCTCTCGGTCACGAGTCACGGACGCTTCAGCCTGATTTCGTGGAATAGCGTCCGCAACGCGGGGATCAAGCATGCCAAGGCGTATTGCCGCGAACAGAACAAGGAATTGCACACCGTCGAGATCCACACGAACGGCGTGCGCAGCGCAGGCACTCAAACTGTCGAAGTGGTGTTCGAGTGCGTCTGATGCAATGACGAACGGTACGCCGTATGGCTTGCCGTTCGGCTTGCCATATGGCACGCCGTTCGTCGGCGCTCAGTGGAGGCCCGCTTCGTCCGCGACCGTGTCGCCGAAATGGCTCGCGACGAACGCGCGCATCGCGGCGATCAACGGCGATTCGCCGACCTGCTCGATGGTGCTCGCGCCGGCGGGAACCGACCCCGTCCAGGACGCGCGATCGCCCGCCGCGGCCGGCACGAGATGGATTCTCGCCCGTTCGATGATCGGGCCGCATTGCGCCCAGTCCGTGGACGGCGCGAACGCGGCTTCGAGCGCGCCGGCAGGATCGCCGTCGCAGGCGGGCTCCTCGATCCAGCAGAAGCCGTCGTCGACGCGCGGCTTCGGCAGATTGTCCGCTCGTGCGACCCAGTAATCGAGTAACGCGCCTTCCAGCTCTGAAACTCTCATCTCTGCTCCTCGTGGAGATCGTATGTGCTGAACGCAGCATCGATTGTGCATCAAGTTCGTGTTGCGCTTTGTGACGCCGCAAGATCCGTTCGCGGCGACTTACGTCCAACTCAAGTGCGAGGCACCATGACGTTCGACTATCGACAGGCAGTTCTGCGCGCAAAACCGTCGCATAAGCGCTCGCATGCGCGGTCGCACGCGCTGGCGGCCGTGTTGCTCGGCATCGCCGCGATGCAGGCCGATGCAGCCGCTGGCCCAGCGCACGCGGCGGCCACGGCGAACCGGCCGGTCATCATCGACGCGCAAGGCGATTCGACGATGTTTGGCTATCAAACGTCGGACGGTTTCAACAAGTCGTGGCAAACGCCGGACAATCCGCCCGCCCTGCTTCAGGCGGCGCTGCAGGCCCGCTTCGGCCCGCATGTGATCGTGCAGAACAACGGCGTGCCGGGCGCGACGCTCGTCGATCGCGAGAAAGGCATCAACGGATATAGCCAGCCTTACGCGCAATGGGCCGCGACGTCGCCGGCGCATATCGTGATCGTCAACTTCGCGCTCAACGACGCCGACAATCACGTGAAGGAGCCGCCTTCCGCGTTTCGCGCGCACCTGATGCGCTTTATCGAAGAGTCGCAAGGCGCGGGCCGGATCGTCGTACTCGAAGAGCCGAACCCGGTCGATTATTCCGTGAACAAAAGGATCGTGCCGCGCTATGTCGCTGTCGTCGATGAAATGGCGAAGCATTACCGGCTCGCGCTGATCCGGCAGTACGCGTATATCGGCGCGATGCATGACTGGCGTTCGCTGCTGATCGACGGCGTGCATCCAACCGATGCGCTGTATCGGCTCAAGGCCGAACGGCAGCGCGAAGTGGTCGAGCCGATCGTCGCGAAACTGGTCGAGTGATCGGGCGAGGCTTCACTCGCCGACTGAAAACGTCTGCTGCGAAGCGATCAGCTTCGGCGGCGGCTCGCATTTGCAGATGCAGAGGTCGTCGCTCAACGCGGCGTGACGGCCATCGGGCGCCGTCATCACTTCGCGCGTGCCGTCGCACTTGATCTTCCCCGTCGTGTTGCACGCGGGGCAGATCACGTTGTCGCCTTCATGCGCGACGTCGCGGCCTTCGAGTTGGATCGTCGACGACACGGCTTGCACGGTGCCGCTCACCGTCGTCTTGTCGCCGTTCAGGATCAGATAGCGTTTCATGGTAAGCATTCGACAAATCTTCTTGTGCTCTAATACGCCACAATAAAAAACCGTCGAATCGTATTGAATTCGACGGCTCGATCAACGCGAAGCACGGGATCATCTCCAGTACGCAAACACCCCCAACGCCGCCATCACCGTCAACGCGCCGCCAATACGCGTCGCAATCTGCGCAAACGGCATCAATTCCATCCGGTTGGCTGCCGTGAGAATCGCCACGTCCCCCGTCCCGCCGAGCCCGCTATGCGTGGCATTGACGATAGCGGCTTCAACGGGATACATGCCGACCAGCCTGCCGACGAAAAAGCCCGTCACAGTCAGCGCCAGCACCGTCGAAACCGCCGTGACGATATTGACCCAATGAAACGCCGTGACGATTTCGCCCCACGGCGTCATGGCGACGCTGATCGCGAACATCAGCGGATACGTCACAGCCGTCGAGAAAAAACCGTACATGAAGCGCGCGCCGCCTCGCACGCGCGGCGAAACGACCTGGAACAGTTGCGCCGCGACGACCAGCACGAGCATCACGACGGGCGCGGGCCAGCCGAACAGTTGATGACTGAGCACACCAAGCAGATAGAACGCGATGGCCGTCGAACCCGCCGCCGCGACCGAGCCGACGTCGAATTCGAACGACGCCGGGCGTTGCGCGATGTCTTCATCGCTGCCGTCCGCTTTGGTCAAACGTCCGTTGCCCGTCCATTCGGGCCTGCGCGTGCCGAGATAGCTCAGCAAGCCGGCGCAACAGATCGCCGCGATATTGCCGAGCATCACCGCCGACAGGACCTGCGCAAACAGCGGCCCTTGCTCGACGCCCAGAATCTGCGCGTAACCCGCCGACAACGGCAGCGCGCCCTCTCCCACCCCGCCCGCCATGATCGGCACGACGACCATGAACAACGCGTGGCGCGCATCGAGCCCGAGCGCGGTCCCCACAGCAGTGCCGATCAGTGCCGCAGCGACGGAACCCGCCGCAACGGGAATGAAGATCCGCACGAAGCCTCTGATCAACATCTGACGGTCCATGCTGAGCACACTGCCGACAATGATTGCCGCGATGAATAGATACAGAAAATTCGAAGTCTTCGTGAAGGTCGTCACTGCCTTGACGACGGGCTCGGGCATCAGTTTGTAGTACACCAGCATCGACGGAATGAAGGCCGCAAAAATCGACGTGGCCCCGATGTGGCGAATCCACGGAATGCGCTTCGCCAGTTCGGCGCAGGTGAAGCCGCCCACCGCGACGAGCGCGATGCCTGTCGGCAGATCCGCTGCGAGCTTGCCTTTCGCCGCCATCGCGCCGAGCACGCCCAGCATCAGCACATAGACGGGCAATGGCAACGAACCGATGCGCAGGTCGAACACGCGCCACCACCATTCGATAACGGCATGCGGCGCTTGCGCCTCGCTGCTCGAAGCAGCGCCCAACGCGGCTTGCGTCGACGATTTCATTGGATGGTCTCCGTTCATTGTTTCGACGGGCGCCCCGCTCATACGAGCAGCAGCAAGGCGGCGCCATACACGAGCGCGCCGACGATAAACGTCATCACGGTAAAGCCGAGCACGCGCTGCACGCCGATGCCCGCCATCGCGACGACGGGCGCGGCCCAGAACGGCTGCATCATGTTCGACACCTGCTCGCCCATCGCGACGGCCATCGTCGTCGCGGGGACGGACGCATGCAGCGCGACGGCGGCAGGCACGACGAACGGCCCTTGCACTGCCCAGTGGCCGCCGCCGCTCGGAATGAAAAACGTGACGATCAGCGAGCAGACGTAACTCCAGAACGGCAGCGTATGCGCGTTGGAAATAGCGATGAAGAAATGGGAAATGACGTTCGGCAAACCGGTCGCATCCATCATGCCCATGATTCCGCCGTACAGCGGGTATTGCAGCATCATCGAACCTGTCTGCCGGGCGGCGTTCTTGACGGCATCCGCGTAAGCGAGCGGATAGCCATGCAGGATCACGCCCGCAATGAACATCACGAAGATCACCGCGTTGACGCCGGAAAACGCGATGTGCTCTGACTGCGCGAGCGCCAGCAGCGCAATGCCCGTCGCACCGATGAATGCCGAGCCGAGCCACGAATATTCGATCCAGCGCGCGAAGCTCAGCTTGCCCGTGGGCTTCTCACGCGGCGGCGTATCGGGATGCTTCTGCGTATCGAGCAGCACGGCATCTTCGTCGCGCGGCTTGAGCCATGCGAGAACGAACGGCATCGCCAGCAGCATCGCGATGGTCGGCACCAGATTGAAACCCGTGAATACCGTTGCACTGAACGGCAGCACCTCGCCCGTGATCTTCTGCACGACGTTCATCGCGCTGCCCGGCGTCGACTGCGCAAGCGCAATCGAACTGGAGATGCCGCTTGCCCACACGACCCATCCCGAGAAGCCCGCCGCGACGATCCACGCGAAGTCGACGCGCATGCGCTTGGCGACTTCGCGCGCCAGCAACGCGCTGACGACCAGCCCCAGGCCCCAGTTGCAAAACGACGCAACGGCCACGAGCACGAACGTGAGCGTCGCGGCCTGCACGGGTGTGCGAGCAACGGAAACAAGTGCCTTGAACACGCGTTGCACGATGGGCGCGTGAGCGAATGCGTGACCCGTCACGAGCACCAGCGTGATCTGAAACGCGAACGTGAGAATGTCGAAGAAGCCCTTGTACCAGCCACCGACCAGCTTGCCCAACGACGCATGTGGCGCGAACATCGCCGACAACACCGCGACGATCGCCGTAATCAGGATCGCGAGCACGAACGGATCGGGGATGGTGCGCTCGAACAGGCCGATCGTCGCCTCGGTGAAGCGGGTCTTGCGCACTGACGATGGCGCAACGGTGGATTTCATTACATGTCTCCGGGTTGGAATGTGCCCGCGCATCGTTGGGCTTTGTGTGGTCGGCGGGTCGTCTCTTCAGGACTGTTCAGTGCAAGGCGCTCAGGTGCCGAATCCGTATAGCGTTGCCGCGTTGTCGGCGAGGATGCGATCGCGCGTGGCCGTGTCATTCGTCCATTCGCCGAGCAGACCGAGCAGCAAGGGATCGTCGGGCTTGTGCGTCTCCGTCACGTGCGGCCAGTCGCTGCCCCACACCAGCCGGTCCGGCACGGCCGAGATCCATGCTCGCGCAGTCGGCGCTGCATCGGCATAGCGGCGGTCGAGTCCTTCGATCGAATCGAGGTACGGGCCGGACAGCTTGATCCACGCGCGCCCGGCATCGGCGAGACGGCGCACGATGGGAAACGCCGCGTGCGCCGCGCCATCGGGCAACGGAAGGCGCGCGCAATGATCGAACACGATCGTCGATGGAAGACGCGCGAGCAGCGCTGCGTGCTCGACGATCTGCGTGGCCGTCCAATGCAGTTGCACATGCCAGCCGAGTTCCGCCACGCGTGCTGCCAGCGGCTCGACCATGTCAAAGCCGACCACGGCGTTCGCCGGTGTATAGAGCGTGAAGCGGATGCCGCGAATGCCGCCCGCGTGCAGCGTTTCAAGCTCGGCGTCCGTCACATCGGGACGCACGACGGCGACGCCGCGCGCATTCGCAATGCCGATCTGGCGAATCGCATCGAGCGTCACGGCGTTGTCGGTGCCGTAGATGCGCGGCGTCACGATCACCACGCGCTGCGTACCGATCCGCGCCTGCACTTCGCGATACGCGGCCACATCCGCCGCGTCGACAAAACCTGCCGCGTCGCGATGCGCGAGGAACGCGCGGTTATAGATGTGAATGTGCGAATCGCAAGCGCCTGGTGGCGTGTGCCGATGTGCGTCCATGCGTGTCTCCTTTCTTTTCTGCGGCTGTCTACAGCACGGCCCGCTTCTCGCGCAGACTGTCGATGTCCGCGTCGGAGCATCCCGCGTCGCGCAGCACCGCGTCCGAATGCTCGCCGAACGCGGGCGCCGCGAACGGCTCGGGCAACGGCGTCGCGCCAAAGCGGATCGGATGCTTGAAACCGCGATACCGTCCGACACCCGGATACGCGAAGTCAGTCACCATGTCTTCGGCGAGCACCTGCGGATGGTCGAACATGTCTTCGATGCCGCGCGCCGCGGCGCACGGTACGGCGTCGCCGAAATGCGTTTCCCATTCGAGCGCCGTGCGAGCCTGCAACGCCGCGCGGAGCTTCGGAACGATTTCGTCGCAATGCAATGCACGCTTGCGCACCGTGTCGTAGCGTTCATTCTCGGCAAGATCCTTGAGGCCCGTCTTTTCGCACAGCGCCTGCCAGAAGTGCGGCGTGTTCGCCGACAGATACAGATAGCCCTGGCGCGTCGGATGAATACCCGTGATGCCGCCCGAGCGCATGTCGCGGCCCATCTCTTTCGGTTCGTCGTCGGCCCAGATCATGCGGGCCGACTGCATCGCCAGCGCGCTGCGCAGCAACGACACGCCCACGTACTGACCGGCGCCGCTACGCTCGCGATCGAACAGCGCGGACGACACGCCCGCCGCGACCAGCGCGGCCGCATAGTAGTCGACCACCGAGCCATACACGATTTCGGGTGGACCGTCGCGGTGGCCTTGCAGCGCGCAGATGCCTGTCATGGTTTGCAGCACCTGGTCGTAGCCCGCCTTGTCGCGGTTGGGGCCCGTTTCGCCATACCCTGTCACCGCGCAGTAGATCAGCCGCGAATTGACCTCTCGCAACTGCTCGTAACCAATCCCGAGGCGCTCCGGCACGCCCGGCCGGAAGTTGTGCACGAGCACATCGGCCGTCTTCACGAGACGCATCATGACGTCGAGCGCCTCGGGCTGTTTCAGGTCCAGCGCGAGGCCGCGCTTGCTGCGGTTCACGCCGAGAAAGGCGCGGCTTTCGGCTTCGAGCGTCGAAGGATACTTGCGCAGGTTGTCCCCCGAAGGCGGCTCGATCTTGATGACTTCGGCGCCCTGATCGGCGAGCAGCGTGCAACCGTACGGCCCCGCGATATAGGCGCTCAGGTCCAGCACGCGCAAGCCGGCGAGCGGTCCCTGCTGTCGTGCGTCGGCTGATTGCGATGGTTGTTGCATCTGTTTCTCCAACTCAATTCGATGTGCGTGCAACGAGAGTGCGTTGCTTTACAAAGCTGTGTTGCCGACGACGGCGCGCTGCTCGCCCGTCAGCAGTTCGAGACGCGCGGCGTGCTGCACGAGCGCACGCGCACGCTCGAAGAACGGCGGATCGATCATCCTGCCGTCGACGACGTACGCGCCCAGCCCTTTGCTCTGCGCATCGCGTGCCGCTTCGACGACGCGCACCGCATGTGCGATGTCCGCGTCGGACGGACGGAATACGTCGTTGGCCAGCGCGATCTGGCTCGGGTGAATGCAGCTTTTGCCGAGAAAGCCCATCGCGTGCGCGAGCTGCGCTTCGGCGCGGAAGCCCGCTTCGTCCTTGATGTTGGCAAACGCCGAGTCGTACGCGAAGACGTTCGCCTCGCCTGCTGCGATGCGCAGCGTGAACATCGCCTGCTGAATAGCCGCCTGCTCGCGACGCGCGATGCCAAGCGGCTCGAACAGATCGCCCAGCCCGAGTTGCAACCCGGCGACGCGCGGATGCGCGGCGGCGAGTTCCGCAGCGCGCCGCAACGCCTTCGGCGATTCGATGTTGAGCAGCAAGCGCACGGGCACGCTCACGCCGTTTGCCTGCTCGGCCTGTTCGAGCGCGGCGGCAGCGGCGCGCACGTCGTCCGCGCTTTCGGGTTTCGGGAGATTCAGATAGTCGAGACCGGGCTGCACGACCGCGTCGAGATCGGCGGGGAAATACGGCGTGTCGAGCGCGTTGACGCGCACGATCAGCACCTTGCGATGCTCGCGCACCGCGCTGTCGCGCAACAGTTCGCGCAGCGCGAGGCGCGCTTGCGGCTTGCGCTCCGGTGAGACGGCATCTTCGAGATCGAACGAGAGGGCATCGGCGGCGCTCGCGAGCGCCTTGGCGAACAGCTCCGGGCGCGATGCCGGCACGAACAGCTTGCTTCTCATGTCTCCGTTCCAGTTGCTTATTGGCTGGCAACCAGTCTACGGAGAGACAGGTTTTAGATAAACTATCTGCACCTATCTTCAAATCATAGAATATCTATCGTCATGGACATCAACTTTCTCGGCAATCTGCTGCTGGTCGTCGATACGGGCTCGATGGCCGAGGCGGCGCGTCGCGTCGGCGTGACGCCTGCGGCGATCGCGCAGCAGGTGCAGGCGCTCGAACGCGAACTCGGCGTGCCCCTGCTCGTGCGCGCGGGGCGCACGGTGATTCCGACGGAAGCGGGTCATCGCGTGATCGCGCGCGCGAGGAACCTCGTGCGTGAATTCGCGGAGTTGAAGGCGTTCGCGCTTGAAGACGAAGCTGCGGGTGAATTGCGCATCGGCACGATCACGACGGCGCTGCTGTCGCTGCTGCCTGATGTTCTGGCCGCATTCGCGCGTGCGTTTCCGCAGGCGAACGTGCTGATACGCGCGGGTACTTCGATGGAACTGTACGAGACCTTGCAACGTGGCGACCTCGACGTTGCTGTCTGCCTGCATCCCGCGTTCGCGCTGCCCAAGGCGTATGACTGGCATCTGCTGCGGGAGGAACCGATTGTCGTGCTTGCGCCGGCACGGCTGAAGGATGAGGACCCGCATGAACTGCTGCGGCGTGAGCCGTTTATCCGCTATGACCGATCGCTCGGCGGCGGCAAGCAGGCGGATCAATATCTGCGGTCGGCTCGGATCGTTCCGCGTGAGCTTTTTGAACTGAATTCGTTGATGGCGATTGCGATGATGGTTGATCGGGGACTGGGCGTGTCGCTGGTGCCGGATATTGTGTCGCCGCTGACGACGACGTTAAAGATCGCGAGGCTCGCGCTGCCGACGCCGACGGAGCCAAGGCGGTTCGGTGTGCTGTGGCATAAGACGTCACCGCGTGGGCGGTTGATCAAGGGGTTTTTGCAGTGCGCGGATGGGGTGCTGGGGTATGGAGATGGCGATGGGAGGAAGACGCGGCGTCTTCGGTGAGTTGAAGATCTTGCCGTCGTGACCGGGCTGTTGGCTCTCGTGACGGGCTCGACGGGAGCATGCAGTCCAGCGACATGAGCCAGAAAACAAAATAACCCGCAAATCAGTGATTTGACGGGGTTATTTATTGGCAATCTTTTGGCGGAGAGACGGGGATTCGAACCCCGGATAGGTTATTAACCTATACACGCTTTCCAGGCGTGCGACTTAAACCGCTCATCCATCTCTCCGGCGGGGAGGCGCATTATAGCAGATTCCGCCGCCATTGCCACCTCGCCCGAAAGGCCAGCCGTCACGGATGGCGGATATAGTCCACCAGCGCTCTCGTGTAAGCGTCCGGCTTGCGGTCCACGAGGCTCACGAGCACCGTCACCAGAAACCCCGCCGGCACGCCGAACACACCCGAGCTGATCGGCTCGATACCGAACCAGCGCGGCCCGACAAAACCCGTCAACTGCGTGAAGAACGGATACGTCGACACGATGTACCAGATGCACACCACCAGCCCCGCCACCATGCCTGCCACCGCGCCCAGGCGCGTCGTGCGCTTCCAGAACACCCCCAGCACGAGCACAGGAAAAAGACTCGACGCCGCCAGCGAAAACGCCGCCCCCACCAGAAACAGAATATTCCCCGTATTCAGCGACGCCACATAAGACGCAAACAGCGCCACCCCAAGCAGCAGAATCTTCGAGATCGTCACCCGCTTCTGGCTCGACGCCTCGGGGTCGACCATGTGGTAGTACACATCGTGCGAAAGCGCATTGGCGATCGTCAGCAGCAGGCCATCGGCGGTTGAAAGCGCCGCCGCCAGCGCACCCGCCGCAATCAGCCCCGACATCACATACGGCAGCCCCGCAATCTCCGGCGCGGCGAGCACGACCATGTCCGGCTGCATCTGGATCTCGCTCCAGCGCACGATGCCGTCGCCGTTCACATCGGCGATGCTCAGCAGGTACGGCTCGACATGCCGCCACTGCATCACCCATTGCGGCAGGTCGGAAAACCGATGCCCGACCAGATTCGACAGAATCTCGTACTTGATCAGCACCGCGAGCACGGGCACCGTCAGATAGAACAGCGCGACGAAAAACAGCGTCCAGCCAACCGAGCGCCGCGCCGACGCGACCGACGTCGTCGTGTTGTAGCGCGTGAGGATATGCGGCAAGCTCGCCGTCCCCAGCGAAAGGCACAGCAGCAGCGACAGAAAATTGCGCAGGTGCAGCCGCCGTTCGTCCTCGTTCGCAGCGGGAAACGGCTCATGCATCGGCACGGGCGGCGCCGCGCGCTGCATCATCTCGTCGCGTTGCTGCGCCCACACGATCTGCGCCGTCGCCGGATCACGGGGAAAGCGCGCGATGCGCCGCTCCAGATCGGCGATCTCGCGCAACGGGCCGTTATGCCGCCGCAAATCGTCGAGCTGCACGGTGAGGCGGCCCTTCTCGTCGATATACGACTGCGGCAGGCTGTCGATCTGCGTCTGGATCAGCGCGGCGCGCATCCGGTAGTCGTCGCGCACCGACTGCTCCGACGGCGCATCGCGCACCTGGCGCTCGAGCGACTCGACCCGCTCCATCAGGCGCCCGTAGTTGAGTTGCGGCACCCAGCCGAGCCCGTCCTTGTGCGCAATCATCGACACGGGAATCAGGAACGCCACGATCAGGATGATGTACTGCGCAACCTGCGTCCACGTCACCGCGCGCATGCCGCCGAGAAACGAGCACACCAGAATGCCCGCGAGCCCACAGAAAATGCCGATCGCAAAGTCGACCCCGATGAAGCGCGTCGCGATCAGTCCGACGCCCTGGATCTGCGCGACCAGATAGACGAACGAGCACAGGATCGCCGACAACGCGGCCAGGCCCCGCACCGCATTGCTCGAAAAGCGCGTGCCGAGAAAATCGGGAATCGTGTAGCGCGCGAGCTTGCGCACGTAGGGCGCGAGCAGAAACGCGACGAGGCAATAGCCGCCCGTCCAGCCCATCATGTACGCGAGGCCGTCGTAGCCCGTTGCGTACAGGCTGCCGGCCAGCCCGATGAACGAGGCCGCCGACAGCCAATCCGCCGCCGTCGCCATGCCGTTGAACGCGGACGGCACGCGCCGCCCCGCCACGTAGTATTCGACGAGATCGGAAGTCCGCGACAGCAGGCCGATGACTGCATACACGGCAATCGGCACGAACAGAAACACATAGCCGATCCACGTGCCCGGCCCGCTGGCCGCCTCGATGCGCCAGAGCAGATAGATGAAGATCAGGAAGCCGAGCGTGTAGAGCGAATACGAGCGGATCAGCCGATGCGCGAGCTTCATCGGTCGGCGGCGCGCTCGGCGAAGTCGTCGGTCGCGCTGGCTGCGAGCGCGCGCTGGAGCGCTGTGTCGGCGCGCTGCATCAGCACGATATACACGACGATCAGCGCCACGTACACGAGAATCGCGCCTTGCGCGCCCATGTAGAACGGCAGGCTGAAGCCCGCAAAGCGTGCGTGTTCGAGGTTTCGCGCGATGAGCGGCACGATGAACGACACAAAGAAGCCGATCAGCATCAACGCGACGATCAACATGATGTTAAAGCGCCAGTAGCGCGCGTGCGCGCGCGCCATCGCCGCCGTGACGGGCGGCGGCTCGGGCACGGGATTGATCGTGTGTCGCGATGTGTGGTGTGGCGCGGCCATGCGCCTATTTATCAAAAAGGTGTTGCATCGGCAATCGGGGTTGTCCGCTCAACGAATTCGTGCGGCGGGTCGAGACGACATCTCAAGCGTACGAAAAAACGGCGCACCCTAGCCGGATGCGCCGTTTGCTGCTTCAAGTCTTTACGTCGTCGCAGGTGAGCGAGATCAGCGCGATTCGCCCAGCTGATCCAGAATGGCCGGGTTTTCCAGCGTCGACACATCCTGCGTGATTTCCTCGCCCTTCGCGAGCGAACGCAACAGGCGACGCATGATCTTGCCCGAACGCGTCTTCGGCAGGTTGTCGCCGAAGCGGATGTCCTTCGGCTTCGCGATCGGACCGATTTCCTTGCCGACCCAGTTGCGCAGTTCCGCCGCAATCTTCGCGGCCTCTTCGCCTTCGGGACGCGAGCGCTTCAACACGACGAACGCACACACCGCTTCGCCCGTCGTTTCGTCCGGCCGGCCGACCACGGCCGCTTCCGCGACCAGCGGATTCGCCACCAGCGCCGACTCGATCTCCATCGTGCCGAGACGGTGGCCCGACACGTTCAGCACGTCGTCGATACGGCCCATGATCGTGAAGAAGCCGGTGTCCTTGTCGCGCACCGAGCCGTCGCCCGCGAGGTACAGCTTGCCGCCGAGTTCTTCGGGGAAGTAGCTCTTCTTGAAGCGCTCCGGGTCGCCCCAGATTGCGCGGATCATCGCCGGCCACGGACGCTTGACGACGAGAATGCCGCCCTGCCCGTTCGGCACGTCCTGGCCCGTTTCATCGACGATCGCGGCCATGATGCCCGGCAGCGGCAACGTGCACGAGCCCGGCACGAGCGGCGTCGCGCCCGGCAGCGGCGTGATCATGTGGCCGCCCGTTTCCGTCTGCCACCACGTATCGACGATCGGGCAGCGCGAGCCGCCCACGTTCTCGTAGTACCACACCCACGCTTCCGGGTTGATCGGCTCGCCGACCGTGCCGATGATGCGCAGCGTCGACAGGTCGTAGCTCTTCGGATGCACCTTCGCGTCCGCTTCGGCTGCCTTGATCAGCGAACGAATTGCCGTCGGCGCGGTGTAGAACACCGTGACCTTGTGCTTCTGGATCATGTCCCAGAAGCGGCCCGCGTTCGGATAGGTCGGCACGCCTTCGAACACGACCTGCGTGCCGCCGAGCGCGAGCGGCCCGTACGTGATGTAGCTGTGACCCGTGACCCAGCCGATATCGGCCGTGCACCAGAAGACATCCGTCGGCTTCCAGTCGAAGGTCCACTTCATGGTCTGCGCGGCCCACAGCAGATAGCCGCCCGTGCTGTGCTGCACGCCCTTCGGCTTGCCCGTCGAACCGGACGTGTAGAGGATGAAGAGGGGATGCTCGGCACTAACCCATTCGGGCGCGCATTGATCCGATTCGCTCGCGGTGATCTCGTGCATCCACAGATCGCGCGTGTCGTCCCAGCCGATCTTCCCGCCTGTGCGCTTGTACACGACCACGCTCTTGACGGCCTCGCAGCCGCCCATCGCGAGTGCTTCATCAGCGATGTTCTTCAACGGCAGTGCCTTGCCGCCGCGCATCTGTTCGTCGGACGTAATCAGCGCGACAGCGCCGACATCGACGAGCCGTTCGTTCAGCGACTTCGACGAGAAGCCGCCAAACACGACCGAGTGCGTCGCGCCGATTCGCGCGCATGCCTGCATCGCGACGATGCCTTCAATCGACATCGGCATATAAATGACGACGCGATCGCCCTTCTTGATGCCGCGCTTCTTCAGCGCGTTCGCGAAACGCGACACGCGTTGCAGCATGTCGTTGTATGTGACGTTGGTGACGGTGCCGTCGTCGGCTTCGAAGATGATCGCGACGCGCTCGCCGTTGCCCGCTTCGACGTGACGGTCAATGCTGTTGTACGACGCGTTCAGTTCGCCGTCTTCATACCACTTGTAGAAAGGCGCATTCGATTCGTCGAGCACCTTCGTGAAGGGCTTTTTCCAGCTGAGCGTCTCGCGCGCCAGCCTGCCCCAGAAGCCTTCGTAATCGCGCTCGGCCTCGGCGACGAGCGCCTTGTACGCGTCCATGCCGGACACAGTAGCCTGCGCCGTCATTTCGGCGGAAGGCGGAAACACGCGGCGTTCTTGAAGAACCGATTCAATCGCAGACATCGACTACCCCTTGGTGAAGATGAAACGTCAATCCTTGCGGGTGCGCTCGCGATACGTGCCAGCCGTGGCCGGCGCAGCGCGTCGCTCCATATCGTCATACCCGTCATCGTGGCGCCGCATGATGTTGTCCCGCGGCGTGTCTCCCACCCTCGTGCGCATCGGCAGCGATGAGCACACAGCAATTCGGCGAATGACAACTGCGGCGTTGCACGTCGGGCGCGCCGCATGTTTTCATCAGCTTCGATCACTTCCCACGATAAGCGTTGCAACTTACCGCGTTCTTACGTGCGGGTCGAGCGTGTGTCAGGCTAAACACCAGGTGCGCGCGTAGGCTTGCGGCGCTGCAAGCAGTCCGCAAGGCTCGCTATGCGGCGATGTTAGCGCCCTTTTACAATGCTAACTGATCTAGTCGTCCGGATTCCAGCTTGAACCGCTACTCACTGTTCCTCATCGCCGCAATGCTGCTCGTCGGCAGCAACGTCGGCATCGGCAAGTCGATTGTCGCGTTCGTCCCCGTTCCCCTCTTTGCCCTGCTGCGCTTCGTGATCGCCATGGCCGTGCTGTGGCCGCTGTTGCGCGTGAACAAGCTGCGCCGCGTGAAAGCGGGCGAATGGCTCAATCTCTTCCTGCAGGCACTGTTCGGCACATTCGGGTTTACGCTGCTGATGCTCAACGGCGTGCATCGGACCAGCGCCGTCGCGGCGGGCGTCATCACGAGCACGATTCCCGCCGTGGTCGCGCTGTTCTCGTGGATCTTCCTCAAGGAAAAGCCGGATCGCCGCGCGCTGGCGTCGATTGCGCTGGCGATCGCCGGCGTGGTCGTCATCAATCTCGCGCACGCGGGCGCCGCCACGGGCGCACCCAGTGAAAGCTCCTTCGCCGGCAACCTGATGGTGCTCGGCGCGGTCTGCTGCGAATCGCTCTATGTGATCCTGTCGCGCCGGCTCACGCAGACGCTTGCGCCCATCGACATCTGCGCGTACACGCATCTGTTCGGCCTGTTGCTGATGCTGCCGCTCGGCGTGTCTTCGCTGTTCGCCTTCAACTACACGAACGTGCCCGTCGGCATCTGGACGCTGGTGCTCTGGTACGGCCTGTCGGCGAGCATCTTCTCGTTCTGGCTGTGGATGAAGGGCATCCGCCATGTGCCGGGCAGTCTCGCGGGCGTGTTCAGCGCCGTGCTGCCCGTCGCCGCCGCGGTCTACGGGATCGTGTTCCTCGACGAACGGCCGACGCTCGCGCATGGCATCGCGCTCGCCTGCGTGGTCGCGGGCATCGCTCTGGCGAGCCTGAAGGCGCGGCGCGTGCCGCCCGTCGCTTCGTGACGTGAAATGCAACAGGACACGAGGCATGGCGCGCCGCCGCGCCGTGCTGCCTTGCGCCCGCACGAGTGCGCGCCTGAGTGCCCGGATGCCCGCCTCGACATGGCTGTCACGGATCACGCTGTACAATATCGCGCCCAACGCGCCTCGCCGGCCGGTTTCACCGCCGGGCCGCTGACTACCGGCTGTTCGCTCTTCACGTGATCCGCCGCCGTCGATGCGAGCGCGTCCGTGTCAGCTGTATCCGTCACCACGATCCGTCACCAAGAAGCGCCAACACTACGTCGAACGCCCATGACCGCTCCGCGCCCCACTCTGTCCGGCCAGTCGCGCCGCATGCGCCTTCTGCCCTCCGTGATCTTCATGAGCCGCTGGCTGCAGGTGCCGCTCTATCTGGGCCTGATCATCGCGCAAGCCGTCTATGTCGTGCTGTTCGTCAAGGAAGTGTGGCACCTCGTCACCTCGGCGATGTCGCTCAACGAAACCAACACCATGCTGATCGTGCTCGGCCTGATCGACGTGGTGATGATCTCGAACCTGCTGATCATGGTGATTGTCGGCGGGTATGAAACGTTCGTCTCGCGCCTCGGCCTGGAAGGTCATCCCGACGAGCCCGAATGGCTCGACCATGTGAACGCGGGCGTGCTGAAGGTGAAACTGTCGATGGCGCTGATCGGCATCTCATCGATTCATCTGCTGAAGACCTTCATCGATCCGGACCAGCACACGCAGCAAGGCGTGATGTGGCAGGTCATCATCCACGTCACGTTCCTCGTGTCGGCGCTGGTGATGGCGTTCGTCGACCGGTTGACCACGCATACGCACCCGGAGCATTTTCACGAGCCCGCGGCGCGCGGCGTCGCTGCGCGCAGCAACAACACAACGATTTCCCACTCCCATGAACGCGTCTGACCGGCCGCGCCGTCAAGCGGCCGCGATAACGAACGCGACACTGCCCCACTGAGCCTAGCCATGACCGTCATCAAACAGGAAGACCTGATCCAGAGTATTGCGGACTCGCTGCAGTACATCAGCTACTACCATCCGCTCGACTACATCGAAGCGCTTGGCCGCGCGTACGAACTCGAAGAGAGCCCGGCTGCGAAGGACGCGATTGCGCAGATCCTGACGAACAGCCGCATGTGCGCCGAAGGCAAGCGCCCGATCTGCCAGGACACGGGCATCGTCACGGTGTTCGTGAAGGTCGGCATGGACGTGCGCTGGGACGGCGCGACCATGAGCGTCACCGACATGATCAACGAAGGCGTGCGCCGCGGTTACCTGAACCCGGACAACGTGCTGCGCGCATCGATCGTGAGCCCGCCCGAAGGCGCGCGCAAGAACACGAAGGACAACACGCCGGCTGTGATCCACTACGAGATCGTGCCGGGCGACAAGGTCGATGTTCAGGTCGCAGCCAAGGGCGGCGGCTCGGAGAACAAGTCGAAGTTCGCGATGCTGAACCCGTCGGACTCGATCGTCGACTGGATTCTGAAGACCGTGCCGACCATGGGCGCAGGCTGGTGCCCGCCCGGCATGCTCGGTATCGGCATCGGCGGCACGGCTGAGAAGGCGATGCTGATGGCGAAGGAATCGCTGATGGACCCGATCGACATTCAGGACGTCATCGCGCGTGGCCCGCAGGACTGGATCGAAGAACTGCGCGTCGAACTGCACGAGAAGGTCAACGCTTTGGGCATTGGCGCGCAAGGTCTCGGCGGTCTCGCCACCGTGCTCGACGTGAAGATCATGGCCGCGCCGACACACGCGGCATCGAAGCCGATCGCGATCATCCCGAACTGCGCGGCCACGCGCCACGCGCACTTCACGCTGGACGGCTCGGGCGTTGCGAAGCTCGATGCGCCGTCGCTCGATGCATGGCCGAAGGTGCAGTGGGAACCGGACACCGAGAAGAGCCAGCGCGTCGACCTGAACACGCTGACACCGGAACAGGTCGCATCGTGGAAGCCGGGCCAGACGCTGCTGCTGTCGGGCAAGATGTTGACGGGCCGCGACGCCGCGCACAAGCGCATCGCCGACATGCTCGCGAAGGGCGAAAAGCTGCCCGTCGATTTCACCAACCGCGTGATCTATTACGTCGGCCCCGTCGATCCGGTGCGCGACGAAGCCGTCGGCCCGGCAGGCCCGACCACCGCGACGCGCATGGACAAGTTCACGGAAACGATGCTCGCGCAAACCGGCCTGATCTCTATGATCGGCAAGGCCGAGCGCGGCCCCGTCGCGATCGAGGCGATCAAGAAGCACAAGGCGGCGTATCTGATGGCTGTGGGTGGCGCGGCGTATCTCGTGTCGAAGGCGATCCGCAGCGCGAAGGTGCTCGCGTTCGAAGATCTCGGCATGGAAGCCATCTATGAATTCGACGTGCAGGACATGCCCGTGACGGTCGCCGTCGATTCGAACGGCACGTCGGTTCATCAGACAGGGCCGAAGGAATGGCAAGCGAAGATCGGTAAGATTCCCGTCGCGACTGCTTAACGATTTTCTTTGTTTTACGGAAGCCGGGACGTTATAGTCCCGGCTTTTTTATTATTCACGCGAAATACAAATTAAATTGCGTGAATGATTCTCAACAACCATATTCGTCCTTGGCTTTTAGTTTTCAGACGTTTATTGTTGTTGGAAAACCCAGCTCTTGAAGAGGAAACGTCATGCAAGGCGATAAAAAAGTCATCGAATATCTGAACGCCCAGTTGAAGAACGAACTGACCGCAATCAACCAGTATTTCCTGCACGCACGGATGTACAAGCACTGGGGTCTCGAGAAGCTGGGCAAGCATGAGTACGACGAATCGATCGGCGAAATGAAGCACGCCGACTTGCTGATCGAACGCATTTTCATGCTCGATGGCCTGCCGAATCTGCAGGATCTGCACAAGCTGCTGATCGGCGAAGAAACCAAAGAAATTCTCGAATGCGATTTGAAGCTCGAAACCATCTCGCAGGGCACGTGCAAGGAAGCGATCGCTTATTGCGAATCGGTGCGTGATTTCATCTCGCGCGAAATCTTCACGACGATTCTCGACGACACCGAAGAACATATCGACTGGCTCGAAACGCAGATCGACCTGATCGACAAGGTCGGCATCCAGAACTACCAGCAGTCGGCGATGGGCTCGCAGGAAGAATAAGACGACACCTGAGCAGGAAGCCTCCCCACTCCTGATACACTTCTGCGGTCCGATCCGCGCAACGTTCGTTCACACGCGCTGCGCGGATTTTCTTATATGGCTTCCGTTGAAACCATGACCGCTTCGTCCCCCGCCTCCGCTACCTCCGCTTCGATTCCGTCCCTCACCTCGCTCGATCCGCGCGCGCCTGTCGGCATTTTCGACTCGGGTCTCGGCGGATTGTCGGTGCTGCGCGCGGTCCGCTCGCAACTGCCGGACGAAGCGCTGATCTACGTCGCGGATTCGCTCTATGCGCCCTACGGCGAGCGCGACGACGATTTCATCGCCGACCGTACGCTCGCGATCGGCGAATGGCTCGTCGCGCAGGGCGCGAAGGCGCTAGTGGTCGCATGCAACACGGCGACGGCGCAGTCGATCGCGCTGGTGCGCGAAAAATTGCCTATTCAGTTGATCGGCGTCGAACCGGGCGTGAAACCCGCAGCGTCGCAGTCGAAATCGCGCGTGGCAGGCGTGCTGGCGACCCGCGTGACGCTGCGCAGCGCGCGCTTTCAGGGGCTGCTCGAACGCTACGCCAGTGACTGCCGTTTTCTGTGCCAGCCGGGCCACGGCCTCGTGGAGGCTGTCGAGCGCTGCGATATCGGCTCACCCGAACTGCATGCGCTGATAGAGAGCTACCTTCAGCCGATGCTCGACGCCGGCGCCGATACGCTGGTGCTCGGCTGCACGCACTATCCGTTTCTCGATGCGGCGATCCGCGATATCGCGGGCGACCGGCTGACACTGATCGACACGAGCGTCGCGATTGCACGGCAACTGGAGCGCGTGCTCGACCAGCAAGGGCTGCGTGCGCCTGCGCGCGACGCCGTGCCGCAGCCGCGCTTCTGCTCGACCAGCGACGGCGCGCACCTCAAACAGCTAGCGGCGACGCTACTCGACATCGATGCGCCCGTCGAGCGCGTGCACATCCCGTCGCGCCGTACGATCACGCCGGATTCGCACGCCGCCTGAGGCTGGCGGACGGCGATATGCCGCCGGCGCTTTCCATGCGTCGGCACCGCATCAAATACACAGCCACCCGACGGAAACCCGCCTCCACAACGCCCCGCCTCCACTCGAACGATCGAGCGGGCCGGACGAAACCCTTCTTACAGGCTGGTTTTGTTACAAAATTTTGCCTGTGACGCTTGCCAAATCGACCAAACAAAATGATAATAATTCGCATTAACGTTAGCTATCGCGAGCTGTCATGATTGTCTGCGTGTGCAAGTCAGTGTCCGACCGAAAAATCCGTGCAACGATCGCCGAAGGCGTCGATTCATTCGACGAGCTTCAGTTCGAGCTGGGCGTCGCCATGTGCTGTGGCAAGTGCGAAGAGTCCGTGCGGGACGTGATGGCGCAAAGCGGCGTCTGCGCAAGCCGCTGTGGCGTCGAGCATCACACGCAAGCGGCGCCGGTGACGTTCTACGAACGCAAGGCAGCCTGAAGCCGGTTCCCGGCCTTTGATGCGTTTCAATATCGTGCTTCGAAAGGCGTGCCATTATCGGGCGCTGTAGTTTTTTCGTTTCCGCCGTCAGCAAGCCAGTCCGACACCAGCCAGCGACGCCATTCTTCGAGGAGTTCGAGATGGAATTGCTGATTGGTTTTCTGACCACCGTTTGTATTTCGTTGCTGATATTCCGAACATGACGCTGTTTTGCATGACGTGCTGCATTGCCGGCGCGCCGCCACGCTAACCATGCAGGCCACGCCTTCCCTCCCAACCGGCCTCGCGCCGAACGCTTCCGCCCGAATCAACCCGCGTATCGCCACGGTGACGGGGATCGTCATCGGACTTCACGTCATCGCGCTCGCTATTGCGTTCACGGTGCGCGAAGCCGCGCCTTTGCAGGTCGAAACCCAGCGTACGATCACGGCCGAACTGCTGCCGCCGCCGGCGCCTGCCGCCGCGCCTGTCGCGATCGAATCGGCTCCGCCGCCGAAGCCCGTGCCCGTGCAGAAGGTCAAGCCGAAGGTGCAGCCACGCCCGGCGCCGAAGCCCACGCCGACGCCTATGCCCGTCGCGCAAGCGCCGTCGCAACACGAGATCAGCGCGCCGGAACCGGCTCCGCCCGCGCCGCCGGCACCTGCAGCGCCCGCACCGGCCGCGCCAGCGGCAAAAACGGCGATGTCGATCACCGCGCCGAAAGACGCGTCGCACCTGAGCTGCAGCATCGTCGAGCCCACTTATCCGGCGATGTCGCGCCGCCGTGGCGAAACGGGACGCGCGGTGGTGCAGTTCATTCTGTCGGCGTCGGGCCGGATCGAAAACGTCGAACTGAAGAAGAGCAGCGGCTCCGATCGCCTCGATCAGGCCGCGCTCGACGCAATTCGCTCCAGCTCGTGCAAACCGTATCTGGTGGACGGCGAGCCGACTCGTGTGCCCGCCGTCCAGCCGTTCGACTTCAGCCTGAACAATTGACATTGATCAGCTGACCAGAATTTCAAAGAAAAAGGAATTGCCATGCAGAACTACGGTATTGCCCACGTCTGGGCACAAGGGGATTTCGTCACACGCGGCATCGCGGTGGCGTTGCTGATCATGTCGGTGCTGTCGTGGAGCGTGATCGTCGTCAAGAGCTGGAACGTGATGCGCCTGAACCGCCTGACGAAGAACGCCGAAAAGGCATTCTGGCATTCAGACGATTTCGCCGACGGCATGAAGAAGCTCGGCCGCGACACGTCGTCGCCGGCTGAAAACCCGTTCCTCGCGCTCGCACTGTCGGGCCAGGAAGCCGCCGATCACCATCATCAGACGCAGCCGCATCTGCACGACCGCATGGACGTGTCGGACTGGATCACGCGCTGCCTGAAGGACACGATGGATGAAAGCGTCGCGCGCATGCAGAGCGGCCTCGCGGTGCTGGCGTCGATCGGCAGCACCGCGCCGTTCGTCGGCCTGTTCGGTACGGTGTGGGGCATCTATCACGCGCTGCTGGGCATCGGCGCGTCGGGCCAGTCGTCGATCGATCAGGTCGCGGGCCCCGTCGGCGAAGCACTCATCATGACGGCCTTCGGTCTGTTCGTCGCGATTCCCGCCGTGCTCGGCTACAACGCACTGACGCGTGCCAACAAGGGCATCGTCAGCAAGCTGAGCCGCTTTGCGCACGGCCTCCATGCGTTCTTCGTCACGGGCGCCCGCCTGTCGTCGTCGAAGCGCGGAGACGGTCTTCGGCTCGCGACCCGCGCCAACTAAATAGCGAGACATAGCGATGGCAATGAGCCCTTTCGCCGGCGACGATGACGACGGCCTCATGAATGAAATCAACATGACGCCGCTCGTCGACGTCATGCTGGTGCTCCTGATCGTGTTCATGGTGACGATCCCCGTGATCCGCCATGCGGTGAAGATCGACCTGCCGCACGCGAGCAGCCAGAAGGAAGACACGAAGCCCGCGCAGGTGACGATCGCGATCGACGCCGACGGCAACCTGATGTGGGACGAACAGAAGATCTCCGACGACATGCTGCAGGCGAAGATCGCCGCCGCCGCTCAGCAGGCGCCGCAGCCGGAACTGCATCTGAGCGCGGACCGCAAGGTCGCGTATGAAAAGGTCGCGCAGGTGATGTCGGCGGCCCAGGCAGGCGGCCTGACGAAGATCGGTTTCGTCACGGAACCGAAGGCACACTGAGCGCGCCGCCCTCTTCCGTTCGAACCAAAGCCCTGTTTTTCGAGGGCTAAAAGTAAAAGGCCTTCATCGTCGGATGAAGGCCTTTTTTCATGCGCACTCGGCGCCTTCGGGCGGCGGAATCATTTACCATCGCTTGTGCTCTGGACCTGATCACCGCATGCGAAAGCCGTGGTCGACACGGACAACGCTGTCAGCCCTATCAGGCTCGCTATCAAAGCGGCCGTGATTTTTCGCATAGGACACTCCTTAGCGAAGGGATTTCAATATAAGCCCGTGCGCTTTTCCATTCAAGCCTGCGGCCATTGAAAGTATCCATCGCCGGCCGCGCATGCATGGCGAAAAGGTATTTCACTTCCTGCGTGCGCGTGAAAGTACGCGCCTGGCGGGTCATGCAACAGCTGCTTTCAGCCGCAGATTTTTCGCATCGCGCTCGGGGCATTCCTGCTGAATGTGCTTGCCGACGTCGGGGTCGAGCATCTCGACGAGATAATCGACAAAGGTCCGCACGGCGGGCACCATGCCCTGCCGCGAGAGGAACACGGCGTACAGTTGCGGCGATGGCAGCGTCCAGCCCGGCATCACGGGCGACAGGCGGCCGCTGCGCAGCGCGGCGCCGTACATCATTTCCGGCAGCGCCGCGATGCCGACGCCCGCGAGCGCCGCTTCCAGGATCATCATCAGGTCGGCCGTCACGAGGCGCGGCTCATGGTCGTGCGCGTGGCGCGTGCCGTCGGGCGCGATCAGGTTGTAGACGTGGCGACCGTCGCCGGTGGGCGTATCGAGCGTTTCGAAGCGTTTCAGGTCCGCGGGCTCGAGCGGCGGCGCGTTCTGGCTCAGGAGGCTCGGCGCGCCGACCAGCATCTGCTGCGTGCGCCACAACGGCCGCACGACGATATTCGCGTTTTCGGGCGGCTCGGAGCGCACGCGCAGCGCGACGTCGATCGAATCCTCGAACAGATCGACCACGCGGTTCGTCACGCGCATCACGACGCGCACTTCCGGAAAACGGTGCATGAACTCCGGGATGATTTGCGACATGATGGTCTGCGAGATCGTCACGGGCACGCTCACGCGCACCGTGCCGCGCGGCGACGAGCGCAACTGCTGCACGACGTTGACGGCCGCCTGCGCCTCGGAGAGCATCGCCTGACAGTGCTGGTAGAACAGTTGCCCGGCTTCCGTCAGCGCGAGCTTGCGCGTCGAGCGCTGCAAGAGACGCACGCCCAGCGACGCCTCCAGTTCCGTCAGCCGGCGCGACAGGCGCGACTTCGAAATGCCGAGCACGCGTTCGGCGGCGGAGAACCCGCCGTGTTCGACGACCTGCGAAAAGTACATCAGGTCATTCAGGTTATGCGAATCGATCTTCATGTCATCGTTTCACTAGCAGAACAATCCATTGCGATAGACGGCCTGTTACAGCCCAAAGCGGTCCATATAATAGCCGTATGTTTCAGAAATAACGCTATTCCCCAATTTTCGAGGTGATTTTGATGAGCGCGACCCGCACGATCGAACGCACGTATCCTTCCGTACGCACGGTTGAAGGCGGCGGTTTCGTCGTCCACCGCCCCTTTCCGACCCGCATGCTGATGGATTTCGACCCGTTTCTGCTGCTCGACGAAATGGGCCCCGTCGACTACGCGCCGGGCGAGGCGAAAGGCGCGCCCGATCATCCGCATCGCGGCTTCGAAACGGTCACGTATGTCCTCGAAGGCCAGTTGGGTCACAAGGATTCGGCGGGCCACTCGGGCACGCTGCATGCGGGCGATGTGCAATGGATGACGGCGGGCGCGGGCGTCGTGCATAGCGAAATGCCCGATCCGTCGTTCGTCGCGACGGGCGGCCGCGTGCACGGCCTGCAACTGTGGGTGAATCTGCCCAGGCGCGACAAGATGATCGCGCCGCGCTATCAGGAAATGCCGTCGGCGGGGATTCCCGTCGCGACATCCGCCGACGGCAAGGTGCGCGTGAAAGTGATTGCGGGCGAGGCGCTTGGCGTAAAGGCCGCTATCGAAACACGCACGCCGATCCTCTATCAGCATTTCACCCTGCAGCCTGGCGCGACGATCGTACAGCCGGTGCCGCGCGACTATCGCGTGTTCGCTTATGGACTGTCGGGAAAAGGCCTGTATAGCGACGAGCGGCTCGAGATCGACGCGCAGCAGATGATCGTGTTCGACAACGACGGCGACACGGTGACGATCGCCGCCGGCGCTGAACCGCTCGACGTGCTGCTGTTCGGCGGCGTGCCGCTGAACGAGCCTGTCGTGCGTTACGGCCCGTTCGTGATGAATACGGAAGACGAAATCCGTCAGGCTGTCATCGATTATCAGGCCGGCCGCATGGGACAGATCGCGCACTAGTCGTCCGTACGGCTTTTCGCGGCAGGCACTCAACCGCGAATCGCAGCAAATTCGTTCACAATAGCGGTTCGAGCCGCGCGCCGCGTCATGCGTCGCGCGGCGCTATCGTTCCAACTCGACGTCCCGCACAGGAGCGCGCATGGCAGACACGAAGGTCACGGCACACATCGGCTCGACGGATTACCAGGTGCTGTTCGACGATGGCACACACACATGGCTCGCCGACGAGCCCGAGTCACTGGGCGGCGGCGATCGCGGCCCGACGCCGAACTCCCTGCTGCTGTCGAGCCTCGGCGCCTGCACGTCGATTACGCTGAAGATGTATGCGCAGCGTAAAGGCTGGCCACTCGAAGAAGTGCGCGTGACGCTGTCGATGCAGAAAGAAGGCGACGGAACGGCGATCGACCGACAGATTGTCCTGACGGGCAATCTGTCGGACGAACAGCAGGAACGACTCCTGCAGATCGCCAATGCGTGTCCCGTGCACAAGATCCTGAGCAATCCCATCTCGATCCGCACGGGTCTGGCCGTTGCGTGACATTGCGTGAATATTGAGCTTTAAGAGGAAGCTGTCGTCTTGAACTTCGAACATCTCATTCAGATCAACGATCCGCTCAACCCGCTCGTCGAATCGCTGACGCGCGAACAGCTGTGGGAAGGGCTCGTGCTGCGCGCGGAGCAGCCGCAGCTGTTCGTGATGGGCCTCGACAGCTGCGCGATCCTGTCGCGCACGGAAAGCACGATGGAGCGTGAACTGCACTACGGTCATGCAACCGTGCGCGATCACGTCACGCTCACGCCGCAAAAAAGCGTGCGCTACGACATCAGCGCGACGGCCGATTACGTCGGCGGCTCGCTGACGATGACCATCGAGCAGCCCGACGAGCTGCAGCTCTTCCTGCGCTTCGAGTACAGGACGAGCCTGCCATCCGCCGACGAGAACGTCGACCCGGATGCGCATCAAACGGAAGAGATCGTGAAATCGGCGTATCGCGAGTCGGACATCGATACGGTCCGCCTGATCCGCCAGTACGTCAGCGCGCGCAATACGCCTGATCAGTTGCACTAAATCCCGCGCGCCGCCAAAGCCTTCAGGCGGCGCAAAATCTCCTCACCTATCAAAACGTCAAATCGATTAATTTCGAAATCTTGTGAATGGGAATGGTTATCATTTAGAATCAATCTAACGAATCGACGAACACCAACGGCAAGCATGACGAACATGACACGCTCTTCCACGCTTAGCCTGCGCCGCCCCGCGGCAGCGGCACTGACGACCAGTCGTCCCGCCAAATCCGTGACGACGGCGCCTGCGGAACGCCATGCAGCCAACAGCAATGACGCGACGCCGACGACGGCAGAAACGTCCGAGCGCGTGCTGCGCAGCGATGCACTGCTTCAGGGCCGCAGCCATGTGAGCATCATGCACAACGGCGAGACGTATCAGTTGCGCGCCACGCGGCTTGGCAAACTGATTCTGACGAAGTAAGGAATGCCGCAGTAAAGGTTGTTTTAGTACAGGGTATTGTGGGGACCACCTCCCAGAGAGGTGTTGGGCACTAGCCAGCCACGACGGCTTGCACGCGAGATCTAGACCCCTTCGTGCAGACACCAAGCCAGCCGTCGAAGCAAGCCAGGCCGCTTTTTTTTGGTTCTCACCGCGACGTGTGCGCTTATGAATCGCGCAACGTTCATGAATGACGGAAGCGAAGCCGTGCAGATGACAGCATCTGCGCGGCTTTTGTCTTTTGCGGCCCGCGCGGAACCGTCAGCGCAACTCGAGCGCGGCAATGCCCGCGCGCGCAATCGCCGTATCCTGCTCCGATTTCACGCCCGACACGCCGATCGCGCCCACCGTCTCGCTTTCCACGACGATGGGCACGCCGCCTTCCACGAACGCGGCGAGCGGCGCACTCAGAAACGCGATGCGCCCCTGCTTGATGATGTCTTCGTAGACCTTGGTTTCGCGGCGCCCGAGCGCGGCCGTGCGCCCTTTCGCGGTCGCCATGTCGACCGTGCCGGGCGCCGCGCCATCCATTCGATGCAGGTGAAGGAGATGACCGCCGTCGTCGAGAATCGCGATCGTTACGGTCCAGTGATTCGCCGCCGCATGCGCTTGCGCTGCGGCGGCCATCTTGCTGACGTCTTCGTCGGTCAATACGGGTTTGGTTCTCACGGGCGCCTCGCTCGGGTACGCGGCGCGCCGCCGATCAATGTGCCGGCCAGTACCAGAACATCAGCCACCACGCGCTATCGACGACGGCCAGTGCTGCCATGAACCATACCACCGACAGCACGCGCTGGAAAACCCGCGCCGTGTAGCGGCGCGTCACGAGCCACGCGAGCCATGCGCTCCACGCATTCGAGATCACCAAAATCGCGATGCGTACGTCCGACGCCCAGTCGAGCGGCACATGCTCGGCCTTCAGCAGCGACAGCGTCGTCGCCGACAGGCCGAGGAACACGCCCGTACCGGCAATTGGAATCAGCGCTTGCGCCAGATGATGCAGACGCGTCCTGTCGAAGCGTCCCAGCATGCGCGTCGCGCCCGCCAGCAACGCGAGCAGCACCGTGCCGTAGACCACGCCCGTCGCGAGGATGTAGGCGATGATCATCGTGCCGTCGAGCCACGAGAACACGTCGTTCTGTTCCGGATAATGCGTGAACAGGAACCACGGCGCGTTCGTGTCGAGCGGCCACATGATGTCGTGATCGACGAGCCACGTAGCGAGCGACTGCTTGACGTCGATGAACCACGGCGAGCCCGTCCAGTGGAATGCGCCGATCGCGATGCCGAGCAGACCGTAGAGGATCAGCGCGGTGTCCCATGCGCTCGCCTGCTTGTCGCCGAGATTCACCACTTCCGTCGATGGCTTGCGCCACGTCAGCGCGATCGCGTCGCGGTGGCCGCTGCAACGACCGCACATATGGCAGGCGGAGGCGCCCTCCATCTTGCGCAACGGCACGAGCGGCGCGCAGTTGATCGGGATCACGCGATGACCGTGTTCGCCTTCCTTGTACGACCGGCGCCACGCGTCTTCGTCGACCTTGTAGTGGAACGGCGCGAGGCGCGCCAAAAGCGAAAAAACCCCGTTGACGGGGCACAGGTATTTACACCAGACGCGCTTCTCTCGGCCGTATAGCAAGCCGATGATCATCGCGGCAAATGTCGATCCGCCTAACACCAGCAAGACCGCTTTCGGATACTGGTAGACACTGACCATCTGGCCGTAGATCGTCGTCAGGCCGAAGGCGACGAAAGGCCAGCCGCCCCAGCGCATCCAGCGCGGAATCGCCCAGCCTCGTCCGTATTTGCTCGCGAATTCCGCAAGCGCGCCTTCGGGACACAACACGCCGCACCAGACGCGCCCGAGCATCACCATCGACAGCAGCACGAACGGCCACCAGATGCCCCAGAACACGAATTGCGCCGCGAGCGTCAGGTTGTTCCACAGGTGCGCGGTGTCGCTCGGCAGTTCGGTGAACGCCGGGACGAGAATCAGAAACGCGTAGACGGCAACGACGACCCACTGAATGCCGCGGATGACAGCGCCGTGGCGCTGCATCCAGTTGCCGGCTTCTGCAAGCCGGCTGCGGCGATTTGCGACTGCCGCCGTCATGCCGCGCGCCCTGCCGCCTGTTGCGCGGGAACGCGCTTCGAACGGCGGATCAGATACCACACGACGACCCAGTACAGCGCGTACGCGATCAGGTTCATCAGCGCAGGATGCGCGCGGTAACCCGTCAGCGTCGCGACCAGCGAGCCGAACGTGCTGGAGTCGTCGAGAATCATCGACGTGTTCCATATGCGGTCGACGATGGTCGGCAGGATTTCCTTGTCGATCAGCTTGTCGACACCCGTCTGGAACAGGCCCGCGCCAAGGAACAGCAACATGATTTCCGTGATGCGGAAGAACAGCCGCCACGAGAAAATCTTGCCGCCCAGTTGCAGCAGGTAAAACGTGATGAATGCGAGACCGAGGCCCAGCAGCACGGCAAGAACCTGGCTCATATCGACGTGACCCGACTGGCCGAAACCGAGACCGTACAGAAAGATCACCGTCTCGCTGCCCTCACGCGCGATCGCCAGCGCCACGAGCACGGCAACGCCCCACCAGTTCGCGCTCTGCGTGCTCTTCTTTAGCGACTGTTCCATGTCGCGTTTGAGCGTGCGCCCGTGCGACTTCATCCAGATCACCATCTGCACGATCAGCACGCACGCGACCAGCACCATCGCGGTCTGGAAATAATCCTGCGCATCGCCCGACAGCACTTCGGTGAAGCCGACCAGCGCGGCGCCCAGGCCGATCGCGGCCAGAATGCCTGCTGCCACGCCCGCCCACAGATACGGGAGACCGTGACGCGCCTGTTCGTCGCCATTCTTCAGCCACGCGTACAGAATGCCGACGACGAGCAGCGCCTCGACGCTTTCCCGCCAAACGATGAACACTACCTGACCCATCGAAACCTCCAACAACTTCAGTGGACGCCGCGCGTCCGTGTTACGGCTCGTGCTGCCGCGACGTCATTTGGCGACGATCACGCCCTGCGCCTGCTGATGGAAATCATCAAAGAACTTGTAGGTGCCGGGATCGAGCGGAGCGATCACGACCACCGATTCGGCGCCCGGCGCCAGAACCTTTTCCTTACGCAACTCGACACTTTCGAATTCCGCCGCGCCCTTACCCGTGTTCTTCACTTCGATCCGGATGCGCTTGCCCGCAGGCACTTCGATACGCGCCGGCGTCAGCTTGCCGTCCGTCATTTCGAGCTTGAACGTCACGGCTTCCTCTGCGGCGTGCGCCACGCCGAAGAACGATGCCGCCATCGCGAGAACGGCAAGCTTCTGATTGACTCTCATGCACCCTTCCTAAAAATGCGGCGCGCTCTTACGCGCCGCGCACTGCCGCTCGTCGCGGCATCAGGGATCGCGATGCGATCGATACCGATCAGTAACCGCCCTTCTTGCCGATGCCCGCGAACGTGAAGTCGTATTCGAGCGTGAACGGCTTGAACCACGGGCCCACGCCCGTTTCCTTGTCGACGTGACGGCCGAACGCCATGTGGCCTTCCTGCATCGGCGGTTCCACGATCAGCTTCAGGTGATACTTGCCCGGGCCGGCGAGCTTGACGTTGTCGCCGTAGTGCGGGCCGTCGTCGGCAACCATCGCCATCAGGTCGCCCTTCTGGTCGTAGCTCGAACCCGGCTTCGTCAGTTCGTAGTGCACCTGCAGATAAGGCATCCAGTCGCCTTCTGCGAACCCGGTCGGATTCTTCTTGACTGCGTGGATGTCGGCCTCGAGGTGAACGTCGGAATCCGACGCCTTGCGCATCATGCCTTCCGGGTCCATCGTGATGGGCTGCAGATAGACGGCGCCAACTTCCATCCCGCCGCGGATCTGCTGCTTGCCGATCGGATATTCAGCGGCCGACGCCGACATCGCGGCAACGGCAGCGAGGGCAGCTACTCCGCCGCTCAAGATTGACGAAACGCGCATTGAAACTCCTTTGGTTTTTTTAGACTGAAGCAACGAAAAGCCGAACTCGGAAAGGGGCGTTGAAGATGTCTCGCAAGCGCGTGGTCTTCACGTCTTTCGCGAATTGTCCGATGCCGCCAACGCGAGTGCGAAAGCACAAACGAACGGTAATGCGAACAATTCTCAATACTTGAAGCAGTTTATCACTGTTCGGGGGGAGAAACAAACGCGAAAGCTTCGAAAGCCTTGCTGCGACAGGGTCTTACGCGAAGCTTAAGTGGAGTTTTCGCGCTGGTTGCGGCAAGGCGCCGCGATGGCGTTGCGGTTGAACACGGAGTGAGACATGGAGCGACATGCGCGACGGCAAAGCGCCGCGCCTCGTAACCCTTCCGCAACGGCGGAAACGTGGACGGAAGCTAGTCCGTGCCCGTCAGATGATCGCCGACATTCGCGCCGAACACCCGCTCGCGCAGCAACGCAAGCTGGTCGCGCACCTGAGCCGCTTTTTCGAATTCGAGATTTTTCGCGTGCTCCATCATCTGCTTCTCAAGCCGCTTGATCTCCTTGGAGATCTGCTTTTCGGACATGTCTTCGAATTTCGCACGAACCTGCTGCTCCTTCAGCTCGGCGCGCGCTTCGTCGACGTTGTAGACGCCGTCGATAATGTCCTTGATCCGCTTCACCACGCCGCGCGGCACGATGCCCATCTTCTCGTTGAACGCAATCTGCTTCGCGCGCCGCCGTTCGGTTTCGTCGATCGCGCGTTTCATTGAATCGGTGATCTTGTCCGCGTAGAGAATCGCCTTGCCGTTCACGTTACGCGCGGCCCGGCCGATCGTCTGGATCAGCGAGCGCTCGGCGCGCAAGAAACCTTCCTTGTCGGCATCGAGAATGGCAACGAGCGACACTTCGGGAATGTCCAGCCCTTCGCGCAACAGGTTGATCCCGACCAGCACGTCGAACGTACCCAGGCGCAGGTCGCGAATGATTTCGACGCGCTCGACGGTGTCGATGTCGCTGTGCAGATAGCGCACCTTCACGCCGTGATCGGCGAGAAACTCCGTCAGTTGCTCGGCCATGCGCTTGGTCAGCACCGTGACGAGCACGCGGTCGCCCGCCTTCACGCGCTCGTTGATCTCGGCCAGCACGTCGTCGACCTGCGTCCGCGCCGGCCGCACCTCGATTTCCGGATCGACGAGACCTGTTGGGCGCACGACCTGCTCGGCCACCTGCCCCGCCGTCTTCTTCTCGTAGTCGGCGGGCGTCGCCGACACGAACACGACCTGACGCATCTTGCGCTCGAACTCGTTGAACTTGAGCGGCCGGTTATCGAGCGCGGACGGCAGCCGGAAGCCGTAATCGACGAGATTTTCCTTGCGCGCGCGGTCGCCGTTGTACATGCCGTTCAACTGGCCGATCAGCACGTGCGATTCGTCGAGGAACATCATCGCGTCGGCAGGCAGATAGTCGACCAGCGTCGGCGGCGGCTCGCCGGGCGCGGCGCCCGAGAAATGCCGCGAATAGTTCTCGATGCCCTTGCAGAAACCCAGTTCCTGCAACATTTCCAGATCGAAACGGGTGCGCTGTTCGAGCCGTTGCGCTTCGACGAGCTTGCCGTCGCCATAGAAGAATTCGAGCCGGTCGCGTAACTCGGACTTGATCGTCTCGACGGCGCGCATCACCGTCTCACGCGGCGTCACATAGTGCGACGACGGGTAGACGGTGAAACGCGGAATCTTCTGACGCACGCGGCCCGTGAGCGGATCGAATAGTTGCAGCGTATCGATTTCGTCGTCGAACAGTTCGACGCGCACGGCCATTTCCGCATGCTCGGCCGGAAAAATATCGATCGTGTCGCCGCGCACGCGGAACGAGCCGCGCGCGAAGTCGGCTTCGTTGCGGTTGTACTGCATCGCGATCAGACGCGCGATGATGTCGCGCTGTCCCATCTTGTCGCCCGTACGCAGCGTCAGAATCATCTGGTGATATTCCGACGGATTCCCGATACCGTAGATCGCCGATACGGTTGCGACGATCACGACGTCGCGCCGCTCCATCAGGCTCTTGGTGGCCGACAGACGCATCTGCTCGATGTGCTCGTTGATCGACGAGTCCTTTTCGATGAACAGATCGCGTTGCGGAACGTACGCTTCCGGCTGGTAATAGTCGTAGTACGAGACGAAGTATTCGACGGCATTGCGCGGAAAAAACTCGCGAAACTCAGAGTACAGCTGCGCGGCGAGCGTCTTGTTCGGCGCGAAGACGATGGCCGGCCGGCCCAGCCGCGCGATCGTGTTCGCCATCGTGTAGGTCTTGCCGGAGCCTGTCACGCCGAGCAGCGTCTGGAACGACAGACCGTCCTCGACGCCTTCGACAAGCGTGTCGATCGCCGTCGGCTGGTCGCCTGCGGGCGGATACGGTTGATAAAGCCGGAACGGGGAGCCCTCGAACGTCACGAATTTGGATTCGTCGAGAGCGTCGTGGACTTCACTCAGATGATGTTCGGACATGGAAGCGGCACCTCGGCCGGGAGCAAACGACTATTCTAGCGTTTTGCGAACAGGCGGGCTGACGCCTCGCCCAACGCCCAGAACGCAGCTGGCACATGTCCGCTGTTGCGCCCGGATTGATGCGAACGCGGCATGAAAACATCGCCAGATCGCTGTTTTCATTGCAAATTAATCCACTCGCGGGCCGCGCCGATGTCAAAAACCCCGGCGAGATTCGTTACAATGGCACGTTGCGCGCCAGCGCGGCCGTCGGTTGAAAGCGTCGCCGGAACCCCGAACTCAGGACTTTCCGCGGCAATTGCCGAGCCCGGCCGCCGCACGGTGCATACGGTTCTAGCAGCTTCCTAGCAGCATCCGAAGTCGTCCCTCTTTTCACTACTGCCGAATCATCATGTCTCTGTTCTCCGCTGTCGAACTCGCTCCCCGCGACCCGATCCTGGGCCTGAACGAAGCTTTCAACGCAGATACGCGCACCACCAAGGTCAATCTTGGCGTTGGCGTGTATACCAATGAAGAAGGCAAGATTCCTCTGCTGCGCGCTGTGCGTGAAGCAGAAAAGGCACGCATCGAAGCGGCACTGCCGCGCGGCTATCTGCCCATCGAAGGTATCGCCGTCTATGACGCAGCCGTGCAGAAGCTGCTGCTCGGCAACGATTCGCCGCTGATCGCCGCTGGCCGTGTCGTCACGGCACAGGCGCTGGGCGGCACGGGCGCGCTGAAGATCGGCGCGGACTTCCTGAAGCGCGTCAATCCGGCATCGAAGGTCGCGATCAGCGATCCGAGCTGGGAAAACCACCGCGCGCTGTTCGAAGGCGCAGGCTTCGAAGTCGTCTCGTACCCGTACTACGACGCGAAGTCGCAAGGCGTGAACTTCGAAGGCATGCTGTCGGCGCTCAACAGCTACGAAGCGGGCACGGTCGTCGTGCTGCACGCGTGCTGCCACAACCCGACGGGTGTCGATCTGACGGTCGACCAGTGGAAGCAGATCGTCGAAGTCGTGAAGGCGCGCTCGCTCGTACCGTTCCTCGACATCGCGTATCAAGGCTTCGGCGACGGCATCGACGCCGACGCAGCCGCGGTGCGCCTCTTCGCGCAATCGGAACTGAACGTGTTCGTGTCGTCGTCGTTCTCGAAGTCGTTCTCGCTGTATGGCGAGCGCGTCGGCGCGCTGTCGATCATCACGGGCAGCAAGGAAGAAGCGGCGCGCGTGCTGTCGCAACTCAAGCGCGTGATCCGCACGAACTACTCGAACCCGCCCACGCACGGCGGCGCCGTCGTCGCAGCCGTGCTCGGCTCGCCGGAACTGCGCGCAACGTGGGAAACGGAACTGGGCGAAATGCGCGACCGCATCCGCGCGATGCGCAATGGCCTCGTCGAGCGCCTGAAGGCAGCGGGCATCGAGCGCGACTTCAGCTTCGTCAACGCGCAACGCGGCATGTTCTCTTACTCGGGTCTGACGGCTGCGCAAGTGGACCGTCTGCGCGAAGAGTTCGGCATCTACGCCGTCAGCACGGGCCGCATCTGCGTGGCTGCGCTGAACACGCGTAATCTGGATGTGGTGGCTAACGCGGTCGCCGCTGTCCTGAAGTAACCATTGCGAACGAGACGGCGCGACGCGTCGTCTCTGACTGCTTGTAATTGAAAAGGCGCTCGTTTCGAGCGCCTTTTTTCATGCCGTTGACGTGAAGAACGCGCTCAACGCAAGTCGCGGTGAATGTCGTGCGTGACGAAGGCTGCATCGTTGTCCGGCATATCGAGCCAGCCCGGCTGCGCAAGCGAATTGCGGATGTCTTCGAGGCCGCTTTCCCAGTGCTGACGCATCGTCGACAAACCGAACTGAAAGTCCTTGTAGTGCCCTTCGTATTCCTTGTCGCCGTAGATCAGGTGAACGATGTTGTAGCGCTTCGAGCACGATAGCTCTTCGGCAAGCTTGCACCATGGATCATCGCGATGCTCGGGCGACACGCGATCGAGCACTTCGCGCAACACATGTCGAAAGCGCTGCGTGCGCTGCATCGTGTCCGTGACGAGGCGCGTGCGGCTCGAATACTGAATGTCCTTCATCCGGCCCTGGACATCCGTGATGTTATCCGGCACGGGGCCCAGCGCGCTCCACAAGTCGACCTGAAACGCGAGCGTATCGCGGCGCGGACTAGCTTGCGCGACCTCGTACAATGGCGTGTTCGACATCAGTCCGCCGTCCCAGTAGTACTCGCCGTCGATCTCGACGGCTCCGAAGCCCGGCGGCAACGCGCCCGATGCCATGAAATGCTCCGGCCTCAGCGTCTTATGGGCATTGTCGAAATAGGCGAAGTTGCCCGTGTGCACATTCACGGCGCCAACCGAGACATGCACTTCCTTCGAATTGATCCGGTCGAAATCGCATAGCCGTTCGAGCGTCGCCTTGAGCGGCGTCGTGTCGTAATAGCTTGCGAGTTGCGGCGGAACGGAAACGGCGGGCAACGGCGGCGGAAAACGCGGCGTGAAAAAGCCCTTCTGCCCGTCGACGAGCGCGCCGACTGCCTGCATCGCAGTGAACGCCTTGCGCACCGTGTCGTTTGAATTGAAGAAAGCCTGTTCGACGGCAGGCGGCATGGGCGGACCATAGGCCGGCTGGCAGATGGTCTCCCAGAACTCGCGCAGTTTCTCGACGCGATGCTCGGGCGCATTGCCCGCAATGATCGCCGTGTTCAGCGCACCAATTGAAATGCCCGCTAGCCAGTTGGGCAGGATGCCTGCCTCGTCGAGCCCCTGATACACGCCAGCCTGATAGGCGCCCAGCGCGCCGCCGCCTTGCAGCATCAGCGCGATGGTCTCGTACTGAGGCAGCGCCGGGTGATGACTGGCGCGAACGCTGGGCGCTGCGCCCGCCTGCTCGCTTTCTCCCGTGCCGGCACCGCCGGCACGAGCCCGCTTCACACTCCGTTGTGAATCGCGTTGCGCCATCATCACCCTCCTCGCTTCTTTGACCCGGTTATTGCATGTACCAGCCGTGGCTGACGATGAACGATTGCCCCGTGAGCGCGGCCGTCGGAAACGACGACAGGAACAGCACCGTCTGCGCGACATCTTCGACCGTGGTGAAGATGCCGTCCACCGTGCCGCCAAGCATCACGCGCTTGACCACTTCTTCCTCGCTGATGCCCAGCTCCTTGGACTGCTCGGGAATCTGCTTGTCGACGAGCGGCGTACGCACGAAGCCCGGACATACGACATGCGAGCGCACGTTATGTTTCGCGCCTTCCTTCGCGAGGACGCGCGAAAGACCGAGCAGCGCATGCTTGGCCGTCACGTAAGCCGACTTCAGCGGCGATGCTTCGTGCGAGTGCACCGAGCCCATGTAGATCACGATGCCGCCGCGATCGTCCTTGTACATATGCTTGAGCGCGGCTTTCGTGGTGAGGAAGGCGCCGTCGACGTGGATCGCCTGCATCTTCTTCCAGTCCGAGAACGAGTAGTTCTCGATCGGATTAACGATCTGAATGCCGGCGTTTGAAATCAGGATATCTACCGAGCCGAGTTCGGCCGCGACCTTGTCGATGCCCTGATTGACGGCGTCTTCATTCGTGACGTCCATCGCGACGCCGAGTGCCTCGCCGCCCGCCTTGTTGATCTCTTCGGCGACGGCGTTCGCGCCGTCCTGGTTCAGGTCCGCAATCGCGACGGCCGCGCCCGCCGCTGACAGCGTCAACGCGATCTGCTTGCCGATGCCGCTCGCCGCGCCCGTGACGACGGCGACCTTGCCTTTCAGACTATCGTTAGATGACGACATCCAGAACCTCCATGCAGTTGATTGAGCAATGACAACATGGCGCGCAGCCACCGTAAAGCTGGCCGGATGGCATATGCCGTCCGGTCTATTGTTGCACTGCGGCCGGTTCCGCTATTGTGCATGAAGCTACGCGAACTACACACCCAAAGGCACGTCTTCCCGATTCGGATTAATGTGTGGTGTTCCGGCTACGACATTCACAAAAGGAGATCTGGATGAACTACCGACGTCTCGGCCGTTCCGGCCTGCAAGTCAGCGAGCTGTCCATCGGCTCATGGGTGACTTACGGCAATCAGGTGGACCGGCGCGCCGCGCGGGAATCGCTGGCGGCCGCGCGCGACGCGGGTGTGAATTTCTTCGACAACGCCGAAGTCTACGCGGGCGGCAAGTCCGAGCAGATCATGGGCGAAGCGCTGAAAGAACTGAACTGGCCGCGCGTGAGCTACATCGTCTCGACCAAGTTCTTCTGGGGGCTCAACGAAGCGCCCAACCAGTACCACACGCTCAACCGCAAGTATCTGCTGAATGCGATCGATCACTCGCTCAAGCGTTTACAGCTCGATTATGTCGATCTTGTGTTCTGTCATCGTCCTGACCCAAACACACCTATCGAAGAAACCGTGTGGGCAATGAGCGACATGATCACGCGCGGCAAGGCGCTCTATTGGGGCACGTCCGAATGGAGCGCCGATGAAATTCGCGCGGCATACGAGATCGCCGAGCGGCATCATCTGCACAAGCCAGTGATGGAGCAGCCGCAATACAACCTGTTCCATCGCAAACGCGTGGAGCAGGAGTATCGCCGGCTTTACGAAGACATCGGCCTCGGCCTTACGACCTGGAGCCCGCTTGCTTCCGGTCTGCTTACGGGCAAGTATCGCAACGGCGTGCCCGCCGGCAGCCGCGCGGAACTGCAGGGCTACGACTGGCTGCGCAAAGAACTGACCGACTCCGGCAAGAACAGCGTGGTCGGCAAGCTCGGAGAAGTCGCAGACGAACTCGGCTGCACCATTGGGCAACTGGCGCTCGCGTGGATCCTGACGAATCCGAACGTCAGCACGATCATCACTGGCGCGTCGCGTGTCGAGCAGATCGCGGAAAACATGAAGGCACAGGACGTGGCCGCGCAGATCACGCCGGAGCTCAAGGAGAAGATCGAAGCGATCGTCGGCGACGCTTATCAGTGATAGCGGGACACGCTGCGCGGGCCGTACGAATGATGCATGCGGCCTGCCGCGGCGAATGGGGGCGAACTGGCGACGAACGTACGGCGGCGGGCGGGTCGGCCCGCTGCGGACCTCGCGTACAATACGCAGCCCCAACGTTTGACTCTGCGGCCGCGCGGCCGAAAGCCGGGACAATGCGCTTTGCGCAGTTTTGATCGGCATTCGTCCCGCACGGCGACCGCGTAATTCGCTTCTTCACTAGCGCCTTCATTGCCATGCTCAGTTACCGCCACGCTTTCCACGCAGGCAATCACGCCGACGTCCTGAAACACGCTGTCGTCGTGCAGTTGCTGCGCTACCTTGGACAAAAGGACAAGGCGTACTGGTACATCGATACACACGCGGGCGCAGGTGTCTATTCGCTGAAGGAAGGCTACGCGACCAAGACGGGGAGTTCGAAACGGGCATTGCGAAACTGTGGAATCGCAAGGATTTGCCGCCCATGCTCGCGGAATATGTCGATGAAGTGTCCGCGCTGAATGCCGACGGCGAGTTGCGCTACTACCCGGGCTCGCCCTATCTCGCGTGGCGTCTGATGCGCGAGCAGGACCGCATGCGTCTGTTCGAATTGCACAGCACCGAGATCGACGTGCTGCGTCACAACTTCCGCGACGCGGGCCGTCGCGCCATGCTGTTCGCGGGTGATGGGTTCGACGGTATCAAGCCGCTACTGCCGCCGGCGCCGCGTCGCGCGCTCGTGCTCGTCGATCCGTCGTATGAAGACAAGCGCGACTACGGGCGCACGCTGAATTGCGTCGAAGAAAGTCTGAAGCGGTTCGCGACGGGAACGTATGCCGTCTGGTATCCGCAAGTCGCGCGACCGGAGTCACAACGCTTTCCCGACCAGTTGAAGCGGCTGCAGGACAGGAACTGGCTGCATGTTTCGCTGACCGTCAGCAGCCCGCCCACCGACGGCTTTGGACTCTTCGGCAGCGGCATGTTCATTCTGAATCCGCCCTACACGCTGGCGAAGATGCTGAAGGAGACGCTGCCGTGGCTCGTCGAGGTGTTGGGCCTGGACAAGGCCGCGCAGTTCAAGATCGAGCATCGCGGCGATTGAGCGGCCCGTTGGGCCGGCCCAACGAGCGTGCGGCTACTTGATCTGCTCGGCCGCCTTGCGAGCGAAGTCGTTGGTATAGGTCGCCTTCAGATCGACCTTCGACGCGTCGAGCCGCGTATCGAATGAAGCGAGCGCGCGCAATGCCGTGGGCGGTCCGTCGGCGGGCATCAGGCCATCGGGCGAATAGGCTTCACGGACGTTGTGGAACGCATCGATGTACAGCGCCTTGTCGTTGAGCAGATAGGCTGGCGGCACCATCTTCACGATGTCGTCATCGCTTGCCGTCTGAAGCCAGCGATCCGCGCGTACGATTGCATTCGCCAACGCCTGTATCGTCTTCGGATTCTTCTGTATGAAGCTGTCCGATGCGTAGAGCGTCGCCGCCGGCATCGTCCCGCCGAACACTTCCTGCGTGCCCTTCACGGTGCGCGTGTCGACCAGCACCTTGATATCGCCCGAGCGTTGCAGCTTCGTCATCATCGGGTCGACATTCGACAGCGCGTCGACCTGTCCGTTGCTCACCGCGGAAATCACGGTCGCGCCGCTGCCTACGCCAATCACCGAGATATCGCTACGTTGCACGCCGGCCTTGCGCAACGCGACGGTCAGCACGAGATCGGTCGACGAACCCGGCGCGCTCACCCCCACCTTCGCGCCTTTAAAATCAGCCAGCGACTTCAGCGTGTCGGCCTTGCTTTTCGTCACCGCGACGGCGATCTGCGGGGCGCGCCCCATCAGTACGAACTCGCGGTAGTGCTGCCCTTTCGCCGCCATGAAGATCGTGTGCTCGTAGGCGCCCGCGCCGACGTCCGCACTGCCGCCCACCACCGCTTCGAGCGCCTTCGATCCGCCCGCGAAATCCTCGAGCGTCACGTCCAGTCCTTCGTCCTTGAAGAAGCCCAGTCGAGAGGCCGTCAGCACAGGGAGATAGTAAAGACCGGGCAAGCCGCCGACAGCCATTGTGAGCGTCGGCTTTTCAGGTGTTTCCTTCGCGATGGCAGGGTGCGCCGCGAGTGCCAGCAGCGCCCCGCACGCGCTTGCGGCACGACTAAACCAGAGGTCGCGCATTCGTTGTCTCCTGTTCTGTTCGAATTGTTCGTCTCGCTGCGCGGGATGCGTGAAATGCACACCCCGAGCGATGATCGCGCAGCGATTGTCGTCTGAGGATGTCGTGCGCGCCATGCGCCGAAACCCGAATGGAGCGAGTCGCGGCGCCAGGCTGAACTATTGCGAATGCGGCACGTATCGCGGATGCGGCTGCGGCGTCGGCGGATTGGGATAGGGAGCCTGCGAGGCGCCCGGCACCTGAATATACGGCGCCACGATGTAAGGCGGCGCCCCGTTGGGCGCGAGTTCCTCGGGCGCAGCAATCGGTTGTGCCTCGACGATGCGGCTATGCGACAGCGGCCCCGTTGTCAGGATAGTGCCGCCCTGGCCGTCGCTGATGCCGGCTTGCGTGTCGAGAACCAGCGGCGGCCGGCTCGTCGACGAAGCGGCAAATGCCGTCGATACTGCCCCCAGCAGCACGACAGCCGCTGCGGATCGCAGCAGATAAATCGGGTGGTCTGAAAACATGGGCGCCCCGGAATGTTTGTAGGAATGCCGGTTATCGCGAAAACATCATACCTTACCGCGGCACAGGCATTTGAGCTAGTCGCCGACGATCAGCGTAGCGCAATCCACGGCTCCAGATGTGACAAAGCCCCGCATGACGGGGCTTGATCTTCCAACCGGGGCTCGCGGCGCATCACTGCCGCGCGAGCCGGGGCGAACGACTTACAGCGAGTAGCCGCTGGTTTCGAGCGCGCGGATACGCTGTTCGAGCTGGACGATATCCGACGATTCTGCGAGGTAAGCCTCACGACGGCTACGTTCAGCAGTTTCAAACCAGTTGCTCAGCTTTTCGATTACAAATGCAAACATGATGAACTCCAAGGATCAGTTAAGAATCCCCGGTGAATTGGGCATCAGGGATTTCCCGTAGAAGGGTTAACCCGGATTATAGCCTTCTGGTGCAACCTTGCCAGTGAATTGCACGAATGACGTGCATTCCGTTTTGGAATGGTGCATGTTATTTTCACAGTCAAACCGTTGATTTTCACCTAATTTTTTGAGATTCGTCGAAAGATCGCTCGATCAATGCACCGTTTTAGCACCATATTGGTGCGCAGACAGGGATTGCTCACAACGCAGCGTCACTGTTTTTCAATGCCCGTGACAATGCGGCGCAGCCGACGTCGAATCCACGGCAGCAAGGCTTTCGATAATCGGGCAATCCGGACGGTCGTCGCCGTGGCAATGGTCGGCAAGATGCGTGAGCGTGTCGCGCATCTCCGTCAGTTCGGCGATACGGCGGTTCAGTTCGGCAACATGCTCCAATGCAATCGACTTCACCTCCGCGCTCGCACGCGACCGGTCGTTCCACAGTGCAAGCAGCTTACGAATATCCTCAACCAGAAACCCCAGGCGCCGCGCCTGACGGATAAAGCGCAGCGAATGGACTTCCTGCGTCCCGTAAACCCGATATCCCGCCTGCGTGCGTTCCTTCGCCGCGAGCAATCCGACGCTCTCGTAATAGCGGATCATTTTCGCCGTCACGCCCGACGCACGGGCCGCTTCACCAATGTTCATCGCTCGTACCCCACTCTGCCTTCACGATATGTTGCATGATTCTTGACCTTCCCACAGTGGGAAGGTCAATCATCTAGTTGCCGGTCGACAGGCATAATTCAACCATTGCAGGACTTACCAGCTAGAGGAAAGGCATGAGCATCGAATTCAAGGTAGAAGGCATGAGCTGCCAGCATTGCGTCGCGGCCGTCACGCGCGCCATCCAGGAACAGGACGCCGGCGCGCAGGTTCGGGTCGACCTGCCGGCGGGCAAAGTCGCCGTCCAGTCGGGCGCGTCCGTCGACACGCTGAAGGCCGCCATCGACGAAGCCGGCTACACGGTCGTCGGCGTCGGCGGCAACTGAGCGGGGAACACGCGCATGTTCAAGGTGGCCGTTATTGGCGCATCGGGTTTGCTGGGACGCGCGATCGTCGGTGAACTGACGCAGCAGCAGGACTGGCAGCTCGTGCAGACGACCTTCAGCCGTCCTTTCGGGCAAAGCGTCACGCTCGACATTCGCGACACCGACGCCGTCGCGCAGTTCGTCGATCGCAAAAGGCCGGACGCGATCGTCATCGCGGCAGCCGAGCGGCGTCCGGACGTGTGCGAGCACGATCCGGCGCTCGCGCGTGCGCTGAACGTGGATGCCGTGCGCGCGATCGCATCGGCGGCGCGGCGGCACGGCGCGTGGGTGCTGTCCATTTCCACCGACTACGTGTTCGACGGCACGCAACCGCCCTATCGCTATGATGCGGCGCCGTCGCCGATCAATGCCTACGGCCGCAGCAAACTGGAGGGCGAGCAGGCGCTCGCCGAATCCACCGATCTCGGTTGCGTGCTGCGCTTGCCGCTGCTGTTTGGACCGATCGTCGACTGGAAGGAGTCGGCTGTCACGAGTCTCGTACCCGCGATTGCCGCGTCGTCACGCACGGCTTCGTCCGAAGTGAAAGCCGCCGTGATGGACGCGTGGGCGATCCGCTATCCGACGTATACGCCCGACGTGGCCGTCGTCGTGCGTCAGTTGCTGGAGTGGCACGCGCGCGACGAAGCGGTGTGCGGCACGGTGCAGTGGTCCGGCGACGAGCCGATGACGAAGTACGACATCGCGCAGCGTCTGGCCAGCGCGTTGCAGATCGACGCGCAACTGACACCGCAGCACACGCCGACGGACGCGACGCCGCGCCCGCACAACTGTCATCTCGATTCGACGCGGCTCGAAACGCTCGGCATCGGCCGGCGTACGCCGTTCGATACGGCGATTCGCGAAGTGCTCGCGCAATTTCCGTGGCGCGGTTAGCCGCGCATAAAGCGCTGTAGAAAGTCAGTGGAAGTCGCGGCTCATCGATTGCAAGCCGCCCAGCAGATGCGACATATCGACGAGCCGTTGCGCCACCAGGTGCCGCACTTCGCCTTCGCATTGCCACGTGCCGTACACGGCGAGCAGCGATGCACCGAGCGCTTCTTTCCTTTGTCTTTCCAGCAAGCTCGGCCAGATGATCACGTTGACGTTGCCCGTCTCGTCCTCGATCGTCACGAACAGCACGCCCTTGGCCGTGCCCGGCCGCTGCCGCACGGTGACGATGCCGCAGCCGCGCGCGAGCCTGCCATTGCGATAGCTGCGCAGCGTCGACGCGGGCATCAGGCGCTGCTCCAGCAACGCGGGCCGCAGCAACTCCAGCGGATGACGGCCGAGCGTCAGTCCCACCGAGCGGTAATCCGCAACGATGTCCTGCGCCTCCGACGGTGCGCCGAGTTCGGGCGTATCGTCCTGAACGGCGGCCACCGACAGCATGTCCTTGTCGGGCACGGCGTCCACCGAATGCCACAACGCTTCGCGCCGGTTGCCTGCCAGCGACGACAACGCGTTCGCATCGGCGAGCACGTGCAGATCGCGCCGGTTGAGTTGCGCCCGGCGCGCGAGATCGTGAACGCTTTTGAATGGCCGCACCGCGCGCGCGTTTTCGATACGCTCGGCTGCGCCGTCTTTCATGCCGCGCAGCAGCGACAGGCCGAGGCGAACGGCGGGACGCGCGCTGCCCTCCACCGCTTCGAGCGACGAGTCCCAGCCGCTGGTCGTCACATCGACGGGCAACGCGATTACGCCGTGCCGTCGCGCGTCCTGCACGAGTTGCGATGGCGAATAGAAGCCCATCGGCTGACTGTTGAGCATCGCGGCGAGAAACGCCTCGGGCTCGTGGCATTTCAGCCAGCTGCTCGCGTAGACCAATAGCGCGAAACTCGCCGCGTGGCTCTCCGGAAAGCCATATTCACCGAAGCCTTTGATCTGCTCGAAAATCGCCTCGGCAAAACTCTGCTCGTAGCCGCGCTCACGCATGCCGTTGACGATGCGGTCGTAGTATTTTTCGAGGCCGCCCTTGCGCTTCCATGCGGCCATCGCGCGACGCAACTGATCCGCCTCGCCCGGCGTGAAACCCGCCGCGAGAATCGCGACCTGCATCACCTGCTCCTGGAAGATCGGCACGCCGAGCGTGCGTTCGAGCGCGACTTTCAGTTGCTCGCTCGGATAGCTGACAGGTTCGAGCTTCTGCCGACGCCGCAAATACGGATGCACTGCGCCGCCTTGAATCGGCCCTGGCCGCACGATCGCCACTTCGATCACCAGGTCGTAAAACGTCTCTGGACGCAAACGAGGCAGCATGCTCATCTGCGCGCGCGATTCGATCTGGAACACGCCGACGGTATCGGCGTTCGAGATCATGTCGTAGGTCGCTTTGTCTTCGGGCGGAATGTGTTGCATCTCGAAGCGCTCGCCAATGCGGTCCGACACGAGATCCAGCGTGCGCCGTATCGCCGACAGCATGCCGAGCGCGAGCACGTCGACCTTCAGCAAGCCGAGCGATTCGAGATCGTCCTTGTCCCACTCGATCACCGAGCGATCGGCCATCGCCGCATTCTCGACGGGCACGAGCCGCGTGAGCTTGCCGCGGCTGATCACGAAGCCGCCCGAATGCTGCGACAGATGGCGCGGAAAGTTGAGCAGTTGCGACGCGAGCCGCGCCCACGCCTGAATCAGCGGCTTTTCCGGATCGAGTCCCGACTCTTCGAAGCGCTTGAGCAGGTCGTGGCTCGTGTCGAACCATTGATGCGACTTCGCGACGGTATCGACGATCTGCGGATCGATGCCGAGCGCCTTGCCCGTTTCGCGCAACGCGCCGCGCGGCCGGTACGTCGACACGGCCGCCGCGATCGCCGCGCGGTCGCGCCCGTACTTGCGATAGATGTACTGGATCACTTCTTCCCGACGCTGATGCTCGAAGTCGACGTCGATATCGGGCGGCTCGCCGCGCTCCTTCGAGATGAAGCGCTCGAACAACATGTTGCCGCGCGCCGGATCGACCTCGGTGACGCCGAGGCAATAGCACACCGCCGAGTTGGCCGCCGACCCGCGCCCCTGACACAGAATGTGCTGGCTGCGCGCATAACGCACGATGTCATAGACGGTCAGAAAGTACGGCTCATAGCCGAGGTCGGCGATCAGCGCGAGTTCGTGCTCGATCTGCTCCTGCACGTTGAACGGAATGCCCGAGGGAAAGCGGTACTGCGCGCCGATGTAGGTTTCCTGGCGCAGATACGCAGTCGGCGTGTAGCCTTCCGGCACGAGCTCGTCGGGATATTCATAGCGAAGCTCGTCGAGAGAAAACGCGCAGCGCGACAGCACGCTGATGGTCTCGCGTATCGTATGTTCGGGATACAGATTCGCGATGCGCAAGCGGGAGCGCAAATGCTGTTCGGCGTTCGGCGCGAGTTCGTAGCCGCATTCATGCACCGGCCTGCCGACGCGGATCGCCGTCATCGTGTCCTGCAATGGCTTGCGCGAGCGCACATGCATCACGACGTGACCCAATGCGACGACGGGCACGTTCTGCTTCTCCGCGACATATTCGAGCGCGCCGCGATGAATGTCGTCCATCGCGCGCTGATGCAGCACGAGCCCGGCCCATGCGCGGCCGGGAAACGTCTCGTCGAGCCATTCGATCTGCGCATCGAGCACCTCTTCATTCGCAGGAAAATCCGGCACGAGGATCGCGAGACAATCGGGCATGCCGCGCAGATGCGCGTGCTCGCGATCGGGCCGCGACAAGTCGTGCGGCGTGAGGCGATATTCGCCCTTCGGCGCGCGCGTGCGCGCGAGTGTGATCAGTTCCGACAAGTTGCCGTAGCCCTCGCGATTCTGCGCGAGCAGGATCAGGCCGAACGCGGGCGTGCCATCGGCGTTGCACAACTGGAAGTACGAGCCGATCACGAGCGGCAAACCCACTTCCTTCGCCGCCACATGCGCCCGCACGACGCCCGCAAGCGAACATTCGTCGGTGACGGCGAGTCCTGAATAGCCGAGCTGAAACGCGCGCCCGGCGAGTTCTTCCGCATGCGACGCACCATGCAAAAACGTGAAGTTCGAGAAACAGAACAGCTCGGCGTAGGCCGGCAACGCGTTGAAGGTCGTATCCATCGCGCGTCATCCGAACAGGCCGTGCAGGAACCAGCGCGGCTCCTCTTCGACATCGCGGCTGCTGACGCGCTCGTAATAAACCCAATAGCAGCTACGGTCTTCGCCTTGCATCACGAAATAGTCACGCGTGACGAGCGCGCCGTCGAACCAGCCCGCTTCGATCCGCTCACCCGGCGATACCATCTTCAACGGTGAGCCATAAAACGGCCGATGCTGGCGCATGAGCAGACGCACGGGCGTCGCCAGCATCCATGTCGGACGCGGCAAGCCTTTGGGCAACTGCATTTTCTTTTCCACATGGTTGATCGACACCCAGCGGTTCGCGACTTCAGGCCGGTAATCGGCCGTCGGCGCGGGACGCAGCACGTTCTCGTCGCCGTTACGCGCGATCAGCAGTTCGATCAGCCGCGCGTGATCCGCAGGTGAGCCGCCCGGCTGCGGGAAAAGTTGATCGGTGGCGGGCGCGGCAGCGTCGACCCTCGATGCATCGAGCCCCAACACGATGGCGGGCGCCTCTAGCGTGAGGCGATGCAACCGCTCCTTCACGAGGCGCAGCAGATGATCTTCGCGCCACGCGGCCTCGCCCAAGGCGATATCGATCGACGTCGGTGCCATGGCTTCGCGGCCGCGCTCATGCTCGAACGACAGCGTGATCGCCGTCACGGCCAGTTGCTTCGCGCATAGCCAGCCGCACAACTGCACGATCAGCCGATGCGCGGCAAACACTGCACCGTCCGCATGCTCCAGACGATCGGGCAATTCGAGGCGCGCGCTGAACGTGGGCGGCAGTTCGAGCCAGTCGAACAGTTCCGGCGCGGTGCCGAACGCGCGGTCGAGTGAATCCAGCAGATGCTCGCCACAGCGTCGCTGCAGGCCGGCGCGCGGCAAACGGCGGACGTCTGCAATCGATTCGCAGCCAAGACCGCTGAACCAGTCGGCAAACGGACGGATTTCCGGCACGGCAAGCATCGGCAGCGGCTCGAGCACGCGTTCGAGCGAGGCGAGTTGCAGCACGCGCCGGTTGCCGTGTTTCGCCAGCAGCCATGCGCCCTGCCCGGTCGGCGCGGCGCTGATGCGCGCCGTCAGACCGAGCGCGCCGAGAATCGCCTTCGCCTGACGGCACAACGCCAACAGGCCGCCGAAAAGCCGCAAGCTCCCGCCGACTTCGACGAGCACCGTCGCTTCGTCGAGCAGCGCGACATCGGGCGAAAACTTCATCAGCGCGATGCCCACTTCGCGTTGCGTGGCGTTCTCGCGTGCGATGTCGCGCTCGTACAGCATCGTTTCCGGCGACAGCGTCAACACGCCACCGCGCTTCATCCCGAGCCGCACGCCCGCTGCGCGGGCCGCGCTGTCGGCGATCGCGACCTTGTCTTTCTCCAGCACCACGCTGCCGTGCCCGGGCTCAGGCAACCACCTCGGTCGAAAGACTTCGAGCGGCAACTTCGGCAAGTGGACGGCGAGAAAGACGCGCATGACGGGAAAACAGAACGGGGGTGGGTTGAAGAGGAATCGACAGAGGCTCTGCGCGTGTTGGGCCTCGTCGTTTCACGATGTCGACCATCAGACCGTCGGCCGAAGGTCGTAACGCCAGCCGCAATAAAGCCGGCGATGAATCCTGAGCCGAGGCGAGCGGCCGGACCATGATGAAGAGCGTCTCGGAAGACTGCGCGGCCAGATGCAGACGACGCAGCGATGACGCCTGCGCATGCTGCGCCCACAAGATGAGCGCGCCGCAGGTGCCGGCGCGCAGAATCTGCTCGGCGGACCAGAAGGCGTCGGAGCTTTTGGGTGCTTTGACCTGCAGCAGCCTGTCGAGCGAGAGCCCGATGTAATCGAGGCCCAGACCGTCTGGAATATGCGGCGGCTGTACCAGCGCGATGGGACGATCGCCCAGTGAACTCAATGCAGGCCGCAGCAGGCGCATCTCACCGACACCCGGCACCTGAACCAGCAAGTCGACCAGCGCACCGATGGGCCAGCCTCCGCCGGGCAACTCGGTAGACAGCGCGGGATAGCCGGTATCAAGCGTGCGCCGCCCGCCGCGTGCGAGCTGCGAGGCTCGCCATAGCGATGGGTGAATCTCTTCGGCACGCGTGGCTGCGGATGACATCGGCGTAGGAACATACCTGTATATATGTACAGTATCCTACACGGAAATTGGCACGGGAATGACGCCCTTTTTGGGAAGGGTTCGGGGTTTCTTAAGACTTAAGAGGCTGGTTTGGTGGTAGTTAAGACGTTTCGTCAGATGTTTTGTCGGTTTGGTTTTAGCGCAGATTGACAGAACGACGATGCTGATCAATATGATCAAAGGAGAAAAATGGAAGGGATTTGATGTGCTGGGCATAGATCGTCAATCAAATGCCCATGCGGTCAGAGGTGCACTGGTGCGAAGCTACGCGAATGAGACGCCTGCGTCAGCGCATGCTTGGCAAGAGGGAACTGAGGGGATATCGCGCGAGGTCGGCCATTGCGGCCCGGCCACCGCTGTCGTGGTGTCTCGGCACGACGTTAAAAACGTGCGCTACAAACGCCAAGACCCCGCTTTTGAGGGCGGGGTCTTGGTTTGTATAAGGAGCCTGACGATTACCTACTTTCACACGGGCAATCCGCACTATCATCGGCGTGGAGTCGTTTCACGGTCCTGTTCGGGATGGGAAGGGGTGGTACCGACTCGCTATGGTCATCAGGCATGACGGGTTGCTGCGTCGCACGGGTTTTAGTGAACCTGGCGCCACAGCCAATCTGGAAGAAGCGTAAAGAGGGGATGGGTTGTGTTGTTTCAGGCACAACACTGATCTCAACCTGTGCGTCCTGCTCACCCTCTCGGGGTAAGACACACCTGTTATAGGATCAAGCCTTACGGGCAATTAGTATCAGTTAGCTTAACGCATTACTGCGCTTCCACACCTGACCTATCAACGTCCTGGTCTTGAACGACCCTTCAAGGGGCTCGAAGCCCCGGGGATATCTCATCTCAAGGCGAGTTTCCCGCTTAGATGCTTTCAGCGGTTATCTCTTCCGAACATAGCTACCCGGCGATGCCACTGGCGTGACAACCGGTACACCAGAGGTTCGTCCACTCCGGTCCTCTCGTACTAGGAGCAGCCCCCTTCAAATATCCAGCGCCCACGGCAGATAGGGACCAAACTGTCTCACGACGTTTTAAACCCAGCTCACGTACCTCTTTAAATGGCGAACAGCCATACCCTTGGGACCGGCTACAGCCCCAGGATGAGATGAGCCGACATCGAGGTGCCAAACACCGCCGTCGATATGAACTCTTGGGCGGTATCAGCCTGTTATCCCCAGAGTACCTTTTATCCGTTGAGCGATGGCCCTTCCATACAGAACCACCGGATCACTATGACCTGCTTTCGCACCTGCTCGACTTGTCGGTCTCGCAGTTAAGCACGCTTATGCCATTGCACTATCAGCACGATTTCCGACCGTACCTAGCGTACCTTCGTACTCCTCCGTTACACTTTGGGAGGAGACCGCCCCAGTCAAACTGCCCACCATGCACTGTCCCCGACCCGGATCACGGGCCAAGGTTAGAACCTCAAACAAACCAGGGTGGTATTTCAAGGACGGCTCCACGCAAACTGGCGTTCACGCTTCATAGCCTCCCACCTATCCTACACAGATCGGTTCAAAGTCCAATGCAAAGCTACAGTAAAGGTTCATGGGGTCTTTCCGTCTAGCCGCGGGGAGATTGCATCATCACAAACACTTCAACTTCGCTGAGTCTCGGGAGGAGACAGTGTGGCCATCGTTACGCCATTCGTGCAGGTCGGAACTTACCCGACAAGGAATTTCGCTACCTTAGGACCGTTATAGTTACGGCCGCCGTTTACCGGGACTTCAATCAAGAGCTTGCACCCCATCATTTAATCTTCCGGCACCGGGCAGGCGTCACACCCTATACGTCCACTTTCGTGTTTGCAGAGTGCTGTGTTTTTATTAAACAGTCGCAGCCACCAGTTTATTGCAACCCCTTCACCCTCACCCCGCAGGGGCTCAAGCTACAGGGGCGTACCTTATCCCGAAGTTACGGTACCAATTTGCCGAGTTCCTTCTCCCGAGTTCTCTCAAGCGCCTTAGAATACTCATCTCGCCCACCTGTGTCGGTTTGCGGTACGGTCAATGTGAAACTGAAGCTTAGAGGCTTTTCCTGGAACCCCTTCCGATTGCTTCGCCCCCTAGAGAGCTCGCGCCACGCCCTTGAATTCCGTGCCCGGATTTGCCAGAGCACCTTCTCCAACGCAGCGACCGGGACTTCCAACACCCGGACAACCTTCCGCGATCCGTCCCCCCATCGCATTTCACACTGGTGCAGGAATATTGACCTGCTTCCCATCAGCTACGCATTTCTGCCTCGCCTTAGGGGCCGACTCACCCTACGCCGATGAACGTTGCGTAGGAAACCTTGGGCTTACGGCGAGGGGGCCTTTCACCCCCTTTATCGCTACTCATGTCAGCATTCGCACTTCCGATACCTCCAGCACGCTTTTCAACGCACCTTCGCAGGCTTACGGAACGCTCTCCTACCATGCGTGCAAGCACGCATCCGCAGCTTCGGTATATGACTTAGCCCCGTTACATCTTCCGCGCAGGACGACTCGATCAGTGAGCTATTACGCTTTCTTTAAAGGGTGGCTGCTTCTAAGCCAACCTCCTGACTGTTTTAGCCTTCCCACTTCGTTTCCCACTTAGTCATATTTGGGGACCTTAGCTGGCGGTCTGGGTTGTTTCCCTCTTGACACCGGACGTTAGCACCCGATGTCTGTCTCCCGTGATTGCACTCTTCGGTATTCGGAGTTTGCTATGGCGAAGTAATCCGCAATGGACCCTTCAACCATGACAGTGCTCTACCCCGAAGGTGATACACGAGGCACTACCTAAATAGTTTTCGGAGAGAACCAGCTATTTCCAGGTTTGTTTAGCCTTTCACCCCTATCCACAGCTCATCCCCTAACTTTTCAACGTTAGTGGGTTCGGACCTCCAGTACGTGTTACCGCACCTTCATCCTGGCCATGGATAGATCACCTGGTTTCGGGTCTACACCCAGCGACTGAATCGCCCTGTTCGGACTCGCTTTCGCTACGCCTGCCCTAATCGGTTAAGCTCGCCACTGAATGTAAGTCGCTGACCCATTATACAAAAGGTACGCCGTCACCCCTTGCGAGGCTCCGACTGTTTGTATGCATGCGGTTTCAGGATCTGTTTCACTCCCCTCCCGGGGTTCTTTTCGCCTTTCCCTCACGGTACTGGTTCACTATCGGTCGATCACGAGTATTTAGCCTTGGAGGATGGTCCCCCATCTTCAGACAGGATTTCACGTGTCCCGCCCTACTTGTCGTACACCTAGTTCTTCCTCGCTGTTTTCGCCTACGGGGCTATCACCCACTATGGCCGCACTTTCCAGAGCGTTTGGCTAACAACGAAGATAAAGAGTACAGGCTGGTCCCATTTCGCTCGCCACTACTTTGGGAATCTCGGTTGATTTCTGTTCCTGCGGTTACTTAGATGTTTCAGTTCACCGCGTTCGCTTCGCATGGCCTATGTATTCAGCCATGGATGACCCATACGGGCCGGGTTTCCCCATTCGGATATCGGTGGATCAAAGCTCGTTTGCCAGCTCCCCACCGCTTTTCGCAGGCTACCGCGTCCTTCATCGCCTGTGATCGCCAAGGCATCCACCACATGCACTTGTTCGCTTGACCCTATAACGGGTGTGTCTCGCAGTAATTGCTCACTGGATAACAACCGCTACAGGTTGAGTATTCGCGTTGTGCCGTATTCCAGGTTCGTCTTTCGATGAACTCAAAAAATACATTGATACAATCACAACCCTGATTCACCTACTCACGCGCCCATCTCTAAGCACGCTTTCGTGAATCTCTTTACTACTTCTTCCTGATTGTTAAAGAACGACAGCCGATATAAAGCGCTATGCCTTACATCATTCGCTGACTGGCTCAATCGCCAATGCATAGCACTCGGTTCACACTGAACGCTAGGCATTGGGAATTGGTGGAGGATGACGGGATCGAACCGACGACCCCCTGCTTGCAAAGCAGGTGCTCTCCCAGCTGAGCTAATCCCCCAGTCACACAGTACACAGGGGGGTTTGCGAACAGCCACCGCAGACAAGACGCTGGTGGGTCTGGATGGATTCGAACCATCGACCCCCGCCTTATCAAGACGGTGCTCTAACCGACTGAGCTACAGACCCCTGAGCCTGTCTTCAATTAACAGCCGACAAGTGTGAGCGCTCAACTTCTAAGCGCGAAGCTCTGGAAAGGAGGTGATCCAGCCGCACCTTCCGATACGGCTACCTTGTTACGACTTCACCCCAGTCATGAATCCTACCGTGGTGACCGTCCTCCTTGCGGTTAGACTAGCCACTTCTGGTAAAACCCACTCCCATGGTGTGACGGGCGGTGTGTACAAGACCCGGGAACGTATTCACCGCGGCATGCTGATCCGCGATTACTAGCGATTCCAGCTTCACGCAGTCGAGTTGCAGACTGCGATCCGGACTACGATCGGTTTTCTGGGATTGGCTCCACCTCGCGGCTTGGCAACCCTCTGTTCCGACCATTGTATGACGTGTGAAGCCCTACCCATAAGGGCCATGAGGACTTGACGTCATCCCCACCTTCCTCCGGTTTGTCACCGGCAGTCTCCCTAGAGTGCTCTTGCGTAGCAACTAGGGACAAGGGTTGCGCTCGTTGCGGGACTTAACCCAACATCTCACGACACGAGCTGACGACAGCCATGCAGCACCTGTGTTACGGCTCCCTTTCGGGCACTCCCACCTCTCAGCAGGATTCCGTACATGTCAAGGGTAGGTAAGGTTTTTCGCGTTGCATCGAATTAATCCACATCATCCACCGCTTGTGCGGGTCCCCGTCAATTCCTTTGAGTTTTAATCTTGCGACCGTACTCCCCAGGCGGTCAACTTCACGCGTTAGCTTCGTTACCAAGTCAATGAAGACCCGACAACTAGTTGACATCGTTTAGGGCGTGGACTACCAGGGTATCTAATCCTGTTTGCTCCCCACGCTTTCGTGCATGAGCGTCAGTATTGGCCCAGGGGGCTGCCTTCGCCATCGGTATTCCTCCACATCTCTACGCATTTCACTGCTACACGTGGAATTCTACCCCCCTCTGCCATACTCTAGCCCGCCAGTCACCAATGCAGTTCCCAGGTTAAGCCCGGGGATTTCACATCGGTCTTAGCGAACCGCCTGCGCACGCTTTACGCCCAGTAATTCCGATTAACGCTTGCACCCTACGTATTACCGCGGCTGCTGGCACGTAGTTAGCCGGTGCTTATTCTTCCGGTACCGTCATCCCGCCTCTGTATTAGAGAAGCGGTTTTCTTTCCGGACAAAAGTGCTTTACAACCCGAAGGCCTTCTTCACACACGCGGCATTGCTGGATCAGGGTTGCCCCCATTGTCCAAAATTCCCCACTGCTGCCTCCCGTAGGAGTCTGGGCCGTGTCTCAGTCCCAGTGTGGCTGGTCGTCCTCTCAGACCAGCTACAGATCGTCGCCTTGGTAGGCCTTTACCCCACCAACTAGCTAATCTGCCATCGGCCGCCCCTTGAGCGCGAGGTCCGAAGATCCCCCGCTTTCCTCCACAGAGCGTATGCGGTATTAATCCGGCTTTCGCCGGGCTATCCCCCACTCCAGGACACGTTCCGATGTATTACTCACCCGTTCGCCACTCGCCACCAGGATTGCTCCCGTGCTGCCGTTCGACTTGCATGTGTAAGGCATGCCGCCAGCGTTCAATCTGAGCCAGGATCAAACTCTTCAGTTCAAACCTGTTACTGTTTTTCGGGCTCTTTCGAACCCGGTCGCTCACTCAAAATCACTGACGAAAGTTTCGATTTCTCGAACCTTCCTCAATTACTTCCGTGTGAGACTCGATTACTTTCGCTATCAGTGACCCGAAGATCACCGCGCGCTCGCCATCGAGCACCCACACTTATCGGCTGTTGATTGTTAAAGAACATCCGCGGGAAGCGCCTTGCTTTCACCGCGTTGCTGCGTCAGCAGCAGAGAAACGAGATTATGAAGAACCTTTTTCGTTTCGTCAACCGGTTTTTTTAGCATCGCCTGAAAAACCCTGCTGACTTCACGACCGCGCCGTTTCTGCCGCGGCCCCGTTGCGTCGCATCCAACTGCCTGCCGCTCAACGAGGACGCGAATCTTAGGCCATCCCGCGCCCCGTGACAAGGGTGTGACCCAAAGTTTTTTTGAAAGCGGGTAGAACAGTCATTCCTCCCGTGCCTTCTCTACTCGCGGCACAGGATCTGCCGGTTTTCCGCCCGCCTTCGCGGCCAGCTCGCGGGCATCGGGCGAACCGATCGTCCAGTCGTGCAGCACCGTATAAGCCACAGCGAGAAGCGTCGGCCCAATGAACACGCCGAGGAAGCCAAACGCGAACGCACCGCCAAGAATGCCGAGCATCACGAGGATCAGCGGCATGTCGCTGCTCTTGCCGATCAGGATAGGCTTGACGACGTTATCGGACATGCCCACCACTACCACGCCCCACACCACGAGAAAGATCGCCCATCCCGTTGCGCCGCCGTGATACAGCCAGATTGCGGCGGGCAGCCACACCACGACAGGGCCGCCGGGAATCACTGATAGAAAGAACGTCGCGAGCCCAAGCAACGCCGGCGTCGGCACGCCCGCGATCCAGCAGCCAAAGCCAGCCAATACGCCCTGCACCAGCGCCGTCCCGAGGATGCCGTACACCACGCCCTTCACCGTGCTGCCCGCCAACGCCAGCAGATAGTCGGCGCGCTCGCCGGCGATACGCCGCATGCCCGCATTGAGCCATGCCGCCGCGCCCTCGCCACCCGTATAAAAGAAGAACGTAAGAATGATGCTGAGTGCGAGCAATCCCAGCCCATGTGTGACGGCAAGCGCCGCCGCGAGAACCCACTTGCCCGCCGGCGCGGCCAGCACGCGCAGTTGCGCAACCATTTCGGAATTGCTGCTGGTCACACGCTCCCAGAAGGATTCGATGCTCGAACCGACGAGCGGAATCCGCGCGACCCAATCGGGCAGATCGGGCAGACCCGAATCCGTCAGCCTTTGCACGAACGCAGTGATGTCCTTGGTATGCGCGCCCAGTGCGAATCCCGCGTACACGAACGGGCCCAGCACGACGACCAGAATGATGAGCACGATCAGCGTCGCCGCCCACTTGCGCCGCCCGCCCAGAGTCTGCGACAGCTTGCAGTACAAGCCCCACGAGCTATAGCTGAGAATCGCGCCCCACAGCAGCGCGGTCGTGAACGGCGCCAGCACCAGCAGCGAGCCGCCGACCAGCAGCAGCAACGCGAACACGGCAGCCAGCCGCTCGATCAGTTGGTCCGACTTCACCATGCACCACCCCCGACACGATCCCACGCTGATCTGAACGAACGCCAAACAGACACCGAAACGTCTGCAGAACGAGTATAGGAAAGCTCAGGCGAAAGCCGCGAACGCAACAAAAGACACAGGCGGACAGCCACCACGAGCCAACCCCTCACAAACTGACAGGCCCACATTGCGGGCGATTCGCTGCCAGCAGTGCGTGTCGATAATATGTCGACGAAGAAACGACTAGAATATATGGTTCTCTGCACACAACCTCCGGATTTATGCGCTCGCGAATCGCCAAACGTCTCCCTCCCGATGCCGACAAGCTGGTCGGTCTGTCGCTCGCGCTCTTCGCGTCGGGCAGCCGCACCGAAGATCGCTTCTGGGAATCCAAGCTCGACGCACTGCTCGCGAAAATAGTCCGCAACGGCAACCAGACGACGCTCGACGCCGCGCTCGACCATTTGCAGCAGAATCATCCGGACGCTTACGGCGCCCTTGCCGACATGGCCGAAACGCATAGCGAGTCGCTGATCGTCGAGCACGATGGTGTCCAGTACGAAGCGTTGCTGATCGCCGCGCCCGTGCTGGCCTGGACGCGCTACGCCATTCCGTCGGGCACGCTCAAAGGCGACGCGGCCGACGCACTGCGCGCCCATCTGCAGGCGCACGTGCTGGCAGCCGACACGCGCGTCGCGATGGCGCCCTTTATGTATAGCATCGACCAGTTGCCGCGTCACCACGTCGAAACCTGGCGGCTCGCGCAGCAGCTGGCGCAGGCGGCCGTCGGTGGCGGCAACGCGAAAATCAACTTTGGCGAACTGCCGGAAACGTCGCCCATTCTGGCCGATCCGCGTTTCGTGCTGGCCGTCGTCGCAGCGCCCGTCGGCGCGCCCGTGTTCCGCTGGCAGGAAGAAGAAGGCGGCTCGCGCATCGAGCGCGGCCAATGCCTCGAGCAATGGGCAACGCAAGGCGGCGCCAATCTGGCCGTCGTGCTGCCCGGCTGCGAGTTCGAATGCCTGTTGCCGGACGCCTACTATTCGGCCTGCCGCGACGCCGACGAGCGCGTGCGCCCGCACACCGTTCGCACCGCAGTGCGCTATCTGTTCGACACGATCGGCACGACGCCCGACGAACTGCGCGCCGTCGTCGCAGGCTTCGGCGAGCGCCGCATCGACGAATACCGGATCGGCTTCACGCGCCGTGGCAGCAACGACGTGATCTATGGCGTCGTGTGGCCTCTGTACGGCCGCGAGAACGGCGACCCGGGTATCGACGAAGAACCGCAAGAGGCGATGTCGGCCGAAGGTCCGCTGGAAGACATCGTCGCATTGCTGAAAGAAACGGGCATCACCGATATCCGCCGTCACGCTGGCCGCTTCGAGCCGGAATATTGTGACGACTGCGGCGTCCCACTTTATGCGGATCCGCTCGGCGAGATCGTTCACGCCGAAATGCCGGAAGATGCCGAGCCCGCTCAGCCACATTTCCACTGATCACTTCAGAGTTTTCTCTGCATCGAATCAAGCCCCGCTGCGTGCGGGGCTTTTTTCATGGCACTCGTCCTATGCCACCTGGACAGGCCGCCACGCGACTGGGAATTTGTCATCATCGACACGATGGTGCATCGCTGCGCGACGACAAAATCGTTGCGTGCATCGCGCCACCACGACCGATCGACCAGGAGGCAATGCATGCGATTTTCAGTTTTCAACTCGGACGCCGAACGCAGGGAAGGACTCAAGACACTCTTACGGCAAATCGACCGGCAGGCACGGTTCGGCGAAGCACAGGACTGGCCGCAGGTCGAGCGCACGCTGCGCCGCCTGCAACCGGATCTGCTGCTGATCGACTGGGAGGACTGGATGTCGCCCTCGACGCCCGCACGTTGCTCGCCAACCATCCTGGCCTGCCCGTCGCCGTGCTGGTCGACGACATCTCGCCCGCCCATGTGCGCGCGTTCGTCGAGAAAGGCGTACTCGGCGTGATTCCACGCTCCACCGATCCACGCGTGATCGTGCGCGCGCTGGAAATGGTTCTGCTGGGCGTCCACTACATCCCTGCGGGCGCACTTTCGTTCGACGCACCTACGCCATCCGCCAAGCTGGTGCGTCCACTGAACGACGCGCGCCCGCTCGAACTGGTTGCGCCGCCAAAACGGCCGCGCCTGGGCGGCGGCCTTTCGCCGCGGCAAGAACAAATCATGCGCTGCGTGCACATGGGTAATACGAATAAAATGATTGCTCGCGCGTTAGGCATCAGCGAGGGCACCGTGAAAATCCATCTGGCGACGATCTTCCAGCAACTGGGCGCACCGAACCGCGCCGCCGCCGTTGCGATCTACAACGGCTGGCTCACCGCGCAACTCGAAGTGCTGCGCAGCGGACACAATCGCATCCAGCGGCCCGCCCGCGTGACCTCCAATGTCGCGCCACTGCGCCAGCGCAAGCCGCGAACTTTCCGCTATCCGTTGCCTGCCAACGACACCACCGGCGCACTGCCGATGGCCGCCGAAGCGACGACGCCCTACGACACACGGCGCAAGCGCCCGGAACGCGACGACGGCGCGATGTAAAGATGCAAAGGATGTAAAGGTCGAAAGGAATCCACTGTGAATAGACATAAATCATCGCTGGCATGGAATCCGCTCACACGTTTTGCTGTTCAACGAGTAATATGAAGACATGGGTTTCCTCTACACACCGCTTCCGTTGTGGGTCGCTGTCGGTGGCTGGATCGCCGCTGTGGCTTTGCTCGCGCTCGCGCTCTGGAAGAACCCGTTCAAGCGCTTGCAGGAACCCGTGCTCCAGCATGTGTGGCTCGCCATCATCGTCGCCGTATCGGTGCTGTGGGCGACCAACGCGTGGCTCGAAGATGGCACGGTGATTCACCTGCTCGGTGCAACGCTCGTCGTCACGCTATTCGACTGGGGGCTTGCGCTCATCGCGATGGCCATCGTGACAGGGCTTGCCGCCGTCGTCTTCGACGCGCCCTGGCAAGGCATCGCACTCACCTTCCTCGTGTTCGGCGCCGTGCCCGTCGGCGTATCGGCGCTCCTGCAACGTGCATGCGTCGCGTGGCTGCCGCGCAATCTGTTCATGTTCATCTTCGGCCTGGGCTTCGTGTCGCCCGCCATCGCGGTCACGGTGGCATCGGCCGTTGCGTTGGCAACGCATATCGCGCTCGCCGACGGCTCGATGTCCGTGATCCCGGTCGGCTATGTATTTAGCGTGTTCCTGCTTGCGTCGGGTGAATCGTGGTTCACAGGTATGTCGACTGCATTGATCGCAGTCTATCGTCCCGCGTGGGTCACGACTTATGACGTGCGCCGCTACCGCCTCGGTGGCCCGCGCACCTGATCTCTCTCAACTGCACTGCAACGACATCGAGATGAATGCGCCCGTGCGGCGCGTTCACTCATGCATGCAACATCCGCCTATCTATCGCTCGTTGAGCCAGAGCACCACGACACGACAAAATATTTGTGCCAGGATTGAACTCCTTCCTGCAGACGGGCATCTTATGTGCCTGACGTCTTCACAGCATTGATCATAGATAGATGGATCGCACCAACGCACCGCGCCGATTGCCGCGGTTGGTCGGCCGGTTGGCGGTGTCGGTTGCGAGCGCGTCGCTCGCATGCTCGCTGCCTGCCTTCGCCGATCAACTCGGGCAGCACAACGACCTCGTCAGCAAATTCATCAATGATATGCACGCCGATCCGCTCGTTGCGGATTGCGCCGCGCATGGCGACTTCGTCGCGAGCACATCGACGGCTTTCGATCACGTCGAGTTTCCACCCAGCTCATTCGATAGCGCGCACGCAGCCGTCACGCCCTGGAACGATTCATTCGACGAAGGCAAGCAGAAGGTCAAGGTCGACAGTGTCGTGACCGTCGAAGGCCTGGGCGTTCCGCAAAGCGGCGGCGATCCGGCGCAACTCAAGTTCCGCTGCGGCTACGTCGGCGCGCAGATGCTCGCGTTCAGCTGGAACGACCCCGTGCCGCCGTTGCGCGCGCGAAGCACGGTGTCGTCGGGCTCGAACACGGCGAAGGGCAAGCACGCCGTCAGCGGCAAGGGTTCAAAGAAGAACTCAGGCAAGTCGAAAGGCACGACGAACAAGTCGGGCAACAAGAAGTCGAACAAATCGTCAGGCAAGGCCGTGACGACCAAGAGCAGCGCCGCGAAGACGAACGCTAAAACGAGCGCGAAAAAATCGACGGCGAAGAAGACACATTGACGTCGCGCCCACGCCTGATCTGAACATCGGATCAGACAAACCGCGCGATCAAAAAAGCGAGGCCACGCATCACGCGTGGCCTCGCTTTTTTTACATACCTTTGCTATTCGTCGATACAGCGCGTCAGGCAAACGTCTCCATATGCCAGAGAATCGCCTGCAGCATCGACGCACCGAGCGACGCGCTGCGCTCGCCGTTCCAACCCACGCGCTCATCGGGCAAATTGGCGTTGTCCTTGAACGGCATCTCCAGCGTCAGCGACAGGCAGCCGAACTCGTTGCCGATGTACTTCGATGCGAGCTTGAGCGCATCCTGCCGATACTTGCTCGCTTCATAACCGTACTTGTCCTGGAAATCGGGACTCGCGCGCTTGAAATTCTCGATGAACGCCGTCTGCTCCTGGCGTTGGCGCTCGGTGAAGCTCGGCAGCATCTCCGAGCCCGCAACGAACACATACGGCAGCGCTTCGTCGCCGTGAATGTCGAAGAACAGATCGCAGCCCGTCGCATGAATTGCGTCACGCACGAGCAGCACTTCGGGGCTGCGCGCGGCGTCCGGTTCCATCCATTCGCGATTCAGGTTCGCGCCGGCCGCATTCGTGCGCAGATTGCCGTGCACACTGCCGTCCGGGTTCATGTTCGGCACGATGTAGAAGTCGGCGTAATCGAACAGCTTGCGCGCGACGGGGTCTCCCGACCAGTCACCCCAACCCGCGAGCCGCTTCACCAGACCTTCGACGAACCACTCGGCCATCGCCTCGCCCGGATGCTGGCGCGCGATGATCCAGATGATCTTCTTCGGCTTCAGCGTGCCGTCTTCGAGCAAGGTCGGTGCGCCGAGCGTGAGCAGCGACATCGGCCGGCCTTCAACCGTCTTGCCCAGTTCCGTCAGCGCCGCATGCGGCATCTGTTGAACCGCGCCGAGAAATTCCGAGTGACGCTCCTCGCCATACGGCTCGAAGTAGGCGTAGTAGATGCGGTCGAAATCGGGCGTGTGGTCGATGGTCAGCACGCGGCCGTCGTACGAGGTCGGCACACGAAACCAGTTCACGCGGTCATAGCTCGCGCACGCCTGATAGTTGCGCCAGCCGTCGGCGAACGCGCAGTCGGCGGCGTTCTCGAACGTCATCACGCAGCGCTCGCCGCGCGCGCCCGAGAGCCGGAAATAGAACCACTGCGCAAAGTCGGCGTGGCTGTCCGGACGCACGCGCAAGCGGATGTTGTCGGCCTGCGCGCAGGACAGGACTTCGATCGCGCCTGCGTCGAAATTGCTGGTAATGGATAGCGTCATGATGGTGTTCCTGCTGGTTCGGCGCGGCGTCAGTCCGCGATGCGCCGGCGAAAGACGTAGGTGGAATCGTTCGAAGCATTGGCGTCGAATGCGTAGCCTTCGGCGTCGAAGCCCTTGAGTTGTTCCGGCGTTTCGAAGCGATTCTCCACCAGATAGCGCGCCATCAGGCCGCGCGCGCGTTTCGCGTGAAAACTGATGATCTTGTATCGCCCGCCCTTCCAGTCCTCGAACACGGGCGTGATGACGGGCGCGGCGAGCTTCTTCGGCTTGACCGACTTGAAATATTCCGTCGATGCGCAGTTGATCAGCACGCGCGAGCCTTCCTGCTTCTTTTCCAGTTGCCGGTTGAGCGCCTGCGTGATGCGCTCGCCCCAGAACGCGTACAGATCCTTGCCGCGCCGGTTTTCGAAGCGCGTGCCCATTTCGAGCCGATATGGCTGCAGCAGATCGAGCGGACGCAACAGGCCGTAGAGGCCCGACAGCACGCGCACGTGCTGCTGCGCATAGTCGAGATCGGATGCGGAGAGCGATTTCGCGTCGAAGCCTTCGTACACGTCGCCGTTGAACGCGAGCACGGCTTGCTTCGCATTGGACGTGTCGAATTTCGGCGACCAGTCGGCGTAACGCTGGAAATTCAGATGCGCGAGCTGATCGGAAATGTCCATCAGCGACGCGATGTCTTGCGGCGAAAGGCGGCGCAGATCGCCGATCAGTTCGGCGGCGTCATCGACGAAATCGGGGATCGTGTGCTTCTTGACGTGCGGCGGGGTGTCGTAGTCGAGCGATTTGGCCGGCGACAGAACGATTATCATAGAGGCTTTCAGGCACGCCGTGCCTGGCGGTCAAAGACGAAAGCCAGATTGTAACGAATGCCCGAAACCCCTGCCTTGCCTGAACAGAACGCGCCTGCCGCAAGAAACGCGGCGGCGCCCGCCGTCGTGCTCGATTCGAACGTGTGGATCGACATTCTCGTGTTCGACGATCCGCACACGCGCCCCATTCTCGCCGCGCTCGAAAGCGGCGCGCTGCGCGCGCTGATCGACGCGCGCTGCCTCGCCGAACTGACGTACGTGCTCGACTATCCGCAGTTCGTCAAGCGCGCCATCGACAAAGCCGCCGCGCTCGCGACGCTCGCGCGGCTGTGCACACTTGTCGAGCCGCCCGCGCCCGCCGAGAATGCACCCCCGCTGCCCAAATGCAAGGACCGCGACGATCAGAAGTTTCTCGAACTCGCCTATGCGATGCGGGCGGACTGGCTGGTTTCGAAAGATCGCGCGGTGCTGAAGCTCGCGAAGCGGATCGCGCGCGATTTCGGTTTCCGGATCGCGCAGCCCGCGCCGTTCGTCGCCGAATGTGCGCCGACGGCCGAAGCGCCCGTCGAGGCCTGACGCGCGCCCGCGCAGTTCGCAGAACGGGACGCGACGCGCTACCGGGCGGCGCAGCCAACCGCCGCGCGGATTTTCCCTACAATCGAGCTTCACGCCTGACCACAACGGCATCAACGACCACGACCGCATCCAGACCGCGACATGAACGCACCGCACGATCTGACGACTACGCCTATGACCACCATGCCTCCATCGTTCCCGTCCCGTCTGCCGAGCGTCGGCACGACGATCTTCACCGTGATGAGCGCGCTCGCCGCCGAAAAGAACGCGGTCAATCTCGGCCAGGGTTTTCCGGATTTCGATTGCGATCCGCGTATCGTCGATGCCGTGACCAACGCGATGCGCGAGGGCCACAACCAGTACCCGCCGATGGCAGGCGTCGCGCCGCTGCGCCAGGCGATCTCCGAGAAGATCGCAAGCCTGTACGGACGCCGCTACGACGCCACGACCGAAATCACGGTGACGGCAGGCGCGACGCAGGCGCTTCTGACGGCGATCCTGTGCGCGGTCCATCCGGGCGATGAAGTGATCGTCGTCGAGCCGACGTACGACAGCTATCTGCCGTCGATCGAACTGGCGGGCGGCAAGCCCGTGTTCGTCACGCTCGAAGCGCCCGACTACGCGATCCCGTTCGACAAGCTGGCGGCCGCGATCACGCCGAAAACGCGCATGATCCTGATCAACACGCCGCACAACCCGACGGGCACCGTCTGGCGCGCGGACGACATGAAGAAGCTCGAGGACATCGTACGCGGCACGAATGTGCTGATTCTTTCCGACGAAGTGTACGAACACATGGTCTACGACGGCGCGCCGCACGAGAGCGTGGCGCGCTATCCGGAACTCGCGCAGCGCAGCTTCGTCGTGTCGAGCTTCGGCAAGACGTATCACGTGACGGGCTGGAAGGTCGGCTACGTGGCCGCGCCCGCCGCGCTGACGGCGGAATTCCGCAAGGTCCACCAGTTCAACGTGTTCACCGTCAACACGCCGATGCAGCTCGGCCTCGCGCACTACATGCAGGACCCGGCGCCGTATCTGAACCTGCCCGCCTTCTATCAGAAGAAGCGCGACTTCTTCCGCGCGGGTCTCGCGCAATCGCGCTTCAAGCTGTTGCCGTGTACGGGCACGTATTTCCAGTGCGTCGACTATTCGGCCATCAGCGACATGCCCGAAGCCGAATTCGCGCAGTGGCTGACGAGCGAGATCGGCGTCGCCGCCATTCCCGTGTCCGCGTTCTATCACGAGTCGCATGAATCGGGCGTCGTGCGCTTTTGCTTCGCGAAGAAAGAGGACACGCTCGCCACCGCGCTCGAACGGCTGGCGCGTCTCTGAGATGGCGCGCGCGATGCTGCGAACGAACCCAGGTTCTTCGTCATCGCGCGCGAAGCAACGAGGCGCCTGTCCGACGCCGCGTGCGGCGCGCGGACGGGCCACGCCCTCACTTCTTCTTTTGCGCTTCCATGTAGGCCTTGCGGTCGTCCGTCACCCGTTGCGCGGCCGGGCGCGCGTTGATGGCCTTCACGTACGGCTTCCAGTCGATGCCGACGTCGAGCAGAAAATCGCGCCCGTAAACCGCCTGCGTCGCCATGCCGACCAGCGGCAGGCTCACGAAGCCCGCCACGTCCACGATGCTGAACTGCTCGCCGCGCAGATACGGCGTGAACTTCGCAAGCCGCCTGAAGCCGCGGATGTGATGGATCAGCAGTTTCTCGGTGCGCCCTTTCGTGGCGTCGGTGATCGTGCCGCCGAAGAACGCCTGCTTGTACAGATTGCGCGCCGTCAGTTCGAGATGCACGTCGACGAACGTGATCATCTCGCGCTCCTTCGCGGCTTCCCACGGATCGCGCGAGAACATCGCCTTCTCGGGATACGCCGCGGCCAGATATTCGATGATCGCCTGCGACTCGCACAGGCTGCCATGCTCCGTCACGATATACGGCACCTTGCCGAGCGGCGAGTGTTCGAGCATCGCCTCGTCCTGGCTGGACTGAACGCACACTTCCTCGAACGGAATGCCGAATTCGAGCAGCGCAAACTTCACTTTGTTGTAATAGTTGGACAGCGCAAAACCGTGCAGCTTGATCATCCGGTATCTCCCTGCGGATGGTTGTCGAAAGTCGCTTGCAATTCGTCGCGGCTCACGCGCATGCATGCGCACACGACAAATTGAAACGAACGTACTATTTTAGAATAATCATGGAGTGAGTCACATCATGTCACCGAACACCTCTCGCCAGTACAGCATCGAGACCGTCGGCATCGTCGGCACGGGCGCGATGGGACGCGGCATCGCGCAGATCGCCGCGCTCGCGGGCCTCACGGTCAGGCTTTACGACACGAATGCCGATGCCATCGGCGCGGCGCGCGATTACCTGTCCGACACGTTCTCGAAGCTGGTCGCCAAAGGCAAGCTCGACAACTCGCGCTCGCTTGCCGCGCTCGCAAACGTGACGGGCGCAACGGCGATCGACGAACTGAAGGACTGCGACCTCGTCGTCGAAGCGATCGTCGAAAAGCTCGACGTGAAGCGTGCGCTCTTCAAGGAACTCGAAGGCATCGTCGGCGAGCGCTGCATTCTCGCGTCGAATACGTCGTCGCTGTCGATCACGGCGATTGCGGCCGCGTGTGCCGATCCATCGCGCGTGGTCGGCTATCACTTCTTCAACCCGGTGCCGCTGATGAAAGTCGTCGAAGTGATCGACGGCCTGCGCAGCGATCCCGCCGCCGGCGACGCGCTGATGGATCTGGCGCGCCGCGTGGGCCACACGCCCGTGCGCGCGAAGGATATGCCCGGCTTCGTCGTCAATCACGCGGGCCGCGGCATGAATACGGAAGGTTTGCGCGTCGCGGACGAAGGCGTCGCGAGCTTCGTCGATATCGACCGCATCATGCGCGAGCAGGCGGGGTTTCGTCTCGGGCCGTTCGAACTGCTCGATCTGACCGCGCTCGATGTGTCGCATCCCGTGATGGAATCGATCTATCACCAGTTCTATGAGGAACCGCGCTTCACGCCGTCGCCGATCACTGGCACGCGCCTCGCGGGCGGGCTGATCGGACGCAAGGCGGGCGAAGGCTTCTATGTGTATGTCGACGGCAAGCAGCAGGCGCCTGCCGAAGCACCCGCGCCGACCGAACTGCCGAAGCGCGTCTGGATCAGCGCGCGCGTGCCCGCTGCGCGCGACGCCGTGCTCGCGTTGATCGCGAAGACAGGCGTCGCCGTGGACGAAGGCGCGACGCCCGCCGCCGATTCACTGATCGTCGTCACGCCGCTCGGCTTCGACGCGACCACGGCGGCTGTCGATGAAAACCTCGACGCGAGCCGCGTCGTCGCCATCGACACGCTGTTCCCGCTCGTCGACGCGAAACGCCGCACGCTGATGACCACGCCCGCCAGCACGCGCGCCGCGCGCGATATTGCGCACGCCCTCTTCGCACACGACGGCGTGCCCGTCACGGTGATCCGCGATTCGACGGGCTTCGTCGCGCAACGCGTGGTCGCGACGATCGTCAACATCGGCTGCGATATCGCGCAACGCCAGATCGCGTCGCCGCAGGACATCGATCTCGCCGTAACGCTCGGTCTCGGCTATCCGCGCGGGCCGCTCGCGCTCGGCGATGCGCTCGGCGCGCAAACCATCCTGACGATTCTGCGCAACATGTTCAGCGTGCTCGGCGATCCACGCTACCGTCCGTCGCCGTGGCTCGCGCGCCGCGCGCAACTCGGCATGTCGCTCAAGCAAGCCGACGCCGCAGACAACGTCAACGCAAAGGAGCAAGCGTAATGGCCGCCGAACTGCTCGCCTCACGCCCAGCCGAAAGCGAATCGACGCTCGTGCTGACCCTGTCGAACCCGGGCGCGCGCAACGCAATGCACCCGGACATGTACGCCGCCGGCATCGAAGCGATCGACACGGCCGAGCGCGATGCGTCGATCGGTGCGGTCGTCATCACGGGCGCGGACAACTTCTTCTGCGCGGGCGGCAACCTGAACCGTCTGCTCGAAAACCGCGCGAAAGATCCGTCGGTGCAGGCGCAAAGCATCGATCTGCTCAGCGAATGGATTGCCGCGTTGCAGGCATCGTCGAAACCGGTGATCGCGGCCGTCGAAGGCGCGGCGGCGGGCGCGGGCTTTTCGCTCGCGCTCGCATGCGACCTGATCGTCGCCGCCGACGACGCGAAGTTCGTGATGTCATACGCACGCGTTGGCCTCACGCCGGACGGCGGTGGCTCGTGGTTCCTCGCGCGCGCGTTGCCGCGTCAGGTCGCGACGGAAGTGCTGATCGAAGGCAAGCCGATCGGCGCACAGCGACTGTATGACCTCGGTGTCGTCAACCGGCTCGTGAAACCGGGCGCCGTGCGCGATACGGCGATCGCGTGGGCCGACGATCTCGGCAAGGTGTCGCCGAACGCGAAGGCACGCATCAAAGGACTGATCGCGGCAGCGGGCGCGCAATCACTGCCCGAGCATCTCGTTGCCGAGCGCGATAGCTTCGTCGCGTCGCTGCATCATCGCGACGGGCTCGAAGGCATCACTGCGTTCCTCGAAAAACGCGCGCCCAACTACAAATGAGCACGCCGACCGGGTCCGGCTATCAGTTGCCGAAGCGCCGCCGCATCTATCTGATGCGGCATGGCAACGTCACCTACTTCGATGCGTCGGGCAGCACGATCGACCCGGAGCGCGTGCCGCTCAACGAAAACGGCCGCGCGCAGGCCGACGCCGCGGGCCGCGCGTTTGCCGAACAGCATGTGCGCTTCGATCGCGTGATCGCCAGCGGCTTGCCGCGCACCGTCGAGACGGCACAGCGCGTGCTCGCGCAAATGAGCCAGCAGACCAGGATCGACATCGAGCCCGCGTGGGAAGAAATACGCGGCGGCAAGCCGGGTTCGATTCCCGCGTACGATCTCGAAGCGGCATTCATCGGTGCGTTCGACGGCATCGTGGCGGAGGACGTGCAGTTTCTCGGCGGCGAAACGATCGGCGAACTGTTCGACCGCGTGCTGCCGGCGCTGGCCGCGCTGCGCGCCGACACATCGTGGGACGTCGTGTTGCTCGTGCTGCATGGCGGCGTCAATCGCGCGATCCTGTCGCATGCGATCACGGCGGGCGGCCGCACGTTCTTCGGCCATCTCGCGCAGGCGACAGGCTGCATCAACGCGCTCGACGTCGGCACGGCGCCGCGCGACTGGGTCGTGCGCATGATCAATCATGCGCCGCCCTCGCCGCTGCATCGTGACGTGCGCAATACGTCGATGGAAATGCTTTACGCGCAATTCATTCAAAGCAGGCGCAGCTAGCAGGTCGATCATTCGATCATCCAACGGAGGAGACATGCCGCAAGACGCGACACCTACCGACTACTCCGCTTTTGAAGGCACGCGGCCCGTCAGCGAACGGCAGCGCATCGACATCGGCGCCCTCTCCGGGTGGCTTACGCAACATGTCGAAGACTTCGCCGGACCGTTGACACTCGAACAGTTCGCGGGCGGCCAGTCGAATCCGACCTTCAAGCTGATTACGCCGACATGCGCTTATGTGATGCGCGCGAAGCCCGGCCCATCCGCGAAACTACTGCCGTCCGCGCATGCGATCGAGCGTGAGTATCGCGTGATGCATGCGCTGCGCGACACCGACGTCCCTGTCGCGAAGATGCTCGCGCTGTGCGAGGACGAAAGCGTGATCGGCCGCGCGTTCTACGTGATGGAGTTCGTTCAGGGCCGCGTGCTGTGGGACCCGTCCATGCCCGGCATGACCCCTGCGCAACGCGGCGCGATCTATGACGAGATGAATCGCGTGATCGCCGCGTTGCATAGCGTCGATGTCGACAAGGTTGGACTCGCGGACTACGGCAAGCCCGGCAACTACTTCGCGCGCCAGATCGGCCGATGGAGCAAGCAGTATCAGGCGTCGGAAACGGAACCGATCGATGCGATGCATCGCCTGATCGAATGGCTGCCGCAGCATATGCCCGCCGAAACGGGCGAACGCGCGTCCGTCGTGCATGGCGACTACCGGCTCGACAATCTGATCTTCGATCCACACGAACCGCGCGTGCTGGCCGTGCTCGACTGGGAACTGTCGACGCTCGGCGATCCCCTCGCCGACTTCGCGTATCACTGCATGGCGTGGCATGTCGATCCCGCGCAGTTTCGCGGCATCGCTGGGCTCGACTGGAACGCGCTCGGCATTCCCGACGAGGCACGGTACGTGCAACGCTATTGCGAGCGCACCGGCCTGACGATTTCCGGCGACTGGAACTTCTACCTCGCGTACAACATGTTCCGCATCGCGGCGATCTTGCAGGGAATCATGAAGCGCGTGGTCGATGGCACGGCAGCGAGCGAACAGGCCGCGGACGCGGGGCGGCGCGCGCGACCGATGGCCGAACTCGCGTGGCGCTATGCGCAGAAGGTGCGCTGAGTGACGTGCCTGCGGCACCACGCACTCAATCTGTAGACCGGATTCAACGACATCCACGAGGGCAAGATGAATTTCGACTACACCCCGAAGGTTCAGGCATTGCGCGACAAGCTGCTCGCATTCTTCGACGAGCACATCTATCCGAACGAACAGGCCTACGCCGCCGAGGTCGCGCGCAACCGCCAGGCGGGCAACGCGTGGGTGCCGACGGAACTGATCGAGGCGCTGAAGCAGCAGGCGCGCGATGCCGGCTTATGGAATCTGTTTCTGCCCGATTCCGAGCGCGGCGCCGGTCTGACGAACCTCGAATACGCGCCGCTGTGCGAGATCATGGGCCGTGTGCCGTGGTCGCCCGAGGTGTTCAACTGCAATGCGCCCGACACCGGCAACATGGAGACGATCGAGCGCTACGGCAACGAAGAAAACCGGCGCGAATGGCTGGAGCCGCTGCTGCAAGGTCAGATCCGTTCGGCGTTTTTGATGACCGAGCCGGAGGTGGCGTCATCGGATGCGACCAACATTCAGACGAGCATCGTGCGCGACGGCGATTCGTATGTCATCAATGGGCACAAGTGGTGGTCGTCGGGCGCGGGCGATCCGCGCTGCAAGCTCTTCATCGTGATGGGCAAGACGGACCCCGACGCGCCGCGTCACGCACAGCAATCGATGATTCTCGTGCCTGCTGACGCGACGGGGATCACGGTGCATCGACCGCTGAGCGTGTTCGGTTATGACGATGCGCCGCACGGGCATATGGAGATTACGCTCGATAACGTGCGCGTGCCTGCCGTGAATATGTTGCTTGGCGAAGGGCGCGGCTTCGAGATTGCGCAGGGGCGGCTTGGACCGGGGCGCATTCATCATTGCATGCGGTTGATTGGGCTGGCTGAGCGCGCGCTTGAGTTGATGTGCAGGCGCACGCTGCAACGTGTTGCGTTTGGCAAGCCGATTGCGGCGCAGACGGTTACGCAGGAGCGGATTGCCGAGGCGCGGTGTCTGATCGAGCAGGCCCGGTTGCTGACGTTGAAGACGGCTTACATGATGGATACCGTGGGGAATAAGGGCGCGCGCGGTGAGATCGCGATGATCAAGGTTGTTGCGCCCAACATGGCGTGTCAGGTCATTGACTGGGCCATTCAGGCGCATGGCGCGGCTGGGATGTGTGATGATTTTCCTCTGGCTTATGCCTATACCACCGCGCGGTGGTTGCGGTTTGCTGATGGGCCAGATGAGGTGCATCGGAATGCGATTGCCAAGATTGAGCTTGGGCGGTATTCGGAGTGATTCGCTGGCGGCGCGGAAGCGGGGTTTCGGGATCTGTGGTGTAATTTTTTTGTGTCTGCGACGCTGCGTGGTTCGCTTTGGTTTGCGCTGGCATCCGCGTTTCGGTGGTTGCTGCGCGTGCGGTTTGGTTTGCTGGTGATTTGCTTTGGCATCCGCGATTCGTTAGCGTGCTTCACGCGTCGCCCCTGTGCGGGGCGGCACCTACTTTTCTTTGCCGCCGCAAAGAAAAGTAGGCAAAAGAAAGCGGCTCACACCGCCAACATTTCTTCTTGCCTGAGGGCCCCCACAGGGTCTTACGCTTCACACGGCAGCATTTCTGTTCGCGTGCGTTGCCAACGCTTCGAATGACCGCCTCACCCACTTCAAACCCCCGCACACGGGCTAGCGGCAGCGAATGGTATGTGCCGCCCAGGTGGCAAACTGTGTGTAGGTTGTCGCGTCGTATGCGTTAGCGCTCTTACAGGGTGGAACGCGTGCGCTATCGGTCCGGAGTGAGGTGTGTGCGGTACTACGGCCTACACACAGTTTGCCACCTGGGCGGCGGTTGAATATCTGGCGCGGCGTGCGGCGACGCGGATGCGTGAAGCGGGTGATGAGCACCGCAGGAGCGCTGGCAACGAACGTGGGGCACGTGATTGCCGTGTGAAGCGTAAGACCCTGTGGGGGCCCTCAGGCAAATACTAACGCTGGCGGTGTGAGCCGCTTTCTTTTGCCTACTTTTCTTTGCGGCGGCAAAGAAAAGTAGGTGCCGCCCCGCACAGGGGCGACGCTTGAAGCTAGATAACGCATCGCGGATGCCAGCGAAAACCGAAGCAAACCAAACCGCATGTACAGCAACCACCATAACGCGGATGCCAGCGCAAACACGAGCAAACCACCCCAGCGTCGCAGACAAAACAACCCACCAGGAGCAATCGATGATCGACATCTACAGCTGGGCAACGCCCAACGGCCACAAGATCCACATCATGCTCGAGGAGACGAACCTCGAATACAAGGCCCACCCGATCAACATCGGCGCAGGCGATCAATTCACGCAAGAATTTCTAGCCATCAGCCCAAACAACAAAATCCCTGCCATCGTCGACAGCGACGGCCCAAGACGCCCGGACGGCAAGCCGTTCTCTCTATTCGAATCCGGCGCAATCCTGATCTACCTGGCAGAAAAAACCGGCAAATTTTTGCCCACAGACCCAGCAGCCCGCTACGAAACACTGCAATGGCTGATGTTCCAGATGGGCAGCATCGGCCCGATGCTCGGTCAGACACACCACTTCCGCGTCTACGCGCCGCAACCAATCGAATACGCGATCAACCGCTACACGAACGAAACAAAGCGCCTGTACGGCGTAATGGACACCAAGCTCGGCAAGACGCGCTACCTGGCAGGCGACGACTACACCATCGCCGATATCGCCACGTTCCCCTGGACGCGTTCATGGCAAAACCAGGGCCTGCAAATCGACGAGTTCCCGAACGTGAAGCGCTGGCATGAAGAGATCGCCGCCCGTCCCGCCGTGCAACGCGGCGTCGAAGTGCTCGCATCAGCCCGCGTGCCACTGATGGACGAAAAAGCGAAGGAAATACTGTTCGGCGCGACGCAGTACGCCAAGCACTGAGCATCGCGAGGCGCCGGCGCGCGCAACTAGAAATAGTGCCGCGTGATGAACTCCGCAATGCACACGGGACGCTCCGAGCCCTGCCGTTCGAGCGTCACGCTCCACGCGATCTGCACACCGCCCTCTTCAACATCCGTCACGCTCGCGACGACGAAGCTCGCACGCAACTGCGACCCGACCGGCACGGGCGCCGTGAAGCGCACACGGTTGAGCCCGTAGTTGACGCCCATGCGCTGCTCGAAACGGAACGTATCGACGAGCAACGCGGGGATCAGCGACAGCGTCAGAAAGCCATGCGCAATCGGTCCGCCGAACGGCGACTCGCGCTTCGCGCGCTCGGGATCGACGTGAATCCATTGATGATCGCCCGTCGCGACGGCAAAGCGATCGACGCTCGCCTGATCGACCTCGACCCACGCGCTCATGCGCGGCGGCTGACCGACGAGCGCGCGCACGTCGTCGGCCGAAACGAGCGTCAACTCGGGCGTCATGCGGCCGCTCCGGGATTGCGCAGCCCGAAGATCGCCTTCGAGCGCACGGTAATCACCAGTTCACCGTCCTGATTGAAACCCTGCCACTCCGTCGACACGATGCCGCGATCCGGCTTGCTCGCCGACACGCGCTTGTCGAGCACGCTGTTCATCATCCGGATCGTGTCGCCGACGCGCACCGGCTTGAGCCAGCGCAAATCGTCGATGCCCGGCGACCCCATCGATGTCGAGCCCGCCAGCACGTTGCGCACCAGCATGCCCATCATCACCGAACACGTGTGCCAGCCGCTCGCGATCAACGTGCCATACGGCGACGCGGCAGCGCCTGTATCGCTGACGTGAAACGGCTGCGGATCGAACTGCTCCGCGAACCGGACGATCTCGTCGCGCGTGAACGTGTGTGAGCCGACCTCATACGACTTGCCGACTTCCATGTCCTCGTAGCTCAAACCCATCTTTCACCTCGTTTGCATGTGTTGGCGGCGGCGCTCATGCGTCGGCCGTTGCGAAGCCCGGCAGCGCGGCAAAGCGCGCCAGATGATGATCGACATCGCCGAGCGTGGTTTCGATGATAGCGAGACGCTTGAACAGATGCGCAGCCGCGACCTCGTTCGTCACACCCATGCCGCCGTGCAGTTGCACCGCCTGCTGTCCGACGAAGCGTGCAGCTTGCCCCACGCGCACTTTTGCCGCCGATACCGCGCTGCGGCGCTCGTCGACATCGTCGCTGCCGTAACCCACGGCGGCGAGGTATGTCGCCGAGCGCGCCTGCTCGGTGTGGATCAGCATCTCGACCATCCGGTGCTGCAGCGCCTGAAAGCGCGCAATCGGCACGCCGAACTGCTGGCGCGTCTTTGTGTATTCGACGGTTGCGTGATTTAGCGCGTCGAGCGCGCCGATCGCCTCGGCGCACAGCAACACGACGCCGTAATCGGCGAGGTGTTCCAGCGCGGCGGCGCCCGCGTGCCTGCCGTTCAGCTTGCGCGCCGGCGTTGCGTTGAACGCGAGCGTCGCGGCGCGCTGGCCGTCGATCGTCCGATAGTCGGTGATCTGCGTGTTCGCCGCATCGCGCGCGACGACGAACAGCGCAATCTCGCCATCGAGCCGCGCGGGCACGATCCAGTGATCGGCCTGCGCGCCATGCTGCACGACCGATTTCGTGCCGCTTAGCGCGTAGCCGTCGCCCTGACGCGTCGCCGTCGTTTCGATCGAGAAAAGATCGTAACGTGCATCGGGTTCATGGAATGCGACTGCCAGCTTGCTCTCGCCTTGCGCCGCGCGTTCGAGCAACGCGGCATCGTCGCCGTCGCCCGTACCGGACAGCTTCAGCGCCTCGATACCGACAGCCGTCGACCAGTACGGCTCGACGACGATCGCGCGTCCCAGTTCCTGCATCACCACCAGCATATCGACCGTGCCGCCGTCGAAGCCGCCTTGCGCTTCGGGCACGGGCAACGCGGTCAGCCCCAGCTCGGCAAACGCGGACCAATGCTCGTCCGATACGCCCGCTTCCGTTCGCACGATCGCCTGTCGCGCCTCGAAGCCGTATTGCTTGTCGAGATAGCGGCGCAGCGCGTCCGCGAATTGCTGTTGTTCGTCGGTGAAATTGAAGTTCATGCGCCGCTCCTCACAGTCCGAGAATCATCTGCGCGATGATGTTCTTTTGAATTTCGTTCGAGCCGCCGTAGATCGACGTCTTGCGGTAGTTGAAGTAGTACGCGGCGAGCGGCGCGGCATCGTCGTCGCCAGCGATGCTGTGCGCGCGTTCGCCTTCGAGGAACGGCACGTCGAACGGCGCTGCGAGCGGTCCGACGGCTTCGAACATCAGCTCCGTCAAACCCTGCTGCACTTCCGTGCCCTTGATCTTCAGCATCGACGCTTCCGGTCCTGGCCCGCGTCCGCCCGCTTCATTCGCGACCACGCGATGCACCGTCACTTCGAGCGCCATCAATTCGATTTCGAGGCTCGCGACCTTCGCGGCGAACAGCGGATCGAGCAGCAAGGGCTTGCCGTTCTTCTTCTGATTCAGCGCGATGCGCTTGAGAAACGCGAGTTCGCGCTTCGACTGCCCGACGCGCGCGATGCCCGTACGCTCGTGGCCGAGCAGATATTTCGCGTAAGTCCAGCCGCGGTTCTCGTCGCCGACGAGATTTTCGACAGGGACTTTCACGTATTCGAAGAACACTTCGTTGACTTCGTGATCTTCGTCGAGCGTGATGATGGGACGCACAGTGATGCCCGGCGTCTTCATGTCGATCAGCAGGAAGGAAATGCCCTCCTGCTTCTTCGCGCCGCTGTCGGTACGCACGAGGCAGAACATCATGTCGGCATGCTGGCCGAGCGTCGTCCAGGTCTTCTGGCCGTTGACGACGTAGTGATCGCCGACCCGCTCGGCGCGCGTGCGCAGCGATGCCAGATCGGAGCCCGAACCCGGCTCCGAATAGCCCTGGCACCACCAGTCGGTGCCGTCGAGAATGCGCGGCAAGTAGTGGCGCTTTTGCGCTTCGCTGCCGTACTTCATCAGCACGGGCGCGACCATCGATACACCAAACGGCAGCACAGTCGGCGCGCCAAGCTGGGCGCACTCCTCGTCCCAGATATGACGTTGCGTTGCGTTCCAGTCCGGGCCGCCATATTCCGCAGGCCATGCAGGCGCCGACCAGCCGCGTTGGCCGAGCAGCTTGTGCCAGCTCGCGAAGTCATCGCGATTCAGACGCTTATGATTGAGAACTTTGTCGCGCAGCTCGTCAGGCAGATTCGCTTCGAGCCAGGCGCGGATGTCGGCGCGGAATGCGTCATCGGCGGGGGAATAATTCAGGTCCATGCGCAGTGTCTCCTGGCCGCGGCCTTGCGCCGCCAGGAGCACTGCAAGCAATGGTTATTGCAGCGGCTCTTTCAGTGCGGCGGGTACAGGCAGCGGCATCACATCGATGCCTTCTTCGACGAGGGCTCGCGCATCCTCAGGCGTCGTGACGCCCCGGATGCTGCGAGCAGGCGCTTCGTTGTAGTGAATGCGCCGTGCTTCCTCGGCAAAGCGGTCGCCCACGTTCTCGGTCTTTTCCAGCACCTCGCGCAGCGCGCGCATCACGTGCGCCTGCAGCTCACCAGCGTTCGCCGCCGCTTTTTCCTTCGATGCGTTCGACGCGCTCGTCGCACCCGACAGATTCAGGCGCGGCGCCGACGGCAAACGGCTCACTTCCGTCGCTCCGCAAATAGGACATTCGACCAGTTTGCGGGACAACTGCGATTCGAAGTCATCGGCGGAAGCAAACCAGCCTTCAAACCGATGATCGTGCGGGCACTGTAGATCGAGGACCTTCATGTGGAATCAGGGCTTGCGTACGAGTTTAGCGCAAAATGGAAATTTGTGAACGGTCGTTCGTTAAGTGCTTTTGCTTTTTTACCGCCAGGCCGGCGCGGTGACGAACGAGAATCAGCCATTCTAGCGCGTTGGCGCGGGACGCGCCGACGCTCCAATGGCTGTGTATGACGAATGCCGGAAATGAAAAACGGCAGCGTGAAGGCTGCCGTTTTCGTTGGGTGCGGCGTTCCGCGAGCGTCAGTCCGCTTCCGGCGCATTCTCCGGCCACGCGCCCGACAGCAGCTTCTCCAGCCAGAACGTGCCGATGATCGTCTTCACGTCGCTCAACTGCCCCGTGCGCACCCATTCGGACACGTCCGACACCTTGGCGATGAAGGTCTCCAGGAACTCGCCGTCGTCGAGTTTGCGTTCGCCCGCCGTCAGACCGCGCGCGACGTAGATATCGATGAACTCCGTCGAGTACGAAATGATCGGGTGAACACGCGTCAGATAGATGTATTCGCGCGCCGTGTAGCCGGTCTCTTCGAGCAGTTCGCGCTTTGCGCAGGCCAGCGGATCTTCGTTCGGATCGAGCTTGCCGGCCGGATACTCATACATCACCTTGCCCATCGCGTACCGGTACTGGCTTTCCATCAGCACGCGGCCGTCGTCGAACAGCGGGATCACCATCACGGCGCCGGGATGTTGCACGTATTCGCGCGTCGCCTGCTTGCCGTCGGGCAAGCGCACGGTGTCGCATTTGACCGTCATGAACGGCCCTTGATAGGCGACTTCGCTTTTGACGCAGGTTTCTTTAAGCGCGGTGTGGTGATCGGGGAGTTCTGCCATGTGCGACCTCTTTGCGGCAAGAAGCGCGACGGCCGGAACCGTCAGCGCCGTTTGACGAGATACTGAAACGTGAAGCCCGGGAAAGCGAGCACGATGAACAGGCTGAACGTGATCGCGTAGAACTGCCAGCCTTGATCGAAGCGGTTGCCGACGCGCGCTTCGAGCATGAAGCCGAGCGCGCCGACGATGAAATACAGCACGATCAATTCGCCGATCCTGAGCCACGCGCTTTTCTTCGTGGCCTTTAGCGGCATGACACCGAACAGCCGCTGATTCAGGAACGGCAGGTTGGCGCCGACGAGCGCCAACAGCACGATGAACCACCCCGCTGCCGACATTACAGCGGCAGCGTATGCGTAATCGCGTTCAGGCAGAGCGACATCAGCGGGCCGGGAACGATGCCGAGCACCAGCACGGCCACGCCGTTGAGCGCGAGCAGCGCGCGCTTGCAGGTATCGCCTGCGATCGGCGTCGTGTCGACGGGGTCATCGAAGTAGATCAGCTTGACGATGCGCAGGTAGTAGAACGCGCCGAACAACGACGTGATCACCGCCAGCACCGCGAGCCACGTGAGGCCAGCGTTCATCGTCGCTTCGAGCACGGCGAGCTTCGCGTAGAAGCCGACCGTCGGCGGGATGCCGGCGAGCGAGAACATCAGCACCATCATCACGAAGGCGAACACCGGGCTGCGCTGGTTGAGACCCTTGAAGTCGTCGAGCGTTTCGGCTTCGAAGTCGCGGCGCGCGAGCAGCATGACGACACCGAACGAGCCGAGCGTCGTCAGGAGATAGACGATGCTGTAGAACATCGCCGAGCCGTATGCGCTCGCCGCTGCACCCGTCTTGCCGTCCACGACGCCCGCCAGCAGGCCGAGCAGCACGAAGCCCATGTTCGAGATCGCCGAATACGCCAGCATCCGCTTGATGTTGCGCTGGACGATACCCGTGATGTTGCCGACGATCATCGACAGCGCGGCCAGGATGACGAGCATTTCCTGCCAGTCGACGGCGAGCGGCAGCAGACCCATCACCAGGAAGCGCAGACCCCATGCAAACGCCGCAACCTTCGGACCGCCGCCGACGAGCATCGTCATCGCTGTCGGCGCGCCTTGATAGACGTCCGGCACCCACATGTGGAACGGCACAGCGCCCATCTTGAACGCGATACCCGCGACGATGAAGATCACGCCGAACAGCAGCACGACATCATTGATGTGGCCGGAAGCCACGGCCTTCAGCACTTCGTTGAGTTCGAGCGAACCCGTCGCGCCGTACAGCATCGAGATGCCGTACAGCAGGAAACCCGAAGCCAGCGCGCCCAGCACGTAGTACTTCATCGCGGCTTCGTTCGACGGCGCATGTTCGCGGCGCAGCGCGATCACGGCGTACAGCGACAGCGACATCAGTTCCAGACCGAGGTACAGCGTCAGGAAGTTGTTGCCCGAGATCATCACCAGCTGGCCGAGCAGCGAGAACATGCCGAGCAGGAAGAAGTTGCCCTCGTACAGGCCGCGATCTTCCAGATACTTGCGCGAGTAGACGATCGACACCGCGTAGCCCAGCGACACCACCGCCTTCATCACGTTGGCGAACGGGTCCACCACGTACATGCGCGAGAAGTAGTATTGCGGCCCGGTGCCCGAGAAGGCGTCGACCGCGAACCAGATGCCGGCCACGACCGTGGAAATCAGCGCGATGAAATACGTCGTGCGGCGGCTGTTCGGGCCAACGAACGTGTCGATAAGCCACGCAACGACGATAGCGGCCATCACTAGCGCGTCGGGTAACAAGGCGGTCATAGGTGCGTTTTGCATGATCTTTAAATTCCTCCGCTTCGCATCACTGCGACAGCGGCAGCTTCGACTGCGCAACGTGGGACAGAAGGTTCTCCACCGACACGTGCATTACTTCGGTAAAGGGCTTCGGATAGATGCCCATGTACAGCGTCAACGCGGCGAGCACGCCCAGCATGAAGAACTCGCGGCGATTGATGTCGACGAGGTTCTTTACGTGATCGTTCACCACCGCGCCGAAGTACACGCGCTTGTACATCCACAACGTATAGGCCGCGCCGAGAATCAGCGTGACGGCCGCACCGAACGCGATCCAGAAGTTGTACTGGACAGCGGCCAGAATCACCATGAACTCGCCAACGAAACCGGAAGTGCCCGGCAGGCCGCAGTTCGCCATCGAGAACAGCATCACGAGCGCCGCGAACTTCGGCATCGTATTCACGACACCGCCGTAGTCGGCGATCTGACGCGAGTGCATGCGGTCATACAGCACGCCGATGCAAAGGAACATCGCGCCCGACACGAAACCGTGCGAGATCATCTGCACGATCGCGCCTTCCGTACCGAGCTGGTTGAAGATGAAGAAGCCGAGCGTGACGAAGCCCATGTGCGCGATCGACGAGTACGCAACCAGCTTCTTCATGTCGGCCTGCACCATCGCGACGAGACCGATATACACGACGGCGATCAGCGACAGCGTGATGACGACGGGCGCGAGCAAGTGGCTCGCATCCGGCGCGATAGGCAGCGAGAAGCGCAGGAAACCGTATGCGCCGAGCTTCAGCATGATTGCGGCCAGCACGACCGAGCCACCCGTCGGCGCTTCCACGTGCGCGTCCGGCAACCAGGTGTGGACGGGCCACATCGGCACCTTGACGGCGAACGCGAGGAAGAACGCGATGAACAGCAGCACCTGCGGCGTCATCGACAGCTTTGCGGCGTGCCACGTCGCCAGATCGAACGTGCCCGTCTGCGTGTACAGATACAGCAGGCCGACCAGCATCAGCAGCGAGCCCATCAGCGTGTACAGGAAGAACTTGAACGCCGCGTACACGCGGTTCGCCCCGCCCCACACGCCGATGATGATGTACATCGGAATCAGCGTCGCTTCGAAGAACACATAGAACAGCATGCCGTCGGCCGACGAGAACACACCGACCATGATGCCCGACAGGATCAGAAACGCTGCCAGATACTGCGCGACGTTCTTCGTGATCACTTCCCATGCTGCGATCACGACGATCACCGTGATCAGCGCCGTCAACACGACGAACCACATCGCGATACCGTCGATGCCGAGGTGGTACGTGATGTTGAAGCGCTCGATCCAGTTAGCCTTTTCTTCGAACTGCAATGCTGCCGTACTCGTGTCGAAATCCGTCATCAACGGGATCGTCACGATGAAACTCAACACCGACCCGATCAGCGCAATCCATCGCGCCGGACCGGGATTACGATCTGAACCGATGGCCAGAACCACCAGGCCGAAAATAATCGGCATCCAGATCGCGATACTCAGAATCGGAAACGTCGTGTGCATGAGAAATGTCTCCAGCCTGTTCTTTATTTGCCGCCGAGCGTTACAAACAGGGTCAGGAGCCCCAGCATGCCGATGATCATGGCGAATGCGTAGTGGTAGATGTAACCCGATTGCAGGAAACGGATCACGCTCGCAAACCAGCCGATAAAGCGCGCGCTTCCGTTGACAATACCGTCGATGACCACGACGTCGCCTTCCTTCCACAGCCCGCGGCCGATGGCCACGGCGCCGCGCGCGAAGACGACTTCGTTGATCTTGTCCATGTAGTACTTGTTGTCCAGCAGCGTGTAGATCGGACCGAAACCACGCTTGATCACAGCGGGCAGGTCCGGACGCTTCAGGTACAGGAACCACGAGACCACTACGCCAGCCAGCGCCAGCCACACGGGCAGGCCCGACGCAGCGTGCAGGCCCATCGAGGCCCAGCCCTGGAATTCTTCCGCCATCTCGTGCAGCGCCGGATGGTTTTCGCCGATGAAGATCACCTTGTCGAACGCCACGCCGTGCTGGAAGAAATCGCCGTACAGCATCGGGCCGATTGCAATGGCGCCGATCACGATGGACGGAATGGCGAGCAGCACCAGCGGCAGCCAGACGACCCACGGTGTTTCGTGCGGCTCGTGAGCGTGATGGTCGTCATGACCGTGGCCGTGATCGTCGTGATGACCGTGGCCGTGCGCCGCTGCTTCCGCGCCCAGCGGCGAATCAGGATGCTTCGGACCGCGGAAGCGCTCTTCGCCGTGGAACACCATGAAGTACATGCGGAACGAGTACAGCGCCGTGACGAACACGCTCGCGACGACCGCGAAGTACGCGAAGCCCGAACCCGGCAGATGCGACAGCTTCACCGCGTCGATGATCGAATCTTTCGAGTAGAAGCCCGAGAAGAACGGCGTACCGATCAGCGCGAGCGAACCAACCAGCGACGTGATCCATGTGATGGGCATGTACTTGCGCAGGCCGCCCATGTTGCGCATGTCCTGATCATGGTGCATGCCGATGATCACGGAACCCGCGCCGAGGAACAGCAGCGCCTTGAAGAACGCGTGCGTCATCAGGTGGAACACGGCGACCGGGTATGCCGACACGCCCAGCGCGACCGTCATGTAGCCGAGCTGCGACAGCGTCGAGTAAGCGACGACACGCTTGATGTCGTTCTGCACGACGCCGAGGAAACCCATGAACAGCGCCGTGATCGCGCCGATCACCGTGATGAACGACAGCGCCGAGTCCGACAGTTCGAACAGCGGCGACATGCGCGTCACCATGAAGATACCGGCCGTCACCATGGTTGCCGCGTGAATCAGTGCGGAGATCGGCGTCGGGCCTTCCATCGAGTCGGGCAGCCAAACGTGCAGCGGGAACTGCGCGGACTTACCCATCGCGCCGATGAAGAGGCAAATACACGCGACCGTCAGCAGGCCCCAGTCGGTGCCCGGGAAGCTCAGCGAAGCCAGTTCGTGGCTCTTCGCGAACACGTCGCCGTAGTTCATCGAGCCGCCGTACGCGAGGATCAGACCGATGCCCAGAATGAAGCCGAAGTCACCCACGCGGTTGACGATGAACGCCTTCATGTTCGCGTAGATCGCGCTTTCACGCTTGAAGTAGAAGCCGATCAGCAGGTACGACACGAGACCCACCGCTTCCCAGCCGAAGAACAGCTGCAAGAAGTTGTTGCTCATCACGAGCATCAGCATCGAGAACGTGAACAGCGAGATGTACGAGAAGAAGCGTTCGTAGCCCGTTTCCTCGTCGGCCATGTAGCCGATCGTGTAGACGTGCACCATCAGCGACACGAAGGTCACCACGCACATCATCATCGCCGTGAGCGTGTCGACGAGGAAGCCGACTTCGAACTTCACCTTGCCGACCGTCATCCATTCGTACACGGTGGCGTTGAAGCTCGCACCGTGGAGCACGTCGAGAAATACGAAGCACGAAAGCACGAACGAAATCGCGACGCCGAGAATCGTGACCGAGTGCGCACCGGCACGTCCCACCGTCTTGCCGAAGAGCCCCGCAATCAGCGAGCCGGCCAGCGGTGCAAGCGCTACCGCCAGCAACAGGTTTTCATTGAGTGTCGTTGACATAACAGCCTGTGCCTGAAGTTAACCTTTGAGCTGATCGAGATCCTCGACATTGATCGTGTCGAGGCTACGGAACAGGGTCACCAGAATTGCAAGACCGATCGCCGCTTCCGCTGCCGCAACCGTCAGCACGAAGAAAACGAAGATCTGGCCATGCACATCGCCGAGATAATGCGAGAACGCGACGAAGTTCGTGTTGACCGCCAGCAGCATCAGTTCGATTGCCATCAGGATGATGATGACGTTGCGACGGTTCAGGAAAATGCCAACGATGCTGATCGCGAAAAGGATCGCGCCGAGCACGAGGTAATGAGCAAGGGACAACATATTTTTCTCCTCCTGAGCTCAGCTGTTCTTGCCGGCGCCAGCGTCGCCAGCAACGGTTTCAGGTTCAGCCGGAACTTCCTTCTCCGCGGCCATCTTGACCACGCGCACGCGGTCCTGAGCTCGCACCTTCACCTGATCCGACACGCGCTGGCGCTTGCTGTCCTTGCCATGACGCGTGGTCAGCGCAATCGCCGCGATGATCGCGACCAGCAGCACGAGGCCGGCCACTTCGAACGCGAAGATGTAGTCGGTGTAAATGATCTTGCCGATCAGGCGCGTGTTCGACCAGTCGGCGGCGCCTGCGACAGCAGCAGTCGTGTCGCGCACGGGCTGAACCGTCGCGCCATAGCCGTGCCAGAGAATCAGCGCCGTCTCGATCACGATGATCGCGCCCACCACGGTCGCCATCGGCACGAAGCGCTTGAAGTCGCGGCGCAGCACGTCGAGATTGATGTCCAGCATCATCACGACGAACAGGAACAGCACCATCACCGCGCCGACATACACCAGCACCAGCAGGATCGCGAGGAATTCCGCCTGCAGCAGCATCCAGATCGCGGCCGCGTTGAAGAACGCGAGCACGAGGAACAACGCGGACGCCACCGGGTTGCGCGAAGTGATCACCTTCAGCCCTGACACCGTCAGGAGTAGCGCGAAGATGTAGAACAGTACGGTCGTGAAGTCCATGATTACCGATTCATCGTTAGGCCATCGTCAGGCTTGGTGCTTTGGCGCGCGTCGTCTTCTACCTGTATTGCGTGACGCGACGCCAGAGCGGTCTGGCAGCGCCGCGCGGTCTTGTGCCTGCCGGACCGCGCGCCGTCGAACTGCTGTTTCAACCTATCAACGATAGGGTGCGTCGGCTGCCTTGTTTGCAGCGATTTCCGTTTCGTAACGGTCGCCGACTGCCAGCAACATGTCCTTCGTGAAGTACAGATCGCCGCGCTTTTCGCCGTGATATTCGAGAATGTGCGTTTCGACGATCGAATCGACCGGGCAGCTCTCTTCGCAGAAACCGCAGAAGATGCACTTGGTCAGGTCGATGTCGTAGCGCGTCGTGCGGCGCGTGTTGTCCGCGCGCGTTTCCGATTCGATCGTGATCGCGAGCGCCGGGCACACTGCTTCGCACAGCTTGCAGGCGATGCAGCGCTCTTCGCCGTTTTCGTAGCGGCGCAGCGCGTGCAGACCACGGAAACGTGGCGAGATAGGGGTCTTCTCTTCCGGGAACTGCACGGTGATCTTGCGCTGGAACGTATAGCGTCCCGTCAGCGCGAGGCCCTTGAGCAGCTCGGTCAGAAAGAAGGTCTTGAAGAAGTTTTGGATTGCGGTCATGGTTCGTCCGCCCTTTAGTTCCAGATATTCAACGGCGACATGATCCAGAGGCCGACCACGATCACCCAGATCACGGTCACCGGCAGGAACACCTTCCAACCCAGACGCATGATCTGGTCATAGCGGTAGCGCGGGAACGTCGCGCGCACCCAGATGAATACCGACAGCAGGAAGAAGACCTTCAGGACCAGCCAGAAAATGCCCGGGATGAACGACAGGAATTCGAACGGTGCGCTCCAGCCGCCCAGGAACATGACCGAGGCCAGCGCCGAGATCACGATCATGTTGATGTACTCGGCGAGGAAGAACAGCGCGAACGCCATGCCCGAGTAATCGATCATGTGGCCGGCAACGATTTCCGACTCGCCTTCCACCACGTCGAACGGGTGGCGGTTCGTTTCGGCGATGCCCGACACAAAGTACACGACAAAAGCCGGCAGCAGCGGCAGCCAGTTCCACGACAGGAACGTGACGCCGTGGCTGGCGAAGATGCCGCGCATCTGCGAGCCGACGATCTCCGACAGATTCAACGAGCCCGCCGTCATCAGCACCACGACGAGCGCGAAGCCCATCGAGATTTCATACGACACCATCTGTGCCGCCGCGCGCATCGCGCCGAGGAAGGCGTACTTCGAGTTCGACGCCCAGCCGGCCAGAATCACGCCGTAAACGCCGATCGACGAAATCGCGATGGCGTACAGCAAACCGGCGTTGATGTCGCCGAGCACGGCGCCTGCCTGGAACGGAATCACCGCCCACACCGCAAACGCGGGGACCACCACCATCACCGGGGCGATCAGGTAGATCCAGCGGCTGGCCTGGGTCGGCTGAATGACTTCCTTCAACAGTAGCTTCAGCACGTCGGCGATCGGCTGCAGCAGACCGGCGGGGCCGACGCGGTTCGGCCCGAGACGCACGTGCATCCAGCCGATCAGCTTCCGTTCCCACAGGATCAGGTAAGCCACGCACAGCAGGATCGCGACGGCCACCACCAGGATGCGCACCAGCGCCCACACCGTGGGCCATGCCACGCCGAGAATCTCGGTGCCGCCCGCGTTGATCGATTCGAACAAGGTCATTTACGCCTTCTCCACCACCAGTTCACCGAACAGGCTGCCCAGCGCTGCACCGGCAGGCGTAGCCGCCGACACGCGGACGACCGTCTCCGCAAGATTCGCATCACGCACGGCGGGTATCTGCACCGAGCGATCGCCCTGACGAACGCGCACGGCGTCGCCTTCCTTCAAACCCAGCTTGTCGAACAGCGCGGCGGGCAGACCCACCGAGTTGGCGGCACGCGCGGCTGCCGTCAGATGCAGCGACTCCGCACGGCGCACGAGCTGATCGGCGTGGTAGATCGGCACGTCAGCGATGCGCTCGAACGTGCCTTCCGCGGCCTTCGCGCCGTTGCTGCGCGCGACGCTTGCCGACGTCTTGTTCGACAGGCGCGGCGTGAGGTCGCCATCGCCCAGTGCCGCGGTGCGTACCTGCTCCGCTGTATCGTAGTCGAAGCCCGACGCGCCGAGCAGATTGCCCAGCACGCGCAGCACCTTCCATGCGGGGCGCGCATCGCCGAGCGGACGCACGACGCCGTTGAACATCTGCACCGTGCCTTCCGCGTTCACGAACGTGCCGGCCGTTTCCGTGTACGGCGCGATCGGCAGCAGCACGTCTGCGTATTCTGCGCCCGTCTGGAACGGCGACATCACGACGACCATTTCCGCCTGGTTCAGCGCGGCAAGCGCCTGCGCCGGGTTGGCCGTATCGAATTCCGGTTCGAGGTTCAGCAGCACGTAACCCTTGCGCGGCTGTTCGAAGACTTCACGCGCGTTCAAACCGCCCTCGCCCGGCAATGCACCGACGAGATGCGCACCGACCGTGTTCGCCGCTTCCGTCAGGAAACCGAGCGTCGCGCCTGTCGATTCGGCGATCCATTGAGCCGCTGCGTGGATGCGCGCGAACTCCGGATGCTGGACCGCGCCGTTACCGAGCAGCACGACGCGCGTTTCGCCGGCGCCGAGTGCAGCGGCTGTCTGTTTCGCCGCATCCGTTGCCGTCGCGCCTGCGAAGGCTTCCGGCAGCGCCACGCCCTTCGCTTCCGACACGGCAGCAGCGATGCCCGCCAGTTCGTTCAGCCACGCTGACGGCGCAGCAGCGATGCGCGCAGCTTGCGGGATCAGCGCGTCGTCGCGCGTCGCCTGCAGCAGCGTGATCTTTGCGCCGCCCTTCGCGGCCTGGCGCAGACGTGCTGCGAACAGCGGATGGTCGCGACGCAGCGACGAACCGATCACCAGCGCGCTATCGAGCATCGACAGGTTGGCGATCGACGTACCGAGCCACGGCGTGCCATTTGCAGCGGCCGTGAAATCCGTCTGACGCAGACGGAAATCAACGTTCGGCGTGCCGACGGCTTGCGCGAACCGCTTGAGCAGGAACAGCTCTTCGACCGTGCTGTGCGCGCTGCCGAGCGCGGCAATCGCGTTCGCGCCATGGTCGGCCGAGATGCCCTTCAGACCCTTGACGACATATTCGAGCGCCGTCTGCCAGTCCGTTTCGATCCACTGGCCGTTTTGCTTGAGCATCGGACGCGTCAGACGGTCCGGGCTGTTCAGGCCTTCGTACGAGAAGCGGTCCTTGTCCGAAATCCAGCATTCGTTGATGGCTTCGTTTTCGAACGGCAGCACGCGCATCACGCGGTTGTTCTTGACCTGCACCACGAGGTTCGCGCCGACGGAATCGTGCGGGCTCACCGACTTGCGGCGCGACAGTTCCCACGTACGGGCGCTGTAGCGGAACGGCTTGCTGGTCAGCGCACCGACCGGGCACAGGTCGATCATGTTGCCCGACAGTTCGGAGTCGACCGTCTTGCCGACGAACGACGTGATTTCCGAATGCTCGCCGCGGCCCAGCATGCCGAGTTCCATCACGCCGGCGACTTCTTCGCCAAAGCGGACGCAACGCGTGCAGTGAATGCAGCGCGACATTTCTTCCATCGAGATCAGCGGGCCGACGTTCTTGTGGAACACGACGCGCTTCTCTTCGCTATAACGCGACGACGACTTGCCGTAACCGACGGCCAGATCCTGCAACTGACATTCGCCGCCCTGGTCGCAGATCGGGCAATCGAGCGGGTGGTTGATCAGCAGGAATTCCATCACGGATTGCTGACCCTTCACCGCCTTTTCCGACTTCGTGCGCACGATCATGCCCGCCGATACCGGCGTTGCGCATGCAGGCACGGCCTTCGGCATCTTCTCGACATCGACGAGACACATCCGGCAGTTGGCCGCAATCGACAGTTTCTTGTGATAGCAGAAGTGAGGAATGTAGGTATCGACCTTATGCGCAGCCTGAATGATCATGCTGCCTTCGGCCACCTCTACTTTCTTGCCGTCTATTTCAAGTTCAACCATGATGGTCAATCTTCCTTAACCTGTTACCGCTCAATCGTTCGCCCGCTCGCCGCTACACAGCGGCGGCGCCCGCGTTTGACTCTGGCTCGCGCTGGCCCTTCATCGGCCTCGCGTTGACCGCTTAAGCGGCGACCGTTTCCGAGGCCGCTGCCGCGCCGGCATGACCGCCGACCACGCAACGCTTGTTGGCGACGTGATACTCGAACTCGTCCCAGTAGTGCTTGAGCATGCCCCGCACCGGCATCGCGGCCGCATCACCGAGCGCGCAAATCGTGCGGCCCATGATGTTCTCGGCCACCGAGTTCAGCAGATCCAGATCTTCCTTGCGGCCCAGACCGTGCTCGATACGATGCACGACGCGATACAGCCAGCCCGTGCCTTCGCGGCACGGCGTGCACTGACCGCACGACTCTTCGTAATAGAAGTACGACAGGCGCAGCAGCGAGCGCACCATGCAGCGCGTCTCGTCCATCACGATGACGGCACCCGAACCGAGCATCGAACCCTGTTTCGCGATCGAGTCGTAGTCCATGTCGGTTTGCATCATCAGGTCGCCCGGAATCACGGGTGCCGACGAACCGCCAGGAATCACGGCCTTGATCTTCTTGCCGCCGCGCATGCCGCCCGCGAGGTCCAGCAGCGTCGCGAACGGCGTGCCGAGCGGAACTTCGTAGTTGCCCGGACGCTCGACGTCGCCCGACACCGAGAAAATCTTCGTGCCGCCGTTGTTCGGCTTGCCCATCTCGAGGTAGTTCTGCGGGCCGACGGCCAGCAGGAACGGCACGGCTGCGAAGGTTTCCGTGTTGTTGATCGTGGTCGGCTTGCCGTACACGCCGAAGCTCGCCGGGAAAGGCGGCTTGAAGCGCGGTTGACCCTTCTTGCCTTCCAGCGATTCGAGCAGCGCAGTTTCTTCGCCGCAGATGTACGCGCCATAACCGTGGTGCGCGTGCAGTTGGAACGAGAAGCCCGAGCCCATGATGTTGTCGCCGAGGAAGCCCGCTGCGCGCGCTTCTTCCAGCGCCTCTTCGAAGCGTCGATAGGTTTCGAAGATTTCGCCGTGAATATAGTTGTAGCCGACCGAGATGTTCATCGCGTACGCCCCGATGATCATGCCTTCGATCAGCGAGTGCGGATTCCAGCGCAGGATGTCACGGTCTTTGAACGTGCCCGGCTCGCCTTCGTCCGAATTGCAGACGAGATACTTCTGCCCCGGGAACTGGCGCGGCATGAAGCTCCACTTCAGGCCGGTCGGGAAGCCCGCACCGCCGCGGCCACGCAGACCCGAAGCCTTGACGTCGGCGATCACCTGCTCGGGCGGAATCTTTTCTTCAAGAATACGGCGCAGCTGCTTGTAGCCGCCGCGCTCGACGTAGTCCTGAAGATGCCAGTTATCGCCGTTCAGACCGGCGAGAATCAGCGGCTTGATGTGACGATCGTGTAAAGACGTCATTTCGAAAGTTCCTCGAGGAGCTGGTCGATCTTCTCGCGGCTCATGAAGCTGCACATACGATGGTTGTTCACGAGCAGCACGGGCGCATCACCGCACGAACCCATGCACTCGCCCTCTTTGAGGGTGAACTTGCCGTCCGCGGTGGTTTCGCCGAAGTCGATACCGAGCTTCTGCTTCAGATAGTCGGCGGCGCTGTCCGAACCGCCATCGGGACCGAGCTGGCACGGCAGGTTCGTGCAGAGCGTGATCTTGTATTTGCCGACGGGCGACGTCTCATACATCGTGTAGAAGGTCGCAACCTCCTGCACGGCGACGGCCGGCATGCCGAGATAGTCCGCGACGAACTGCATGAGTTCGGGCGACAGCCAGCCAAGTTCTTCCTGACCGACCGCCAACGCCGACATCACGGCGGACTGTTTCTGATCGGCGGGATACTTTGCGATCGCGCGATCGATTTCTTTCAGGCCTTCAGCTGAGATCATTTTCAGACACGACTCTTTCAATTCCTACCGAACGAAAACCTGTCGCGCACTGCGTGTTGCGACAGACCCGGCGTTCCTTTGCTTGACGCGCGCTCCGCTTCTCATGCTTTATCGGCTACGTGAGCGCGTGCCTTGATGAAAACCGCTTAAGACACCGTTTAGCGATCCACTTCACCGAACACGATGTCCTGTGTGCCGATGATCGTCACGGCGTCGGCGATCATGTGGCCGCGCGCCATTTCGTCGAGCGCGGACAAGTGGGCATAACCCGGCGCGCGAATCTTGAGGCGGTATGGCTTGTTCGCGCCGTCCGACACGAGATAAATGCCGAACTCGCCCTTCGGATGCTCGACGGCGGCATACGCTTCGCCTTCCGGCACGTGGAAGCCTTCCGTGAAGAGCTTGAAGTGGTGAATCAGCTCTTCCATGTTCGACTTCATGCCCACGCGCGACGGCGGCGCGATCTTGTGATTGTCGGTCATCACAGGACCTGGATTCTTGCGCAGCCATTCAATGCACTGTTTCGCGATCCGCGTGGATTGACGCATTTCTTCGACGCGCACCAGATAGCGGTCGTAGCAGTCGCCGTTCACGCCGACGGGAATGTCGAAATCCATCTGGTCGTACACTTCGTACGGCTGCTTCTTGCGCAGATCCCACTCGATGCCCGAGCCGCGCAGCATCGCGCCCGTCATACCCAGCTGCAGCGCACGCTCCGGACTCACGACGCCGATGCCGACCAGACGCTGTTTCCAGATGCGGTTGTCGGTGAGCAGCGTTTCGTACTCGTCGACGCACTTCGGGAAGCGGTTGAAGAAGTCTTCGATGAAGTCGAGCAGCGAACCTTGGCGCGTCTCGTTCATCTTGGACAATGCCTTCGCATTGCGGATCTTCGATGCCTTGTATTGGGGCATTGCATCCGGCAGATCGCGATACACGCCACCCGGACGATAGTACGCCGCGTGCATCCGTGCGCCGGACACCGCTTCATACACGTCCATCAGGTCTTCGCGCTCACGGAAGGCGTAGAGGAACACGGCCATCGCGCCGACGTCGAGCGCGTGGGCACCGATCCACATCAGGTGGTTCAGCACGCGCGTGACTTCGTCGAACAGCACGCGGATGTATTTCGCACGGATGGGCACATCGATGCCGAGCAGCTTTTCGATGGCCAACACGTAGCCGTGCTCGTTGACCATCATCGACACGTAGTCGAGACGGTCCATGTACGGCACGGACTGAATGAAAGTCTTGCTTTCCGCGAGCTTTTCAGTCGCGCGGTGCAGGAGGCCGATGTGCGGATCGGCGCGCTGGATCACTTCGCCATCGAGTTCGAGCACGAGGCGCAGCACGCCGTGCGCTGCCGGGTGCTGCGGGCCGAAGTTGAGCGTGTAGTTCTTGATCTCTGCCATGGCGTTCTCTTAGTGTTTCAGGCCGCCATAGCGATCCTCGCGGATCACGCGCGGCGTGATTTCCCGAGGCTCGATCGTCACCGGCTGATAGACGACGCGCTTCTCTTCCGGGTCGTAACGCATCTCGACGTAACCGGAGACAGGGAAATCCTTGCGGAACGGGTGACCGATGAAACCGTAATCGGTCAGGATGCGGCGCAGGTCCGGGTGACCTTCGAAGACGATGCCGTACAGGTCGAACGCTTCGCGCTCGTACCAGTTGGCCGAACTCCAGATGTCGACGACCGACGCGACGAGCGGCACTTCGTCGTCCGGCGCGAACACGCGCACGCGAAGGCGCCAGTTCTTCGAAACGGACAGCAGATGCAGGACGGCGGCAAAACGCGGACCTTCGTAAGCGCCTTCGCTGTAGGTTTGATAGTCGATACCGCAGAGGTCGATCAGCTGCTCGAAACACAGCGTCGCGTCGTCGCGCAGACGCTTCGCCACTTCGAGGTAATCGTCCGCCTTAACGACGATGGTCAGCTCACCGATCGATTCGGTGATGCTCGTCAGGCGGCCGCCAAAGGCCGCCTCGAGGTTCGCTTTGAGGGTCTCGAGTTTGCTTGCCATATTGTGGGGAGGCTCGGGCTTTTATTGACGGGCGATGGTGTTGGTCCGGCGGATCTTCGCCTGCAACTGGATCACGCCGTACACCAGCGCTTCAGCTGTGGGCGGACAGCCCGGCACATACACATCGACAGGCACGATACGGTCACAGCCACGCACCACCGAATACGAGTAGTGATAGTAGCCGCCGCCGTTCGCACACGAACCCATCGAGATCACCCAACGCGGCTCGGCCATCTGATCGTAGACCTTGCGTAGCGCGGGCGCCATCTTGTTGCACAGCGTGCCGGCGACGATCATCACGTCCGACTGACGCGGACTGGGACGAAACACCACGCCGAAACGGTCAAGGTCATAACGGGCAGCGCCCGCGTGCATCATCTCGACCGCGCAACACGCGAGACCGAACGTCATCGGCCACAGCGAACCGGTACGCGTCCAGTTGATCAGCTTGTCAGCCGTGGTGGTGACAAACCCTTCCTTCAAGACCCCTTCGATACTCATTTGTTTTCCACTCCAGACAGGCGGCGAGCCATCGCCACCTACACACACCGGCGATTAACCCGTCATTCCCAGTCGAGACCGCCTTTCTTCCAGATATAGGCGAAGCCCAACAGGAATTCGAGCAGAAAAATCATCATCGAGATGAAGCCCGGCCAGCCGATATCGCGCAGGGCCACGCCCCACGGGAACAGGAATGCCGTTTCAAGGTCGAAAATGATGAAGAGAATGGCGACCAGGTAGTAGCGCACATCGAACTTCATGCGCGCATCTTCGAATGCCTCGAAGCCGCACTCGTACGGTGCGTTCTTTTCGGTGTCCGGTCGATTCGGACCGAGGATCTTGCCAATACTGACCAGTGCTACGCCTAAACCGGTGCCCACGAGGAGAAACAACAAGACGGGGAAATAGGCTGCGAGGTTCAAAGTATCCTCAATCGGTTGGTTCTGAGTGACGTCAGGAGACGTTGGCTACGCGGAACAACCCCTGACGCGAAACACTTCGGGATGCTTGATGTTGAAAGCCCACAGCAAACACCATCTCAGAAGTGAAAATGCCAGCCGAAGCTGAAGCAAGCGGCTGGCATTAGATAACATTGGTGCCGACGGCGAGACTCGAACTCGCACAGCTTTCGCCACTACCCCCTCAAGATAGCGTGTCTACCAATTTCACCACGTCGGCACTGTCTGCAATCCGGGAAAACAACTTGTAAAACCCGCGAATCGCTTCAAGACTTGAATTGTAACCCGGCCAAACAGTTTGTTCAACGCACAAACGTGTTTTTCCCGAAAATTTATTTCGGCACGTCTTGGCCTGGCGCAGAAGCTGCAGACGCAGCAATTGCAGCCGATGCATTAGCCGGTGCCGAAGCAGCAGGAGCACCCGATGCAGCAACAGGTGCCGTTGCCGGCATGCTGCCCAGGACGCCAGCCGAAGGCTTCGAGTGATACGCGCCGAGGTACGTCAATGTCAACGTGGTGACGAAGAACACAGCTGCCAGTATCGCAGTGGTACGTGACAGAAAATTAGCAGAGCCTGTCGCGCCGAAGAGACTGCCCGATGCGCCGCTACCAAAAGCCGCGCCCATGTCGGCACCCTTGCCGTGTTGCAGGAGCACAAGGCCGATGACGCCAAGCGCCGACAGCAACTGCACGACAATGATCAACGTTTTCAAATACAGCATCACACTCACCTGAGTCTTTATTGAACCGCACAGCACGACATGCTGCACGCAATGGGTCATCCTCGCCCGGGCACTCTGCCTTGATGCTCAGCGCGCGGCCGTTGCCGCGACAGCTGCCGTGCAGATTGCCAGGAAATCCTTGTCCTTCAGCGACGCACCACCAATCAGGCCGCCATCGATATCCGGCTGGCTGAAGAGGTCTTCCGCGTTCTCCGGCTTCACGCTGCCGCCATACAGCAACGGGACGTCGGCGGCATCGCCGCCCTTTGCGACGAGACGCGCGCGCAGGAACGCGTGAACGTCCTGTGCCTGTTGCGCCGTCGCGCTCTTGCCAGTGCCAATTGCCCACACTGGCTCATATGCGACCACGAGGCGAGCCGCCTCTTCCACCGACAGCTTCACGAGCACCGCATCCAGTTGCTCACCGACGATCTGCTCGGTCTTGCCACCTTCGCGCTCTTCCAGCGTTTCACCGACACAGACGATCGGCGTCAAACCTGCTTCGAGCGCACGCTGCGTCTTCACAGCGACGATCTCGGGGCTTTCGCGATGATACGCACGACGCTCCGAATGCCCGACGATCGCATACGACGCGCCAAACTCGGCAGCCATTTCAGCCGCGACCTCGCCGGTAAACGCGCCTTGCGTGTGCGCAGAGATATCCTGCACACCCCACGCGACGCGGCCGCTTTCGAGCAGCGTTTGCGCCTGCGCCAGATACGGGCACGGTACGCACACGCCGACTCGCACATCGTCCGGAAGATCGTCGGCGCCGCGCGATACCGCCTGCAGCAACACACGGTTATCAGCCAGCCGGCCGTGCATCTTCCAGTTACCGACTACCAGTTTTGCTCGTTGATTCGCCATCGTCTCGCTCGTTTTATCGTGGTACGGGTGAAGAACGCGTCCGCTTCGTCGGCGCTCGGTACCCGCTCCGCATGCAAAAACCATGCAGAACGCGCAAAACACGCGATTTTACTGTGTGCTGACAGACTGGGTCAAACTCAATTAAACGACCGCTGTCAAGCACCCGCGCCCCAATTCAACACGATCTTGCCGACGTGCGTGCTGCTCTCCATCAGCTCGTGCGCCTGCGCGGCCTCTGCAGCGGGGAACACCTTGAAGATCACCGGCTTGATCGTGCCGTCTTCGAGATGCGGCCATACGCGCTCTTTCAGTTGCGCCGCGATCTTCGCTTTGAACTCGATGGGCCGCGGACGCAGCGTCGACCCCGTGACCGTGAGCCGGCGACGCAGAATGTCGTTCAGATTCACCTCCGCCTTCGCGCCGCCCAGCAGCGCGATGATGGCGAGACGGCCGCCGTCGGCGAGCGCCTTCAGTTCGCGCGGCACGTAGCTGCCCGCCACCATGTCGAGGATCACGTCGACGCCACGGTCGTTCGTCAGCGACTTGATCACCTCGACGAAATCTTCCGTCTTGTAGTTGATCGCCCGTTCGGCACCGATTTCCTCACATGCGCGGCACTTCTCGTCGGTGCCCGCCGTCGCGAACACGCGAAAGCCGAGCGCATGTGCAATCTGGATTGCCGTCACGCCGATGCCGCTCGAGCCGCCCTGTACAAGAAACGTTTCGTTCTCGCCGCCCTCGCCCCTGCCGAGCATCGCACGGTCAAAAACATTGCTCCAGACCGTGAAGAATGTCTCGGGCAACGCAGCCGCTTCGATATCGGAGAAGCCCTTCGGCACAGGCAAGCATTGCAGCAGCGGCACGGTGGCGTATTCCGCATACCCGCCGCCCGCCATCAGCGCGCACACGCGGTCGCCGATCTTCAGACCGAACGGATTGCGCTTCTCGTCGATGTTTCCGCCGACGATTTCGCCTGCCACTTCCAGCCCCGGCAGATCCGAAGCGCCCGGCGGCGGCGCATAGCCGCCCTTGCGCTGGAACACGTCCGGGCGGTTTACGCCCGACGCGGACACCTTGATCAGCACTTCACCCGCTTTCGGTTCGGGCATCGGCCGCTCGGCGAGCTTCAAGACTTCCGGCGCACCGAATTCGGTGATTTCGATTGCGTTCATCGTCGTCTCTCCCAGGTCTGGATTGCGCTGCAAACCGGTCGTACAAACCCGTTCGCACTGCAATCCACCCTACATGAAAAACGGCCGGCGCGCAGTTGCGCTACCGGCCGCTTCACCTTCACCGCGTTACTGCTGCGGCGTCGGTTCCGTTTGTGCTGCTTCGTTCAGGAGCGCCTTCGCCGACAGACGCACACGACCCTTCTCGTCCGTCTGGATGACCTTGACCTTCACTTGCTGGCCTTCCTTCAGGTAGTCGTTGATGTCCTTGATACGCTCGTTGGCGATTTCGGAGATGTGCAGCAGACCATCCTTGCCCGGCAGCAGGTTGACGATCGCGCCGAAGTCCAGCAGCTTGAGAATCGTGCCTTCGTAGACCTGGCCGACTTCGACTTCCGCCGTGATGTTCTCGATGCGCTTCTTCGCTTCGGCCATGCCTTCGCTGCTCGTGCTCGCGATCGTGACAACGCCGTCATCCGAAATGTCGATCGTCGTGCCCGTTTCTTCCGTCAGCGCGCGGATCACCGAACCGCCCTTGCCGATCACGTCGCGGATCTTTTCCGGATTGATCTTGATGGTGATCATGCGCGGCGCGTACGCCGACATCTCCGTGTTCACGCCCGCCACCGCCGAGGTCATCTTGCCGAGGATGTGCATGCGGCCTTCCTTCGCTTGCGCGAGCGCGACCTGCATGATTTCCTTCGTGATGCCCTGGATCTTGATGTCCATCTGCAGTGCCGTCACGCCAGCTTCCGTGCCCGCCACCTTGAAGTCCATGTCGCCGAGGTGATCTTCGTCGCCGAGGATGTCGGTCAGCACGGCAAACTTGTTGCCTTCGAGGATCAGGCCCATCGCAATGCCCGCGACGTGCGCCTTCATCGGCACGCCGGCGTCCATCAGCGCGAGACAGCCGCCGCACACCGATGCCATCGACGACGAACCGTTCGATTCCGTGATTTCCGACACGACGCGGATCGAGTAACCGAACTCTTCCGCGCTCGGCAGACACGCGATCAGCGCGCGCTTTGCAAGACGGCCGTGACCGATTTCGCGGCGCTTCGGCGAACCGACGCGGCCCGTTTCGCCCGTGGCGAACGGGGCATGTTGTAGTGGAGCATAAAGCGGTCGCGGTACTCGCCTTCGAGCGCGTCGATGATCTGCTCATCGCCCTTCGTGCCGAGCGTCGCGACGACCAGCGCCTGCGTTTCGCCGCGCGTGAACAGCGCCGAACCGTGCGTACGCGGCAGGACGCCCGTGCGGATTTCGATCGGACGAACCGTGCGCGTGTCGCGGCCGTCGATACGCGGCTCGCCGTTCAGGATCTGCGAACGAACGATCTTCGCTTCGATGTCGAACAGCACGTTGCCGACGGATGCCTTGTCGGCTGCCACCGTGCCCGCTGCCGCTGCCTCTTCTTCGAGCTTGGCTTGCGTCGCTGCGTAGACTTGCTTCAGCTTCGTCGAACGAGCCTGCTTGTCGCGCGTCTGATACGCCGACAGCAGTTCCGCGCCAGCGATTTCGTTGACGCGCGAGATCAGCGCTTCGTTCTTCGGCGCAGCTTGCCAGTCCCACTCGGGCTTGCCGCCTTCACGGACCAGTTCGTGGATCGCGTCGATCGCCGTTTGCATCTGCTCGTGACCAAACACGACCGCGCCCAGCATCACGTCTTCCGGCAGTTGATCCGCTTCGGATTCGACCATCAGCACCGCGCGCTCCGTACCGGCGACGACGAGGTCCAGACTCGATTCCTTGACTTGCGAGCGGGTCGGGTTCAGCACGTACTCGTTGTTGATGTACGCAACGCGCGCAGCACCGACGGGACCGTTGAACGGCAGACCCGACACGGCGAGCGCCGCCGATGCGCCGATCAGCGCGGGGATGTCGGCGGGCACTTCCGGGTTGATCGACATCACGTGGATGACGACCTGCACTTCGTTGTAGAAGCCTTCCGGGAAGAGCGGACGCAGCGGACGGTCGATCAGACGCGAAATCAGCGTTTCGCCTTCTGACGGACGGCCTTCGCGACGGAAAAAGCCGCCGGGGATCTTGCCTGCGGAATAGGTTTTTTCGATGTAATCGACAGTCAGCGGGAAGAAGTCCTGGCCCGGCTTTGCCGTCTTCGCGCCGACGACAGTCGCCAGCACGACGGTGTCTTCGACGTCGACCAGCACGGCGCCGCTCGCCTGGCGGGCGATTTCACCCGTTTCCATGCGGACCGTATGCTGGCCCCACTTGAACTCTTTGACGACCTTGTTAAACAGAGACATTTGTCCTCCTTGATCTTTTGGTCATGCCGCGCAAAACCGCGCGCGGCACCGTCAGGACCGAACCTTTCGGGTAGAGGAGTGTTATGCCATTCCAGAGAATCACGTGGATGCAACTGTTTGCACGCGAACCGCTGGAATGACACAGCGCCCTACCCTGAAGCCCGGCTTTATTTCGTTTTACCCACGGCGCAACCGGCACGCCTGGTGGGTGGTATCAACGGCAAACCTCACACGAAGCGCACCGTTGAAAAACAAAATGCCTGTATCAGCGGAACTGACACAGGCATCTTGCTGACAGAAAGTCCGATGCGCCGGATTACTTACGCAGACCCAGCTTCTCGATCAGAGCGCGGTAACGGTCAGCGTCCTTGCCCTTCAGGTAGTCGAGCAGCTTGCGACGACGGCTCACCATGCGCAGCAGACCGCGGCGGCTGTGGTGGTCCTTCGTGTGGGCCTTGAAGTGGACCGTCAGTTCGTTGATGCGCGTGGTCAGCAGAGCGACCTGAACTTCGGGCGAGCCGGTGTCGTTAGCAGCGCGTGCGAATTGCGCGACGACGTCGGATTTCTTGGTGATTTCAGCTACGGACATGTTGATTTCCTTTGAATCGACAGGCGGTCACGGAAGAAAGGCCGTGCCGTGGTTACAACAAAACGAGTCGCGTATTGTAGCACAGCCCGTTCATCCGGCGAACCCCGCCGTTTCGGGCCGTGCTTCTGGCCAGGCCCGCCTCCCGCCACGGCTGGACGTTCACAGGCCGCTCAGGGCCGCTTCATCCGGCATGTCGTGGGCGGCACCGTGCGCTCGGGCGGCAGCGCCAGTACCGTTCTGAAGCCGTAACCCGAGCCTTCGTTGTCGAAATGAACGCCCGGCGTGCCTGCCTTGTCCATTTCCATCACGTAAAGGGCTGGATCAACTGGTGGTCGTCGGCGCGCATCCACGATGCATGAAAACCATTGTCGTACTTCATCCCTTCCAGCGCCTTCGCGACCTTTTCCGGCTGCGCGCTGCCCGCACGGGCCATCGCCGTCGCGAGCATCTCGATCATCAGCGGCATGCGCAGCACGGGATAATCGTCCTGCGCGGCCGGGAAACGTTGCCGGAACGACGCGTACCACGCGTCCGATGCCGCGCCGCCCGCGTTCGGATGCCAGTCGGCCACGGCGATCACGCGCTTCACGCCCGCGTCGCCGAGCGCGGCCGGCGCGCCCAGGCTGTTGCCGTAGAACGTGTAGAACTTCGTGTCGAGGCCCTGCTCGCGCGCCGCCTTCACCAGCAGCGTCAGATCGTTGCCCCAGTTGCCCGTGACCACCGCGTCCGCGCCGCTCGCGCGAATCTTCGCGATGTACGGCGCAAAATCCTTCACGCGCCCGATCGGATGAAACTCGTCGCCGACCACCGCGACATCCGGCCGCTTCGACGCGAGCGCGGCGCGCGCCAGCGTGCTCACGTCATGCCCGAAGCTGTAGTCCTGATTCAGCAGATAGACCTTCTTCACCGACTTGTCGCGCTGGATGACATCGGCGAGCGCATCCATCCGCATGCCGGCATGCGCGTCGAAGCGGAAATGCCAGAAGCTGCAGTTGGCGTTGGTGAGCGCGGGATCGTCGGCGGAATAGTTGAGGAATAGCTCGCGGTTGTCCGGCTCGCGCGTGTTCTGCTTGTCGATCGCCGTGAGCAAGGCGGCCGCCACGGCCGAACTGTTGCCTTGCGCGATGAAACCGATGTGTTTGTCGGCGGCGGCGCGCAGTTGCACGAGCGCCTCTTCCGCGCTGCCCTTGCTGTCCAGCACGACGAGCTCCAGCGGATGCGCGCCGTCCGCCAATTTCACGCCGCCGCGCGCGTTGACCGTTTCAACGCCGAACCGCAGGTTCCGCTCGACAGCCGCGCCCGCGTTCGCGAACGGGCCGGACATGCCTTCGATCATCGCGATACGGATCGGCGCGCCAGCCGGTGCGCCTTGCGCATGCACATTGGCGGCAGGAATCGTCGCCGCGGCCAGCGTCATCGCCGTCGCTATCGCCTTTGCCCACTTTGCTTTCATCAGCGTCTCACCTGTCGATCGAAGCGCGGATCATAGGACGGCGCGCGGGCCGCAAGCAAGCGAATCGCGCGCGAAGGCCCGTCCCGGCGGGCGAATGCCCGAAAATCTTTTGACGCGGCGCGTGTCAAAATATCAGCCTAGAACAACAACCACTCATCGAACACCACCGGAGGTGTCATGTTCAACCGCCTTTCATTCGTGCGCCCGGCGCGCGGCGTGCTAGCGGCTCTCGCGTGCGCCGTAACGCTCGCCGGCTGCGCGCAGCCGTGGCAGAACTATCAGGCGGGCGCGGATCAGTCGACGATCGTCGCCCGTCTCGGTCCGCCGCGCGAAGTGTACGACCTGCCCAACGGCGGCAGGCGCCTGATGTGGCCGACGCAGCCGATGGGCGAAACCACCACGGCCGCCGACGTCGACGCGTCGGGCAAGATCATGAACGTGCGCCAGGTGCTGCAGCCGAACGAGTTTTATCGCGCGGAAATCGGCAAATGGACGCGCGACGACGTCCTCGTCAACTTCGGGCGCCCGGTCGAAACGAACTATTTCCCGCTGATGAAGCGCGAAGTGTGGACGTATCGATATCTGGAAGACAACGTCTGGTACATGATGTACAGCTTCTATTTCGACGATCAGGGCATCCTGCGTCTGACGCAAAAGACGCCCGATCCGCTGCACGATCCGGATCGCCGCAGCCTGTTCTGAGTTGCTTCGGCGTCAAACGGAAAAGCCGCCTTGCGAGGCGGCTTTTTCATCATTTTTCGTCGCGCATACACAAAGAAAAACCCCGCCGCAGCGGGGTTTGCTCATTGCGACTGAATGCAGCAAACGCGCATCAGATTTCCGAGCGCTGCGGATTCACCTTGTCATGACCGGCATACAGACGGTTCAGCGCCGAGATATACGCTTTGGCCGACGCGGCGACGATGTCCGGGTCCGTGCCGACGCCGTTCACGATACGCCCCGCCTTCGACAGGCGCACGGTCACTTCACCTTGCGCCTGCGTGCCCGTCGTAATGGCGTTGACCGAGTACAGCAGCAGTTCCGAACCGCTGCCTACTTCCGTTTCGATCGCGTTCAGCGTCGCGTCGACGGGACCGTTGCCGTTCGCTTCGCCGACCACTTCCTTGCCCGCGACCGAGAACACGATGCGCGCATGCGGACGCTCGCCCGTTTCCGAGTGCTGCGACAGCGACACGAACTTGTAATGCTCCCGCTCCTGCGCTTCGGCCGATTCTTCCGTGACGATCGCGATGATGTCTTCGTCGAAGATTTCGGACTTGCGGTCCGCGAGTTCCTTGAAGCGCTGGAACGCGAGGTTCAGTTCGGTTTCACTGTCGAGCGAGATGCCCAGTTCCTGAAGACGCTGCTTGAACGCGTTGCGGCCCGAAAGCTTGCCGAGCACGATCTTGTTCGCGGTCCAACCCACGTCTTCCGCGCGCATGATTTCGTAGGTGTCGCGCGCTTTCAGCACGCCGTCCTGGTGGATGCCCGACGCGTGCGCAAACGCGTTCGCGCCGACTACCGCCTTGTTCGGCTGCACGACGAAACCCGTGATCTGCGACACGAGCTTCGAGGCCGGCACGATCTGCGTCGTATCGATGCCGAGATCGAGGCCGAAATAGTCCTTGCGCGTGCGCACCGCCATCACGATTTCTTCGAGCGACGTGTTGCCCGCGCGCTCGCCGAGACCGTTCACCGTGCACTCCACCTGACGCGCGCCGCCGATCTGCACACCTGCCAGCGAGTTCGCGACGGCCATGCCGAGGTCGTTATGGCAATGCACCGAGAACACGGCCTTGTCCGAGTTCGGGATGCGCTCGCGCAGCGTCTTCACGAGGTTGCCGTACAGTTCCGGCACACCGTAGCCGACGGTATCGGCGATATTGATGGTCGTCGCACCTTCCGCGATCACGGCTTCGAGCACGCGGCACAGGAAGTCCATATCCGAGCGGCTGCCGTCTTCCGGCGAGAACTCGACGTCGTTCGTGAACTTGCGCGCGAAACGCACGGCCAGCTTCGCCTGCTCGAACACCTGGTCAGGCGTCATGCGCAGCTTCTTTTCCATGTGCAGCGGCGACGTCGCGATGAACGTGTGGATGCGGAAGTGATCGGCGGGCTTCAGGGCTTCGGCGGCGCGCTGGATGTCCTTGTCGTTCGCGCGGGCGAGCGAGCAGATCGTGCTGTCCTTGATCATGCCGGCGATCGTGTGGATCGCGTCGAAGTCGCCGTTCGAACTGGCGGCGAAGCCGGCTTCGATCACGTCGACTTTCATCCGTTCGAGCTGCTTCGCGATACGGATCTTTTCTTCCTTCGTCATCGACGCACCGGGCGATTGTTCGCCGTCACGCAACGTCGTATCGAAAATGATGAGCTTGTCTGCCATCTCGGGTCTCCAGGGGATTCGGTCAATTTGAATTGGAAAACGGAATTCGAGTGTTTGCGCCATCACCGCAGGCGACGCTAAACAACGAACGAGGCAGACGGAGGGCGAAAACGATCAGCGCGGCAGGCGCGCTAGAGCTAGCGAGCGTAGTAGCGCGCTGGCTTGAAGATGCAGGAAGGAGGACTTGGAAAGTGCCATGCCAGAGACTATAGCGGCAATGGTCGAAACGTGCAATTGGGGGCCTTGCGGGCCGAGCTTTTTTTGGCTTTTGTTCTGTCTGCGACGCTTTTGGCCGTGTGCCGGGGTTCGCGATGGCATCCGCGGGTTGGTTTTGTGCTTTCGCTGGCATCCGCGATGCGTTAGCTCCCTTCAAGCCGTCGCCCCTGTGCGGGGCGGCACCTACTTTTCTTTGCCGCCGCAAAGAAAAGTAGGCAAAAGAAAGCGGCTCACACCGCCAACTCTTGTTCTTATCCACGGGACCCATCGTCCCCACAGTTCGCACGGCAACGTTCTTGTCAGCGTGCGTTGCTAACGCTTTGAATGTGCTCATCACCAGCTTCAAACACCCGTACTCGTGCAAACGACAACAAATGGTATGTGCCGCCCAGGTGGCAAACTGTGTGCAGGTTGTCGCGGCGTACAGGGTAGCGCTCTTACAGGGTGGGACGCCTGCGCTATCGGTCCGAAGTGATACGCGTGGAGCACAAGCGGCCGACACACAGTTTGCCACCTGGGCGGCGGTGGACTGCCTGGCGCGTCATCGAGTAATGCGGGAGCTTGAAGCGGGTGAGGCGCTCATTCAGAGCGCTGGCAACGAACGTGGGTCACGTGATTGCCGTGTGAAGCGTAAGACCCTTTGGGGGCCCTCAGGCAAACACAAGGCCTGGCGGTGTGAGCCGCTTTCTTTTGCCTACTTTTCTTTGCGGCGGCAAAGAAAAGTAGGTGCCGCCCCGCACAGGGGCGACGCTTGAAGCTAGATAACGCATCGCGGATGCCAACGCAAAACCAAAAACATCAAACCAGCGTCGCAGACAAACCCAAAAACCGTTACCCAGGCCGCTGCGAGGAACGAGCCGGATTCCCCATTCCCCTAACCACGCGATAAGCCCAAAACACATACCCCGACAGCCCATAAAGCACAAACAGCCCAAACAACATCAAAGGCGGGTCCGACGAAACCAGCACAAACGCGACCACAACAAGCAGAATCGCCGCAAACGGCACACGATGCCGCACATCCAGCGCCTTACCGCTATAAAACGGCGCATTCGATACCATGGTCACGCCCGCGTAGATGGTCAAAGCAAAAGCAACCCACGGCAGCCAGACCAGCTTCAAAGGCACGCGATTATCGGTAGCAAGCCAGACAAAACCAGCGATCAACGCAGCCGCAGCCGGGCTCGGCATGCCCTGAAAAAACCGCTTGTCAACGACACCAATATTCGTATTGAACCGGGCCAGCCGCAACGCCGCGCCAGAACAATAAACAAACGCCGCGAGCCAGCCCCAGCGCCCGAGATCCTTCAGAATCCACTCATACATCACAAGCGCCGGCGCAACGCCGAACGACACCATATCCGACAGACTGTCGAACTGCTCGCCAAAAGCGCTTTGCGTATGCGTCATACGCGCGACACGCCCATCCATGCCATCGAGCACCATCGCGACAAAAATCGCAATCGCGGCAACTTCGAAGCGCACGTTCATCGCCTGCACGACGGCGAAGAACCCGCAGAAAAGCGCCGCCGTCGTGAACGCGTTAGGCAACAGGTAAATCCCGCGCTTGCGCAGAAACTGCTGTCGCGCGGCCCGTCGGCTGTCGATCACGGATTCCGTGACCACCGACGGCTTGTTGCGCCTGAACGGTCGCGGCTGCGGCGCACCGCTGCTACGAGGACGACGCGGTTTGAATGCGGCCATCGAACCCTCCCTGTGCCGCTTTATAGTTCAGCCAGAACCGTGGACGAAGCCGAGACCTTCTCGCCGATCGACACACGCGGTCGGCTGCCCACGGGCAGATACACGTCGACGCGCGAACCGAAACGGATGAAGCCGTAGCGCTGGCCGCGCGTGAGCGGCTCGCCTGCCCTGACGTAGCAGAGAATGCGCCGCGCGATCAGGCCCGCGATCTGCACCGACGTCACCGTCGCGCCGCTCGCCGTTTCGATCACGACCGCGTTGCGCTCGTTTTCCGTCGAAGCTTTATCGACAGCGGCGTTCAGATACGCGCCCGGAAAATATTCGACCTTCGAGATCGCGCCGTCGACAGGCGAACGCTGCGAGTGCACGTTGAATACGTTCATGAACACGCTGATCTTCAGCGCTTCACGGTTCGCGTACGGATCGTGCGCGGTTTCGACAGCGACGATGCGGCCGTCGGCAGGGCACAGCACCGCGTTGGCCTGCGTCGGAATGGGACGCGCCGGATCGCGGAAAAACTGCACGACGAAGATGAGCAACAGCCAGAAAATCCAGGCAATGCCGAACCCTGCGATGAAGTGGATCAACAACGCAACGACGGCCGCGATGGCAATGAACGGCCAGCCTTCGCGCGCGATGATCGGATGAGGGTAATTCATAAATGGGTTCAGTCTTTTTGGAGGGTAGCCCCCTTCCTCGCGGAAGAGGAGCCCCCTAAGAACCGTACGTGCGAGTTTCCCCGCATACGGCTCAAATCTACAAACAAAGCCCGGTCTTAGAACCGGGCCGGCTTAGTTACTACAATTTTACCTGCGTGCACCTGCCGGTGACAGTCCGGGTGAAGCAAGACCCTGTTTGAGAGAGCGTCTGACCCACCATGCATCCGATATTCCAGATGATGGTCATGCCAACCGGTCTCCCGTGTCAGGGCACAGCCACAGTGCGCACATAACCCGCCCTGCGACATGTACAACGAGACCCATTGCCGTCGGTGCCGCATCGAGTGCTCCATGCGTGCCTCCCGCAACTGCTCGCCGTACTGCTCCCACTCTGGGTCAAAGGGATTAAATTCCCCTTTGACCTTCCTGTGTCGCCTGATATCAGTACCGCTGAGCTGGTACAACTCAAGCAAACCTTTGCTGCCATCTTCACGAACTATCGGAACGGCGAACACCCAATGCCGGCTACCTTCCGAGTGAAAGTATTTCCTTCTCACCCAGTCGGCGCTCTTGTTCAGATGCCGCCTCTTCGACCACCGCCAAAGTCTCCGGAAAATCAGAGACTCCATGCGGCTGTACGCCTCTTTGGCGACCACGGGGCTGTGATACTGCGCCCATCCCCGTAGCATCGGGTTCAGCAGTCGAATCAGATTCTCGTGCTTAACCGTCTTGTTGCCGTTGATCGTTTCCGCCACCTTGCGGTAGAACGCTTGCGCATTCTTCTTGCTCGGCTTGATGAGCAGGGTTCCCGAGTACTTCCGGAAGTTCCACCCAAGGAAATCGAAGCCTGCGTCGATGTGTGTAATCCGCGTTTTCTCCTCAGAGAGTTGCAGCCCGCGTACAGCCAGGAATGCTTCCACCCAAGGTCGAACCTCTTGTTCCAGTATCTCTTTCGAGTCGCCGGTGATCACGAAGTCGTCCGCGTACCGCACCACATTAACCTTCAACTTCTTAGCCTTCGCGACCCCGAGCTTCGCACCGAGGTGCGCGACCAGTTGCCGCTCCAACCCATTCAACGTCACATTCGCCAGCGTCGGGGAGATGATCCCTCCCTGCGGTGTACCGGCCTCAGTCGCCTGTAGCTGCCCTTTGTAAATCAGGCCAGCCTTCAACCACTTCCGGAGGATTTCCGTGTCCATGGGGACATGGCTCTCCAACCAATCATGGTTGATGTGGTCAAAACAGCCCTTAATATCCGCTTCCAGCACCCAACGAGCTGAGCCCTTTTGGGACATGGCAACGAAAATCTGCGACATGGCGTCAGCCGTCGAACGGTTCAACCTGAACCCATAGGAGTTCGGGTCGCTCGTCGATTCCGACACCGGCTCCAGAGCCAACAGATACAAGGCTTGCATCGCCCTGTCCCGCATGGTCGGAATGCCCAGAGGGCGATCCTTCCCGTTGGCCTTGGGGATAAAGACTCTCCGTAGAGGCAGGGGCTTATATCCGCGCCGTTTCAACCTGCCGATGGCGTTCCACCGGCCTTCAGGCGAATCCCATAGCTCGCGATCGACTCCCGCCGTTCGCGCACCCTGGTTCTGCGTAACACGTCGTACCGCGTACAGCTTCGCGGACAACGTGCGGGTCAACATCCGTTGCAGGGCCTTCACCCTGCGCCAGTCGTTGTCCCGCGTCGCCTTCGCAATTCGAATCTGCATCCCTCTCACGTTCCGTTCAACCCGACGCCAATCTACGGCGTGCCAGTTGTCTGGTGCGTGGGAAAGCGCAGATCCATCCTTTCGGACAGATACTTTCATGCTGCTCTCCTACTCGAAGAAGTGAGGCCCGAGCGGAGAACAGATCGCCCCTTGCGGGAGCGATCTGCTCCCGCGCGGGGGTTAAAGACTTACGCTAATGGCGAGGACGCCATCAGCAATCACTTTTCCAGCTAAAGGGCTAGTCAGCCATCTTGCGACGGTAGACCAGACGGAAGTCTGCCCGCTTTCGCGTGGGGTAATGTCGCAACCCCTATCCGATCCATTACAGACCGGCTTTCGCTTTTTCCGTCATCCCATACCTGCACAATTAACAGCGTCCCTCACGGTTCGCCTGCCAGCCAAACTACGGCCGGCAACCATACAGGCTTACCACGTTCCCGGCATGTCACACGACTGACTTAGGTTCTGCCTATTCCCCAGCGGTCCGATGACGACGTAACCCGAATTTACAGCGGGTTATCCGACCGCACACCTTTTGGTTGATGCCTATCAGCAGCTTTGGCACCGTCCTACTTACGAGGTTTATCAGCAGTTCACTTCCGTTAACCGTATCAGCCAGCCTAGCGTCTCAACCCCAGTGCTGCTGGGAGTCTCCGAGGGACGGTCTCACGACCGTCACCCGCCCTGAACGTCGGGGACTACATTGTCAGAGAAGCTTCACACCTCACCGTTGCCAGTGACGCATGTCCTCCTAGGCTACTGCTGGTCGTACAGCAGGTTCACTTCACTCGCCAAGCTGCCGGCGAGGCCGAACAATGACACACCGAGCTATTTCGCTCGTATCGCGTAGCGAATTCACCTTCCTAGGGGCGGTGAAATTGCAAACAACACTCCGCTTTGTCAGCGGAGGTGAAGCCGCTGACTGGGCGGGATCTGGCGGTAACCAGATCATTGCAATGCGTTCCTCGACCATGCAGCGCCGAGGTTCGCTTCATCAAGGGAATGGCCAAGGCCACCCCTACTTCTACAAGGGCGCGGCCCACAAGGGGGCCGCCTGCGGAGGGCATGGCACTCGAAACCGAAGTTCCGAGCGATAACCCTCTAGTCGATGCCTCATAACGCGAGGCTCACGGACACGAGCGTGCGTGTCGCACGTAAAACCGTAGGATAGCAAAAGCCGTCCAGGGTTCAGCACACCTGGACGGCTTTTTGACGCTTCCGGCGCATTTCGTGCGCCGGAGCAAGAAAAACGGGCAGATTAGTTCTTCGACTGATCGACCAGCTTGTTCTTCGCGATCCACGGCATCATCGCGCGCAGCTTCGAGCCAACCTGCTCGATCTGGTGCTCAGCCGTGATACGGCGACGCGATTGCAGCGTCGGCGCGCCAGCGCGGTTTTCGATGATGAAGCTCTTCGCGTACTCGCCCGTCTGGATGTCCTTCAGGACTTCCTTCATCACCTTCTTCGTTTCATCCGTGATGATGCGCGGACCCGTCACGTACTCACCGTACTCGGCGTTGTTCGAGATCGAGTAGTTCATGTTCGCGATGCCGCCTTCGTAGATCAGGTCGACGATCAGCTTCAGTTCGTGCAGGCACTCGAAGTACGCCATTTCCGGCGCATAGCCCGCTTCGACCAGCGTTTCGAAGCCAGCCTTGATCAGGTCGACCGTACCGCCGCACAGCACGGCTTGTTCGCCGAACAGGTCGGTTTCCGTTTCTTCACGGAAGTTCGTTTCGATGATGCCGGCACGGCCGCCGCCGTTTGCCGCTGCGTACGACAGTGCGATATCGCGTGCTGCGCCCGACTTGTCTTGCGCGACTGCGATCAGGTGCGGCACGCCGCCACCTTGCGAGTACGTGCCGCGCACCGTGTGGCCCGGCGCCTTCGGCGCGATCATGATCACGTCGAGGTCAGCACGCGGGATCACCTGGCCGTAATGCACGTTGAAGCCGTGCGCGAACGCGAGCGCCGCGCCCTGCTTGGCGTTGCCGTGCACTTCCTTTGCATAGACTTCGGCGATCTGCTCGTCGGGCAGCAGCATCATCACAACGTCTGCGCCCTTCACGGCTTCCGCCACTTCCTTCACCGTGAGGCCTGCGTTCTCAGCCTTGCTCCACGATGCGCCGCCCTTGCGCAGACCGACCGTGACGTTCACGCCGCTTTCCTTCAGGTTCAGCGCGTGCGCATGGCCTTGCGAGCCATAACCGATGATGGTGACCTGCTTGCCTTTGATGAGGGAGAGGTCGGCGTCCTTGTCGTAGAAAACTTTCATGTCTGTTCCTTGGCGAAATTCAGAAAAATGTTGCGTGTGTAGTGCTTGGGCCGGGCGCTTGACGCAACGCCCGGCGCGGATCGAACCGATGTTGCCGGGTCGTTAAACCTTCAGGATACGCTCGCCGCGCCCGATGCCCGAACCGCCCGTGCGGACCGTTTCGAGAATCGCGGTGGCGTCGAGCCCTTCGATGAACGCGTCGAGCTTCTCGCTCGCGCCCGTCAGTTCGATCGTGTAGGTCTTTTCGGTGACGTCGATGATGCGGCCGCGGAAAATATCCGACATCCGCTTCATCTCCTCACGTTCCTTGCCGACCGCCCTCACCTTGATCAGCATCAGCTCGCGCTCGATGTGGGCGCCCTCTGTCAGGTCGACCACTTTCACCACCTCGATCAGGCGGTTCAGATGCTTCGTGATCTGTTCGATCACGTCGTCCGAGCCAATGGAAACAATGGTCATGCGCGACAGCGAACGGTCTTCGGTCGGCGCCACCGTCAAGGTTTCGATGTTGTAGCCGCGTGCGGAAAAGAGGCCCACCACGCGCGACAGCGCGCCCGGTTCGTTCTCCAGCAGAACGGAAATAATGTGTCTCATGTTCGCTTCTTCCAGATGTCGATGTATGCGATGCGTGCGTTCCGCGCCGCTCCGTCCGCGCTCACCTTTTGTGGAGATGTGCATGACGGAGCCGGCGCAGGAAAGCGCTCGTTATAGATCTTCCGATCCGAGGAGCATCTCGGTGATGCCCTTGCCGGCCTGGACCATCGGCCAGACGTTTTCGGTCGGATCGGTCTGGAAGTCGAGAAACACCGTGCGATCTTTCAGGCGCAGTGCTTCCTTCAGCGCCGGTTCCACGTCAGCGGTCTTTTCGATCCGCATGCCGACGTGGCCGTACGCTTCGGCGAGCTTCACGAAGTCGGGCAGCGCATCCATGTACGAATGCGAATAGCGCTTGCTGTATTCGATCTGCTGCCACTGGCGCACCATGCCCAGATAGCGGTTGTTGAGCGAAATGATCTTGACGGGCGTGTCGTACTGCTTGCAGGTCGACAGTTCCTGGATGCACATCTGGATCGAGCCTTCGCCCGTGATACAGAGCACGTCGTCATCCGGGTGCGCCATCTTGACGCCCATCGCTGCCGGCAGGCCGAAGCCCATCGTGCCGAGACCGCCGGAGTTGATCCAGCGGCGCGGCTTGTTGAAGCGATAGAACTGCGCCGCCCACATCTGGTGCTGGCCGACGTCGGAACACACGAAGGCATTGCCGTCCGTCAGTTCCCACGCCTTTTCCACCACGTACTGCGGCTTGATGATCTCGCTCTTGCGGTCGAACTTGAGGCAGTCTTTCGAGCGCCAGGCTTCGATGTCCTTCCACCAGTCGGCGAGCGCCGCAGTGTCCGGGCCATGTTCGGCCGTTTGCAGTTGCTCGATCAGTTCCTTCAGCACTTCCTTCACGTCGCCGACGATCGGAATGTCGACCTTCACGCGCTTCGAAATCGACGAAGGGTCGATGTCGATGTGAATGATCTTGCGCGGACGCGACGAGAAGTGCGCCGGATCGCCGATCACACGGTCGTCGAAACGCGCGCCGATGGCGATCAGCACGTCGCAGTGCTGCATCGCCATGTTGGCTTCGTACGTGCCGTGCATGCCGAGCATGCCGAGGAATTTCTTGTCGCTCGCGCGGTAGCCGCCCAGCCCCATCAGCGTGTTGGTGATGGGATAGCCGAGCAGATCGGCAAACTGGTTCAGTTCACGCGACGCATCCGCGAGGATAATGCCGCCGCCCGTGTAGATATACGGACGCTTCGCCGACAACAGCAGCGCCACGGCCTTGCGGATCTGGCCCGAGTGGCCTTTCGTGACGGGGTTGTACGAGCGCAGCGACACGCTTTTGAGCGGTTCGTACTGGCAAGGCGCCTTCGACACGTCTTTCGGAATGTCGATCAGCACCGGGCCGGGACGACCGGTTCGGGCGATATAGAAAGCTTTCTTGACCGTGGCGGCGAGATCGCGCACGTCCTTCACGAGGAAGTTGTGCTTCACGCACGGACGCGTGATGCCGACGGTATCGCACTCCTGGAACGCGTCCTGACCGATCGCAGCAGTCGGCACCTGGCCGCTGATGACCACCATCGGGATCGAGTCCATATAGGCCGTCGCGATGCCCGTCACCGCGTTGGTGACGCCGGGGCCGGAGGTCACGAGACAGACGCCGACCTTGCCGGTCGAGCGCGCGTAGGCGTCGGCGGCGTGAACCGCGGCCTGCTCGTGGCGCACGAGGACGTGCTGGAATTTGTCCTGCTTGTAAAGCTCGTCGTAGATGTAGAGTACCGAGCCGCCGGGATAGCCCCAGACGAATTCGACGTCTTCGTCGGCCAGTGCCTTCATGAGCACGGTGGCGCCGATAGAGTCAGCTTCGTGATGTGGAGTGGTATCCGACGTGGAGAATTCCGCGCTGGGCATATTCATCGTTCACCTTTCGAATTTTCGGCAAAAAATTGATCGGGTGCTCTCTGCCGGGCTTGTGGCTCGGGTTCAAGCGGCGCGTCCAGTTTGACAGGAAGGCTTCTTGGGCCAACCTCAAATGAGACAAGTCACTTATGTTGCGAACCGTAGACGATATCTACGATAAGTCCGATGGTCAAGCAAATATTTCCATGATTGACGGCAAACCCGGTTTCGTCGTCCACTTCTGACCGTTTTACAGATGCGTTACGCGCGCCTTGCGGTCACCTTGACGGAAACGGCATATTTCGCGGCTCAAGGCCGATGCGAGGCAAAAGCCTGCCGCGTTTTTCCCCGGTCAGGGTGAAAGTTTGTTAGCATCCGCGAGTTTTACGACATTTTTCGACCGATTCCGCGCACACTCGCTGCGCCGACCCCCAACGGATGGCATCAGACAAGGAACTCGCCGATTTTCTGGCGGGCGTCGAAAGGCGCGCGTTCAAGCAGACGGTCTACGCCGTGAGGGACGACGACGCGTCGCTCGACATCGTGCAGGACGCGATGATCAAGCTCGCCGAAAAATACGGCGACCGCCCTCCCGCTGAGCTACCGCTTTTGTTTCAGCGTATTCTCCAGAATGCGATGCACGACTATTTCCGTCGGCAGAAAGTACGCAATACCTGGGTGACCCTGTTCTCGTCGCTGGGCAACGCCGATGACGAAGACTTCGACCCGCTGGAGACATTCGAAAGCCAGGACGGCTCGACGGGTGTGGAAAGCAGCGAGCAGCGGCTCGAACGCGAACAGGTCCTGCAGTTGATCGACGACGAAATCCAAAAGTTGCCGGCTCGTCAACGGGAGGCGTTTCTGATGCGTTACTGGGAAGATATGGATGTCGCTGAGACTGCCGCCGCCATGGGCTGCTCGGAAGGCAGTGTGAAAACGCACTGCTCGCGAGCCACGCACACGCTGGCGCACGCGCTCAGGGCCAAAGGAATCACGCTATGAGCTCCGCTCCCGAAACAAAAGAACTCGAGTTTGCGCTGCAGCTTCGGCGTGCGCTCGACGAAAACGCTGCCCGCATTCCGCCTGCCACGACCGACCGGCTCGCCGCCGCGCGCCGTGCCGCACTCGCTCGCAAGAAGCCCGAAGCGGTGCATGCGCCCGCTTTCGCGCCCGTGTTCGTCGGCGCGGGGACGCTTGCCCACATGCCGGAACCGTCGCGCCGTCTGCCGCGCCTGCGCAAACTCGCGCTCGCCTGGCCGGTGCTCGCGCTGGTCATCGGACTCGCGGGTATCGCGTGGTGGGAAGACCATCAGCGCACGGCCGAGCTCGCCGATATCGATGCCGCCATGCTGAGCGACGACCTGCCGCTCAATGCCTATCTCGATCACGGGTTCAACGCGTACCTGACGCGTAACCACTGACCGGGGAGAGTTGACGGGTGAGTTACAAGCGCGGCCTTGCCGTTGTGTCTGGATGCGTGATTGCAGCCCTGGTGTCATTCGCCGCCACCTATCCGCGCTTCTACCCGACACCCACGCCTGTCGCGGCGCCCTCCAGCGGGGCGCCCGCGAAGGCGGCCGCCCCGGCGTTGACAGTCGACCTGCCGGGCTTGCCCATCTCGACCAGTCCGCTCGCGTGGTCGAAGCTCACCAACGCCGAACACGTCGCGCTCGCGCCGTTCGCAGTGCAATGGGACGCCTTCAGCGAGGAGCGCAAGCGCAAATGGCTGAAAATTGCGTCGCGTTATCCGAAGATGACGCCGGAAGCGCAAAAAATTCTGCACGAGCGCATGGCGGAGTGGGTGCGCATGACGCCCGAGCAGCGGCGCGTCGCGCGAGAAAATTATCAGGTTTCGAAAGAACTACCGCGTGAGGCGCGTCAGAACGCATGGAAGGCGTACCAGCAGTTGCCTGAAGAGCAGAAGCAAAAGCTCGCCGCCAGCGAGCGCAAGCGCCGGCCGACGGTCGTCAGCGCGCCGCCTTCGGGCAAGTCCGAGATCAAGGACATCAACCGGCTCGTGAATGGCAAGGACAAGCTCGCGAGCGTGCCTGTGCCGCCGGCGACGGCAGGCGCCTCCGCCGGAGTCGCGGCGCCCTCGCCCGGCGCGCCCGCCATTCCCGCCACTGGCAGCTTCGTGCCGGCGACGCCGACACCCGTCTCGCCGTCCGACGCGCCGTCCATCTTCAACGGCTCATAATCCCTCTGCGAGCCTGCGTCGCGGGCTCATCAACGGCAACCGAGGCCTAGCCAGTGTCCACTTCCGTCGACTCCGCAGCCGTGCCGCTCCCGCCCGAATCTGTCGAACCGTCGATGCCGACTGTGCGTCGGAGGCTTGCCGCGCTGATGTACGAAGGTGTGTTGCTGTTTGGCGTGGTGTTCCTCGCGGGGTATCTGTTCAGCACGCTTACGCAGCAGCGCAATGGGCTGACTCATCACAACTGGCTTGCGGCCTGGGTGGGGCTGGTGGTCGGGGTGTATTTCGTCTGGTTCTGGACACACGGCGGCCAGACGCTGCCGATGAAGACCTGGCGATTACGGGTGGTGGCCGCCAGGGATGGCGGGCGGCTTTCCGTGCTGCGCGCGGTGGTGCGGTATGTGTTTGCGTGGTTGTGGTTTTTGCCGCCGTTGGCGGTGCATCCGCTTTTTGGACTTAAGGTGCCGCAGACGCTGATTGTTGCTGGCGTGTGGTTCGTTTTGTATGCGGCCGTCGGGCGGGTCGGTGTGAGCCGGCAGTTTCTGCATGATCGGATGGCGGGGACTAAAGTCGTTTCGATATCGCGGTGAGATTTTTTGCCTGCGGCGGTTTTTTGCTGGTTATGTGGTGTTTGCTGGGCCGCCGTTTGGTGTGCTTGGGTTTGTGCTGGCATCCGGTTCGGTTGTTTTGGCGTTTGCGCTGGCATCCGCGCTATGGTGTTTGCTGTTCACGCGTCGCCCCTGTGCGGGGCGGCACCTACTTTTCTTTGCCGCCGCAAAGAAAAGTAGGCAAAAGAAAGCGGCTAACACCGCTAATTCTTGTGTTTGCCTGAGGGCCCTCAAAGGGTCTTACGCTTCACACGGCAATCACGTGACCCACGTTCGTTGCCAGCGCTCTTGCGGTGCTCATCACCCGCTTCATGCATCCGCGTTGCAGCATGCCGTGCCAGATATTCAACCGCCGCCCAGGTGGCAAACTGTGTGTAGGCGTTCGCACCATAAACGCACCACTCCGGACCGATAGCGCACGCGTTCCACCCTGTAAGAGCGCCACGCTATACGACGCGACAACCTACACACAGTTTGCCACCTGGGCTGCACATACCAGTCGCTGCCGCTTGCCCGTGCAAATGCATTCGAAGCGGGTGAGGCGTTTATTCAAAGCGTTGGCAACACGCGCCAGCAGAGCCGTTGCCATGTGAAGCGTAAGACCCTGTGGGGGCCCTCAGGCACACACTAGAACTGGCGGTGTGAGCCGCTTTCTTTTGCCTACTTTTCTTTGCGGCGGCAAAGAAGAGTAGGTGCCGCCCCGCACAGGGGCGACGCTTGAACAGCAAACACCATAGCGCGGATGCTAGCGCAAACACCAAAACACCAAAACGCCAAACGGCAACGCGCACAAAGTCCCGCTATCGGCAATGGCATCGCTGCCGCGATAAATCGAATAGACGACCGTATCCAGCCCGTCGGCGCCCACGCGCCACCCATCACACCAACCATCGCCGCGGGCGTCACGACCACGAACCCATCAATCGCACCGTTGCATCGCGCCGACAATCGCCAACGCGTAATAAGAACTTCTCGTGAATGTCACGGCTCCGTCATGCAGCAATGGCGCAATGCGGGTACTGCAACTCGACGCGTGAGCCATGGACAACAACACGTCCGCGACTTCCCTCTTCCGCCAGAATGGCCCGAGCGTCGATCCCGTCGCTTTCGGCCCCCGCACCCCCTCAGTTGGCCTGCCGCCGCTTCCGCATCTACCGGTGACGCCAACACCTTCCGAAAGCGATCACGACGACGGTCACGAGAATTCGCACCGCTATCGCACCATCTGGCTCTCCGACATTCACCTCGGTTCCGGCGGCTGCCAGGCGAACTATCTGCTCGACTTCCTGCGGCACAACGAGTCAGAGTACCTGTACCTCGTCGGCGACATCATCGACGGCTGGCAACTGAAGAAAGGCTGGTACTGGCCACAGGCGCACAACGACGTCGTGCAGAAGATCCTGCGCAAGGCGCGCAAGGGCACGCAGGTCGTGTACATCCCCGGCAATCACGACGAAGGCGCGCGCCAGTTCTGCGATCTCGCATTCGGCGACATCCACGTGCGCGGCGAGGCGTTCCACACGACGCTGCAGGGCAAGCGCCTGTGGATCGTGCACGGCGATCTGTTCGACGGCGTGATCCAGCACGCGAAGTGGCTCGCGTATCTCGGCGACACGCTCTACACGATGATTCTCGTGCTGAACCGCTGGTTCAACCGCATCCGCATCAAGCTCGGTTTCCAGTACTGGTCGCTATCGCAGTACCTGAAGCATCAGGTGAAGAACGCGGTGAACTTCATCTCGGCGTTCGAGAACGTGATGACGGATGAAGCGCGCCGCCGCGGCTGCGACGGCGTCGTGTGCGGGCACATTCACAAGGCTGAGATCCGCGAGATCGACGGCGTGCTGTATTGCAACGACGGCGACTGGGTAGAAAGCCTGTCGGCGCTCGTCGAGACCTACGAAGGCGAGTTGAAGGTCATCTACTGGACCGTGATGCGCTCGCCCGAAGCGAACACGACGAAAGCCCGCGCCACAGCGTGACCGCACACCATTACCACTACGAGAGGGCCAATCGCATGAAGATCATGATCGTCACCGATGCGTGGGAACCGCAGGTCAATGGCGTGGTTCGCACGCTGAAGAACACGACGCGCGAGTTGACGGCGATCGGCCACAAGGTCGATCTGCTGACGCCGCTCGAGTTCAAGACGATTCCGTGCCCGACGTACCCGGAGATTCGCCTGTCGCTGATGCCGCGGCGCCACTTGCGCAAGCGCATCGACGAATTCCAGCCGGACGCGCTGCACATCGCGACGGAAGGCCCGCTCGGGCTGGCCGCGCGCAAGTATGCGATCGAGCACAAGCTGCCGTTCACGACGGCCTATCACACGCGCTTTCCCGAATACGTCGAGGCGCGCTTCGGCGTTCCCGTCTCGTGGACGTACCGTTTCCTGCACTGGTTTCACAAGGCATCGCTTGCCGTGATGGCGCCGACGCCGGTCGTCAAGACCGACCTCGAAAAGTTCGGCTTCACGAACGTCGTGCTGTGGACGCGCGGCGTCGATCTCGACATCTTCCGGCAGATGGAGTCGAAGGTGCTGAACACCGCGCGGCCGATTTTTCTGTACGTCGGACGCGTGGCCGTCGAGAAGAATGTCGAAGCGTTCCTGAAGCTCGATCTGCCCGGCTCGAAGTGGGTCTGCGGTGAAGGCCCGGCGCTTGCCGAACTGAAGTCGCGCTATCCGGCCGCCAACTATCTCGGCGTTCTGACGCAGGCCGAACTCGCGAAGGTCTACGCTGCCGCTGACGTGTTCGTATTCCCGAGCAGGACCGACACGTTCGGTCTCGTGCTGCTCGAAGCGCTTGCGTGCGGCACGCCTGTTGCGGCGTATCCTGTAACGGGTCCGATCGATGTGCTCGGCGATGGCGGCGCGGGCGCGATGCACGAAGACTTGCGCGAAGCGTGCCTGCAGGCGCTGAAGATCGATCGCAACGATGCGCGCGCGTGGGCCGAACGTTTTTCGTGGACGGCCGCGTCCGAGCAGTTTGCAGCGCATCTGAAGCCGTTGTCGCGTTCCGCTTATCGCGAGGAAAGCGCCGCCGCCTGATCCGCCCGACGCGCAAGCGCCATCACTTCTCGCCACGCCCATGCAAACGAGACAATCGAACGCATTGCGCGCTCCGCAGGAATCGCTGCGCGACGCGAAGACGGCAGTGTCGAACGCGGAGCCGTATGGCGAACCGTTCGATGATGTGCATGATATGCACGAGGACGGCGCGCCGCGGGCGCGTTATGCTGGAGAGTCCAGATCTGCTCCTGTTTCTGCCATGTCATCTACTACGCGCGATGCCGCGCGAGCCCGCGAAGACGCGCTGAATGGCGCGAAAGCCGATGCGCCGGAATCGCTCGAGCCATTGGGTCCCGATGATCCGCTCGCGCCGCTGCCCTTCAATCCATACAAGGGCAATCGCGGGATCACCCGCGCGTGGCATGCGATGAAGAATTCGTTTGCCGGGTTTCGGGTCGCGATTCGTGAGGAGAGCGCGTTTCGGCAGGAGCTGACGTTGGCGGCGATTCTTTTGCCTTGCGGCGTATTGGTGCCTGTTGAGCCGGTGTCTCGTGTGCTGTTGCTGGGATCTGTGTTTCTTGTGCTGATTGTCGAGTTGCTCAACTCGAGCGTCGAGGCGGCTATTGATCGGATTTCGCTTGAGCGGCATGAATTGTCCCGGCGTGCGAAGGATCTCGGCAGTGCTGCCGTGATGGTTGCGCTTTTTATCTGCGTGATGACGTGGGGTTTGCTCGTTGGGCCGCTTGTTGTGCATTGGGTGAGTGGGTGGGTTCGGGCTATGCAGTAGGGGTGGTTTTTCGTTTTGCTGTGTCTGCGACGCTGGGCTGGGGTGGTTTGGTTTTCGCTGGCGTCCGCGGCTGAGGCTTCGATGCGCGGGCGGTTTGGTTTGCTTGTGTTTTCGCTGGCATCCGCGTTTTGTTAGCTTGCTTCACGCGTTGCCCCTGTGCGGGGCGGCACCTACTTTTCTTTGCCGCCGCAAAGAAAAGTAGGCAAAAGAAAGCGGCTAACACCGCCAGTTTTTGTGTTTGTCTGAGGGCCCCCAACCGGTCTTACGCTTCACACGGCGGCGTATCTGTTCGCGTGCGTTGCCAACGCTTCGAATGACCGCCTCACCCGCTTCAAACACCCGCACACGAGCTAGCGGCAGCGACTGGTATGTGCCGCCCAGGTGGCAAACTGTGTGTAGGTTGTCGCGTCGTATAACTTGGCGCTCTTACAGGGTGGGGCCCGTGCGCTATCGTTCCGAAGTGAGGCGTGTGGAGTACTACGGCCTACACACAGTTTGCCACCTGGGCGGCCGTGGAATATCTGGCACGGCGTGGGGCGACGCGGGCGCGTGAAGCGGGTGAGGCGCACCGCAAGAGCGTTGGCAACGAACATGAGTCATGTGATTGCCGTGTGAAGCGTAAGAACCTTTGGGGGCCCTCAGGCAAACACAAGGATTGGCGGTGTTAGCCGCTTTCTTTCGCCTACTTTTCTTTGCGGCGGCAAAGAAAAGTAGGTGCCGCCCCGCACAGGGGCGACGCTTGAAGCACGAAGGCACAGCGCGGATGCCAGCGCAAATGCCAGAACACCACACGGCGCCGCCTGAAGCATGACGGCAAAACGCGGATGCCAGCGCAAAGGCCAAAACACCAAACGGCAACGCATGAACCACAAAAACAAAACGCGGACGCCCGCACAACCGCCTAAAGCCCCACCAACCCCGCCCGCGCAGCAAAAACCCCAACCCCAAACCAGCGTCGCAGACAGAACCAAATCCCATCGAACGGTCGGTTTATAATCGTAAAGACAGCCTGCACAAACCCCAAAACCCAGCCCGGGCAGCGCAGCAAGCCCGCCAAGGACGATATGGAAGCCAAACCTCCCCGCCGCACGCGCGAACGGATTCTCGAACTATCGTTGAAGCTCTTCAACGATATCGGCGAGCCGAACGTCACGACGACGACGATCGCCGAGGAAATGGAAATCAGTCCAGGCAACCTGTACTACCACTTCCGCAACAAAGACGACATCATCAACAGCATCTTCAGCCAGTTCGAGCAGGAGATCGAAAAGCGTCTGCGTTTCCCGGACGACCATCGCGCAACCATCGACGAAATGTGGTCGTATCTGCAGTACATGGTCGATTTCACGTGGCGCTACCGCTTCCTGTATCGTGACCTGAACGATCTGCTCGCACGCAACCGCACGCTCGAAACACACTTCAAGCAGATCATCAGCCACAAGGTGCGCTTCGCCAGCCAGTTCTGCGAGCAGCTCGTGGCCGACAACGAAATGGTCGCGACGCCCGACGAGCTCAAGGTCATCGCGACCAATATCGGCGTGATCGCGACCTACTGGCTGTCATATCAGTTCGTCATGAATCCGCGCAAGTACAACGAACAGGAAGCGATCCAGGCCGAGCTGCATCAGGTCAGCGTGCAGATCGTGTCGCTGATGGCGCCGTATCTGCGCGGACGCTCGCGCGAACTGTTCGACGATCTGGTGTCGGGCAAACATCCGCAGCGCGAGTTCTACGACTATCTGCCGCCGCGCGAACCTCGCAACGAATCGAAGGACAGGTAACGATGAAGGCAGTCTGTGTCTATTGCGGCTCCTCCAACGGAGCCAAACCGCTATACCGCGAGGCCGCGAAAGCATTCGGACGCGCGCTCGTCGCGGCGAACCTGTCGCTCGTCTACGGTGGCGGCAAGGTCGGCCTGATGGGCGTGATCGCCGACGAAGTGATGGCCGCGGGCGGCCGCGCGATCGGCGTGATCCCCGAACTGCTGGTCAACAAGGAAGTCGGCCACAACGGCCTGTCGGAACTGCACGTCGTGCCCGACATGCATCAACGCAAGAAGATGATGGCCGATCTCTCCGACGCGTTCGTCGCGATGCCAGGCGGCGCAGGCACGCTCGAAGAGCTGTTCGAGGTCTACACGTGGGCGCAGCTTGGCTATCATCAGAAGGCCGTGGCCGTGTTGAATATCGACGGCTTCTACGATCCGTTGATCGCGATGCTCGAACACACCGTGCAGGAAGGCTTCATGCGCCAGACGTACTTCGACATCCTGCAGGTCGACAGCGATCCCGCCGCGCTGATCCAGAAGCTGCAACGCTACCAGCCGCCCATAAGCGACAAGTGGGCGGACAACCGCGAGCGCGTGTGACGCGCGTTGAGCGCTTTCCTGCTGCATAGCGAGAGGCAAGCATGACGAAAGTGGTTCTGATCACGGGCGCGAGCCGCGGCATCGGCCGCGCAACGGCACACATGCTCGGCACGCACGGCTGGTCGGTCGGCGTGAACTACGCGACCAATGAAGCCGCCGCCAAACAGACAGCCGCCGAAGTCGGACGCGCAGGCGGCCATGCTCGCCTGATCGCGGGCGACGTCGCCGACGAAGCGCAAGTCATCGCGATGTTCGATGCAGTAGAGCATGCGTTTGGCCGCCTCGACGCGCTAGTCAACAACGCGGGCATCGTCGCGCCTTCGATGCCGCTCGCCGAGATGGACGCCACGCGCCTGAAGCGCATGTTCGACGTCAACGTGTACGGCGCGTATCTGTGCGCGCGAGAGGCGGCGCGACGCATGTCGAAGGATCGTGGCGGACATGGCGGCGTGATCGTCAACGTGTCGTCAGCGGCGTCGCGGCTTGGCTCGCCGAACGAATACGTCGATTACGCCGGCTCGAAGGGCGCGGTCGACACGATGACGATCGGCCTCGCGAAAGAACTCGGCCCGCAGGGCATCCGCGTGAACGCAGTGCGCCCCGGACTGATCGACACCGATATCCACGCGAGCGGCGGCCGTCCCGACCGCGCCGCGGTGCTCGGCATGCAGACGCCGCTCGGCCGTCCGGGCACGGCCGACGAGGTCGCCGAAGCGATCGTCTGGTTGTTGAGCGATGCGTCATCGTATGTGAACGGCGCGCTGCTCGATGTCAGCGCGGGCCGCTGAGCAAAACTAAAACGACGACCCCGGCTCACGCAAAAACGCAATCTCTTCATCGCTCGACGGACGCCCGAGCAGCGCATTGCGATGCGGAAAGCGCCCGAAGCGTTCGACGATCCGCGCATGCTGTAGAGCGGAACGCGCATACGAAGAGTCCAGCCCTTGCGCTTCGAGCAGCGTGTAAAGACGCACGCCTTCACGCTGGCCTTCCACCGTCTCATCGTGCTCGAACGGAATGTACGCGAACGCGCGGTGATAAACGGTCGGCAGCAACACGTCGCTGCCCTCTTCGATCATGCGACGCGTGATGTTCATCGCCTGTGCGTCGCCGTCGTACATGCGCGCCGTTCGCCGATGACAATTGCGCGTGAACTGGTCGAGCACGATCACCAGCGCCAGCGAGCCAAGCGGCGTCCTGAGCCATGCATCGAGTTCGTGCGCGAGCGCCGCTTCGATCGACGCACCGAATCGCTCGCGCAGCATCGTGTCGAACGCGTCGCTGCGTTTGAACCAGCGCTTCTGGTCCTTGCCATATTCATCCGAACCCGGCGTGCCGAACCAGCAAACGAGCACGTCGCGCGCCATCGGATCGAGTGCCTCGTAGTCCGCTTCCGGCGAATACGCCGCCGCGTCGAAACGCACGCTCATGCGAACTCCAGCACGAGCCGCCGCGTACGCGCGCTTTTCTTTTCCAGCTTCGCGACGCGCAGCGCGCCGATCTCTTCCGTGTTGTGCACATGCGTGCCGCCGCACGGCTGCAGATCGACGCCTTCGATGCGCAGCAGCCGCACCCGCCCGAGGCCCATCGGCGGCTTTACGCTCATCGTGCGGACCAGTTCGGGGCGCGCCGCCATTTCATCGTCGGTGATCCATTGCGTCGCGACGGCATGCGCGCCGCCCACCAGTTCCGCGAGCCGCGTTTCGACGAGTTCGCGTTCAATCGGCTCGACGGTCGCGAAATCGAGGCGCGCGTAGTCGGACGTGATGCTGCAGCCATCGACGGGATACGGCAGCACCGCGCACATCAGGTGGCTCGCCGTGTGCAGGCGCATGTGCCGGTAGCGGCGCGTCCAGTCGATCTGCGCTGTCACCTTCTGGCCAACGGCAAGCTGCGCGAGCAGCGCTTCCTGGCCGGGCACGGGAACGTGGACGGCGTCGTCGGGCGTCGCGCCTTCGAACTTCGCCTTGCGGGTATCGGCGATCTCGATACGCGTGCCGTCGGCGAGCGTCAACGCGCCCGCGTCGCCCGCCTGGCCGCCGCCGAGGGGATAAAACACGGTTTGATCGAGATGGATGCCCTGCTCGTCGAGCGCGGTGATGGTCGCGTCGCAGTGGATCAGATAGGCGTCGTCGCGAAACAGCGCGCGCGTCGTCATGGGGAGTCTCCTTTGTGCTTTGGTCGTGCCAGCGGACATTATGCCGATGCCGCCAACGCCCGCCGCGTTCAGATTGAAGCGCTCCCGACCGAACTGTACCGGTTACTCTGGCACGACGCTTTTACGACGCGCAACACTTAGGCGCGCTGTCGGCCAGCGCGTCAGCCCGGATGATTGCGCATCCAGTCGGCCGTATCGAAGAACGAATGCAGCAGGCGTTCACGCAATGGCTCGGGCAGGCCGACGTCTTCCATCGCCCACGCCATGCAGCGCAGCCACTGGTCGCGCTCCACCGACGCGATCTGGAACGGCAGATGCCGCGCACGCAGACGCGGATGGCCAAAGCGGCTGATGTAGTGATCGGGGCCGCCGAGCCAGCCGCACAGGAACCAGAACAGCTTGTCGCGCGAGCCGTCGAGCGTCGGCGGATGCAGCTTGCGGATACCGGCGAAGTCGGCTTCGAGGTCCATCAGGTCGTAGAAACGGTCGACGATTTCGCGCACGCGCGCTTCGCCGCCTACCAGTTCGAAGGCCGTCGGCTGCGACGGTGCTTCGTCAATCGGATCAGTCATACGGGCAACTACACAGTCAAAGAAATTTCAGGACGGCGGACGCTGCTTCACGCTTCACGCATCGCGCAGCGATTGCAGCGCGGGCCGCATCAGCACGTGACGCAGGCTGAGCCACCCGCCAACGGCCGAGCAGACGACGCCCGCCGCAATGCCCGCGGGCAGGAGCCACGGGTTGAAGTTGATCGAAAAGTCGAACACGCGCGACGCGAGCACGAAGCCGATCAGCTGCGAGCCGATCGCCGCCATGAGCCCCGACAACGCACCAACCACGACGAACTCCGCGACCTGCACCGCGCGCACCTGCGCGTGCGACGCGCCGAGCGCGCGCAGCAGCGCGGATTCTCGCATACGCTCGTCGCGCGTGCCCGCGAGCGCGGCGTACAGCACCAGCACGCCCGCGAACAGCGTGAAGCCGAACAGGAACTGCACGGCGCCGATCACCTGGCCGATCACGCGCTGCACCTGGGTAAGAATCGGCGCGGTATCGATCGCGGTGAGGTTCGGATATTGACCGATCAGCCCGTCGATCACCGCGCGCCGCCCAGGCGGCACATGGAAGCTCGTGATGAACGTCGCCGGATAGTCCTTCAGCGCGGCAGGCGGCATCACGACAAAGAAGTTGACCTTGAACGAGCTCCAGTCGAGCTTGCGCACGCTCGTCACGGGCGCGTCGACCTGCAGGCCCGTCACGTCGAAGCGCAGCGTGTCGCCGACCTTCACGCTGAGAATCTTCGCGAGGCCCTGCTCGATAGAAATCTGCGGTGTCGTCGCGTTGCCGTACCAGTCGCCCGACACGATCCGGTTGTCGTCCGGCAACTGCGTCGTGTACGACAGGTTGAACTCGCGATCCACCAGCCGTCGCGCATCTTCGCTCTTGAAGTCGTCGGGATTGACGGGTTTGCTGTTGATCGCGATCAGGCGGCCACGCACCATCGGCGCAAGCTCGACGCCGGGAAAACCGTGCGCCGACAGATAGTTCGTGACGAGATCGCGCTGGTCGGGCTGGATGTCGATGATGAATTCGTTCGGCGCGTCGGGCGGCGTCGAACGCTGCCAGCCTTCAATCAGATCGTTGCGCGTCATCGCGATCAGCAGCAGGCACATCAGGCCGATCGCAAGCGCGGTGATTTGCAGCGCGCTCGAATTCGCGCGCCGCTCCAGCGACGCCAGCGCGTAGCGCCAGCCAATGCCGATATGAAAGCGCTCACTGCGCACGACACGCGACGCGCCCCACAGCGCCAGACGCGCGACCAGCGCGAACAGCAGCAGTCCGCCGGCGAAGCCGCCCGCGACGATCCCGCCGATCTTCACTTCGCCCGCGGCGAGAATCAGCAGCCCGCGAACAGCACGATGCCGAGCGCGTACGCGGCCCACGCGGTGCGCCCTTCCTCGCCCCACTCTCGACGCAGCACGCGCACGGGCGGCACATGCGTCAACGGCAACAGCGGCGGCAGCGCGAAACCGACCAGCAGCACGAGACCGGCGGCGATCCCTTCGAGCGCGGGCCAGACAGTCGGATAAGGCAACGACACGTCGATCAGGCTGCCAAGCCACCAGAAGAGCGCGAGATGCCCGCCGAAACCGAGCATCACGCCCGCCGCGCCGCCGACCAGACCGAGTCCCGCGAATTCGAACAGGAACAGCGCGCGCAAGGTTCGCTGGCTTGCGCCGAGGCAGCGCATCGCCGCGCAGCTATCCAGATGCCGCCGCATGTAGCGATGCGCGGCCATCGCGATCGCGACGGCGGCCAGCAGCGCCGTCAGAAGCGACACGAGCGTCAGGAAGTGGCTCGCGCGGTCGAGCGTCTGGCGCACCTGCGGCTGACCGTCCTGCAGCGACTCCAGCGCGTAGCCGCGCATCTTGCCGTTGTCGACGCGCTCATGCGCCCACTTCGCAAACGACGCAACCGGCTCGTCGCCGCCCGCCACCAGCAGCCTGTAAGTGACGCGGCTGCCGTAGCCCGTCAGTCCCGTCGACGCGAGATCGTCTGCGCGCATCATCAGGCGCGGCGAGAAATTGACGAACGCGAAGCCGCGATCCAGTTCGCGCGTGATCAAGGCGCCGATCGTGAAATCGCGCCCGCCCACTTTCACCTTGTCGCCGATGCGCGCCTTCAGCGCGTCCAGCATCTGCTGATCGACCCACACCTCGCCGGGCGGCGGGATACCGCGCACTTCGCGGTCGGGCGCGCCTTCCGTGAGCGCGATTTTCAACTCGCCGCGCAACGGATAACCCGCCGACACCGCTTTCACCGCCGCCAGCCGCGAGACCGGCTGTGACCCAGACGTCGATGCCGTCGAGTTGACCATGCTGGGGAAAATAGCCGTCGTCGCCGTGTCGAGGCCGAGCGCTTTGGCTTTGTCGGCGAATTGCGGATCGACGGGATGGTCGGAGCGGACGATGAAATCGGCGGCAATCATGCGCCGCGCATCGCGCTCTAGACCCTGATGCAGACGGTCGGCCAGAAAGCCGACGCTGGACAGCGCCGCGACGGCCAGCACGAGTGCGAGCAGCAGCATCGTCAGTTCGCCCGCGCGCCAGTCGCGCGCCGTCATGCGCAGCGACTGATGCAGCAGATGGCCCAGCGACAGCCGGTGCGAGGGGGCGCGCCGCTGATGGCGGTCACGCGGGGATTCAGGCGGAAGCTCGGGCGGAGCCTCGGTGGTGACGCGTTCGGCTTCGCTCAATCGTGACGGCTCCGCGCGAATCGCGACACCATATGCGTCGCCATGCCGCGAAAGCCGCCCTGCACGCCGCGCCACAGACGCGGCAGCACCCAGCTCGCGAGCACGAGGAAGCCGACCAGCAGCACGAGAAACAGCACGGGGACGAACAGCGCGAGCAGCAGCCCGCCGAACACGAGCCCGTCCTCCGCCGTCGACGTGACAACATTGGATACCGGCTCCGGCGACAGATTGATCAGCGCCCGCGTGCCGGCCTTCGTCAGATGCGATGCGCCGGCGAGCGTGCCGCCTGCCAGCGCCGCAACCGTCATCAGCGCCGGATCGGCGTGACCGAGCGCGCCGACGGCTAGCATGGCGCCCGCCGGAATGCGGATGAACGTGTGAACGGCGTCCCACAGCGAATCGAACGCGGGAATCTTGTCAGCGAGGAATTCGGCGAGCGTCAGGATGGCCGCTGCGCCGATCACCCACGGCGACTGCAGCACGGATAGCGTATCGGGAAGATGGATGAAACCGGCGCGCCCGAACACGCCCGCGATCAGGACGGTCAGATAAAGGCGCAAGCCGCTGCCCCAGGAGAGGCCCGCTGCAAGCGAAAGAGGTTCAAGCATGGCCGCCTCCGAGGCGCGCATCGCGTGCCGTCAGTTCCGGCGGCTGTGCCATGAAACGGTGGGAAGCGCCAGTGGCTCCCGCCCGCCGAAGCCGCCGGACCCGCGCATCAAGGCCGCGCGGAGCAATTTCAGGGTGATTTCTGTCTCATTATAGCCACGTCAATCCGCCGACCGCACGGCTGCGCGGCGGTTTGTAGCGTGATTGCGGCAATTTCCAGACGAATGGCGCGCTTTGACGAGCCAGCGGACGTCCAGTCAGTGCCCGGACGAGAGCTTCAATCCGATCAGTCCGAAGACGATCAGCACCGCGCTGCCGACGCGCGCCGCCGTCACCGCCTCGCCCATCATCACGATGCCGAAAATGAACGCGCCGACCGCGCCGATGCCCGTCCAGACGGCGTAGGCCGTGCCGAGCGGCAACTGGCGCATCGCCATGGCAAGCAGCACGAAGCTGCCGAGCGCCGTCACAATCGTGAAGACGGACGGCCAGAAGCGGGTAAAGCCTTCGGAGGTCTTGAGACCGGCCGCCCACGCGACTTCCAGCAAACCGGCGACAAACAGAAGAATCCAGGACATGAGACGAACTCCCAATGAAGATGGGGCCGTCCCCGTTGAAAGCGGATGCAGCAAGGTCGTCCTTGCCGTGTGTCATTATATCAAAATGGACGGACTACTACCGCCCTCTCATACCTGATCCGATATAACGCGACGCCATGCCGCGCCCTGTCGCGGTGGGTCAGGCGACGCCGACCAGCCGGTAGCCGACGCCCGTCTCCGTGACGATATGCTCGGGCTGCGCCGGATCGCGCTCCAACTTCTGCCGCAGATGCGCCATGTAGATGCGCAGATAGTGATGGCTTTCCACATGCGACGGCCCCCACACGTCGCGCAGCAGTTGCCGGTGTGTGAGCACGCGGCCCGCGTGGCGCACGAGCGTCGCGAGCAGCCGGTATTCGAGCGGCGTCAGATGGACAGGCTCGCCGTCGCGCGACACCTGGCGCAGCGCCAGATCGACGGTCACGCCGCCGAAGTGCACCTGCGGCGTCTCGTTGGCACCGCCCTGGTTGCGCCGGCGCAGATGCGCCCGAATCCGCGCGAGCAGTTCGGACACACCGAACGGCTTGGTCAGATAGTCGTCGGCGCCCGCGTCGAGCGCGGCCACCTTTTCGCTCTCCTGCGTGCGCGCCGACAGCACGATCACGGGCAGCTCGCTCCAGCCGCGCAGTTCGCGGATCACGTCGAGGCCGTCGGTGTCGGGCAGGCCGAGGTCGACGATCACGAGGTCGGGCTTTCGCGTCGCGGCTTCGATCAGCCCCTGCTTGCCCGTGGGCGCGTCGTACACGACCATGCCCTCGCTTTCCAGCGATGCCCGCACGAAGCGGCGAATCTGCTGTTCGTCTTCGATCAGTACGACAGTGATGCTCAGGTCACTCATGAGTGGGTATTCGGATGCGTGTCGGCTTGTTGTCGATGAGGCGGATCGGTGTCCTGCTCTTGCGCAGTGTCCTCGTCGAGGACGTCGGGCACGGGCGGCGGCGTTTCGATGGGCAGCGTGAACCAGAAGCGCGCGCCTTCGATGCGGCCGTCGGCGGCGACGCGGTTGGCCGCGCCGATTCTACCGCCATGCGCCTCGGCGATCGCGCGGCAGATCGCAAGGCCGAGGCCGATGCCCGGCTTCGCCGATTCCTTTTCGCCGCGCGTGAACTTCTCGAAGATGCGCGCTTCCATGCCGGGCGGCAAGCCCGGCCCTGTGTCGTCGACGGTCACGCGCACGAAGGGCTTGCCGTTCTCGTCGATGCGCTGCGCGCCGATTGTCAACGGCGTGTCGGGCGGCACGTACTTCGCCGCGTTCTCGAACAGGTTCGCGAAGAGTCGTTCAAGCAGCACGGCATCGAGTTGCAGCAACGGCAGATCGGCGGGCAGCGATACCTGCACAGGATGACGCGCGAGCGTGCGCCGGCAGTCGCGCAGCGCCGAGCCGACCGTCTCTTCGAGCAGCGACCATTGCCGGTTCAGCTTCAGACTGCCCGCCTGCAGGCGCGCCATGTCGAGCAGATTCGTGACGATGCCCGTCATGCGCAGCGCTTCTTCGTGGATCGCATCGACGAGTTCGCCTTGCGCCGCGTTGCTGGCGTCGCGCGGCTGACCGGCGAGCATCGAAGAAAAGCCGACGATCGCCGTGAGCGGCGTGCGCAGATCGTGCGAAATCGCCGACAGCAGCGAGTTGCGCAGCCGCTCGGACTCCATGTTCACGAGCGCATCGCGCGCGATATCGACGTAGTGCACGCGCTCCAGCGCGAGCGCGATTTGCGCGGCGAACGCGTCGAGCATGCGTTGCTGCTCGGGCACGTCGAGTTCGCGCTCGTCCTGCATCGCGACGGCCAGCACGCCGCGCGTACGCATCGGCGCCCGCAGCGGCAAATAGAGCGCCTTCGCGGCGGGCAACGTATCGGTGCCGTGGCCCGCGGGCTTCTGCTGGTCGTACACCCACTGACCGACATCGACGTCGAGCGAGGTCGCGTCGAGCATGATGGTCTCGTCGGGATCATCGACCTTCTGCTTCACCTGATCCGCGCTATCGGGCAACAGCACCGCGACACGCGCGCGGAACACCTCGCTCACATGACGGCTGCCGATGCCGACGATCTGCTCAGTCGTCAGCGCCGCCGCCAGTTCGCGCGCCATCGCGTACATGGCGCCCGTGCGCTGCTCGCGCCTGCGCGCGACGCTCGCCTCGTGTCGCAGGCTCGACGTCAGATGGCCGATCACGAGCGACGTCAGTAGCATGCCGAGAAAGGTCAGCAGATATTGCGTGTCCGACACCGACAACGACATGCGCGGCGGCACGAAGAAAAAGTCGAACGCGGCGACAGACAGGAACGACAGCATCACGCCCGGGCCGCGTCCCAACTTCACGGCCGTGAAGATCACGCCGAGCAGATACAGCATCACGAGGTTCGTGAGATCGATGCGGTCGATCAGCTGGCTCGCGATCAGCGTCACGCCCGCGCAGATCGCGACGGCCCACGCGTAATTGCGCGGCGGCGAACGGCGGTCGCGCGCGGCGATCAGCGCGTCGCGCCACGCGCGCCCTTCTTCGTCGGCGCGGCGATCGCGAGTCGTTCCTGCTTCGTCGTTGCTTGCGCGGATCAGCGTGAGATCGAGGTCGCTTGCGCGTTCCGCGAGGCGCTCGCCGAACGGGCGGCGCAACCAGCGCGCGAGGCCCGTGGCGGACGAGCCGCCTGCTATCAGCTTCGACACGTTGCGCACGCGCGCGTAGCCGATCAAGGTCGAGACGGCGTCGGCGCCCGCGAGCGTCGCCGTTTCCGCGCCGAGTTCGGTGGCGAGCTTGAGCGCGTCGAGCGTGCGTTCGCGGCGTGCGTCGGAGAGCCGTTGCAGCTTGGGCGTTTCGACGTAGACGGCGATCCAGTCCGCCTTCAGGCTCGCCGCGAGACGCGCGGCGGCGCGCACCAGCAGCGGCGCCTCGGGGCCGGGCCCGACGCACACGAGGAGCCGTTCGCGCGCCTGCCAGATGCGCTGGATCGAGCGGTCGGCGCGGTACTCGCGCATTTGCGCATCGACGCGGTCAGCCGTGCGGCGCAGCGCCAGTTCGCGCAACGCGATCAGATTGCCCTTACGGAAGAAGTTGCGCACGGCGCGCTCGGCCTGTTGCGGCATGTAGACCTTGCCGTCGCGCAGGCGGTCGAGCAGTTCTTCGGCGGGCAGGTCGACGAGCGTCACTTCGTCGGCGCGGTCGAAGACGCGGTCGGGGACTGTCTCCCATACGCGGATGCCGGTGATCTGGCCGACTACGTCGTTGAGGCTTTCGAGGTGCTGGACGTTGACGGTCGTGTAGACATCGATGCCGGCGTCGAGCAGTTCGTAGACGTCTTGCCAGCGTTTGGCGTGGCGGGCGCCTTGTACGTTCGAGTGGGCTAGCTCGTCTACGAGGATCAGTTGGGGTTTGCGTTCGAGCGCGGCGTCGAGGTCGAATTCGGCTAGCAGGCGGCCACGGTATTCGATGCGCGCGAGCGGCAGCACGTCGAGGTCTTTGAGCAGCGCTGCTGTTTCGTTGCGGCCGTGGGTTTCCGCTATTCCTACGACTACGTCGATGTTTTCTTCTTTTCGGCGACGTGCTGCTTGCAACATTGCATAGGTCTTGCCGACGCCGGCTGATGCGCCGAAAAAGATCTTCAGCTTGCCGCGTTGGCGTTTTTCTTCTTCTCGCTGGAGTTTGTCGAGTAGCTCGTCGGGGTCGGGGCGGGCATGGTGTTGGGTTTGGGGTTTTTGCACTTCCGTGCGGGTATGGTGACATGGTTTTTTTATGTCTGCGACGCTGAGGTGGGTTCCGCTTTGCGCGGGCGGTCTGGTTTTTTGGGGCTTTCGCTGGCATTCGCGATTTGCCTTCGTGCTTCGTGTGTCGCCCCTGTGCGCTTACCTATTCGCTGGCGTCCGCGTTTTGTTAGCTTGCTTCAAGCGTCGCCCCTGTGCGGGGCGGCACCTACTTTTCTTTGCCGCCGCAAAGAAAAGTAGGCGAAAGAAAGCGGCTAACACCGCCAGTTCTTGTGTTTGCCTGAGGGCCCCCAAAGGTTCCTACGCTTCACACGGCAACCACGTGACTCATGCTTGTTGCCGGCGCTCTAATTGAGCGCCTCACCCGCTTCATGCGCCCGCGTCGCCACACGCCGCGCCAGATAGTCTCCCGCCGCCAAGGTGGCAAACTGTGTGTAGGCCGTAGTACTGCACACGCCTCACCCCGAACCGAGAGCGCACGCGCACCACCCTGTAAGAGCGCCAAGCTATACGACGCGACAACCTACACACAGTTTGCCACCTGGGCGGCACATACCAGTCGCTGCCGCTCCCACATGCACGGGTAATCGAAGCGGGTGATGCGTTTATTCAAAGCGTTGGCAACGAACGTGAACAGGGGCGTTGCCGCGTGAGGCGTAAGACCCTTTGGGGGCCCTCAGGCAAAAACAGAAGCTGGCGGTGTGAGCCGCTTTCTTTTGCCTACTTTTCTTTGCGGCGGCAAAGAAAAGTAGGTGCCGCCCCGCACAGGGGCGACGCCTGAAGCAAGCTAACAAAACGCGGATGCCAGCGCCAGCGCAAGAGCAACAAAACCAAACCGGATGCCAGCGAAAACCGAAGCAAAACAACCCAGCGTCGCAGACAGAAAAAACCCAAAAAAAGCCCGGGGTCAACGCCATCACCAAAAAAAACGTCGCCCCGGGAAGGTCACAACTCACCCACGCTGCGCGTCATCCAGCGCAAGATTCAGCTCAAGCACATTAACCCGCGCCTCGCCAAACAACCCAAACTGCCGCCCACGCGTATAGCGATCAACAAGAGCAGCCACATCATTGGCATTCATCTTCCGCGCAGCGGCAACGCGCTCAACCTGAAAAGCCGCCGCCGCAGGCGAAATCTCCGGATCGAGACCGCTACCCGAAGAAGTCACGAGATCAACAGGAACAGCCGTGTCAGCAGGCATATGCCCAGCGGCCTTCAGAGCATCGATACGACCTTTAACCTCATCGGCAAGAGCCGGATTAATCGGCCCGAGATTCGAGCCACTCGACCCCTGCGCGTTATACGGCATCGGCGTCGTCGCCGACAAACGTCCCCAGAAGTACTGCGGCGCATCGAACTGCTGCCCGATCAGCCGCGACCCGACCACCTTGCCGTCCTTCTCGATCATGCTGCCATTGGCCTGATCGTGAAAAACAGCCTGGCCGAACGCCGTCATCACGGCAGGATACGCAAGCCCGGTCACAGCCGTCAGCACGGCAAAGATAACCACCATCGGGCGAAAAAGCGATTTCATGATTCAGATTCCTTTTTATCTGGCGATAGCCGTGAACGTCACAGCCATCAAACCCAACCGCACGCGGCCAGCACCATGTCGATCAGCTTGATGAACGGGAACGGCAGCAGAATCCCGCCCAACCCGTAGACCAGCAAATTACGACGCAGCAGCGAGGCAGCACCGAGCGGCCGATACGTCACACCCTTCAGCGCGAGCGGGATCAGCGCCACGATGATCAGCGCATTGAAGATCACCGCCGACAAAATCGCCGACGACGGCGAGCTCAGATGCATCACATCGAGCACGCGCAGCTGCGGATACGTGGTCGCGAACGCGGCCGGAATGATCGCGAAATACTTGGCGACGTCATTCGCAATCGAGAACGTCGTCAACGATCCGCGCGTCATCAGCATCTGCTTGCCGATCTCGACGATCTCGATCAGCTTGGTCGGATTCGAATCGAGATCGACCATGTTGCCCGCTTCCTTCGCGGCCTGCGTGCCCGTGTTCATCGCGACCGCAACGTCAGCCTGCGCGAGCGCGGGCGCATCGTTGGTGCCGTCGCCCGTCATCGCGACGAGCCGGCCTTCCGCCTGGTGCGCGCGGATCGTCGCGAGCTTCGTTTCCGGCGTGGCTTCCGCGAGGAAGTCGTCGACGCCCGCTTCCGCTGCAATGGCGGCCGCCGTCAGACGGTTGTCGCCCGTCACCATCACGGTCTTGATGCCCATCTTGCGCAGTTCGGCAAAGCGCTCCTTGATGCCGCCCTTCACCACGTCCTTCAACTCGATCACGCCAAGCACGCGCGCAATACCCGTGCCCTTCTCCGCCACCACGAGCGGCGTGCTGCCGCGCCGCGCGACTTCCGAGACGGCAGCCGTCGCTTCGGTCGGGAAGTGGCCACCGTGCGCTTCGACGTAGTGCTTCACCGCATCGGCCGCGCCCTTGCGGATTTCGCGGTCTTGCAGATCGACGCCGCTCATGCGCGTCTGCGCACTGAACGCGAGAAACACGGGATGCAGCGTGGCCATGTCGCGCTGACGGATATTGAAGCGCTGCTTCGCCAGCACCACGATACTGCGGCCTTCAGGCGTTTCATCCGACAGCGACGACAGTTGCGCGGCATCCGCGAGCGTTTCTTCCGCGATGCCCGCAACCGGAATGAACGCCGATGCCTGGCGGTTGCCGAGCGTGATCGTGCCCGTCTTGTCGAGCAGCAGCACGTCGACGTCACCTGCCGCTTCGACAGCGCGGCCCGACGTCGCGATCACGTTTGCCTGCATCATGCGGCTCATGCCCGCCACGCCGATCGCGGACAACAGGCCGCCGATCGTTGTCGGAATCAGGCACACGAGCAGCGCGACGAGCGCCGTGATCGTCACCACATGGCCCGCCTTCGCGGCTTCGACGGAGAACATCGAGAACGGCAACAGCGTCGCGGTGGCGAGCAGCAGCACGATGGTCAGCGCGACGAGCAGAATGGTCAGCGCGATTTCGTTCGGCGTCTTCTGACGCTTCGCGCCTTCGACCATCGCGATCATGCGGTCGAGGAACGCTTCACCTGGATTGGCCGTCACTTTCACGACGATCCAGTCCGACAGCACGCGCGTGCCGCCCGTCACCGACGAGAAGTCGCCGCCCGACTCGCGGATCACAGGCGCCGATTCACCCGTGATGGCCGACTCGTCGACGGACGCCACGCCTTCGATCACTTCGCCGTCGGCAGGAATCACATCGCCCGTTTCGACCAGCACGACGTCGCCGCGGCGCAGGTCCGAGGCCGTCATGATGCGGATCGGCGACTTCGGATGCGGCTCGTTGAGCTTCTTGGCCATCACGTCTTTCTTCGCGCTGCGCAGCGAGGCTGCCTGCGCTTTCGAGCGCCCTTCGGCGAGCGCTTCAGCGAAGTTCGCGAACAGCACCGTGAACCACAGCCACAGCGACACCGCGAGAATGAAGCCCGCGGGCGCCTCGGCCTGGCCCAGCAGCGCGGCGACCCAGAGGATCGTCGTCAGGATGCTGCCGACGTACACGCAGAACATCACCGGGTTGCGGAACTGCGTGTGCGGCTTGAGTTTCTTGAACGAGTCCACGATCGCCGGGCGCACGAGCGCCGGATCGAACATGGACCGGGTAGCGGAATGGTCAGTCATTTCTTCCTCTAATTGCTTCGCCGATTTGTTGCGCTTGCTTCTTGAGCCTGCTTCCTAAGCCTGCTTTTTGCGCTTTTGTGCGGCATATGCAGTCCGTTAGTGGCCCGCCGACATCATCATCAGATGTTCGACACCCGGGCCGAGCGCGAGCGCGGGCACATACGTGAGCGCGCCGACCAGCAGCACCGTGCCGAGCAGCAGCACGACGAACAGCGGTCCATGCGTCGGCAGCGTGCCGCCCGTCACCGCGATACGCTTCTTCGCGGCCAGCGAGCCGGCAATCGCGAGCACCGGGACGATCGTGCCGAAGCGGCCGAACCACATTGCGATCGCCGTGAGCCAGTTGTAGAACGGCGTGCTCACCGTGAGACCCGCGAACGCGCTGCCGTTGTTATTCGCGGCCGAACTGAACGCGTAGAGAATCTCGGAGAAGCCATGCGCGCCAGGGTTGGCGATGCCCGCCTTGCCCGCGTCGGTGAGCACGGCAATCGACGTCGCGACGAGCACAAGCAGCGGCGTGAGCAGCACGACGATCGACACCATCTTCATCTCGTACGCTTCGATCTTCTTGCCGACGTATTCAGGCGTGCGGCCGATCATCAGCCCCGCGACGAACACCGCAAGCAACGCGAACACCAGCATCCCGTACAGACCCGAACCCACGCCGCCGAAGATCACTTCGCCGAGTTGCATCAGGAGCATCGGCACGAGGCCGCCAAGCGGCGTCAGCGAGTCGTGGGTGTTGACCACGGCGCCGCATGAAGCCGCCGTCGTCGCAACCGTGAAGATGCCCGACTGCGCGATGCCGAAGCGCGTTTCCTTGCCTTCCATGTTGCCGCCCGGCTGCAGCGCGCTCGCCGACTGATCGACATGCAGCGACGTGAAGAGCGGATTGCCGCCCTGCTCCGCGCTGATCTCGCCTGCGATGCACACGGCGAATGCGATCGTCATCACCGCGAGCACGGCCACGCCTTGCCGGCGGTCGCCGATCATGCGGCCGAACACGAGACACAGCGCGGCAGGGATGATCAGGATCGAGAAGATCTGCACGAAGTTCGAGAACGGCGTCGGATTCTCGTACGGATGCGCGGAGTTGCCGTTGAAGAAGCCGCCGCCGTTCGTGCCGAGCATCTTGATCGCTTCCTGCGTGGCGACGGGGCCCATCGCGATGGTCTGCGTCTTGACAGGCGTATCGACCATCACCGGGTTGCCCTTCGCGTCTTTCACCGGGTTGCCCTGGGCATCCGTTTTCGGGGCGGAGTACGTGGTGGTCTGCAGCGTCGGCACGTCCTCGTACGACTTGAAGTTCTGGATTACGCCCTGGCTCATCAGGAGCGCTGCGATGATCGCAGACATCGGCAGCAGCACATAGAGCGTCACGCGCGTGATGTCGACCCAGAAGTTGCCGATGGTCTTCGCAGTGTGGCGCGCGAAGCCGCGTACCAGCGCGATCACGACGACGATGCCCGTCGCCGCCGACAGGAAGTTCTGCACCGTGAAGCCGAGCATCTGCGTCAGATAGCCGACCGTCTGTTCCGGCGTGTAGTCCTGCCAGTTCGTGTTGGTGACGAAGCTGATGGCCGTGTTGAAGGCGCCATCGACGGTCATCGCGCCGAATTGCTGCGGGTTGCCGGGCAGCCAGCCTTGCACGCGCAACAGCACGTAAAGGAACACGACGCCCAGCAGGTTGAACGCGATCGTCGCGATCGCGTAGTGTTTCCAGCCCATCTCCTGCTCAGGGTCGACGCCCGCGAGACGGTACAGCAGACGCTCGACAGGTCCACCCAGTTTGACGACGCGCGAGGTGCCATCCATCACGCGCGACAGATAGCGCGAGACGGGCACGGCGGCCGCGAGCAGCACGACGATGAATAGCGCCGGCTGCAAGACATTGTTGAGGTTCATTCAATGTCCTCCGCGCGCAGCAGCGCATAGACGAGATAAGCAAACAGCAGCGCGGTTGCCGCGCCCGAAAGCCAGAGGATCCAGTTCATGAGCGCGCTCCCTGACCACGGCCGTAGCGCGTCAACTTCTCGCATCCGGCGATCAACCCAAAGGTCAGCGCAGCAAAAAGCGCGATGCCCCCGACGTACAGCACATCCATTTGATGTTCTCCATTTGTTTGGCGATGGATGGTCGCAACGTTATGCCGATCGGCGTAAAGGGCAGGTCAAAGATGGGAGGGGGCGTGTAAAAAAGGTGTAAACGGAAAAGGCCGCTTCACGTCGCGCGTGAAGCGGCCTTCGTCGTTGCGGCGAGCGTTGCTTACGGCAGCAGAACCGTCGACCCCGTCGTCCTGCGCGCCTCCAGATCCGCATGCGCCTTACCCACGTCGGCGAGCGCATAGCGCTGATTGATGCTCGTCTTCACCTTGCCCGACGCAATCACGTCGAACAGTTCGGCCGACATCGCGTCGTAGTCGCTGCGCTTGCCCATATACGTAAAGAGCGTCGGCCGCGTAAAGAACAGCGAGCCGCGTCCGGCGAATTCCGACGAATCGATGGGCGGCAGCGGGCCCGATGCATTGCCGAAGCTCACGAACATGCCGAGCGGCGCCAGGCAATCGAGCGACGCCGTAAACGTGTCCTTGCCGATCGAGTCGTACACGACGGGCACGCCGGCGCCGTTCGTGATCTCGCGCACGCGCTTCGTGAAGTTCTCGCGCGTGTAGACGATAGGATGGTCGCAGCCGTGCGCCTTCGCGATCTCCGCCTTCTCGTCGGAACCGACCGTGCCGATCACCGTGGCGCCCAGCGCCTTCGCCCACTGGCACACGAGCAGCCCGACGCCGCCCGCGGCCGCCTGGATCAGGATCGTGTCGCCCTGCTTCACGCGATACGTGCGGCGCAGCAGGTATTGCGCGGTCAGCCCTTGCAGCATGACGGAAGCGGCTTGTTCGTAGTCGATCGCATCGGGCAGTTTCACGACCTGCGCAGCGGGCAGCACACGCTCTTGCGCGTACGCGCCCGGTGGCCGCGCGACGTAGGCGACGCGGTCGCCCGCCTTCAGGTCCGTCACGCCGGCGCCGACGGCGATCACCTCGCCCGCCGCCTCCATCCCGAGGCCGCCCGGCAACGGCAGCGGATACAGCCCCGTGCGGAAATACACGTCGATATAGTTCAGGCCGACGGCATGCTGTTTGATGCGGATTTCGCCGTTGCCCGGCTCGCCCACTTCGACGTCGACCCACTTCATCACTTCCGGGCCGCCTGTCTTGTCGAATCGAATTGCCTTGGTCATGTCGTCTCCAGATTGATTCGTTGCCTGGTTCGTTGCGCGGTGGAAAGCCGCCGACGTCGTCAAACCTGATGCGTGAGGCGCAGCGTCAGCACGTCGAGGATCATTCGCGCCGTCGAGATGTTGGTCGCGCACGGCACGTTGTGGACATCGCACGCGCGCACCAGCGCATTGATGTCCGGCTCATGCGGCTGCGGCGTCATCGGGTCGCGCAGGAAAATCACCATATCGACATTGCCCTCGGCCAGTTGCGCGCCGATCTGCAGGTCGCCGCCGTGCGGGCCGGACAGCATCCGCTCGACTTTCAGGCCATGCGCGTCGGTGATGCGCGAGCCCGTCGTGCCCGTCGCGATCAGATCGCAGCGAGCCAGCGTGTCCACGTACTCGCCCGCCAGCCTGACGATGTCATCCTTCTTATGATCGTGCGCGATCAGCGCGACGCGTGTTGTCATGTTGTTGCTCCTCTTGTGTTGTCGTTATGGTGTTTGCGGTGTGCCGCAAAGGGCCGTGCATCAATAGGTGCCGGGATACGAGCCGCCGTCGATCAGCCAGTTCTGCCCGGTGATATAACCCGCGTGCACGCTGCACAGGAACGCGCAGGCGCGGCCGAACTCGTCGGGCGTGCCGAAGCGGCGCGCGGGAATCGTCGCCATGCGCTGCTTGCGCGCTTCGTCGACGGAGATGTTCTGCGATTTCGCCGATGCCTCGAACGTCACGGCGATGCGGTCCGTGTCGAACAGGCCCGGCAGCAGGTTGTTGATCGTCACGCCGTCCGGTGCCACCTTGCGTGCGACGCCCGCGACGAAGCCCGTGAGCCCCGAGCGCGCGCCGTTCGACAGGCCGAGCACATCGATAGGCGCCTTCACCGACGAACTGGTGATATTCACCACGCGTCCAAAGCCACGCGAGATCATGCCGTCGATGGTCGCGCGGATCAGTTCGATCGGCGTGAGCATGTTCGCTTCGAGCGCGCGAATCCAGTCGTCGTGCGTGAAGTTGCGGAAGTCACCGGGCGGCGGGCCGCCCGCATTGTTGACGAGAATATCCGGCTGCGGACACGCGGCGAGCGCCGCGGCGCGGCCTTCGGGCGTGGTGATGTCGCAGGCCACCGCTTTCACGTCGACGCCCGTCTTCGAGCGGATCGCGGCCGCCGTGGCTTCGAGCGTTTCCGCCGTGCGCGCGACGATCGTCACGTTCACGCCTTCCGCCGCCAGCGCCTCGGCGCAGCCACGCCCCAGTCCCTTGCTTGCCGCGCACACCAGCGCGGTCTTTCCAGCGATGCCCAGATCCATGTGTATTTTCCTGTTGTCGTGCGCGCAATGAGCGGGACATGCCTGCGCGTTGCGCCCGGGGTGGTCGGTCAACTGTCCCCTGATTCTAGAAGAATCGACGCGGCGTTGCCGGACGTCGCTGATATACCTTTCATCAGCCTCCCGTCTTTTTGCGCTGGCGTTCCGGTAAACTCGCGCCTATGGCGCCACCGTTCGCCGCCGCCCGACGCGGGCTGCGCGAGCGCCGCGCCAACCTATCGTCAGCCAGCTCAACTTCGCCGCGAGGCGCCCCGTCATGACTCAGGACAGCCGTTTTCCCAATCTTTTCATCCTCGATCACCCGCTGATCCAGCACAAGCTGTCGCACATGCGCGACCGCGACACGTCCACGCGGACGTTCCGCGAACTGCTGCGCGAGATCACGCTGCTGATGGGCTACGAAATCACCCGCAACCTGCCGATGACGACTCGTCGCGTGAGCACGCCGCTCGTCGATATCGACGCGCCTGTGATTGCTGGCAAGAAGCTTGCAATCGTGCCCGTGCTGCGCGCGGGTGTTGGCATGTCGGACGGGCTGCTGGAACTGATTCCGTCGGCGCGGGTCGGGCATATTGGGGTGTATCGCGATGATGATCATCGGCCCGTCGAGTATCTGGTGCGGTTGCCGGATCTCGAGGATCGTATTTTTATTCTTTGTGATCCGATGGTCGCGACGGGGTATTCGGCTGTGCATGCTATCGATGTGCTGAAGCGACGCGGTGTCGCGGGGGAGAATATCTCGTTCCTCGCGCTTGTTGCTGCGCCTGAAGGCGTGCAGGTGTTTCAGGATGCTCATCCTGACGTGAAGCTGTACGTTGCTTCGCTCGATTTGCATCTGAATGAGCATGCTTACATTATTCCTGGGCTTGGGGATGCTGGGGATCGGTTGTTCGGGACGAAGAACTAGTTTTTTGCCCTTCGGGCCGTTCTTGGGTTTGCCGTGGCGTTCGCGGTTTGACTTCGTGGCGTGGCCGGTTTGTTTTGCTTGTGCTTGCGCTGGCATCCGCGTTTCGTTATCTGGCTTCATGCGTCGCCCCTGTGCATTTGCCTTTCGCTGGCATCCGCGATTCGTTAGCGTGCTTCACGCGTCGCCCCTGTGCGGGGCGACGCGTGAAGCACGAAGGCATAGCGCGGATGCCAGCGCAAAGGCCCAAAAAACCAAACCGGATGCCAGCGCAAAGCCGAAGCAAACCACCCAGCGTCGCAGACAAAACCAAAAACCAAAACCAAACCCCATGGCCCCTGCGGCCACCCCCTCCCATGATAAAATCTCGGTCTGCCCACCGAACGGGCGGCACACCCACCACCGGCATTGCGATGGCCGATTCCGTCGATCTTAAGACGTTTGCGCGGCGTCCTTCCCGGCACACCACCGCCGAACAGGCGCGCAAGCCACAGCATTCCAGGGTGCGACCAGACTGACATCGGGGCGCGAGCGCACATCCGCCACGCCCGACAAACGCAACGACAATTGCACAATGCGTGCGCCCCGCTGGCGCGCGCGACGGAGAAAGGTATGGCGGGTCATTCGAAATGGGCCAACATCAAGCATAAGAAAGCAGCGGCCGATGCCAAGAAGGGCAAGGTCTGGACGCGGCTCATCAAGGAAATCCAGGTCGCGGCCCGCATGGGCGGCGGCGACATCGACTCGAACCCGCGTCTGCGGCTCGCCGTCGACAAGGCGTACGACGCCAACATGCCGAAAGACAACATCAACCGCGCCATCCAGCGCGGCGTCGGCGGTGTAGATGGCGCGAACTACGAAGAAATCCGCTACGAAGGCTACGGCATCGGCGGCGCCGCCGTCATCGTCGACACGATGACGGACAACCGCACCCGCACCGTCGCGGAAGTGCGCCACGCGTTCTCGAAGTTCGGCGGCAACATGGGCACGGACGGCTCGGTGTCGTTCATGTTCGATCACGTCGGCCAGTTCCTGTTCGCGCCCGGCACGCCCGAAGACAAGCTGATGGAAGCCGCCCTCGAAGCGGGCGCCGACGACGTCGTCACGAACGACGACGGCAGCATCGAAGTGGTCTGCCCGCCGAATGACTTCCCGAAGGTCAAGTCCGCGCTCGAAGCCGCCGGCTTCAAGGCGGAAGTCGCGGAAGTGACAATGAAGCCGCAAACGGAAGTCGAATTCACGGGCGACGACGCCGTCAAGATGCAAAAGTTGCTCGACGCGCTTGAGAATCTGGACGACGTGCAAGAGGTCTACACGAACGCGGCCATCGCCGACGAGTGAGGCGGCAAGTGAGCGCGCCGCCCCGATCAGGGTTCCCGTCCCGGTTCCCAACAATGACGGGCAGTCGCTGCGCTCCTTCCAGCGCTCGCCGCGCGGGCGTTCGGGCATTGACACGGGCGCGTCGTTCGCCGCGTATTTCTCTGCTTTTCCCGCCACATGGCCCAGCTTTGTGGCCTGTCTCACAGGCAACGCGTTCGCGTTGTGCGAAGGTAGATATCCACGGCTCGCGCCACTGCGCGGGCCGTTCATGGTTTTTAGCATTCGGGGAATCACATGAAGTTACTCGTCGTCGGTTCCGGCGGTCGCGAGCATGCGCTCGCATGGAAGCTCGCGCAGTCGCCACGCGTGCAGCTCGTCTATGTCGCGCCTGGCAACGGCGGCACCGCGCAGGACGACCGTCTGCTCAACATCGGCATCACCGATCCGAGCGCGCTCGCCGACTTCGTCGAGAAAGAGCAGATCGCGTTCACGCTGGTCGGCCCGGAGCAGCCGCTCGCGGCGGGCATCGTCAATATCTTCCGCGCGCGCGGCCTGAAAATCTTCGGCCCGACGAAGGAAGCGGCGCAGCTCGAAAGCTCGAAGGACTTCGCGAAGGCGTTCATGAAGCGCCACGCGATCCCGACAGCGGAATACGAGACCTTCTCGGACGTGGCTGCCGCGCACGCCTACATCGACGCGAAGGGCGCGCCCATCGTCATCAAGGCCGACGGCCTTGCGGCCGGCAAGGGCGTGGTCGTCGCACAGACGCTCGAAGAAGCGCACCACGCCGTCGACATGATGCTGTCGGACAACAAGCTCGGCGATGCGGGCGCGCGCGTCGTGATCGAAGAGTTCCTTGCCGGCGAAGAAGCCAGCTTCATTGTGATGGTGGACGGCATCAACGTGCTGGCGCTGGCGTCGAGCCAGGACCACAAGCGGCTGCTGGACGGCGATCAGGGCCCGAACACGGGCGGCATGGGCGCCTACTCGCCCGCGCCCATCGTCACGCCGCAGTTGCACGCGCGCGTGATGCGCGAAATCATCCTGCCGACCGTGCGCGGCATGGAGAAGGAAGGCATCCGCTTCACCGGCTTCCTGTACGCCGGCCTGATGATCGACGCGCAAGGCAACCCGAAAACGCTCGAGTTCAACTGCCGGATGGGCGACCCGGAAACGCAGCCGATCATGGCGCGCCTGAAGGGCGACTTCTCGAAGGTCGTCGAGCAGGCGATCGCGGGCACGCTGGATACGGTGGAACTGGAATGGGACCGCCGCACGGCGCTGGGCGTGGTGCTGGCCGCGCACAACTATCCGGAAGCGCCGCGCAAGGGCGACTTCATCAGCGGCATTCCTGTCGAGACGGCGGACGCCGTGACGTTCCATGCGGGCACGGCGCTGGCGGACGGCAAGCTGACGACGACGGGCGGACGCGTGCTGTGCGTCGTCGGACTGGCCGACTCGGTGCGCAGCGCGCAATCGGTCGCGTATGAGGCGATCAACCATATTTCGTTCGACGGCATGCAGTATCGCCGCGACATCGGTTATCGCGCGGCCAACCGCAAGCACAGCCATAGCTGACGCTCTCCACGCAAAAGCACTCCCGGCGCGGCGATCGGGCACTTGCCCCGGACACGCGACACGGCCCTCTGGGGCCAGTTGACCGCGCCGGCGCTACACTTGGGTTTGCCGGCAGAGGTTTGCGACTGCGGGCAGCGAAGTGCGCCCGGCCGCTGGCGGGCGACGGCAACCGTCACGACGGAAGCCGCGAACCTCCCCGCTGCCATCGCTTCGCGCCCAACCTGTCCTATCGAGACCCGACCGCGCCAGCGTTCCGAACCTGCCGCGCCCCACACACCATGACCGATTCGATTCACGACGCCCACGATACCCAGACAGTCCGCAGCTGGATGCAAGGCCTGCAGACGCGGATCGCCGACGCGCTCGGCGCATTCGACGGCACGCCGCTCGCCACCGACAGCTGGCAGCGCGCGCCCGGCGAAAAGCTGCGCGGCGGCGGCTGCACGCGCATTCTGGAAGACGGCCAGTTCTTCGAGCGCGCGGGCATCGGCTTCTCGGATGTGCAGGGCGACGCACTGCCCGGCTCCGCCAGTGCGCTGCGCCCGCAACTGGCGGGACGTGGATTCGAGGCGATGGGCGTCTCGCTGGTGCTGCATCCGCGCAACCCGTACTGCCCGACCGTCCACATGAACGTGCGGCTGCTCGTCGCGACGAAAGCCGGCGAAGCGCCCGTGTTCTGGTTCGGCGGCGGCATGGATCTGACGCCCTACTACGGTTTTGAAGAGGACGCGCAGCATTTTCATCGCGTCTGCCGCGACGCGCTGCAACCGTATGGCGACGATCTCTACCCGCGCTTCAAGCGCTGGTGCGACGACTATTTCTTCCTGAAGCACCGCAACGAGCCGCGCGGCATCGGCGGGATTTTCTTCGACGACTACGCGGAGCCCGGCTTCGAGCAGTCGTTTGCGATGGTCAAGAGTGTCGGCGATGCGTTTCTGGACGCGTATCTGCCCATCATCGAAAAACGCCGCGACATGCCATACGGCGAAGCCCAGCGCGACTTCCAGGCCTACCGGCGCGGACGGTATGTCGAGTTCAACCTCGTCTTCGACCGTGGCACACTGTTCGGGCTGCAAAGCGGCGGCCGCACGGAATCGATCCTGATGTCGATGCCGCCTGTCGTAAACTGGCGCTACAACTGGCAGCCCGAGCCGGGCACGCCGGAAGCGCGCCTGACCAGCGACTTTCTCGTGCCGCGCGAGTGGGTCTGACGCGCTCCGCCGCGCGCTACCCGCTTCTACTGACAGGCAAAGGAACCGCAACTGAATCCGACCGCTCAATCCGTCGCACCTCAACGGGCATCGCGCCGACGCATCGGCATACTCGGCGGCACGTTCGACCCGATCCACGACGGCCATCTCGCGCTCGCGCGACGTTTCGCCGAGGCGCTCGATCTGACCGAACTCGTTCTGATGCCGGCTGGCCAGCCGTGGCAGAAGGCGGACGTATCGGCGGCCGAAGACCGGCTCGCGATGACGCGCGCGGCCGCCGCGTCGCTGACCCTGCCGGGCACGAGGGTCAGTGTCGCCACGGATGAAATCGAGCACGATGGCCCTACTTATACGGTCGAAACACTGCGGCGCTGGCGCGAACGCGAAGGCGCCGACGCATCGATCTCGCTTCTGATCGGCGCCGACCAGCTCGTGCGGCTCGACACTTGGCGCGACTGGCAGCGCCTGTTCGACTATGCGCATATCGCCGCCGCGACACGCCCGGGCTTCGACGTAACGGCCGTGCCGGCCCCCGTCGCGGCAGCCATCGCGCAGCGCGCGGCGCAAGCCGGCACGCTGCAGGCAACACCCGCCGGGCATTTGCTGATCGACACGTCGCTTGCGTTCGACGTGTCGGCCACCGACATCCGCGCGCACCTGCGCGCGTGGTTCGAAAACGATGCGGACGCCTCTGCAAGCGGCGCTGCCGCCCACGGCCAGTCCGCACCAAATCACGTCCCCACTGCTGTGTGGGACTATATTGTTCAACATCACCTGTACCAACACCGGTAACCATGGATATACGCAAGCTGCAACGCGCGATCGTCGACGGACTCGAAGACGTCAAGGCGCAAGACATCAGGGTGTTCAACACCAGCCACCTCACCGAACTGTTCGACCGCGTCATCGTCGCGAGCGGCACGTCGAACCGCCAGACCAAGGCGCTCGCGTCCAGCGTGCGCGAAAAGGTCAAGGAAGCAGGCGGCGACATCATCAGCACCGAGGGAGAAGACATCGGCGAATGGGTGCTGGTCGACTGTGGCGACGCCGTCGTGCACATCCTTCAGCCGGCCCTGCGCCAGTACTACAACCTCGAAGAGATCTGGGGCGACAAGCCGGTGCGCGTGAAGCTGTCGACGCCGAACCCGTTCGGCGGCGCGCGCCCGTCCGAGCCGCTCGACGACGAGGACGAAGAGGAAGAAGCACCCGTCGCGCGTCCCGCACGCAAGGCACCTGCCCGCCGCCGCTCGTGAGCGTGCCGCTGTCCACGACAATGTTGGCGCCTGCCGCCAGGGGCGGCGCTGACCGGACGCGAGGCTGACGATGAAACTGCATATCGTCGCGGTTGGTCACAAGATGCCGGACTGGATCGCCACGGGCTTCGACGAGTACGCGAAGCGCATGCCGCCCGAGCTGCGGATCGAACTGCGCGAACTCAAGCCCGAGCAACGTTCGTCGGGCCGCTCCGCGGAAAGCGTGATGGCCGCCGAGCGCCAGAAGATCGAAGCCGCGTTGCCGAAGAACGCGCGCATCGTCGCGCTCGATGAACGCGGCAAGGACTGGACCACGATGCAGCTCGCCAACGCCCTACCCTCGTGGCAACAGGACGGGCGCGACGTTGCGTTTCTGATCGGCGGAGCGGACGGGCTCGACCCCGAACTGAAGGCGCGCGCGGACATGCTGCTGCGCCTGTCGAGCCTCACGCTGCCGCACGCGATGGTGCGTGTGCTGCTTGCCGAGCAACTGTATCGCGCGTGGACCATCACGCAGAATCATCCGTATCATCGGGCCTGAACTCCGGGTCTGAACACACCTTCATCTTCCGGCTGTCCCTCACCGTGCACAACCTGGCCGAATGGCCAGGTTGTGCCGTCTGTGCCATCTGTTACGCTCAACGCTTTCGTCGGCTTGCGCCTTTGCCGAGCCGCGTCTCCCGTTTCTTGAAGCCGATCCATGTCCAATCAGTCCGCTGTCTTTCCGTTCGTCTATCTCGCGTCGCAAAGCCCGCGCCGCCAGGAGTTGCTCACGCAACTGGGCGTGCGCTTCGAACTGCTGCTGCCGCGCCCCGATGAAGACGCTGAAGCACTCGAAGCCGAGTTGCCCGGCGAGCGCGCGCACGACTACGTGATGCGCGTGTGCATCGCGAAAGCGCATGCGGCGCGCGCGCGGCTCGTCGCGGGCGGCCACGCGAATGCGCCCATTCTGGTTGCCGACACAACCGTCACGATCGACGATGCGATTCTCGGCAAGCCGATCGATGCAGACGACGCCGTCGCCATGCTCATGCGGCTCGCGGGCCGCGATCATGAAGTGCTGACCTCCGTGGCCGTCGTCGATGCACATGGCGAATTGCTCGCGCCCGCGCTATCGGTATCGCGAGTGCGCTTTGCTGCAGTGCAAATCGACGCACTGCGCCGCTACGCAGCAAGCGGCGAGCCGCTCGGCAAGGCGGGTGCGTATGGCATTCAAGGGCGCGTGGCGGAGTTTATCGAGCATATCGACGGGTCCTATTCAGGTATCATGGGTTTGCCATTGTTTGAAACCGCTGCCCTTCTACGTGCGGCGCGCATCGACTTCTAAAACAACACCATGAACGAAGAAATCCTGATTAACGTTACGCCACAGGAGACGCGCGTAGCGTTGGTCCAGCAGGGCGCAGTGCAGGAGCTTCACGTCGAGCGCACGCTGTCGCGCGGGCGCGTCGGCAATGTCTATCTCGGCAAGGTAGTGCGCGTGCTGCCGGGCATGCAGTCCGCGTTTATCGATATCGGTCTGGAACGCGCCGCGTTTCTGCACGTTGCCGATATCTGGCATCCGCGGCTCGCGGGCGAAACGCAACAGCAGGTGCCGCATCAGCCCATTGAGAAAATCGTCTTCGAAGGGCAAACGCTGATGGTCCAGGTCGTCAAGGACCCGATCGGCACGAAAGGCGCGCGGCTGTCCACGCAGGTGAGCATTGCGGGGCGCACGCTCGTCTATCTGCCGCAGGAACCGCATATCGGCATTTCGCAAAAGATCGAAAGCGAAGCCGAGCGCGAGGCCGTGCGTGCGCGGCTGACGTCGGTGTTGCCCGTCGACGAGAAAGGCGGATACATCGTGCGCACCATCGCAGAAGACGCGACGAGCGAAGAACTGGCGGGTGACGTTGCGTATCTGCGCAAGACATGGGCGACGATACTTTCGCAGGGGCAGCGCATGCCGCCCACGAGCCTGCTTTATCAGGACTTGAATCTCGCGCAGCGCGTGCTGCGCGATTTCGTCAATGACGAGACCACGCGTATTCAGGTGGATTCGCGCGAGACGTATCAGATGCTCGCGGAATTCGCGGCCGAGTTCACGCCCGCTGTGTCGTCGAAGCTGCATCACTACACGGGCGAGCGTCCCCTCTTCGATCTGTACAACATCGAGACGGAAATCCAGCGCGCGCTGTCAAGACGTGTTGATCTGAAGTCGGGCGGCTATCTGGTGATCGACCAGACCGAGGCGATGACGACCATCGACGTGAACACGGGCGGCTACGTCGGCGCGCGCAACTTCGACGACACGATCTTCAAGACCAATCTCGAAGCAGCGCATACGATCGCGCGTCAGTTGCGGCTGCGCAATCTGGGCGGCGTGATCATCATCGACTTCATCGATATGGAGAACGTCGAGCATCGCGATCAGGTGCTCAACGAACTGAAGAAGGCACTTTCGCGCGACCGCACGCGCGTAACGGTCAACGGGTTCTCGCAGCTCGGGTTGGTCGAGATGACGAGAAAGCGCACGCGTGAGTCGCTTGCGCATGTGCTGTGCGAGCCGTGCCCTATTTGCCAGGGCAAGGGGCAGGTGAAGACGGCGCGTACCGTGTGCTATGACGTGCTGCGGGAAATTCTGCGTGAGTCGCGCCAGTTCAATCCACGTGAGTTTCGCGTGGTCGCGTCGCAGCAGGTGATCGATCTGTTTCTCGAAGAAGAATCGCAACATCTGGCCATGCTGATGGATTTCATCGGCAAGCCGGTTTCGCTGCAGGTTGAGTCGAATCTGAGTCAGGAGCAGTACGATATTGTGCTGATGTAATTCGCCCCCCTCTCCCGCGCACCTCTGATGGCACGCCGTTTGCTGTTAGAGGATCACACCGCACGCGGGAGGCGCCATGCGCTCCGAACAATACGAATACAACGACGATCAGACAGCTCTACCTAACCCCTGCTACGACGGGCTTTACCGCCAAGCGTCACGCGCGGAAAGTGCGTTACCGAAGCACTCTGCGCCAAGCCTTCTGACCTTCAGCATCGCATGGCTTTTCGGCCTCGAAGCGCTGCTTTCCGACGACGAAAACTGACTCCTCAATGCAATCCGCATCGCGAAGCCATACGAAATTTCAATGACTTCCGTGTAGAGGTTACAGAGATTGATCGCGCGCGGTGTTCCGAAGGTGTAGGGCGCATGACGAAACCGCCCGCCGCCCTGTCCCGGCAAATCAGCTAGACTTTCGATATGCAGTTGCAATAGACGGAGGCAGCCATGGCTGAATCAATGGTTGGCATCGTGGTCGGCATTGTCGTGCTGGCGGTCATCGCGACGCTGCTGTCGCATCAGTTGCGGCGCGAGCATCACGTGCATCACATCCGCGATGGAATACCGGGCCGTTACGACGGGCATCGCTGGTGGGAGCGCCTGCGCCACCGGCACTGAATCCCCTTTCCACGCTATCTCGATAGCGCCGCGCGCTGCGGCGCACGACACACGGCAAGCGTCGACGTCGACCATCATCGTCAGGCCGCCGACGCGCCGCCCGCACGGAGGCAATCATGCCCGACGAGGCCGCAACCCTGAACTGGCAAAAAGTCGACTATGAAGGCTTCGAGATTCACGTCGCGCCATCGCTGAAAGACGGCGGCGAGCGATACACGTATATCGGCTATGTCTGCCACCCCGGCGCCGACCCGAAATTGCCGGGCCACACGGTGACGTTTCACGCGGACGGCGAAGAGTCGTTCAAGACACTCGACGACGCGACCTATGAAGCCGTGCACGTCGGCAAGAGCATCGTCGAAGGGACGCATCCGGATCTGTCGGTGCTGTCGCTGGTGACGAGCGGCGTCTGAACCAGGTCGAACTCGTCTTACCCGTCCAGGCGCTCTTCCGCCTGCGAAGGCGTGCCTCTACGACAACTCAAGAAAATGCCGATGAGGAAGATAAACAGATTGCCTTCGGTAAAGTTGAGCAACAGCGAATTCGCAAAGCAGCCGATCGTAAAAGCGAACAGATAAGCGAACACGATCGTGCGCGCTGGCTCGCGCAATTCGATCGCGGTCCGACCGATCTGCACGAGCAGGAACACGAATAGCGCAATGCCGACAGCGCCCAGCTGAATGCCCATGAGCAGAAATTCATTGTGCGGATTGCCCGCCGTGGCTGCAGCGGCGCCCGTGTTGTTGCGCGCGTACGCGTCGAACTCTTCCTGCACCGTGCCCACGCCGTGACCGATAATCGGGCGCTCGGCCATTAATTCGAGGCTGCGCCGGTAGAACACAATGCGCACGCCCATCGACGTGTTCTTGTTCGACGTTTCGTATGCGCTGATCTCGTCGTTCGTTTCCGCGAGCCGCGAGCTATGCGAATGCAGCGCCGCGTACACGAGACCGCCCGCAATGGCCACCAGCACGATGCCGCTGCCCCACCGCACCCACGGCTTCACGCCGCGCAGGGACTTAAAGTACGTCACGACGTAAATCAAGATGAAGAGAATCGCGATGATCTGCCCCGTGCGCCCCTGCATCATCAACAGCACGTTGACGATGGCCAGCAGCGCGACGACATAGAACGCCATCTTCGCGGCCCGCGCGCGCGCCTGCTTCGCGAAGTTCAGCGCCAGGTAGAACAGCAGCGCCATCATGATGCCAGCAGCGATATGGTCCTTGAAGACCCATGCCCTGCGGATCGGATCGGTATTCGAGTGCCACGGGCCAATGGACGTCCAGCCGAAGTAATTCGAGCATGACAGCAGCAACAATAGCGTCAACGCGCTGAACAGCGCCCACTTCGCAACCGTCGTCCACGCGGTGGTGCGGCAATCGCGGAACGTCAGCATCAGCAGCGGCAGATAGATCAGCTTGCGGTACTTCATCAGGAAGTCCAGCGCATGCATGCGATCCGCCGTCGTCCACGCGAGGCTCAGCGTCAGCACGGCGGCGAGCAGCAGCGCCGCCACGCTCACGCGGTCGGTGAAAAGCGAGCGCCAGTTGCGCCACACTTCGGGCGACAGCAGCGCGCACACCGCAAACAGCGTCGCCGCGATATTGACGCCAGCCGTCGACAACGGCACGGCAAACAGCGCGACGAGCGCGAAACTTCGCGCAAGGATCAGGGGATACGAATCTCTTGTAGCGTGTTGCATGTATGCTTCAACTCTCATTGACGAAGTGCGCTCGCGTAGCCTCGGACCAAGGGCTCGCTGCGTCGATGGCCCGGTTTTCGTCAGCCGGTGCCTTTTGTTGATCTTGCTGATCCTGCCTGCCTCTACCTGCGTCCGTGCCCGGGCGACGGGTCACGCCCTCGCCATCATCTCATGGCCGCCATGCGATTTGGTTTCACGCCTGCGCCCCATGCAAGCGGCCGTAAGGCGCGGAAAGTCATCGCGCGGCTCCGCGCAGATAGAACGCGGTGCGGGCGTCGAGCGCCTCGGAGGAATACAGTTGCTCGACCGTCCTGCGTGCGGCCGCACCAATCTTTGCGCGCAACGCCGGCTGCGCGATCAGTTCAGCGAGTATCGCCAGCGCTTCTTCAGACGTATCGAACAGATAGCCGTTCTCGCCATGCCGGACGACATCCGCGTAGCCGCCGTGCCGGTGGCATACGACGGGCAAACCGCACGCCATCGCCTCGAGCACCACGCGGCCGAACGTCTCGACGTGCTCGCCCGTACGGTAGTAGAAGATATCGAGCTCGTGCAGAAAGTCCGGCGCGGCCATTGCGCCTTCGGGCAACAGACGGATCGCGTCGTCTTGCGGCAACGCCCCTGCCAGCGTCGTCGCGCCTTGCAGCAGCAGCTTGCAGCCGCGCCCAGCGAGCGTCCTGTACACGGCGATGTCGTCGGGATGATGTTTGTCGGCCGTATCGCGGCTCAGACGGCCGATCACGGGCTGCGCGCGCGTGTCACGCACGCGCGGCGCAAAGCGTCCGATATCGATCGGCGAAGGCTGGATCTCACCCTTCACGCCGAGCAGCCGCGACTGAAACGCGGAAATCAGCACGAACTCGGTCGCGGGCCAGCGCAACAGCGGCGGCGGCGCCGACGTCAGCGCGAGCAGCTTCGGATGAAACGTGTTGAACACATACACGAGCCGCTCGGGACGGCCCGCGAAATACGGCCACACGCGGTTGCGCCAATGCGCGCCGACGAACACATATGTGCCGCCGCGCGGCACGCTGGCCTTGAGCGGCGCGATCCGGCGGATCGGATACGCCGCCGACAGTTCGTCCGACGTCCGCGACGACGTGCTCCAGAGCTGCACGTCGCCCTTACCGCGCAGTAGCTCGTACAGGCGCAGTGCCTCCTGCTCGCTGCCGCCGTTCGGATTGTGAAAGCCGTTGAAGATGTGAATCATGCCAACTGTCTGAATGGTCGCCGGCTGCATCGCACGCATCGCAGCGGCGGGCGCGCCCGCGTGCGGCGCCAGGCCGCGCGGGCGTTCTATCGTGGGGTCACGCGGCCGTCACGCCGCATGCTGCTGGAACTGGATGCGATGCAGATGCGCGTACAGCCCGTTCTGCGCGAGCAGTTCGCGATGGCTGCCCCGCTCGGCGATGCGCCCCGCATCGAGCACGAGGATGCGGTCCGCACGCTCGATGGTCGACAGCCGATGCGCGATCACGAGCGTCGTGCGGCCCTTCATCAGCGTTTCGAGCGCAGCCTGCACGTGGCGTTCGGATTCGGAATCGAGCGCCGACGTGGCTTCGTCGAGAATCAGGATGGGCGCGTCCTTGTAGACCGCGCGCGCGATCGCGAGGCGCTGACGCTGGCCGCCCGACAGCATCATGCCGTTGTCGCCGATCAGCGTATCGATGCCGTTCGGCATCGCCGCCACCGTGTCCCACAGATTGGCCGCATGCAAGGCCGCCTTCACGCGCTCCGGGTCCGCGGGCTGTCCATAGGCGACGTTGTTCGCGATCGTGTCGTTGAACAGCACGACGTCCTGGCTCACCATCGCGATCTGGCTGCGCAATTCATGAATGCCATACTCCGGCAACGCGACGCCGTCGACGAGCACCTGCCCGCTGCTCGGATCGAAGAAGCGCGGCAGCAGGTTCACCAGCGTCGTCTTGCCGCTGCCCGACGGGCCGGCCAGCGCGACCATTTCGCCCGGCGCGACCTTGAACGACACGCTATCGAGCGTTTGCCGCTGCATCGGACCCGTCGCGCCGTACTGGAACGACACATCGCGGAACTCGACCTCGCCCTTCGAGCGCTCCAGCTTGAGCCCGCCGCCCGGCGGCTCCGACGGCTCGTCGATCAGTCCGAAGATCAGTTCGGCTGCCGTCATCCCCCGTTGCAACGGTTGATTCACATCCATCAGATGCTTGAGCGGGGAAATGATCAGCAGCATCGACGTGACGAACGCGACAAACCCACCGACCGTCGTCTGATCGTGCGACGACTGCACGACGGCAATCGTGATCACGACAGCGAGCGCGATCGACGCCAGAAATTGCGTCAGCGGCTGCGCGAGGCCGCCCGATACCGTCATGCGCATCGAATAGCCGCGCAGCTGCTTGCTCATCTCCGTGAAACGGTCGATCTCGTATTGCTCGCCGTTGTGCACCTTGACGACCTTGTAGCCCCCCACCGTCTCCTCGACGATATAGGACAACTCGTTGGTCAGCGTCTGATGCTCGCGGTTCAGGCGGCGCAGCCGGCGGTTGATCTTGCCCACCAGCCAGCCGATGCCCGGCAGCAGCACCGCGACGATCAGCGTCAGGCGCCAGTTCAGATAGAACAGGTAGCCGAGCAGGAACACGACCGTCAGCGAATCGCGCACGAGCGTCACCATCACGCCGATCAGTACGTTCAGGATCTGGTTGACCTCGAAGACGATCGCGTTGATGACCGTGCTGGCCGTTTCGCGCTGAAAGAACGAAACACTGCTGTGAATCATCCGGTTGAACATGGTCAGCCGCAGATCCAGCAGGATGCGGTTCGACACGTAGGAAAGAAGGTAGCCCGACGCGTACTGCGTGGCGCCACGCAACAGCGCGAGGCCGATTATGGCGAGCGGCACGAACCATTTCGCGCTGTCGCTGCTGTGCGTGCCGAAGCCGTGGTCGAGCAGCGGCTTGAGCAGTGCGGGAATTCCCGCCTCGGTGGCGGCGACGACGCCCATCGTGAGGATGGCGGCGACAACGGTCCAGATGAGCGGTTTCACATACGGCCACAGCCGGCGCAGGACGACGACCGTCGACGTTGCTTCACCGGAGCCGATGGGCTTGCTTAACGTTGGCTTGGCGCTCAAGAGTTCCTCTGGGAATGCGGGCACGCTTCACGGCACCCGTGGGCCGCCCTCGGGCGGATTGCAAATGCGACATTGTAAACCGTTCGGCATGCCATCCCGACGCGGCTAAATGATTGGAAATCCACGCGTTTGCAGATTTTCCCGGCGCGGCGCGGGCGAGACGGCCTGGCGTGCCCGTGCGCCATGGGTCGGCGCTTGCCGTCGGCCGACTTCCCTCCGTGCACCGCTGTACGCCGCTGTGTATATACTTGCGCAACTTTCGTTGGGCGACGGTGCCGCGGCAGCAGGCTGGGCGGACCGTGCGCCGTCCCTCCCGGCATCGATTCGCATGACACAACCCACACTCGGCGTCGCCCTCATCACGAAGAACGCCGCGCTCCGCCTCGACGAATGCCTGCGCGCCGTTGCATTCGCCGATGAGATCGTCGTCGTCGACAGCGGCAGCACCGACCGCACCGTCGACATCGCCCGCTCACACGGCGCGCGCGTGCTCACGAACACCGATTGGCCAGGCTTCGGCCCGCAAAAGAACCGCGCGCTGGATGCGCTCGGTACGACCTGGGTGCTGTCGATCGACGCTGACGAGATCGTCACGCCGGAACTGGCCGTGTCGATTGCGGGCGTGCTCGCCGCGCCCGCCGCAGATGTCTATGCCCTCGACCGCCTGTCCGCCTTCTGCGGACATTGGGTGCGCCACAGCGGCTGGTATCCCGACTGGATTCCGCGCCTCTTCAAGCGCGGCGCCGCGCGCTTCTCCGACGACCTCGTGCATGAGCGGCTCGTGTTCGATTCGCCCGCGAAGCGGTTGGAAGGCAAACTGATGCACCACTCGTACGAAGACTTCGAGACGGTGCTGCGCAAGCTCGACGCGTATTCGACGGCGGGCGCGCAACAGCGTCATGCAGCGGGTCAACGCGGCAGCTTTGGCAAGGCCGTCGCACGAGGCGCGTGGGCGTTCGTGCGGACCTATCTGTTGCGGCGTGGGTTTCTCGACGGCCGGGCGGGTTTCATGATCGCGATGTTCAATGCGGAAACCGTGTATTACCGGTTTCTGAAGCTTGCGCAACTCGGCCGCGAGGATGCTTCGGGTCGTTGAGCGCGAGGGGTGCAGTGAATTAACACCACCCGCCCGTCACCGTCACTGGCGTCAATACACAATCTCGATCGCGCTGCCCGAAAACTCGCTGCGCAACGCGGCGAGCAGTTCGTCCGTCGGCCTCACGCGCCACGCATCGCCAAGCCGCACCTCGCCTTCCGCGTTGTCGCTGCGATAGACGATCTGCACGGCAAGCCCGTTCGGCATTGGCGTGGATGGACGTTGCGAGCGCCCACCCGAATCGCCGCCACCGCCGAAGCCGCCACGACCGCCGCCTCGTGCAGCGGGCGCCGGCGCGGCCACTTCCGCGTCTTCCGGCTTCGCGCGATAGGCTTCGAGCACGGAGCGCAGCGCGAGCGCATTCGCATTGCCGTTCATCTGCACCTTCACCGCCTGCGCGTAACGCGTGCGCGCACGGCCGAGGTCCATCGGCGTATCGACGGTAAAGCGGATGCCACCCGTGAACGCGTCGTTGCGCGCCTGACCTTGTACGACGAGCAGTTCGTCTTCCTTGAACAGCTGCTTGTGCGCCTCGAATTGTTCGTTGAAGACGGTCACTTCGCACTGGCCTGTGCCGTCGTCGAGCAGCGCGATCAGCATCTTGCCGCGCTGGGTCATCTGCGTACGCAGCGACACGATCACGCCCGCCACCAGCTTGTCGCGCCCTTCCTTCAGTTCGCCGATCTTCTGACGCACGAAGCGGCGCACTTCGTCCTTGTAGGCGTCGAACAGATGGCCCGACAGGTAGAAGCCGAGCGCCGTCTTCTCTTCCTGCAGACGGCGCTTTTCCGGCCACGCGGGTTCGTCGATCAGTTCATGGCCTTGCGACGGCGCATCGCCCATGTCGAACAGGCCCGCTTGCATCGCGTTGGCGCTCGCCTGATCCGCGGCTTCCATTGCGAGCGACACCGACGCGATCAGTTGCGCGCGGTTTTCGTGCAAGGAATCGAACGCGCCTGCGCGAATCAGCGCTTCGATCGTGCGGCGATTGACGATACGGCGATCGATCCGATTGCAGAAATCGAAGATATCGATGAACAAACCTTCTTCGCGCGCGCGCAGGATTTCTTCGATCGCGTTCTGGCCACTGCCCTTGATCGCGCCGAGACCGTAGCGGATCGTGCGCGAACGCTTGCCGTCGGCTTCCGCGACCGGCTCGAAGCGGTACGCGGACATGTTGATGTCGGGCGGCAGCACGGCCATCTTGTTCGCGAGGCAGTCTTCGAACAGGATCTTGACCTTGTCCGTGTCGTCCATCGCGAGCGACATATTGGCCGCCATGAATTCGGCGGGATGGTGTGCCTTGAGCCACGCGGTGTGGTACGCGAGCAGCGCATAGGCAGCCGCGTGCGACTTGTTGAAGCCGTAGCCCGCGAACTTCTCCATCAAGTCGAAGGTTTCGTCCGCCTTCTCGCGTGTCAGACCGTTCTTCGCGGCGCCTTCCGCGAAAATCTCGCGGTGCTTCGCCATTTCCTCGGGCTTCTTCTTGCCCATCGCGCGACGCAGCAAGTCAGCGCCGCCCAGCGAGTAGCCACCGATGATCTGCGCCATCTGCATCACCTGCTCCTGGTAGACCATGATGCCGTAGGTCTCTTTCAGAACAGGTTCGACGCGCGGGTCCGGATACTCCACCACTTCGCGGCCGTGCTTACGCGCGCAGAAGCTCGGAATCAGGTCCATCGGGCCCGGACGATACAACGCCACCAGCGCGATGATGTCCTCGAAGCGGTCGGGCTGCGCGTCCTTCAGCATGCCTTGCATGCCGCGGCTTTCCAGCTGGAACACGGCGACCGTATTCGCTTTCTTGAGGATCGAGAACGACGCGGGGTCGTCGAGCGGCACCTGCGCGAGCGACCAGCTTTCCTTCGACGGATCGAGACGGCGAATGTAGCGCTCGGCCCAGTCGAGAATGGTCAGCGTGGTCAGACCCAAAAAGTCGAACTTCACGAGGCCGACGGCTTCGACGTCGTCCTTGTCGTACTGGCTCACGACGCCGCTTTCATCGCCCTGCGTATAGAGCGGACAGAAATCCGTCAGTTTGCCGGGCGCGATCAGCACGCCACCCGCGTGCATGCCGACGTTTCGCGTCAGGCCTTCTACGCGCTGCGCGAGTTCGAGCAGCTGATGCACTTCGTCTTCGTTGTCGAAGCGCTCCTGCAGCAGCGGCTCTTCCTTCATCGCGTCGGCGATCGTGACGTGCTTGCCGGGCTTGAACGGAATCAGCTTTGCGACGCCGTCCGTGAACATATAACCGAGATCGAGCACACGCCCGATATCACGCACGGCCGCCTTAGCGGCCATCGTGCCGAACGTGGCGATCTGCGACACGGCGTCCGCGCCGTACTTCTCCTTCACGTACTGGATCACGCGATCCCGGCCGTGCTGACAGAAGTCGATGTCGAAGTCGGGCATCGACACCCGCTCCGGATTCAGAAAACGTTCGAACAGCAGGTTGTAGCGCAGCGGATCGAGGTCGGTAATGCCGAGCGCGTACGCGACCAGCGAACCCGCGCCCGAGCCCCGGCCCGGTCCTACCGGCACGCCATTGTTCTTCGCCCAGTTGATGAAGTCCGCGACGATCAGGAAGTAGCCGGGAAAGCCCATCTTGATGATCGTGCCGCATTCGAAGTCGAGCCGCGCGTAGTACGTTTCGCGCTGCGCGTCGCGTTCGGCCTGCTCGGGGAACAATTGCTCGAGGCGCTTTTCCAGGCCTTCCTTCGACAACTGCACCAGGTAGTCGTCGAGCGACATGCCGTCCGGCGTCGGGAACAGCGGCAGCTTGGGCTTGCCAAGTTCGAGCGTCAGATTGCAGCGCTTCGCGATTTCAATGGTGTTGGCCACCGCCGAGGGAATGTCGGCGAACATCGCGACCATCTCGGCTTGCGTGCGGAAATACTGGTCAGTCGTGAAGCGCTTCTGGCGACGCGGATTCGCGAGCATATCGCCTTCCGAAATACACACGCGCGCTTCGTGCGCGGTGAAGTCGTCGGGCGTCATGAACTGCAGCGGATGCGTGGCAACCACGGGCAGCTTCAGCGACGCCGCCAGAGCAACCGCCTGCTGCACATACGCCTCCGCGCCGAGCTGGCCGCCGCGCTGCAGTTCGATATAGAAACCGTTCGGGAAGATCGTCGCCCAGCGCTGCGCATTGCGTCTTGCGGCTTCTTCATTGCCCGCCGCGAGCGCCATGCCGACATCGCCATGCTGCGCGCCTGACAGCGCGAGCAGCCCTTCGGCGAATCCGCCTTCGAGCCACGGCGTTTCCACTTCCGCGCGCCCGCGATACTGGTTCGTCAGCCACGCCTTGGACAGCAGTTCGCAAAGATTCAGATAGCCAGTCTTGTTTTTGACCAGCAGCAGAAGTCGCGAAGGCTTGTCGCGGTCGTCGGGATTCGTGATCCAGACGTCGCAGCCGGCAATGGGTTTGACCCCTTTGCCACGGGCTTCCTGATAGAAACGGACGAGGCCGAATGCATTGCCGAGATCGGTAAGCGCGAGCGCGCCCTGACCGTCTTTGGCAGCGGAATCGACGACGTCGTCGATACGCACGATGCCATCGGCAATCGAGAATTCGGAGTGAACGCGGAGATGGACGAAGCGGGGATCTGACATGGGCGACATTGTAACCCCGCCCTCCCGAAATTTTTCGGCCAAAGCGCCCCCAGACCGCCGCATTGGCCACCTGGCCAAGGGCACTCATACGGGAGCCTTTGTCAATGGCCGCGAGCGCCTGAAGGGGTCGGTCATCCGGCTATTTCGACGCAGGTCAATATGCCGTCCGGCGGATTGCGGGCCAACTGTCAGGATGAGGGATAATACGCGTTCGACTCCATTTTTCTGCCGTACGCGTGCTGCGCCCGCCTTGATGCGCGCGCCGCGCATGGCGCTTTACCGCTGGACCAGCATGAATATCCTGAATCTTTCGTCCTACCAGTTCGTGACGCTCGACAAGACCGTCGAATGGCGGCCGCTCGTCACCGCGCGCTGCGACGAACTCGGCCTGCGCGGCACCATCCTGCTCGCGCCGGAGGGCATCAACCTGTTTATCGCGGGTGAAATTCCGCAAGTGCGCGAGTTCATCGACTACGTTCGCCACGATCCCCTGTTCGAAGGTAAGTTCGCGGAACTGCAGTTCAAGGAAAGCCTGTCCGAGAAGCAGCCGTTTCGCCGCATGCTCGTCAAGCTCAAGCGCGAAATCATCACGATGAAAAAGCCGGCTATCCAGCCGGAACTGGGCCGCGCGCCGGCCGTCGACGCCCACACGCTGAAGGCATGGCTCGACCGCGGCCACGACGACGCGGGCCGCCCCGTCGTGATGCTCGACACTCGCAACGCATTCGAAGTCGATGTCGGCACGTTCGACAACGCGCTCGACTACCGGATCACGAAGTTCAGCGAGTTCCCCGAAGTGATCGAGCAGAACCGCGCGGATCTCGAAGGCAAGACGGTCGTGTCGTTCTGTACGGGCGGCATCCGATGCGAGAAGGCGGCCATCCACATGAAAGAAGTCGGCATCGAGAACGTCTATCAGCTCGAAGGCGGCATTCTGAAGTATTTCGAGGAAGTGGGCGGCGCGCACTACAACGGCGAGTGCTTCGTGTTCGACTATCGCACCGCGCTCGACCCGAACCTGCAGCCGACAGCGACCGCGCAGTGCTTCGGCTGCCGCGCAGTCGTCATGCCGGAAGACCAGAAGTCGCCGTTCTACGTGCCCGGCAAGACCTGCGCATCCTGTCATCCGGAAGCGCAGCGGCAGACCGTTGCGGCGCACGCGGCGTAACCGCGTTGCGCGTATCGCGTCATCGTTGCCCGCATGAATCCGCTTCGCATGAATCGCCTCGTCGCGGCCCCTAACGGCCTGGCGGCATGACAACGGGCAGCGAACCCTATCGCGGCCGTTTCGCGCCGTCGCCGACAGGCCCGCTGCACTTCGGCTCGCTGGTCAGCGCGCTCGCGAGCTGGCTCGATGCGCGTGCGCATCGCGGCGTGTGGCTCGTGCGCATCGAGGACATCGACGGTCCTCGCACCGTTCCCGGCGCGGCAGAAGATATCCTCGATACACTCGCTCGCTTCGGCATGGTGGCCGACGAGCCGCCCGTCTGGCAAAGCCAGCGCATGCCGCTCTACCAGCATGCATTCGAGCGCCTGCAGGCCAAGGGCTTCGTCTATCCGTGCGGCTGCACGCGCAAGGAAATCGCCGATTCGCTCGTGCGCGTGCACGCGCGGCACACGACCCTCGCCTATCCCGGCACCTGCCGCAACGGCCTGAACGGCAAGCCTGCGCGCGCATGGCGTCTGCGTGTGCCGGACGGAAATGCAGCCATCGTGACGTTCGACGATGGCTGGCAAGGCCAGCAAACCCAGAATCTCGCGACCGAGGTCGGCGATTTCGTTCTGCGGCGTGCGGACGATCAATGGGCATATCAACTGGCCGTCGTCGTCGACGATGCGGATCAAGGCATCACACACATCGTTCGCGGCGCGGACCTGCTCGATTCGACCGCGCGGCAGATCTATCTGCAACAGTGTCTGGGCGTGCCGACGCCCTCTTATCTGCATGTACCCGTCGTGACGAATGCCGACGGCGAAAAGCTCAGCAAGCAGACGGGCGCATTGGCGCTAAACGCGACGGACCCGCTCGTCGCGCTGAACGACGCAGCGCTGCATCTTGGACTGAAGTTGACGCAAGCAGCGACGTCGCTCGATACGTTCTACGCGGAAGCGATCGCTGCCTGGTCGGAGCGCGTGAAACGCTGACGCGTCCGCCCGCACTGACCGCAAAAAACAAACGGCGCCTGCAAAGGCGCCGTTTCTGTTTGAGACCATCGCCGCCCGCGCAAAAACGCGAACAGCAGCGGCACGACGTCAGTTCGAAGGCGTTGTCTTGCGCGGCATGCCGAAGCCGCCCAGCAGCGCGGCGAGCGGCTGCTTCGACGCAGGCTTCTGCGGCGCAGCGGGCGCTTCATCGCGCTTGGCAGCAGCCGACACCGCCGAAGGCGACGGCTCATACGGCTTCAGGAAGAAATCGTCGACAGGTTGCTGACGATGGTGCGTCCCATGCGGACGCTCGTGCGCGCCTGTCGTGCGACGGCGGCTGCCGCCGCGATCGTCGCGCTCGCGCCGCGCGCCGCGCTCGTCGTGGTGATGACGTACGGGCGTATCGACGGTCAGGCGCTGCACGTCGAGCGGCCGCTTGATCAGCTTTTCGATGTCGGCCAGCTGCTTGCGCTCGTTCGGGCTGAACAGCGACAGCGCGTCGCCCGATGCGCCCGCGCGGCCCGTCCGGCCGATCCGGTGCACGTAGTCTTCCGCGTTGAACGGCAGATCGAAGTTGATCACGGCGGGTAACTCGGCGATGTCGAGACCGCGCGCCGCCACGTCCGTCGCGACGAGCGCTTCGATCTCACCGCGCTTGAACGCGTCGAGCGCCTGCATGCGTTCGCTCTGCGTACGGTCGCCGTGAATCGCCGTGGCGACCACGCCGTCGCGCTCCAGCTGACGCGCAAGACGGCTCGCGCCGATCTTGCTGTTGCAGAACACGATCACCTGCTTGAGGCCGCGCTCGCGGATCAGTTTCACGACGGCGCCCGTCTTGTCGCCCTCGGCCACTTCGTAGACGATCTGCGTGACGTTGGTCGCCGTCGAATTGCTGCGCGCCACTTCGATCGTCTGCGGATTGCGCAGATACGTGGACGCTAGCTTCTTGATTTCGGGCGAGAACGTCGCCGAGAACAGCAGCGTCTGACGCTCGGCGGGAAGCAGGTTCAGGATGCGCTGCAGGTCGGGCAGGAAGCCCATGTCGAGCATCCGGTCGGCTTCGTCGAGCACGAGGATCTGCACCTGGCCGAGATTGGCCGTCTTCTGCTGCACGTGATCGAGCAGGCGTCCCGGCGTCGCGATCAGGATTTCGACGCCGCGCCGCAGTTCCGCCGATTGCGGATTCATGTCGACGCCGCCGAACACGACGGCGCTGCGCAGCGACGTGTGCTTGGCGTACGCCTGCACGTTCGCGGCGACCTGGTCGGCCAGTTCGCGCGTCGGCGTGAGGATCAGCGCGCGGACCGGATGGCGGGCCGGCGACGCGCTCGTGCTGGCGAGCGGCAGCAGACGCTGGATGATCGGCAGCGAGAAGCCCGCCGTCTTGCCCGTCCCGGTCTGCGCGGCGCCCATCACGTCCCGGCCGCCCAGTACAACAGGGATCGCCTCGGCCTGGATCGGCGTCGGCGTCGTGTAGCCCTGTTCCGCGATGGCTTTGAGAATGTCGGCATGCAGGCCGAACTGGTCGAAGGTCGCGTTGGTAGGCGTGGTTGCTGTGTCGGACATGGTGGCTTTCGCTAAAAATGCGCCTGCGCTTTGCCGCTTGCGCGTTGCCAAAGGCGGCCGCGGGGGCGTCCGCTCAGATTGTTTCTGCAGCTTCTTCTGCAGCGGCCGCGGCCGCGGAGGGCATCAGGACATCAGGATGAAGGCGGAGCCACGGCGTTCCGCACAAGGCCCGATCTCGCATCGGCATATAGCAGCGAGTGTCGGTAAACATGCGGCCGGCTCCGGCCGGCGGAAACATCCGCCGGAAAGGGCGGCATTGTAGCACTTCGGCACTAATACCCATGGCGCGTGCGCGGAGTTTCTGCTTGTCGCGCCCGCGCCGTCACGAAAACGGCATATTTCAAGCAGGGACGGACCATAGCCGACGCGGGCAGCGTAGACGCGCAACGAGTCAATCTGGTGACAGCGCGCCGACGTACGCCTGACGCCGCCCCGCTAAAGTCAATCCGTTCACCACGTTTCGCGCATTACCATCAACCGCAGCTCCGTCATGTCCTCGATCGCGTAGCGGATGCCTTCGCGCCCAAGCCCCGAGTCCTTGACGCCACCATACGGCATATTGTCGACGCGGAACGACGGCACATCGTTGATGACCACGCCGCCCACTTCGAGTTCATCCCAGGCCTGATGCGCGTGCGCGAGCGAATCTGTGAAAATGCCCGCCTGCAGGCCGAAGTCGCTGTCGTTGACGGTCGCGAGCGCACTTTTGAAGTCGTCGAACTTTTCGAGGATCGCCACCGGCCCGAACGCCTCCTTCCGATACAAATCGGTATCGCGCCCAACGTTTTCCAGCAGCGTCGCCTCGAACATCGCGCCGTCCACCTTGCCGCCCGCGACGATCTGCGCGCCCGCCTTCACCGCGCCTTCCATCCAACCCGCGAGCCGCCGCGACTCCGACTCGGAGATCATCGGCCCGACGAAAGTCTTTTCGTCCTTCGGATCGCCCATTTTCAGCGACTTCGTCTTCGCGATCAGCTTCTCGCGCAGCGCGTCGTACAGCGACGCATGCGCGAGAATCCGCTGCACGCCGATGCAGCTTTGCCCCGACTGATAGAACGCGCCGAACGCGAGCCGGTCGACGACGTAATCGAGCTTGTCGCGCTGGTCGCCATCGACGATCGCGGCCGCGTTGCCGCCCAGTTCCAGAATGACCTTCTTCTTGCCAGCCTTCGCTTTCAGGTCCCAGCCGACGGCGGGCGAACCCGTAAATGACAGCAGCTTGAAGCGTTCATCCGTGGTGAAGAGATCGGCGCCGTCGCGATGCGCGGGCAGCACCGAGAAGGCGCCTTTCGGCAGATCGGTTTCCGCGAGCACTTCGCCGATGATCAACGCGCCGATGGGCGTGCGGCTCGCGGGCTTCAGCACGAACGGGACGCCCGCCGCCAGCGCCGGCGCGACCTTGTGCGCGGCCAGATTCAACGGAAAGTTGAACGGCGAGATGAACGAGCACGGCCCGATCGGCACCCGCTTCACATAAGCGTGGTAGCCCTTCGCGCGCGGCGAGATTTCCAGATTGACGATGTCGCCGTCGATGCGTACCGACTCTTCCGCCGCGACCTTGAACGTATCGATCAGCCGCGTGACCTCGCCGCGCGAATCGTTGATCGGCTTGCCCGCTTCGATGCACAGCGCCATCGCCATCTCGTCGAAGCGCTCGCGAAAGCGCTTCACGCAATGTTCGAGCACGGCCTGACGCTTGAACGGCGGGAACGCGCGCATCGCGGGCATCGATTCGGCGGCGAGACCGATCGCTTTATCGATTGCCTTGGCGTCGGCGAGCGCGACGCGCGTCGCCACTTCGCCGCTGAACTTGTCGGTGACTTCGAGATCGGTGTTCGCGGCGACCGCAACGTTGGCGAGATAGTACGGGTAACTCTTCTGCAACATGACTCGTTCTCCTTGATCGCAATCGGCTGACACAGCGAACATCAGCAGCAAACACCGCGCCGCGCGCCGAACAAGAAAGACAACGCAACGCTCAAAGCTGCGCCGAAAGCCGCTTGATCTCGCGATTCAGCACGCGCTCGTTGTCGGAGTAATCGATCGGCACGTCGATCACATGCACGCCCGGCGTCGCGAAGCACTCGCGCACGAGCGGCGCGAGTTCCGCCGCCGCTGCCACGCGGTGCCCTTGCGCGCCATAGCTCTTCGCGTAGTCGACGAAATCGGGGTTCTGAAGCGTCATCCCATAGTCGGGGAAGTTCATGTTCTCCTGCTTCCAGCGGATCATGCCGAACGCGTCGTCGCGCACGATCAGCACGACGAGATCGAGCTTCATCCGCACGGCCGTCTCCAGTTCCTGCGAGTTCATCATGAAGCCGCCGTCGCCGCACACGGCCATCACATTGCGCTCGGGATGCACGATCTTGGTCGCGATCGCCGACGGCAGCCCCGCGCCCATCGACGCAAGCGCGTTGTCGAGCAGCAGCGAGTTCGGCTCATGCGCGCGGTAATAGCGCGCGAACCAGATCTTGTACATGCCGTTGTCGAGACAGATGATGCCGTCGACGGGCATCGTCTCGTACACGTCATGAACGACGCGCACCGGGTACATCGGGAAGCGGTCGTCGTGCTGGCCCTTCGCCAGATGCGCTTCGAAATGCTCCTTGATCTCCTTGAAGCGCGCGAAGTCCCAATGCTCGCCTTTGCCTTGCAGCGCTTCTTTCATCTGCCAGACGGCGTTCGCGATATCGCCGACCACTTCGATCTGCGGAAAGTACACGGTGTCCACTTCGGCGCCGAGAAAGTTGACGTGGATCACGGTTTTCTCGCCCGCGTCGGCGCCGCGCATGAAGAACGGCGGCTTTTCGATCACATCGTGGCCGACGTTGATGATGCAGTCCGCGTGATCGATCGCGCGATGCACGAAGTCGCCGTCCGACAATGTCGCGTTGCCGAGCCACAGCGGATGCGATTCGTCGATCACGCCCTTGCCCATCTGTGTGGTGAAGAACGGGATGCCGATCTGGTCGACGAACTCGCGCAGCATCTTGCGCGTGGTCTTGCGATTGCCGCCCGCGCCGATCATCAGCAACGGATGCTTTGCCTCGACGATCGCCTTGACTGCGTGTGCGACAGCCTTTTCCTCTGCGACGGGACGGCGGCTGTAGCTCTTCGGAATTGGCTTGCCGTCGCCCTCTTCGTGCGCGACGTCTTCGGGCAGTTCGAGATGGGTGGCGCCAGGCCGCTCTTCCTCGGCCTGACGGAACGCCTCGCGCACCGACGCGGGAATATTGGCGATCGACACGATCTGCCGTGTGTACTTGGTGAGCGGCTCCATCATCCGCACCACGTCGACGATCTGGAAATGGCCCTGCTTGCTCGACTTGATCGGCTTCTGGCCGGTGACCATCAGCATCGGCATCGCGCCGAGCTGCGCATACGCGGCGGCCGTCACGAAGTTGGTCGCGCCGGGGCCGAGGGTCGCGAGACACACGCCCGTGCGCCCCGTCAGACGGCCGTAGGTTGCGGCCATGAAGCCCGCTGCCTGTTCATGGCGGGTCAGCACGAGCTTGATTCTGGAGCGGCGCAGCGATTCGAGGAGATCGAGATTTTCTTCGCCGGGAATGCCGAACACGTACTCGACGCCTTCAGCCTCCAGCGATTTGACGAACAGATCCGATGCTTTCATGGGAAGTCTCGCTTGACGAACGAACGCAGACCGGGCCGCTACAACACTGGCAACGCAGGCAACGGCACGCGGACAAGGATGATCGAAGACGATGACAGCCGCGCCGATGCATCGAAACGGGGCGCGGCCTGTGCGTGGCACACAGCTTACTACCGGAGGCGAAAACGTGTTGTTTCACGCGCACGCGGCCGGGACGTGCAGCGCGTCACGCAGCGTAAGTGAAATTGCGCAAAGGCAAACGATCAGCGGACGATCGTCACGCAGTCGGACAGCAACGGCGGCGCGTCCTCGCCGAGCGTCGCGTCATAGAGCGTGGCTTGCGGGCCCTTGGTCCACCACGTGTAGCTGCCCGCCTGATACTTCGCACCGGAGCCGGACAGCACGTTGACGAACAGCATCTGCCGGCCCTTCACCGGCAACACCGCGAAGCTCTGACCGTTGGTCGCGTTCAGATAGGTGACCTGCAAGATGCGGCCCGTCGCGCACGTGTATTTCTGCATCACGCGATGCGAAGTGCGGATATCGGGCAATGGCAGCATCTCAGCGGCGCGGGCCACGCCCGACGCAGCGACGAACGCCAGCACGCCCACTGATGCAACCCACCGTCTGCTCATCGAATGCCTCGCTTCCTGACGCCCTTTCGTTATGACCGCGCGACCCTGCCGAAGTTTGCGGATCATGGATCGCTCATGTATGACTTACGGATCGATCACGTCGGCGCATGCATCGGTCGGCGCGGCGGCCACGTGGCCGACCCCGGGAACGATCTTGAGTCCCGCAGAGGCGATGCGGCATGGCGCAGCGGCCAGCCCGCAGCCGCTCAACGCCGTCATCGACACCAACGCCGATGCGAGCAGCGCGATGCGCCGGGCGACCTTGCTGCCTGACTGTCTGGCTTTCACGCACACCGCTCCTTGCCCGCTACACATTCAATCCGCAACAACCGCGACAGGCGAACCGCCCGCGTTGTTACCTCGCCGAGACCGGCTTGACAGCGGCAGCCGCCTGCTTGGCGCGCTGCAGCGCTTCGCCGATATCGCTGCCCGTTGCGAGCGCCACGCCCATGCGGCGCTTGACGAAGCTCTCGGGCTTGCCGAACAGGCGCAGGTCCGCGCCCGGCACGGCGAGCGCCTGCGCGACGCCTTCGAACGCGATGCCCGTCTCGTCGAGCCCGCCGTAGATCACGGCCGACGCGCCCGGCGCGCGCAAGGTCGTATCGACAGGCAAGCCGAGAATGGCTCGGGCGTGCAACTCGAACTCGGAGAAACGCTGCGATGCGAGCGTCACGAGCCCGGTGTCATGCGGACGCGGGCTGACCTCCGAAAACCATACGTCATCGCCGCGCACGAAAAGTTCCACGCCGAACAGGCCCCGGCCGCCGAGCGCCGTCGTCACCTTGTCGGCGATGTCTCGCGAGCGTTCGAGCGCGCGCGGGCTCATCGGCTGCGGCTGCCACGATTCGACGTAGTCGCCCGCGACCTGCACGTGGCCGATCGGCTCGCAGAAACAGGTGGCCGTCTGCTGGGTCGCGGAATCGATCGCGCGCACGGTCAGCTGCGTGATCTCGTATTCGAAGTTGATGAACCCTTCGACGATCACGCGCCCGTGATTCACCCGGCCGCCCGCCATCGCGTATTGCCATGCGGGCTCGACATCGGCGTCGCTGCGCAGCACCGACTGTCCCTTGCCCGATGACGACATCACCGGCTTCACGACGCACGGATAACCGACCTTCGCGATGCCCGCCTTCAGTTCGTCGATCGAATCGGCGAACGCGTACGGCGAGGTGGGCAGGCCGAGTTCCTCGGCGGCGAGGCGGCGGATGCCTTCGCGGTTCATCGTCAGTTGCGTGGCGCGCGCGGTCGGGATCACTTCGGCGACGCCTTCCGTTTCGATCGCGGCCAGTGCATCCGTGGCGATCGCCTCGATCTCCGGCACGATCAGATGCGGGCGCTCTTTTTCGACGAGCGCGCGCAACGCCTTCGCGTCAGTCATGTCGATCACGTGCGAGCGGTGCGCGACCTGATGCCCCGGCGCGTTCGGATAACGGTCGACCGCGATCACTTCGACGCCCAGCCGTTGCAGCGCGATGATCACTTCCTTGCCCAGTTCGCCTGCGCCGAGCAGCATGACGCGCGTAGCCGAGGTCGAAAGCGGTGTGCCGATGCGTTGGCCGATCATCATGGAAGCTCCAGAGAATTTGTGACAAAAAGCGGGTGGAATGAATGACTGCGCCGATGTTAACATGCGCGGCCCCTGCGGCTACGCCCGCCGCGTGCCGATAACCCGTGTTGAGAGTGCGTCGTGGGCGACGTTGCCGGCCGTGCTGTCAGGCCGCCAGGGCGGCGTCCGGCCATGCCGGCGAAACCCCACGAAACGGACTGCAACCGCGGCGCGAACGGCGTCGTCGCGGCAACCCTACGTTTTGCCTGTGCCGCCTATGTCGCTTATGCCGTTTATCACCCGCGTTTGCGCTCGCATGCGGCAAGCGTAGTGCGATACCCTTACGCCTTCGCCAGTTTAGAGAGGAACGACGATATGCAGCCCACGTCCGCCACGCCACGCGACGCACGCACGAGCGCCAACCCCGACGCATCGTCGAATGCACCTGACACGGCTGCGCGCGTGTCGCTGCGCCGGCGCGCGGGTTATGCGCTGGCCGTCGTGTCGATGGCCGCGTCACTGTCCATGCTCGTCGCCGCCTGCTCGATGCCGAAACACGCTGACACGGAAGCCCCGCCGCCCGATCCGTTCAACCCGGCGGCCACGCAACTGCTCGACAACACCGACTGGCAACTCAGCAGCTGGAAGCTCGCCTCGGGCAGCACGCGCGAGGTGCCGGGCGGCGCGAGCGGCGAACCCATCACGCTCGTGCTGTCGACGGAAACAGGCATGCGCCGCGCCAGCGGCTTCTCCGGCTGCAACCGCTACACAGGCACGTACATGCTCAAGGACGGCAAGCTGAACTTCGGGCCGCTCGCGGGTACGCGCATGGCGTGCGCGACGCCGGGTGGCAACATCGAAGGCGCATATCTCGGCGCGCTTGCGCATGTCGAGCGCTCGGCCGTCGATATGCGCAAGCCGCAGCAACTTCAGTTGATCCTCGATAACGGCGACACGCTCGTGTTCGCGCGGCGCGGCCAATGACCGCGTGGCCGGCGAACGTCGACCGTACAGGGACGCCGCGCACTGCGCGGCACTTGCTCGCGGATAGGGTCCGCTTTGCCCAGTTAAACTCGACAGGTCGCGCGTTCGCGCATCCGTCATTCGTTGATGTCTAGCATGCAAACGGTAGTTTTCGGCTGGTTCGGCGCTTCCGCCGTCTGGTTTCTTCCCCTGTTGTGGCGTCTCGTGAAGTCCGCGCTGCCGGGCGGCGCGGGCCTGCGCGGTCCCGGCACGATCCGGCTGTGGCTCGGCTTTGTCTGCGTGCTGATCGCGAGCTGCACGCTGGAGGCGTCGCTCGTCAATGTGCAGGGGCTCGACGGCTTCGGGCATGCGCTGTCGACGGGTCTCACGCATCTGTTGGGGCGCGTCGCGACACCGCTCGTGATGCTCGGCCTGTTCGCGGTGTCGCTGCCATGGCTCATCGGTTTCAGGTGGCCGTCGTTCTTCGCTTGGGCGAACGAGGCGTTCGGTCTTGGGCTGTCGCGTGGCGCACGTGAAGACGAACCGCGCGGCCACGCCTCGCGTGCCGCCGAGACGGCGCCGTCCCATAGCAGCGCGCCCATCAATACGATGGCGCCGAAAACCAATGGGCGTTATGCGCGGCCGACCGTGTGGCGACCGCCTTCTACGACGCGCGCCGCTGGCGCCGCGACTGCCTCCGTCGCGGCGGGCGAAGCGCTGAGTATGCCGGCTGGTTCGATGGCGGCGAGTGCCGGCGGTACCGTGCGCAACGCCGTCGGCAATGCAACAGGCGGCGCGCCGGGAAGTCCCGCCTCCGTTCACCGGGCAAGCGCGCCCAAGCCGTGGACGCCCGCCGAGCCGGTCTCACCCTCCGGCTGGCTCAACACCGACACGCCGCGCCCACATTCGCGCGAAACGGTGGCCCCGCTGATGGAAGCCGCACGCGTCGCGGCCACGCCGCCGACTGTCTTCGGCAGCACGGCTGCCCTGCAATCGTCGAAAGCGGCAGCGGCCAATGCCGGCGCGCGCGGCCCGTCGGTGAATCCGGCCGTGGCATCGGCGCGCTCGGCGGCCTTGCGCGGAGCGACGCTCGCGCAGAGCCGTCAGACGGCATCGGTCGGCGCGGCAACACCCGCCGCGCCGACGCGGCGAGTCGTCGCGCCGTCCGCTTCGCCGGCTGTGCGCCGCGACACGCCGAATCTCAAAGTGCCCGCCTACACGCGCGCCAATCCGCCCGCCCAACCCGTCGCGCCCGCGTCGAGCGTGCAGGAGACTTTGCGCAGCATCGAGGAAAACGCGGCACGCTGGACGACGCTCGCGGGCGCGAGTCTCGCCCGGCGCACGGCGAGCGATCCGGCGAAGGTTGTCGACACCCATAGCGCGTCGGCTCCCGCCGATGGAGTGAATGCGCAGACGCTGTCCGCTACTGGTCCGGCGGTCGAGGCTTCTATGGGTTCCGCAAGCTCGGCGGCCGTTTCGGGCGCGGCGGCCGTAGCTGCAGTCGATCAGGCCGTGTCGGCGCTTGAAGCTGCCATTGCCACGCATACGACGCCCGCTGCGGAAACAGTTGCACCTGTCGAATCAGCGAACGGGGCCGAACGCAACGAAGAACAGGCTCATGCGGTTGTGGCCGTGCCGCCCGTGGTGTCTTCGGCTGAGGTGCAATCGCATGTCGCCGAGGCAGAGCCGCAAGCGCAAACCGTCGCCGCAGAGCAAACGGATTCGCCTCGCGCCGAGACCGAGATTGCACACGCTCAGCCGACCGCGATTGTCAGCAACGTGACGGCAAGCGCGACTGTTGTCGAAGCGGACGCACATGCCAGCGCCGCACCGGCGATTGAATCGACCGTTGTAGCGGCTGTGTCCGAGCCGGTTGAACCGCAACTGCAAGCCGTTGCCGAACGTGTCGCGACAGAGACCCAAGCGATTGAGCAGAGCGTGGCGCCCGTTGCCCCGACCTCCACGTCACTCGAACCGGTGACCGCCATCGCATCGTCCGAACAACCGGCGGCGCCTTCGACCGAGGCATCGATGCCTTTCGTCGAATCCGCACCAGCCGATGCAATCGCAACGCCCGCGCAACCCACTTCAACGCATCTCGACGAGCACGAAACCGCGGCGACCCACCCAGAATTGCCAACGCAAATCGCCGTCGCGGAACAGCCTGCGACTGTCGCTCATGCGGTCGAGTCGCCAGCCAAGCCCGAAGCTCCGGTTGCACCGTCAACGCACATCGCGAGCGAAACTGTGTCACCCGCAGCGGAAGAGCCCGCGCTCGCGGAACAGGTTGAAACCGCCCCTACCCCGCTCGCGCCGTGGGATGCAATCACGCAATCCGTGTCGCTTCTGCGTGTGGCTTCGACAACCGCTCCATCGACACAACAAGCGCGTCACGCATCGGTATCGAACGCGCCCGCATACGGCGACGCTGACACGCCGACCGAACCTGTCGCCGTATCGACCGCCTTCGACGACACGTCGGACGAGACCGCACCTGAAGCACCTTCGAACATCGTTCGCTTCCCGGGCACGGCCCTCGTTGCGCAAGCGCCTGAACAGAATACGGCCGACGAGTTCGAGCCTGACCTGGCGCAAGACGAGCCCGAAGCACAGCAAGACGCGCAACAGGAGCCGCCTGCCGCTGCCCCGCCCCGCCCTGCCGTGCGCGGCCACAGCGGTCCTGCTTTCGAGTTTTACGCGCCCGCGGCCTCGCACATCGAACTGCCGTCGCTCGATCTGCTCGCGCCCGCCTCGACCGAGACCGAGCCCGTCAGTGAAGAAAAGCTCGCCGAAACGGGCGCGTTGATCGAGCAGCGTCTGCAAGAATTCAAGGTGCCGGTGACGGTGGTCGGCGCATCGGCGGGCCCCGTCATCACGCGCTTCGAAGTCGAGCCGGCGCTCGGCGTGCGCGGCAGCCAGATCGTCGGGCTGATGAAGGACCTGTCGCGTGGTCTCGGCCTTACTTCGATCCGCGTCGTTGAGACGATTCCAGGCAAGACCTGCATGGGTCTCGAACTGCCGAATGCCAGGCGTCAGACGATCCGTCTCTCCGAGATTCTGGAAGCCAACGTCTATCAGAAGTCCGCGTCGAATCTGACGCTGGCGATGGGCAAGGACATCACCGGCCACCCGGTCGTCACCGATCTCGCGAAGGCGCCGCACATGCTGGTCGCGGGTACGACGGGTTCGGGCAAGTCGGTGGCGATCAACGCGATGATCGTCTCGCTGCTGTACAAGGCGACGCCCGAAGACGTGCGAATGATCATGATCGATCCGAAGATGCTGGAGCTTTCCGTGTACGAAGGCATTCCGCATCTGCTCGCGCCCGTCGTGACGGATATGAAGCTCGCCGCGAACGCGCTCAACTGGTGTGTCGGCGAGATGGAGAAGCGCTACCGGCTGATGTCGGCCGTCGGCGTGCGCAACCTGCAAGGCTTCAACCAGAAGATTCGCGACGCCGCCGCGAAAGAGAAGAAGATCGGCAATCCGTTCTCGCTAACGCCGGACGCACCCGAGCCGCTGTCGCCGCTGCCGCTGATCGTCGTCGTGATCGACGAACTGGCCGACCTGATGATGGTCGCGGGCAAGAAGATCGAAGAGCTGATCGCGCGTCTCGCGCAAAAGGCGCGGGCAGCGGGCATTCACCTGATTCTCGCGACGCAGCGCCCGTCCGTCGACGTGATCACGGGTCTCATCAAGGCGAACATCCCGACGCGCGTTGCGTTCCAGGTGTCGTCGAAAATCGACTCGCGCACGATTCTCGACCAGATGGGCGCCGAGTCACTGCTCGGCCAGGGCGACATGCTGTTCCTGCCGCCCGGCACCGGCTACCCGCAGCGCGTGCACGGCGCGTTCGTCGCCGACGAGGAAGTGCACCGGATCGTCGAGCATCTGAAGCAGTTCGGCGAACCGGAATACATCGAAGGCATTCTCGACGGCCCGGCGACGGATGGCGGCGGCACGCAGGATCTGTTCGGCGAAACGCCGGATGCGGAAGCCGACCCGTTGTACGACGAAGCCGTCTCGTTCGTCGTGCGCACACGACGCGCGTCGATCTCGGCGGTACAGCGGCAGTTGCGCATCGGCTATAACCGCGCGGCGCGACTCGTCGAGCAGATGGAGACGGCGGGCCTCGTGTCGGCGATGGGCATCAACGGGAGCCGCGAAGTGCTCGCGCCGGGGCCGGCGGAATAAGCCGCTTTCGGAATTGAACGAGCGCCGCTGCGAGAACAAAAGAAATAGTCGAACGCAGCGGCGGCACCCGCCTCTTTCACACTGCAAACATCACGACGGCGACACCCACTTGAAGTCGACGGGCGAGCCGATATCGATGCGCTTCGGGTTCGCTTCCAGCAGCCCGCTTTGCGGATCGCGACGGAACACGTACGCCGTATCGCTGTTCTGGTTGCCAACGATCAGCCATTGCCCCGTCGGATCGATTGAAAATTCTCGCGGCGCTTTCCCGAGACTCGACTGACGGCCGACCTCCCGGATATGGCCGTTGCCGGGATCGACCGCGTAGATGACGATTTCATTCGCATCGCCACGATTGCTGGCGTACAGAAAGCGCCCGTCCGGCGACAGATGAATTGCAGCTGCACCCACCTGCCCCTTGAAGCCGGGTTTCGTCATCGGCACGACCTGCAGTTGCGTGAGCTTGCCGTCGTCGTAGTGGAATGCCGTGACGGTCGCCGTCAGCTCGCTCGTCAGATACGCGTACTTGCCGTCCGGGCTGAA